>NZ_JBQAHG010000003.1:0-642222 GCF_051916765.1 Bacillus cereus group sp. MYBK15-3
AGTGGCACCGGTAGCGCCAGTAGCGCCCGTGTTACCTCGAGGCCCAGTGGCACCGGTAGCGCCAGTAGCGCCCGTGTTACCTTGAGGTCCAGTGGCACCAGTAGCGCCCGTATTACCTCGAGGCCCAGTGGCACCGGTAGCGCCAGTAGCGCCCGTGTTACCTCGAGGCCCAGTGGCACCGGTAGCGCCAGTAGCGCCCGTGTTACCTTGAGGTCCAGTGGCACCAGTAGCGCCCGTGTTACCTTGAGGTCCAGTGGCACCAGTAGCGCCCGTGTTACCTTGAGGTCCAGTAGCGCCAGTAGCGCCCGTGTTACCTCGAGGTCCAGTGGCACCGGTAGCGCCAGTAGCGCCCGTGTTACCTCGAGGCCCAGTAGCGCCGGTAGCGCCCGTGTTACCTCGAGGCCCAGTAGCGCCGGTAGCGCCCGTGTTACCTCGAGGCCCAGTGGCACCAGTAGCGCCTGCTGGTCCAGTAGGTCCGGTAGGTCCTTGAATGAACGAAGCAGAATTAACTAGAGCAGTTTGTAATGCTGCTATTAATTTAAGGAGCTCTTGAAGTGTGCAAGGGTCAATTCGGAATAATTTTGTAATGTATAGTAAATAGTTAATGAGATTTTGAAGCTCAATAAATACAGCGCTTGCTACAAAGGTTGGATTTCTTAATATAGTTATTAAGTTTTTAATAATAGCTAACCCTTGTGCTTTCAGGGAGGAAGTAGCGTCTAGTGAACAAATAAATTTACTCAGTAGGTTCAATGTATCGATTAGGTCTTCAATATTTTGGGGAGATGGATTTGCGAAAAGTTTTGGGATTATTTTTGTTAAATCAATAATAATCGCACGAAATGTTCTAAGTTGAGCTTTAGTAATTGGGATTGATGGAGTATTCGGGATTCGTCCGGCGCTACTTGGAAAGCATGGTTTGGAGAATTTGTTTTGATTGTCGTTATAACGAGACATTAAATCTCTCCTTTCTCACGAAAATGTGAACGAAACTCATCATAGTAGATGCAGAAATTAGTTAAATGGTCATAGTAAAATCGTTTGTTTAAAGAAAAAATAGAAAAAACGCCTTACAATAAGGCGTTTTTTCTATTTTCTGCGTATTGATAATATCGCTTTAAGGAAATTTTTGATTTGAATCCAGCGAGTTTTATAATTTCTGATTCAGGAGTTTCTTTTTTTATTAAGTTTAAAATATAGGTGTTACGAAAATGTTGTCCGGAAATTCCTTTACGTAAATTGGCTCTAGCCACTTCGAGGCGAATCATTTTTTGTATAGCAATTTCCGTTAATGCCTTTGGTGCATCATTTTCATATACCCACCTGTATGTTCCACGGTTAAAATCGAATGCGACAAATAATGGATCATCACTATGGTATTTAGGACGAACTGGTTCTGGGATGCTTTTGTAATAATTATATAGTTGTTTTTTGTCTTCTTTTGCTAATGTAATTGTTCTTTCTACACCTGCGGTTGCTGGGATTGATAATGTATTAGTTTCAAAGTGAACGTGATGCATTGTTAATGCTGTAAGTTCCTGTAAGGATAAACCGTAGTCAATCAATAGATTTAAAATAGCAATATTGCGATCCATTAATAAGGGGCGCACAGGAAGTTGTTTTTCTGAAAGTCCTTCTAATGAAGTGACTATATACTTTAACCTTTTTTCTTCATCAGGTGAAATGAAATCTTCGTTACGAAGTGTACGGTCTGGTTGAATAGATATTTCCATATTCTTCAATGGATTAGGAATGTTTAGAAAATGATGCATTCTATTTAGTACAATAAATACACGATGCATCGTTTTTTCTGAGTAATGTCGATTTGTTTTTAAATCGGAAAAGTAATCTTCGTAGTCTTTTGTACAAAGTGTAGCCCATATATTACTGGAAGGGAGCTTTTTGTTTTTTTCTAACCAATGTCCGAAGTCTTCAATGTCATAAACATAACGTTTAATAGTTGAGGGTTTTCGGCCTTTATTCAATAAAAAAATAGAAAAGGCTTGTATTGTATCATGGAATTCCGTTGTCTCCATAGTCCCACCACCTTAATTATTTCTTATATTATAGCAAACTTTTCTGAAAATAGGCATTTACAAGGGGGACAGGAATAATAATATTTGGTGAGTGGATAAAATGAGGTGATTGTATGGAACAATCGATGCGAAAGAAAAACAACAATCAAATTAATATTGTGTTAAACCATCGAAAGAAAATTTCTTTGCCAGCCGCAGAAAATAAAACGGTAATTTCAAATGAAACTGCAATTAAACATGAAATGCTGCAGAGAATTGAAGAAGAGATGGGGAAGCTTGTTGGGATGGAGGATATAAAAAAGATAATAAAAGAAATATATGCTTGGATTTATGTGAATAAAAAAAGACAAGAAAAGGGATTGAAGTCAGAGAAGCAAGTACTTCATATGCTGTTTAAAGGGAATCCAGGTACAGGGAAGACAACTGTTGCTAGAATGATAGGAAAATTGCTGTTTGAGATGAATATTCTATCGAAAGGTCACTTGGTTGAAGCTGAACGTGCTGATCTTGTAGGAGAGTACATCGGCCATACAGCCCAAAAAACAAGAGATTTAATAAAAAAAGCAATGGGAGGTATTTTGTTTATTGATGAGGCGTATTCTTTAGCTCGAGGAGGAGAGAAGGACTTTGGAAAAGAAGCAATTGATACGCTTGTAAAACATATGGAAGATAAACAACATGGTTTTGTATTGATTTTAGCTGGATATTCAAGAGAGATGAATCACTTTCTTTCATTAAATCCAGGGCTTCAATCTCGTTTTCCATTTATTATTGAGTTTGCGGATTACTCGGTAAATCAGCTATTGGAAATTGGGAAGAGAATGTATGAAGATCGTGAATATCAGTTATCAAAAGAAGCTGAATGGAAATTTAGGGATCATTTACATGCGGTGAAGTATTCGTCGCAAATTACATCGTTTAGTAATGGGCGATATGTACGGAATATTGTTGAAAAATCAATTCGTACACAGGCGATGCGGTTGTTGCAAGAAGATGCGTATGATAAAAATGATTTAATTGGAATATCGAGTATGGATTTGATGCTCGAAGAGGAGACGCACAGTACATAAACTGTGCGTCAATTTTTGTGTATAAGTTCGTTTACTCTTTTTTTGCTTTTTCTTGGTGTGTTTTATGGAAGTGTTCCATTTTAGCGCTCTTTTCGTGTGCTGAATTAGGATCGTGTCCAAATTGATTTACTGAGCTTTTTTGAGCTCCTTTATTAACGTGGTTTGTCATTTGTATTCACCTCACTTTAAAAATTAGTATAAACATTATATAAAGAAAAAATCGTTAGAAAAGAAAAACCTCTTTACGATATGTAAAGAGGTTAGATTGCTATTTATGCATTGAACGTTCTTTCGTTTCGATACGTCTGTGCGGTAAATGCCATTTGTAATGAATAGAAACCATGCGGAAGCAAACAATTAAAATGAATAGAATGTAAAGAGCCCAATCGCTAACAATAATTTGAGCTCCAATTAAGAAACCTGCTAAAATTGTCCAAAAGGCATATACTTCAGCTCGAAGAACGAGAGGTTTTCTGCGGGCTAAAAGATCGCGAATGATACCGCCGCCGATACCAGTTAAAACAGCTGCTACAATTGTGGCGCTAATTGGTAAATTTAATTTTTGGGCATATAATGCTCCTTGTACAGCAAATGCCGATAAGCCGATAGCGTCAGTGATATTTTCCCACTTTTTCCAATGTCTAATTAACTTATTTGGAAAAAGAAAAATAATAGTCATTGATAAAAGTGCGATTTGGAATAACATGTCTTGTTGCCAAAACGCGACAATCGGATAACCGATTAATAAATTACGAAGGGCACCTCCCCCAAATGCGGTTGCCATTCCTAAAATATACACCCCGAAAATATCATAATCCTCTTCCATTGCAACAATGGCTCCGCTTAGTGCGAAAGCGATTGTGCCTATGATGCTAAAAATCTCCCATGCCATGAATTTTCTCCCCCGCTAACTAGATGAAATGTGCTTCCTCTGCTATTATATTAGAAGGTTTAAATTTCGAAAAGGATGAGTGAACATATTTGATGGAAGAAAAAGAAAAAGTCATATTAGTAGGCTGTCAATTGCCACAAGATGATGATGAAAAATTTATGCATTCCATGAAAGAGCTTGCATTACTAGCGAAGACTGCACGAGCAGAATTGTTAGTGTCAACAACGCAAAAACGACCAAAGTTTCATCCGGCAACTTACATAGGTAAAGGGAAATTAGAAGAGCTTACAATGTTAACTGAAGAGTTAGAGCCGGATGTTATTGTATTTAATAATGAATTAACGCCGAGTCAAATTCGGAATTTATCCTCAGTATTAGATGCGAGAGTAATTGATCGAACGCAACTAATACTGGATATTTTTGCGCAACGTGCGAAGTCGAGGGAAGGTAAGCTTCAAGTAGAATTAGCTCAGTTGCAATATACAATGCCGCGTCTTATGGGGCAAGGATTGTCCTTATCGCGTCTTGGTGGTGGTATTGGAACAAGAGGACCGGGTGAGACGAAATTAGAGACGGATCGTCGTCATATTCGATCGCGTATTGATGAAATAAAGAAACAACTTGCAGTTGTTGTGGAACATCGAAAAAGATATCGTGAGAGAAGAAAAGATAATAAAGTATTTCAAGTGTCATTAATAGGGTATACAAATGCAGGGAAATCGACACTGTTTAATAGATTAACGGAAGCTGATACGTTTGAAGAAAACCTTCTGTTTGCAACATTAGACCCAACGACAAGGAAGATGCCGTTACCTTCTGGTTATACAGTATTACTAACTGATACTGTTGGTTTTATACAAGATTTACCTACTTCATTAATCGCTGCTTTTCGTTCAACACTGGAAGAAGCGGGGGAAGCAGATGTCATTTTACATGTAGTTGATTCCGCGGATCCTAACTACATAGGGCATGAAAAAACAGTAAAAAGATTATTATCAGAACTTGAAATTAACCATATTCCTGTTATTACGTTATATAATAAAAAAGATGAATTACATCAAAACTTTATTCCGTTTCCGAAAAGTGATTTCTTAATGACTAGTGCTTTTGAAGAAAGTGATTTATTGCGTATAAAAGAAGCGATAGAAACGAAGATGAAGAAAGAAATGGATCGTTATCGAGTGGAAATCCCTCCGAGTGAAGGTAAGTTGTTAACGCTTTTAAAGACGGAAACTCTATTAGCAAAGATGGAGTTTCTAGAAGATAAATTTGTATATGATTGTGCAGGGTATATTTTTACTCATTCATCGCTTAATGTGCAATTAAAGAGATTTTTAGTGGAAGAAGGAGAAAATAAAAATGTTTGATCGTTTGAAAAATGGAGAAAAAATTGCTCCAATCGTAAAAGAAGTAGAGAGTCAGATTACAGAAGTACATAAACGTGCGGATGAAGTAATTGAAAGCAATCAGTTTCGTGTATTAGAAAGTTTTCGTAAACATAAAATTAGTGACTCGCATTTTATCCCGACAACAGGTTATGGTTATGATGATATTGGCCGTGATACGTTAGAAAAAGTGTATGCTGATGTATTTGGGGCGGAAGCTGGACTTGTTCGTCCGCAAATTATTTCAGGTACTCACGCTATCTCTACAGCGTTATTTGGTATTTTACGCCCGGGAGATGAGTTATTGTATATCACTGGGAAACCGTATGATACGTTAGAGGAAATTGTTGGTGTGCGTGGGAAAGGTGTAGGTTCATTTAAAGAATATAATATCGGTTACAATGCAGTTCCGCTAACTGAAGCTGGGCTTGTTGATTTTGAGGCTGTTGCAGCAGCGATTCATAATAATACGAAAATGATCGGTATTCAGCGCTCGAAAGGTTATGCTACTCGTCCATCGTTTACTATTTCTCAAATTAAAGAGATGATCGCGTTTGTTAAAGAAATTAAACCTGATGTTGTTGTGTTTGTAGATAACTGTTATGGCGAGTTTATTGAAGAGCAAGAGCCATGTCATGTTGGTGCAGATTTAATGGCGGGTTCGCTTATTAAAAACCCGGGCGGCGGAATTGTTAAAACTGGTGGTTATATTGTCGGGAAAGAACAGTATGTTGAAGCGTGTGCATATCGTTTAACATCTCCGGGAATTGGCGCGGAAGCTGGAGCGTCTTTATACAGTCTGCAAGAAATGTATCAAGGGTTCTTCTTAGCGCCACATGTTGCAGGACAAGCGCTGAAAGGTGCAATTTTTACAGCTGCGTTTTTAGAAAAGTTAGGAATGAACACGTCACCAGCGTGGAATGCACCAAGAACAGACTTAATTCAATCTGTTCAATTTGATGATAAAGACCGTATGATTGCCTTCTGCCAAGCGATTCAATATGCATCTCCAATTAATTCGCATTTTACTCCGTATGCAAACTATATGCCAGGCTATGAAGATGATGTAATTATGGCTGCGGGAACATTTATTCAAGGTGCAAGTATTGAATTGTCTGCTGATGGTCCGATTAGACCACCGTATGTTGCATATGTGCAAGGTGGATTAACGTATTCGCATGTTAAAATTGCGATTTGTTCTGCGATTGATGAATTGATTGAAAAGAATTTATTAACAATTTCTTAAAGGGGAGCTGTCGATATCGGCAGCTTTTTTCGTATAAAAGTAACGATTTCTGCGATTAGAAAAAAGAATGAAAAAATTTATAAAAAATCATGTAAGAAAAGCTAACATCTATTGACACTAAACATAACATGTTATAAAATGAGAAGCAGTTAAGGCGAAGGAGGAACTGAAAAATGAAAGAAGATAGACGTTCTGCCCCGCTGTTTCCAATTGGTATTGTTATGGATTTAACACAATTGTCTGCACGTCAAATTCGCTACTATGAAGAGCATAATCTTGTTTCTCCAACCCGTACAAAGGGGAATCGTAGATTATTTTCATTTAACGATGTAGATAAGTTGTTAGAGATTAAAGATTTGTTAGATCAAGGCTTGAATATGGCTGGTATTAAGCAAGTGTTACTAATGAAAGAAAATCAAACAGAAGCAGTGAAAGTAAAAGAAGAAACGAAAGAAATTTCAAAAACTGAGCTTCGCAAAATACTTCGAGATGAACTACAACATACAGGTAGATTCAATCGAACTTCATTGCGACAAGGTGACATTTCAAGATTTTTTCACTAAAGATAACTGATTCTGAAGGCGATTAGAGGGACTAAGGAGGAATTTATAATGTCTAGATACACAAAAGAAGATATTTTCCGTTTGGCGAAAGAAGAGAATGTAAAGTATATCCGTTTACAATTTACGGACCTTTTAGGGGTAATTAAAAACGTAGAGATTCCAGTGAGACAATTAACGAAAGCTCTTGATAACAAAATGATGTTTGATGGATCTTCGATTGAAGGTTTCGTACGTATTGAAGAATCTGATATGTATTTATATCCTGATTTAGACACTTGGGTAATTTTCCCTTGGACAGCTGAAAAAGGTAAAGTAGCTCGACTAATCTGTGATATTTACAATGCAGATGGCACTCCATTTGATGGAGACCCACGTAACAACTTAAAACGTGTGTTAAAAGAAATGGAAGCTTTAGGATTTTCAGACTTCAATCTTGGACCAGAGCCAGAATTCTTCCTATTTAAGGTTGATGAAAAAGGAAATCCAACATTAGAATTAAACGATAACGGTGGATACTTCGACCTTGCGCCGATGGATCTAGGGGAAAACTGTCGTCGTGATATCGTTCTTGAACTTGAAGAAATGGGATTTGAAATTGAAGCATCTCACCATGAGGTTGCTCCAGGGCAGCATGAAATTGACTTTAAATATGCAAATGCAATTCGCTCATGTGATGACATTCAAACATTCAAACTTGTTGTAAAAACAATTGCTCGTAAACATGGTTTACACGCAACATTTATGCCGAAACCACTATACGGTGTGAACGGTTCAGGTATGCACTGTAACTTATCATTATTTAAAAATGGTGAGAACGTATTCTTTGATGCAAACGGTGACTTACAACTAAGTGATGATGCTCGTCACTTCATCGCAGGTATTTTAAAACATGCACCAGCATTTACAGCGATAGCAAATCCAACTGTAAACTCATATAAACGTCTAGTACCTGGATATGAAGCGCCTTGTTACGTAGCATGGTCTGCACAAAACCGTAGCCCGTTAGTACGTATCCCTGCATCTCGTGGTATTAGTACACGCGTAGAAGTACGTAGTGTTGACCCAGCTGCAAACCCATATTTAGTAATGGCTACATTATTAGCTGCAGGTCTTGATGGAATTAAAAACAAATTAACTCCACCAGCTGCAGTAGACCGTAACATCTATGTAATGACAAAAGAAGAGCGCGAAGAAGCAGGTATCGTTGACTTACCAGCAACATTAGCGCAAGCGTTAGTTACATTACAATCTAATGAAGTAGTATGCGGTGCACTAGGAGAACACTTACTTGAGCACTTCATCGAAGCGAAAGAGATTGAGTGGGATATCTTTAGAACACAAGTTCACCAATGGGAACGCGATCAATATATGTCTCTTTACTAAGAGGCTTGAACCCTTGATACAACTGGTATCAAGGGTTTTTTAATTCCCTATTATTACAATTTTATATGGTTGCAAAATGAAAAACAGCCACATAAAAGCCAATAATTAATAACAAGTAGTGATATCATAGAAAAACATTATCAGATAAATGTAAGTTTTATATAATTTGTGAAATGAAAAAGCCTTGATACTACGGTATCAGGGTTTTTTTAGTGAAGTTATTGGATATGTTAACTACTAGATAATGGATTGTTTTTGGTTATTTTGAATCATGTTACTAAGAAAATCTTTTCAAAAGAATTGATCTTATCTTTTTTAATCACTTGTGCTAAAACTTAATAATTCTTTACTGCCTTGTACAACGCGAGCGATGATTTTTATGTCCTCATCTGCAAGGCTATAAGTTTGTGGCTTGTGAATCAGATTATTACTCAATGATATTAACGTAATGATGCTCAGTTATAACACAGTCTTATTCAGAATTTCGTTAGTTCATTTTCTAAATTTAGGGAATAAATATAGCTTAGTACCTTGCAATAAACAATACTAAGTGGTATATTATGGATAAATCAGGTACCGTTTATTGAACAGTACTAAGATAGGGAAGGAGGATGGCACTTGAACGTTCAGTTTAAAAAAGGTGTGCTTGAACTTTGTGTATTAGCACTTGTAAAACGTAAAGATAGTTACGGTTATGAACTTGTTCAGCAAATTTCTAATAAATTTTTAATATCGGAAGGGTCAGTATACCCTTTATTACGTCGTTTGACGAAAGAAGGGTATTTTCAGACGTATTTAAAGGAATCTACGGAAGGGCCACCTCGTAAATATTATCAATTAACAGAGCAAGGGGAGACGCAATTTCATTTGTTAGTAACAGAATGGTGTGATTTTGCGAAAGGGGTACAAGAAATTATTGAAGGGGTGGAATGGGATGAGTAAAGAAGGGTTTCTTAAAGAATTATCAAGTTATCTTAGAAAGTTACCAGAGGAAGAGAGGCAAGATATTTTATTGGATTATGAAGAGCACTTTCAGTTTGGACTAGAAGAGGGGAAAACTGAATCAGAAATAATACAAGGCCTTGGTTCTCCGAAAGTAATAGCGAAAGAATTACTTGCGATGTATCGCTTCGATGAAATGAAAAAAAATCCATCGACTTCAAATGTGACAAGAGCTGTTATGGCAGCGATTGGACTTAGTTTGTTTAATTTTATTATTGTGTTAGGACCGTTAGTCGCAATTATTGCTTTTATATTTTCTTTTTGGATCGGTGGTATTGCTAGTGTAGTAACACCATTTTTCGTTATTGGAAAAGTATTTATGGGTACTTTTATATGGTTGGATCTTTTCGTTAGTATAACGTTTGTTGGAGTAGGTTTATTGTTATGTATTATCGCTTTTTATAGTACAAAGTGGTTTAAGAGATTGTGTGTACGATATGTAATATGGAACTTCAAAATGATAAAAGGAGAGTAAATGATGAAAAAACTATTTTTAATCGCTATTGCTTGTATCATTATTGGAGTAATAGGAATTTCCCAAACATATGAAAAAGCAGTACAAACTGCTAAAAAAGGCGATAAAGAAAATGTAATTAAAAACGAAACATTAAAAAATATAGAAGTTAAGTTAGATGCCGGGGATATTATTGTCCAAAAATCTCCTGACTCTTCTTTTTATATCAAGCAATCAGGAGATGTACGTAAACAAGAGATTCGTATCGCAGAAGATGGTGACACATTAAAAGTTATTGGGGAAAGAGAAAAAGGTGCTTCATTTGATTTTTCTTTTTACGATTTTAGGTTTCAAACGTCTAAATTGACTCTCCTTGTGCCCGAACGCTCTTACCAAGATGTAAAAGTAAATTCATCTGCTGGACAAATCGAAATGAGTGATGTGAAAAGTGATAGCGTAAGTGTTAGAACACTTGCTGGAGAAGTAGAGTTGAAACAAATAACGGCTAAGAATGTGGAGGGATCGACAAAAGCTGGTGAGGTGAATTTTAAGAAGGTATTAGGGAAAGTGACCGCAAAAACAACAAGTGGGGAAATAAATATTCAAGATCATGATTCTAAGTATAATCTAGAAGCAAGTTCAACTGCGGGAGATATAGATATTACTTTATCGGAAAAACCACAAGATGCGGTAATTACTGGGCAAAGTGCTGCCGGAGATGTAACAATTTTTAATGAAGAAAATAAAAACGTAACAATTGGAAATGGTAGTAAAAAGATTAGTGGTAAAACGGCTGCTGGAGATGTGACGATTAAAACTCGTTAATAAGAAATAGAATGCATGGAAATCTATCAAAATACAAAAAAGAAGATAATTACCGTATATAAATAAGGTAATTATCTTCTTTTTATTATTTTTTAATGTAAATCACGATATACGCCAATTACTTTCCCGATAACTGACACTTGTTTTAAAATGATAGGTTCTAATGAAGAATTTTCTGGTTGTAAACGGAAATGGTCTATTTCTTTATAGAAACGTTTAACAGTTGCTTCATTATCTTCTGTTAAAGCGACTACAATTTCACCATTATATGCAGACTGTTGTTGGCGAACAACAACTAAATCTCCATCGAAAATACCAGCTTCAATCATACTATCTCCAGAAATACGTAACATGAACACTTGGTCTGCTCCAGCAACAATACTAGCTGGAAGTGGGAAATGTTCCTCTACGCTTTCGACTGCTGTAATTGGTAAACCAGCAGTAACTTTTCCGACAATTGGAACTTGAATAACAGATTGTGTTTCCGTATCCATTCGGTCTTCACCTAAAATTTCAATGGCACGTGGTTTTGTTGGATCGCGTCGAATGTATCCTTTTTCTTCTAATCGTGATAAATGTCCGTGCACTGTAGAACTAGAAGCGAGGCCGACTGCTTGACCAATTTCACGTACGGAAGGTGGATATCCTTTTTCTTGTACTTTTAGCTTAATAAAGTCGAGAATGTCTTGCTGGCGTTTCGTTAACTTTTCCATGTTTTCTAACACCTCGTTTTCTTTCATTTTTCTTATTAATAAGTATAACATGTGAAAAAACATTCTACAAACATAAGTTCGAACAAATGGCGGATTTATGTTACACTATAGGGAAATAATAGGGAGAAAGAGGGGTTCAAAATGAATGCAATTATTTATGCACGTGTCAGTACAACGAAAGAAGCGCAAGAAACATCATTATTACGTCAAAAAGATGAATTATTGCATTTAGCTGAGCGCTATCAAATGAATGTTACTAAGGTGGTTGAAGAGCAGGCTAGTGGATATACAATTGAACGTGACGGTATATTAGAGGTGTTGGATACAATTCGAGACGAACAAATTGATGTGTTACTTATACAAGATGAAACGCGTCTTGGTAGAGGAAATGCGAAGATCGCGTTAATGCATTGTTTACATAAAGAAGGCATAAAAGTATATACGCATACACATAATGGTGAATTACAATTGTCGGATTCTGATTCGATGGTATTAGATATTATTGGTATTGTTGAAGAATATCAAAGAAAGATTCATAATATGAAAATTAAACGAGGTATGCAACGTGCAGTAGAAAAAGGTTATCGTCCAGAAAAAAATTTAAAAAATCGTCATTTAAGTGTAGGAAGAGAGAAAAAAGAAGTGCCAATTGAGGAAATTGTACGTTTGCGAAAAAGTGAACTCACGTTTGAAGAAATTGCAGCAACATTACGTGGATTTGGTCATAATGTTTCAAAGGCGACTGTACATCGTAGATATGTAGAGTATACGAAGCAATTGCTTGATAAAGAAGAGTAACTATTGTATGATAATAATCAGTTTTGATTAGAAGGGGGATTCGAGATGATTAATCACGAACTCGTTGAACGCATTAACTTCTTAGCGAAAAAAGCAAAAGCTGAAGGTTTAACTGAAGAAGAGCAACGTGAGCGTCAATCGCTACGTGAACAATATTTAAAAGGATTTCGTCAAAATATGTTAAACGAACTTAAAGGTATTAAAGTTGTTAACGAAGAAGGTACAGATGTTACACCGACGAAATTAAAAGCTTTAAAAAAGCAAGATAATGCAAAATTAAATTAAAAGATGGGCGAAGCCCATCTTTTTTATTTGTAAAAATCGTTATTTAATAACTTTCCAGTTGTTATTAACTGTTGCTTCTATCGTTTTATGTTCCAATATATAATTAGCGATAAGTTCAGACATATCTGTGGGTATATCTTTTACTACTGGTTTATTTTGAAACATAAAGAAATTCCCCCCGCCACTTGCACGATAATTATTCATTACAACGTCATATTCTTCAATCATATTAAGAGGAGCACTGTTATGCTGTAAAGATTCTACTCTTTCACCAATTGGTTTTGAAATGTTTAATACGTATGAAATCCCTTCCCACATATCATAATTATAATGTTGTGGCTTTGGTTCTATGTAGGTAGGACTTACGGTGATTGATCTATCTGTTTTTAATGTGAAATAAGAAGCAGAGAGTTCAAGAGCATTTTTTATATCTGCTCCAGTTATTTTAATTACTTTTAATGTGTTTGGATAAATATAATTAGAAACGATGTCACGCATTGTTACATGTTCCGGGAAACCTGGAGATGTATTATGGAACAAACTTGTACAAGAAATTGATACATTAGCTATATCCATCTGTATTTTATTTATGAATTCGATAAAAGGATGATCATGCAAACGAGTTTGCATAGCATCTGAAATTTGCATGCCCCCTTGAATGATTCCAATAGGTTGATCAAGCCACTTTTGTGTTTTCTCTTCGTAATCGGCTACCAATGAAAGTACATCTTGGTCCGCCTCAAATCCTTGTACAGATAATAATTCAGAAGAACTCTCTTTTTTCACCCATTTATGTTTCGTTTTTTCGAATGTTACTTTTACTTTTCCAAATGAGTGTCCATTGCATCCGGTCTGTAAAATTGTTACACCGTTAGCCATTGTGTGAGAAATTTCCCGGTGTTGGTGGCCTGTTAATAAGATATCTATGCCTTCAATTTCATGGCACATTGCATATCCTTGGTTTTCTCCTGTTAACACTTCAGTCGGTACCCCGGTTTGTAAATCTCGTTCAACTCCCCCGTGATACGCTACGACTAGTAAATCTGGTTTCTCATGTTCGCGAATATAAGAAACCCATTCTTTTGTAGTCTTTAATGCATCTTCAAATAGTAAATCTTTAATGTGATGGGGTTGTTCCCAATTGGGAATGTAATGCGTTGTCACCCCTAAAATAGCAATTTTTATATTTGATTCAATATGTTTTATTACATATGGTTTCCCGAAATAAGGTTTTTTACTGTTTTTATCTAAAATGTTTGCTGATAGGTACGGGAAGTTCGCAGTAGTCACAGCATTATTTAATATATCCATCCCGTAATTAAATTCATGATTGCCGATAATTGCAGCGTCATACTGTAAGTAATTCGCTAATAAGGACATTGGTTTTTTTTTGTTTTTTTCGTATGTAACATAATGATAAGTAAATGGTGTGCCTTGAATAAAGTCGCCATTATCAATTAAAAGAACGTTTCTATTTTTGGAACGTTCTTTTTTTATAAGAGTAGAAATTTTAGCTAAACCAAGTTCTGCTGGGGAGTTATCTTGGTAGTGAATAGGATAAACAGTGCCATGTATATCGCTTGTTAATAAGATGTTTAAAGTTACAGTTTGATTTTGTTCCAATATGACTCACCTTTTCTATTGTTATCTTCCAATTCATCATATCAAATATGTGAAGAGAATTTTAATGTGAGTGTATAGAATGTGTAAAGATTCTGTAAAAAATCAATTATTTGTAAAAATATGTGATATATTTCTTCATGTTTATGAAAGGTTATTTTATAACAATGAAAAATGGAGGCATTAATATGTTGAAAAAAGTTTTTGCAATGAGCACAACAGTTGTACTAGCAGCGGGATTATTAAGTGGCTGCGGGACGAAAGAGTCAAGTGCAAGTAAAAATGAAGATACGAAAAAAGGGTATGTACCGAAGACTTTAAATGTTCAATTTGTTCCTTCTCAAAATGCGGATACGTTAGAGGCGAAGGCAAAACCGCTTGAGAAGCTATTAAGTGATAAGTTAAATATTCCAGTAAAAGTTAGTATTTCAACGAACTACAATACAATTGTAGAAGCGATGGCATCTAAACAAGTAGATGTAGGATTTTTACCGCCAACAGCGTACGTATTAGCACATGAAAAGAAGGCTGCAAATGTAATTTTACAAGCACAACGTTTTGGAGTAGATGATGAAACGGGAGCCCCTACAAAGGATTTAGTAGACTTTTATAAATCTGAGTTTGTTGTTAAAAAAGACTCTAATATAAATAGTGTAAAAGATTTAAAAGGTAAAAAGATTGGTTATCAAGATGTAACATCATCAGCAGGGTATGTATGGCCTGCAGCTGTTCTATTAAAAGAGGGAATTGATCCGTTAAAAGATGTGAAACCTGTTACATTAAAAGGTCACGATCAGTCGCTTATTGCTCTTTTAAATGGTGACGTAGATGCGGCTGTTGTATTCCAAGATGCTCGTAATATTGTAAAAAAAGATTATCCGAATATATTTGATCAAACGAAAATAGTGAAATTTACTGAGAAAATTCCGAACGATACAATTTCTGTACGATCTGATTTAGAAGCAGAGTGGAGCAAGAAATTACAAGATGCTTTCATTGAAATTGGAAAGAATGAGGAAGGTCACAAAATCATTAAAGAAGTATATTCACATGAAGGATATGTTAAATCTGATGATAGTAAATTTGATATCGTTCGTGAATATGGGAAGAAAGTAAAAACGCAATAATACATATGGAAATGGCAGCTAGCTGAAAGGGGATGTTTTCAGTTAGTTTGCCGTTTTGAATACATAGAAGGTAGGTAAGATGTGTGATAGAGTTTCGAAATGTCTCCAAAGTGTATCCAAATGGTACAAAAGGATTGAATAATATAAACTTGAAAATTCAAAAAGGTGAGTTTGTTGTAATGGTAGGGCTGTCTGGAGCTGGAAAATCTACACTTCTCAGATCCGTAAATCGTCTTCATGAGATTACCGAAGGAGAAATCATTATTGAAGGTGAGTCTATTACTGCTGCGAAAGGAAAAGAATTAAGGCGTATGCGCCGGGATATCGGTATGATCTTCCAAAGTTTTAATCTTGTAAAGCGATCAACAGTATTAAAAAATGTATTAGCTGGTCGTATTGGATATCATTCCACATTACGTACAACGTTAGGTTTGTTTCCGAAAGAAGATGTGGAGCTCGCATTTCAAGCGTTAAAAAGAGTGAATATTTTAGAAAAAGCATATGCACGTGCTGATGAATTATCAGGAGGACAACAGCAACGTGTATCAATAGCTAGAGAATTGGCACAAGAAGCAAAAATCATATTGGCAGATGAGCCTGTTGCATCGTTAGATCCACTTACGACAAAGCAAGTATTAAATGATTTGAAAAAAATCAATGAAGATTTTGGAATTACAACAATTGTGAATTTGCATTCTATTGATTTAGCTAGGCAATATGCGACACGTATTATTGGATTACATGCAGGAGAAATTGTTTTTGATGGTTCAGTAGAAGAGGCGACAGATGAAAAATTTGCTGAAATTTATGGAGATGTAGCACAGAAAAATGAATTGTTAGAGGTGGCAGTTAAATGAGTGACGTAACGATATATTCGAAATCGATACCGAAGCCGCCGAGTAAGTTAAAACATATGTTAACGTTTATTCTAGTCATTTTACTGTTGTGGGGAAGTAGTATACAGGTCGACGCATCATTTTCAAAGCTAGTAGTTGGTTTTCCTAATATGATGGATTTGTTAAAAGAAATGGTGCCGCCAGATTGGAGTTATTTTCAAGTTATTACAACAGCGATGTTAGATACAATACGTATGGCGATTATTGGGACGACCTTAGGAGCGATTTTAGCTATTCCACTTGCACTGTTTGCAGCAAGTAATGTGTTTACTAACACATTTTTATACAGTCTAGCTCGAATGATTTTAAATTTGATACGAACGATACCAGATTTATTATTAGCGGCAATTTTCGTAGCGATTTTTGGAATTGGGCCACTTCCAGGTATTTTGGCTCTTACTTTTTTTTCAATTGGACTTGTAGCGAAATTGTTGTATGAGTCAATTGAATCAATTGATCCAGGTCCGTTAGAGGCGATGACAGCGGTAGGAGCTAATAAGGTGCAATGGATTGTTTATGGGGTAATTCCGCAAGTGAAAGCACATTTTGTCTCCTATGTTCTTTATACATTTGAGGTGAACGTACGTGCAGCAGCTGTTTTAGGTTTAGTAGGAGCAGGTGGTATTGGACTATATTATGATCGTACACTTGGATTTTTACAATATAAACAAACTGCTTCTATAATTATTTATACCCTTATTGTTGTTTTGTTAATTGACTACATTAGTACATTGTTACGGGAGAAACTATAATGAATAGAACGACGATGATTGTGCCAAAACCGAAGAAACCGAGTATATATCGCTGGATTATTTTAATAGCACTTACAGTTGTATATGTATGGGCCTTTTCAGGAGTACCATTAGAGGGGATAAAGGACACAGCAGGTGAAATCACGAAAGCAATTATGACAGGGATATTGAATCCAGACTGGTCGTATGTATCTTTGCCAGATGGTGAAGATTTATTACATGGATTAATTGATACGTTGGCAATTGCAATATTAGGTACATTTATTTCTGCATTTTTATCTGTTCCGTTTGCCTTTTGGGCGGCAACGAATATGAGTAGTGGAAAATTAACTTCAGGATCTGGGAAATTTGTACTTAGTTTTGTTCGTACGTTTCCTGAATTAGTTATGGCTCTTTTATTTATAAAAGCTGTTGGTCCAGGCTCTTTTGCAGGAGTATTGGCCTTAGGATTACATTCTATTGGAATGTTAGGGAAACTATATTCAGAAGGAATTGAAAACATAGATAAAGGACCGACGGAAGCGTTACTAGCAACAGGAGCAAACCGTTTTCAAATACTTTGGTATGCAGTGTTACCACAAGTGTTACCGGATTTTCTATCGTATACGTTATACAGATTTGAAATTAATGTACGATCCGCTGCGATTTTAGGGGTTATTGGAGCAGGAGGGATTGGTACACCTTTAATTTTTGCGCTGAGTTCACGGAATTGGTCTCGTGTTGGTATTATTTTATTAGGTATCATTTTAATGGTAATTATAATTGATTGGATTTCAAGTTCGATTCGGAAACGGATTGTTTAACTTATTTGAAAAGCATCGAAGTTAGATGCTTTTTGTGTTTTTAAAAACGTATTAAAAAAAGTAAGTATAGAAGAATTTTGTATAAATATGCAGATAATTCCCTTTCTTTTTAAAATAAAAATAATGAAAAAGTATGTCATATTGAATGCCCATACATTCACGGAAACATTGATTTTTTTATAAAAAATCAAAAAAATATCAACATATTTGTCGATACATGTTGTATAATCTTGCGTGGGAAGCTATCATATAAATGTATAAAACGTTTACTAATATAAGCGAAGGGAAGAATAGCATGTCACATTCAATCGAACAACTTTCTATCAACACGATTCGCACATTATCCATCGATGCGATTGAAAAAGCAAACTCTGGTCACCCAGGAATGCCAATGGGTGCAGCACCAATGGCTTATACATTATGGACTCAATTTATGAAACACAATCCAAATAACCCAACGTGGTTTAACCGTGATCGTTTCGTATTATCTGCAGGTCATGGTTCAATGTTATTATACAGCCTACTTCACCTATCTGGTTATGATGTAACAATGGATGACTTAAAGAACTTCCGTCAATGGGGAAGCAAAACTCCAGGACATCCTGAGTACGGTCATACAGCTGGTGTAGATGCAACGACTGGTCCACTTGGACAAGGTATTGCAACTGCTGTAGGTATGGCAATGGCTGAAAGACATTTAGCTGCTAAATATAACCGTGATGCGTATAGTGTAGTAGATCATTATACATACGCTATTTGTGGTGATGGAGATTTAATGGAGGGCGTTTCTGCTGAAGCATCTTCATTAGCTGCTCATTTACAATTAGGTCGTCTTGTTGTGCTTTATGATTCAAACGATATTTCATTAGATGGCGATTTAAATCGTTCATTCTCTGAAAGTGTAGAAGATCGTTACAAAGCATACGGATGGCAAGTAATCCGTGTTGAGGATGGAAACGATATTGAAGCAATCGCGAAAGCAATTGAAGAAGCGAAAGCTGACGAAAAACGCCCAACGCTAATTGAAGTAAGAACGACAATTGGTTTCGGTTCTCCAAACAAATCAGGAAAATCAGCTTCACATGGTTCTCCACTTGGTGTAGAAGAAACGAAATTAACGAAAGAAGCATATGCTTGGACTGCTGAGCAAGACTTCCACGTAGCAGAAGAAGTATATGACAACTTCCGTAAAACAGTACAAGATGTTGGTGAAACTGCGCAAGCTGAGTGGAACACGATGCTAGGTGAATATGCACAAGCATACCCAGAATTAGCAAACGAATTCCAAGCAGCAATGAACGGTCAACTTCCAGAAGGTTGGGAGCAAAACCTACCAACTTATGAATTAGGATCAAAAGCAGCAACTCGTAATTCTTCTGGTGCTGTAATTAATGCAATTGCAGAGTCTGTACCATCATTCTTCGGTGGATCTGCTGACCTTGCTGGTTCTAACAAAACATACATGAATAACGAAAAAGACTTTACAAGAGATGATTACAGCGGTAAAAACATTTGGTACGGTGTACGTGAGTTCGCAATGGGTGCAGCAATGAACGGTATTGCACTACATGGTGGTTTAAAAACTTATGGTGGTACGTTCTTCGTATTCTCTGATTACTTACGTCCAGCAATTCGCCTTGCAGCATTAATGCAATTGCCAGTAACGTATGTATTCACACATGACAGTATCGCTGTTGGTGAAGATGGTCCAACACATGAACCAATCGAGCAATTAGCAGCGCTTCGTGCAATGCCAAACGTTTCTGTTATCCGTCCTGCTGATGGTAACGAATCTGTTGCAGCTTGGAGACTTGCTTTAGAATCTACAAACAAACCAACTGCTTTAGTATTAACTCGTCAAGACCTTCCAACATTAGAAGGTGCAAAAGATGATACGTATGAAAAAGTAGCAAAAGGTGCATATGTAGTTTCTGCAAGCAAGAAAGAAACGGCTGATGTAATCTTACTTGCAACTGGATCTGAAGTAAGCCTAGCTGTTGAAGCTCAAAAAGCATTAGCAGTAGACGGCGTTGACGCAGCTGTTGTCAGCATGCCATCTATGGATCGCTTCGAAGCTCAAACTGCAGAGTACAAAGAATCTGTATTACCAAAAGCAGTAACAAAACGTTTCGCAATCGAAATGGGTGCTACATTCGGATGGCACCGTTACGTAGGTCTTGAAGGAGATGTGTTAGGTATCGATACGTTCGGTGCTTCTGCTCCTGGTGAAAAGATTATGGAAGAGTATGGATTTACTGTAGAGAACGTTGTTCGTAAAGTAAAAGAAATGCTTTAATGATTTCAGAAAAATCTCTCCGGCATGGAGAGGTTTTTCTATGTAAATGAGTTTTTTCGACAGAAAAAGTTTTTTATCTCTCCGCAGTCAGACAATCATTGCAAATTTTCTTATATATAATGAAGAGAAAAGGTTGTCCAGATTGGGAGTGGAAAAATGAAAACGTATGAATTGTATTTAATTCAAGAGGATATTGCGAAAGCTTATTTTGGTCGTGAATATTTGTTTTTTGATTTATTTGCTCGATTTTCAGAATCTGGGTCCCTTTCGGAGAAAAAAGTGTTATATAAGCAAATGATGTATATAACGATGCCATTGCAAGTAATGAAAATTCATCATAAATTAGAACAAGCTTTGCGCGTTCTTGGTAAATATGATAGAACACATCATACACATACACTTTATACGGGAGCGGAGTACGGCGAAATAATGGTGAAACCGCACTATATTCGTATGAATACCTCTGGAAATGTCTCTATGGAAACAACATTCTTTGAGGTGTTAAGAAAGTGTGAATTAACATTTTTAGCTATGGATTATGAAAATACAAAGTACGGATGGCTGAATCCTCTAAAACAAGTACGAACATATGTGTAAAAAATGTCGAATTGTATCTTGTCTTATTGAAAAGGTTTTAGTACACTGTAAGGTAGACAACATGAAGGAGGAAAATATATGCCAATTTGGTTAGGTATTCTAGTGGGCGTAGTAGCACTAGTAGCAGGCGTGGCGTTAGGATTTTTCATTGCCCGCAAATATATGATGAATTACTTACAAAAAAATCCACCAATTAACGAACAAATGTTAAAAATGATGATGATGCAAATGGGACAAAAACCTTCCCAAAAGAAAATCAATCAAATGATGAGCGCAATGAACAAGCAACAAATGAAATAAGCGCTAAAAGACACTCGCTAAGAGTGTCTTTCTTTTTGTTAGTTATAGTTTTTAAAACTTTTAAAAATTCTGTATTTTTGGTAAACTGAAAACATCGCTCATTTTAAGGGAGGAGGAAAAAAATGAAAGTGTTTATGAATTTAGCGTGGTTTTTTAAACAAGAAAAACGAGCGTACATAACTGGAATTATTTTATTGTTTGGCGTTGCACTTTTAGAACTTGTAGCACCAAAAGTAATTGGAATCGTTGTAGATGAAATTAATGATGGAACATTGACGACCGATAAGTTACTAAAATGGGTTGTACTATTAGTAATTGTAGGCATTACGATGTACATATTACGTTACATATGGCGTATTATGATTTTCGGGTCTTCGTTAAAATTAGCTCGCCAATTACGAAAAAATTTATATGAACATTTTACAAAGATGAGTCCATCTTTCTATCAGTCAAATCGAACAGGTGATTTAATGGCACATGCGACCAATGATATTCAAGCGATCCAGCAAACTGCTGGAGCGGGTGTTTTAACGCTTGTTGATTCATTAGCTGTTGGGGGATGTGTACTCGTAGCGATGGGTTTTACAATTAGTTGGAAGTTAACATTGTTAAGTTTAATTCCGATGCCGATTGTAGCCATTTCGACAAATTATTATGGAACGTTATTACATAAAAGGTTTCATAAAGCACAGCAATCGTTTTCGGAAATTAATGATAAAGTGCAAGAGAGTATGAGTGGAATGAAAGTGATTCGATCGCTTGGACAAGAGAAAGAAGATTTGCAGGCGTTTCGAAAAAAATCAGAAGATGTTGTGCATAAAAATGTGTTAGTTGCACGTATTGATTCGTTATTTGATCCGACAATCGCTCTTATCGTTGGATTTTCTTTTTTAATTGCAGTATGTTACGGATCGGTATTAGTTGTAAGAGGTGAATTAACAGTAGGTGATCTCGTTACATTTACGACATATTTAGGTACCCTCGTTTGGCCAATGTTAGCGTTTGGATGGTTGTTCAATATTATGGAGCGTGGGCGTGCTTCATATGACCGTGTAGAAAAAATTCTTTCACAAAAATCAGATGTAGTAAATAGAGAAAATGCTGTACATACGATAGCGAGCGGTAATGTTTCGTTTGCCGTTGATTCATTTTCGTATAAGAAAAATGAACTGTTACATTTAAACGATATTCACTTTGATTTGAAGAAGGGCGAAACGCTAGGAGTTGTAGGACGTACAGGTGCAGGGAAAACGACTTTATTAAAATGTTTAATCCGTGAGTATGATCATTTTAATGGTGAATTAAAAGTTGGGGAGCGAGATATTCGAGATTTAACACTTCATGGTGTCCGTTCTGCTATTTCATATGTGCCACAAGATCATTTTTTATTTTCAGCAAGTATTGGTGAGAATATCGCCTTTGGAAAGGCGGATGCTACATATAATGAAATTACCCAAGCTGCAGATATTGCTTGTATTCATAATGATATCCTCCAATTTTCAGAAGGATATGAAACAGTAGTAGGGGAAAGAGGCGTTTCGTTATCTGGTGGTCAAAAACAGCGAATCTCTATTGCTCGTGCTTTATTAACAAATGCTGAAATTTTAATTTTGGATGATTGTTTATCAGCAGTAGATGCAAAAACAGAAGAGACGATTTTAAGTGCCTTAAAGAGGGAAAGAGCAGGGAAAACGACGATTATTACTGCACACCGATTAAGTGCAATTCAGCATGCCAATCTTATTCTTGTTGTTGATGAAGGTAGAATTGTACAAAGAGGTACACATGAGGAATTAATGAAGGAAAACGGCTGGTATAAAGAAATGTATGAAAGTCAGCAATTAGAAGCTTTAGTTGAGAAAGGAGGCGTATGATGGTAGAGAAGAAGCGAAGTGATTTAAGTAGATTGCTTTCTTATATGAAGCCATATAAAGGGTTGCTATCTTTAGCGTTTATCTTTTTAGTTGGTGCGACAGTAACGGAAATGATGGGGCCTTTTTTAATTAAACAATTCCTCGATGAACACCTAGTACCGCGGGATTTTGAACGATCAGCACTCGTTACTTTATTTGTAATTTACATAGTTGCTCATTTATTAAAAGTATTATTTACGTATTTAAATCTATTGTACTTTCAGAACATTGCTTTTAAGATTGTTCAAGATATGCGAGTTGAAGTATATGAACATGTTCAAAAGCTGTCATTAAGTTTCTTTGATCGTACGCCAATTGGTACGCTCGTATCTCGTATAACGAATGATACGGAAGCGATTAAAGATTTTTATGTCAGTGTATTATCAACATTTGTGAAAAATGTAGTCTTTTTAGTAGGTATTTTAATAGCGATGTTTTTATTAGATGTAAAATTAGCGTTATTTTCTCTCGTATTAATTCCGATAATGTTCGCGATTATGGTATTATATCGCCGGAAAAGTGCAGCTTTTTATTTAGAAGTACGTAATCAACTAAGCGTGTTAAATGCAAAATTGAACGAGTCCATACAAGGAATGAATATTGTTCAAGTGTTCAGACAAGAAAAACGTATGAGAAAAGAGTTTGAAGAAGTGAATAATAAACATTATAGTGCAGGGCGACGTACTTTGAAGTTAGACGCATTACTTTTACGACCAGCTACGGATTTAGTACATATTGTAGCTATTGCGTTAGTACTAGGTTTATTTGGGATTGATGCTTTAAAGAGCCCTGTTGAAGTAGGAGTTTTATATGCTTTTGTTAACTATATACATCGTTTCTTCCAACCTGTAAATGAGATGATGATGAAATTGTCCTTTTTCCAACAGGCACTTGTTTCGTCATCACGTGTATTTCATTTAATGGACGAGAAAGATTTAGCACCGGTTCAAAAAGGCAATGAGAATCCTCAAGTTGTGGATGGAGATATTGAATTTAAAAATGTTACTTTTTCGTATGATGGAAAGCGTGACGTTTTAAAAAATGTATCATTTCACGTGAAACAAGGGCAAACGGTTGCTTTTGTTGGGCATACTGGTAGCGGAAAAAGTACGATTATGAATTTGTTAATGCGATTTTATAATCTTAAGTCAGGAAATATTGTAATAGACGGTGTAGATTTAGAAAAATTTGAAGAACGAGAAATTAGAAAGAAAATAGGACTCGTATTGCAAGATGCATTTTTATTTGCTGGAAATGTAAAGCAAAATATTCGTATGTATAATGAAGAAATTACGGATGAAGAAGTAAAAGAAGCTGCTCGATTTGTGCAAGCGAATACGTTTATTGAAAAGTTACCAGAGCAGTATGAAACAGAAGTAGTAGAAAGAGGTGCAGCATTTTCAAGCGGTCAACGACAATTAATTGCTTTTGCTAGAACTATAGCAACGAATCCGAAAGTATTAGTATTAGATGAAGCAACAGCTAATATCGATACAGAAACAGAAGAGGCTATTCAAACAGCGTTGCAACAAATGCGAAAAGGTAGAACGACGATAGCCATTGCGCATAGGTTATCTACAATTCAAGATGCAGATCAAATTTTTGTGATGCATGATGGAGAGATAGTAGAAAGAGGAACACATCAAGAATTACTAAGTGAGCAAGGTTTGTATTATAATATGTACTTGTTACAAAATAAAGGGAGTTTGCAAAAGGCCTTGTAAATACAAGGTCTTTTTTATTTTGTATACAAAATATATTTACTCTTTGTTTCTATAGCATAAATGTCGTGTCCTCTTATGAAATTTGTACATATTGTATGTATACGAAGTAAAAAAATTGATAGGGGATTTTATATGCAAAACAGATCGAGTTCAAATGTTACGTTTATTGATGTGTCTCATTGGGAAGGGAATATTGATTGGAATGCAGTGAAGGCATCTGGAATTCCAGCAGCGTATGCAAAAGCGACAGAAGGTGTAAATTATATTGATCCTACTTTTACTAAAAATGTACAAGCAGCCCGAAGTGCGAATGTATTAATTGGTGCATACCATTTTGCACATCCAGAACAAAATGATGCAATTTCAGAGGCGAAATATTTTGTGAGTATATTACAAAGTAACCAGACAGACTTAATGCCAGTTCTGGATTTAGAATCACCAAAAGATCCGAGTAATAGTAATTTAACTGGTAGCGCTATATCGAATTGGGCAAGAAGCTTCATAAATTATGTGAAACAGGCTACTGGAAAAGATGTAATGTTATATACAGGAGTTTGGTATATTAATGAGTTCGGAATTAGCGGATTAAGTGATATTCCACTTTGGATTGCTAAATACTCTAGTACACCGCCTGCTGATGCTGGTGGATGGACAGCGTGGACAGCATGGCAGTACACAGATTCTGGACAAATTTCAGGTGTAGGAAATTGTGATGTATCAGCTGCAGTTTCACTAGAAGCTTTACAAGGGAATGGAGCAAGTGGTGGAGGGAATGTTTCTCCGCCTAATAATGCAACTCCAGTGTACGGGGTTGCTATAATTAATGGAGATAATGTGAATTTGAGAAGTGGACCATCTTTGCAGTCTAGTGTAATTCGCCAATTGAATCGTGGCGAAACATATGAAGTTTGGGGAGAACAAGATGGATGGCTTTGTTTAGGGACAAATCAGTGGGTATATAATGATCCGAGTTATATTCAGTATAAACATTATGTGGCGACTATTACTGGTGATAATGTAAATTTACGTGACGCTCCATCATTAAAAGGAAATGTTATAAGACAGTTACATCATGGTGAATCGTATCGAGTATGGAGTAAGCAAGATGGATGGCTTTGCTTAGGGACAAATCAATGGATATACTACGATCCAAGTTATATTCAGTATGGTGTACAATAGAGTGAAAATAAAAGGTGCCCCGTCAGAGGTGCCTTTTATCCCGCATTAACTGGCGGTAAGACCCCCACCTCAAAATTCAGCGGAAGCAAAGAAGTTAGGGGGGATCAATTGCCAGTAAACGCCCGATTGGTTCAACTAATAATCAGTGGGGAAGGAACAAAACCCCCACTGATTAAAGTTTCACTTTATTAAAAATATACAACTTTTACAAAGTCTATATCGAAACCATAGTATACTATAGTAGATATATTTTAAAAAAATAATAGAAAATGAAATAAAGGGGTAAAAATATGAATTATGTGCTAATAGGTGCGGTTTTAATATTATTAGCTGTAGTATTTGTGCTGTTTTATAAAAATAAACAGTTAGAATCAGAGAGTCAGCAAGTAGAATTTGAAAAGAAACAAGCAATTGAAACGTATGAAAACGAAATTGCAGCTACGGTGATAGAGCATAAAGAACAACAAAATAATTTAAAAAATATGGAACAGAAAAAATACAATGATTTACAAGTAAGTGCAAATAGAGAAATTGAAAATATGCGTATGATGAAAAATCAATTAGCTATGCAGCATAGTAAAGAACGTAGTGAAATGCAAAATAAACATAATAACGAAATACATATGTTTCAAAAATTAATTGCAAATTTACGAGAATATACTAAAAACGGTGCTGAAATGAATACGTACGAAACATTACATTATATGAAGCGAGGATTCATAGAGCAAGGCATCATATTAGATGCTGAATTTCAAGTCATGCCGAATGTTTTTATTAAAAATAATAGTGAAATAAACGATAATAGAATCCATCATCTCATCTTGTGCAAAACTGGTATTTATCTACTGGAGACGAAAGAATGGAACGAGAAATTAATTCATGGTTTAACGAAAGAAAATGCTGGTATATATTCATTTATGATTGATGAAATGGGTAAGTATCAACAAGAAGTTGAAAAAGAAGAGACATTTGAATATATAGTAGGTAAAGATTCGTCAACTATGCAAGTGAAAAATGAAGGAAATCCAGTATATAAGGCGAAGAAACTATCTAAAATTTTATACAATTGTTTGAATGAAATACAGGCTAATAGTATAAAAGAAAAGGTAAAACCAGTTGTATATTTTTATAATGAAAATGGAAAAGAAATAATAGATCTTTCTAGTGAGGAAACACCTAGATTAAAAAATCGGGAGCAAATTGTAACGTTCTTCAGAAATGAAATCTTAGCAGGGAAAGTAGTATATACAGTGCAAGAATTAGAACAGATTCGAGAAATGATTAGCCGGATGAATTATATAGTGAGTTAAAAGGGGAGATCTTTCTGAACGCTATGCTACGTGGCATTTTGTATGTCTATTTTTGTTTGTATATAGTAATGTACATTCTATTTATATTCGTCATTGATATGGTCCATATACCCTTAAGTGTAAGGAGCATTTTTGTAGTATTCATACCATTTGTTTTATTAGTCATGATTCAAAGGGCTATTTTATATGTTTCTAAAAATCGTAATGAAGAAAAGAAGCAAATGTTGGGGGGGTTAATAGTAGCACTCATACCATTAATAGTGTGCACTGTACAACTAAGTGTAAATGAATATACATCAAAGTTTAATCAAAATAGATGGTTAAATCATGCAGATAAGCGGGTATATATGGTAGATGATCTATTACAAAAATATAAATTAATAGAGAAATCAAATGAAGAAATTATACAATTGTTAGGAGCTCCAACGGAAACGAGAAGTGGGGAAGAAGGAGTTACCACTTTGTATTATCTTGGGACTGAACGTGGCTTTATTCCAATAGATAGCGAACAGCTTGTTTTCCAATTTGATAGAGATGGAAAAGTCATGGAATATACGGTGCATAAAGATTAAAGAAACGTAGAGGGAAGCTATATGTTATAGCTTCTTTTTTATTTTTCAATATGTCACGGAAGGGGGAGAAGGTTTTTGAGTGGAATAAGGAATGAAAGCGGAGGTGATGCATATATATAGATGCATTGGGTGATTATTAGTCCGATTGGTGAGGGGTAATAATTAATAAGTACGGACAAAAACCCCACTCATTAAAGTTTCACTTTATCATATTGTATAAATGAAAAGGAGGTAAGACGGTGAAAGCAATCCCGACTGATGTCCTGAGTAAAGAATTGATGGAAAGAGAAGGAGTTATCTCTATTACAGTAAAGGAATTTGAAAAGATAGAAGTAGCTGGAGTGGTGGTCGCTGGTCCAGCAGTTATTTTGATTAATCAAGATTAAGTACATATCATTGAAATAAAAAGCATCCATCTAGGATGCTTTTTATTTGTATGTAAGGATAAATATGATGGATAATTGTGTTATTGGAGGGAAAGTCTGTGGCAATAATTATAACAATGTTAGTAATGGGTATTTTATTAGGATTTGTTGGAGCTGGAGGAGCTGGGTTTATTATCGCGATACTCACTTTAGTATTCCAAATCCCTATTCATGTTGCTCTTGCAACATCTTTAACTGCAATGGCATTTACGACATTATCAGGTGTTGTAAGTCATTACCGTGAAGGCAATGTTGCACTTATTATAGGCGGGATTGTTGGGGGATTTGGCGCAATTGGCTCTTATATTGGTT
Organism: Bacillus cereus group sp. MYBK15-3; assembly: GCF_051916765.1. Taxonomy (NCBI): domain Bacteria; kingdom Bacillati; phylum Bacillota; class Bacilli; order Caryophanales; family Bacillaceae; genus Bacillus; species Bacillus cereus group sp. MYBK15-3. Next base: position 28,479 of record NZ_JBQAHG010000003.1, read on the forward strand.
CTAAATTTGGTTCACTTATACCAGCACATCTTCTTCATTGGTTTACAGCTGGGATGTTATTTTTATCGGCAATTTTTATGTTTATTAAATTAATTATGTTCCAAAACAAAGAAAAGTCGTCTTTATATAAACATAAAGAGTTTTCCGTGAACTACTTGTTGAAATGTGTATGCCTTGGATTAGTTACTGGAATGATGGCTGGTTCATTTGGGATTGGTTCTGCACCGTTTATTCAACTTGGATTAATGGTTCTATTGGGACTTACGATTCAGCAATCTGTAGGGACAACAATGCTTGTTATATTACCGATTGCAATTGGAGGCGGGATAGGATATAGTTCGGAAGGATATTTAGATTATATATTGTTATTACAAGTATTGATTGGGACCATGTTAGGGGCATACATTGGCGCGAAGTTTACAAATTATGCACCGCGAACGCTTTTGAGGTTTTCGATGATTATGACACCGGTTTTAGCTGGTTGTATGCTATTGATGGAATAAAGTGAAATTATAATCAGCAGGGGGTTACTGCCTACAAATAGCGGGATAAAATTAATATAGCAAACTATTAATATATTTTACGAATGAATTATATAGGTAATTCATATTTCCCATATAAAAGGATTTGTTTTAATATTATGAGTGTAAAGTTCGAGTATTCGAAGTACTACTTGAATTATATCCCTATCCCTTTTCTAAAAATGCGAACAAGTTTTGCCCTATTCTATTCAATAGTTAATTGCATAGAAATATATTGTTCGATGACCATTATGGAACGTACATAATGGGAAAATCCCGATCCTTAAAGAGGATGCCCCTAATCTTCATGTGAAAATATGATCGGATATGAAAGCTGACCAATTTATGGTCAGCTTTCTTTTTGTTCGAAAATTATTTCTTCTTTAATTTCTGTTTGCAATAATACAGTTTTTCCAAAGCGACGTTTGCATTCCGCGCGCACTTTTTCAAGGGCTAGTAGCTGAGTAGTGGCGGGAACTGTGACAATAGCTTGGCGAGGTTTTCGATTTTCTTCACAAAAGACACATTCCACGACATAATTAGAAATCATATTTTCATCCTTCCAGTTTTAATTTCTAAGAAGGGATTGTCTATGAAGTTGATGTAACTTTTCGTCATTGTTTTATTATTTCCTCTTTTTTTTCAAGGGGAAAATAATAAAGAAGGCGAATTTTAGTAGGGGAGGGATGTTTATGGAGAGATGGATAGGTAGTGCAGCGGTATGTGTAAATGAAAGAAATGAAGTTTTAATGGTACTGCAGGGCAAAGAGGGAGAAGAAAAAAGGTGGTCTGTCCCAAGTGGAGGACTTGAAAAGGGAGAGACACTAGAAGAATGTTGTATCAGGGAAGTTTGGGAAGAAACAGGTTACAATGTGGAAGTTGTAAATAAAATATATGAAAAAGAGGGTATTACATACGGTGTTCCAGTGTATGTCCATTATTATTTTGTTAAACAAATAGGCGGTAATATGAAAATCCAAGACCCTGATGAGTTAATACATGAAATTGCTTGGAAAGGGATACATGAAGTTGAACAATTGTGTTTAGCTTTTCCAGAGGATTATGAATTGCTGTGCCAATATATAGATAAAGAAGCAAGTATGTAAATACTTGCTTCTTTAATGTATCCAAGACAAGAAAAGCGGAACGATAACTAAACTAGCGCCTGCTGTTAAAAGCATGGATAAACTTGCAATTGTTCCTTCCACAGGACCGATTTCGAATGCTTTTGATGTACCGGTTCCATTTGCGCTCGTTCCTAACATAATACCTTTTGCGATTGCTGTTTTAATACGGCAAATACGTATGAGAGAAGGGCCGAGCAATGCTCCTGTTAAGGCAGTTAAAACGACAAATACAGCAGTTAATTGTGACATACCACCAATCATTTCTGAAATAGCCATTGCGATTGGTGTTGTTACGATATGTGGCGCTAAACTATGTTCTAGTGATGAATCAATTTGAAAATAATTTGCTAGTAGTGCTGAAGTAATGACTGATAAAAACGAACCGACAATGACATTAAGTAAGATAGCCATTCCATGTTTCTTTAATAAATCAAAGTATTTATAGATTGGCCATGCAAAAGCAACTGTTGCGGGTTTTAATAATTCAGTTAACCAGTGACCACCAGATTCATATGTTTCATAAGGTGTATCTAATCCGAGCAATAAAGCAATTAAAATAATGGGACAGACGAGAAGAGGAGAAAGTAGACTCCAATTCCAGCGTTGATACATTTTTTTTGATAGCCAATATGTGAATAGTGTTAATAGTAAACAAAGAAATCCGATCATTGCGTTGATCCTTTCCGCTTTAGTAGCAATTCTGTTAAAAGTCCTGTAACTAAGGTAACGCAAAGAGTGCTAATCATAATAATTAAAATGAGATCGATTCCATATTGTGTTAGTGTATCTCTGTAACGTATGACAGCGACTGCAGAAGGGATGAAAAATAAAATAAGTTCTTTTAATAAAAAATCTGCTCCGTCCTGTATCCATTCTTTTTTAACTAGGTTAAATTTTAATGAAATTAATAATAAAAAAATACCGATTATACTTCCTGGAACTGGGAGGTGTGCCTGTTTTGCAATCCATTCACCTGTCCAAGCGAAACAAAATAGTAATAAAATTTGTCCGCTTAACTTCCACCATTTCATACAGTAACCACCTCTTTCTTTTTTTACATAAAAATTGTAAAAAAGAATTAACAATTTCTACTATACGTTCATTCAAAATATTTGTCTAATATATAAATTATATGTTATTAATATATTAGACATATTAATCGAAAGTGAAAAGGGTGTCCAAAAATGGAATTACGGCATTTGCAATATTTTGTTGTTGTGGCAGAAGAGTTACACTTTGGACGGGCGGCTGCTCGTTTACAAATGACACAACCACCACTTAGTCAACAAATACAGCAATTAGAAAAAGAAATGGGAGTTACATTATTTTCAAGAACGAAAAGAAAGGTTGAACTAACAGAAGCAGGAGAAATGTTTTTAAAAGAAGTAAAAAAGGCGTTTGAACAAATTGAAAAAGCAGTAGAAGTTGCACAGAGTGCGCAAAGGGGAGAAGTAGGATCACTTTCAATTGGTTTTGTAGGTGCGGCGATATATGATATTTTACCATCAATTGTTAGGGAATATAGAAAAAAATTTCCGAGAGTGTCTGTTGCATTACATGAATTGTCAACACCAGATCAAGTTCATGCACTTCATGATAACCGTATCGATATTGGCTTTTTACGTCCACCAATTCCAACGCAATTATTAGAATTAGAGCCAATTCAAAGGTTATCTTGCACCTTATGTTTACCAAAGGCACATCCACTTGCAGAGAAAGATGAAATACATATAGAAGATTTACGAGATGAGCCGTTTGTATTTATTACGAGACCAGTATGGCCAGCTTTGTATGATACAATTTTATCTCTTTGCAGAGAAGTTGGATTTAGTCCGCGTATTGTACAAGAAGCAACAGAGTATCAAACAGTTATGGGGCTTGTAGCAGCAGGGATTGGAATTACAGTAATACCCGTGTCGGCAAATAAGTTATATAAAACAGAAGTTGTATATAAAGAGTTATATGATTCTAATTTTGTTGCAGAAATGTCAGTGGCTTACAAAAAAATGAATAGTAATCCAGAGCTACTAGAGTTTTTAAAAATTGCAAGAGAGAAGAAAAGAATAGAAGTAGAAGATGAGCAATAGTAGTAACAGAATATGGATTTAATTCAAATTCATAAAAGTACACCTTATTAAACAATAAAGCGGAAATGCAACTTAAGTTGCATTTCCGCTTTATTGTTCTTTTTTTAGCTCGATACTAAATAGATAAACGTGTTCATTTTCTTTTAAGAGTAGATCAATACCTGTTTCTTCATCAATGGTAGGAACGCTTACAGTTTCTTTACTGGTTTGGATTACAGCAGCTAAAGTTGTTTTTTGATTGTATTTTAAATTTTTTATAGATTGGATTGTAGTAGTTGCAGAGCTATTTACGCTTGGTGGCGCTTCTTCAGGAACAAGTGTTGAACCACCTTCAATATTCAGATACCACTGCCTTTTTTCTTGTATATCTTTATCGAATTGGAAATGTGGTGGTAAAAAAGAAAGCTTTACTTTCTTTTTTGAAAAATGTGAGGTAGCTATATTAGCAATTTCTTTTGTTTTTTTACCATTGTTATAATAATCAATTGTAGCATTTATTTCATCTTTATCATTTTTAAGAGTAACGTTATAAAACATGCTATTTCCTTCTTGAAAAGGAGTCATTTGTAAAATAGAAGCTTGCTCTTTTGTTAATTTGTATGGCTCAACAACGGCAACTTCATTGTTTTTTATTTGGCTACAACTTGTGAGTAATAATAAACACAAGATTGATAGTAATTTTATACGCATGCAATCTCCTCCTTTTTACAATTATATTCTAAATGTGATTTTTTATCATTTCGTTTTCTAGGACTAAAGACTTAGAAGAAATTCCGATTGTAGTGCGATGTTTAAAATGTCATATTTTTATACACTAGTAGTATAGAATGCGTATGTAATAAGGTAGGGGAAGAATTTTATGTCTTTATGTCGGTTAGCGAGAAAAAATATTATAACATTTGCTACCAAAAGGATGAAGCAATTTATGTGGATTGCTATGAGTACTATGATTTTGTTTTTTATGATATCGTTACAATTTAATGAAGGAGCTATTTTGAAAGTAGGGAATGCATTTGTATTTCAAATGTACTTTTACACACTTTTTATTGTACTAATTTTCATATGTATTTTTACTACATATAAAATGATGTACTCCCTTTTGCATGTGAGGAGGGAGGAGTTTATATCTTATGTAGAAGAAAATATGAAAAGAAAAGAGGTACTATGTGTATTATGTCAGGAGCAATTATTCATTTATGGAGCAGCATTTGTTTTTGGATTAATTAATGGGATGCTATTTTTGAAATTATTCACGGTTATCTTTATGAAAGTCGCAGGGATACAAGGAATAAATAGTGCGCCAATTACAATATATGCAGTTGTAATTATTAGTGTAATTATGATGACTGTCGTTTTAATATCGATGATGCAATGTTATCGATTTGTTCGAAATTTAAAAGATGGAAATTCGTTGCGGTTTAAAGAAAGGGCATGAGAAATCATGCTTTTTTCTATTTTACACATAAAAATAATCATGTTACAGTGAAAAGACCTGACAAAGAATGGGAAGGAAAGGTTGTATAGAATGACAAATGAACAATCAATTGTAAAAGTCGATCGGTTAACGAAGCAAATCGGATCAAAGACACTTGTACAAAATATTAGTTTTGAAGTGAAAAAAGGCGAGGTTGTCGGTTTACTCGGACCAAACGGTGCTGGAAAAACGACTTTAATGAGAATGATGGTTGGTATGATCCGTATGACAGAAGGTGAAGTATGGATTGATGGTCAATCTGTGAAACAGCAATTCGAAAAAACAGCTGCGAAAATTGGAGCGGTAATTGAGACACCTGAATTTTATCCTTTTTTGAGCGGCTATGAAAATTTAACATATTTCGGACGAATGAATGGTAATGTGACCGAAGAACGCATCGATGAAGTAGTGAAATTGTTAGGGATGGGACAAGTAATTGATCGCAAAGTAAAAGCGTATTCATTCGGCATGAGACAACGTTTAGGAATCGCTCAGGCACTTATTCACGATCCAGACGTGTTGATACTAGATGAACCGACAAATGGATTAGACCCTAGTGGAATACATGAAATGAGAATGTACATAAAAAAAATTGCACATGAACAAGGAAAAGCTGTACTTGTATCAAGTCACTTACTTTCAGAAGTTGAATTAATGTGTGACAGAGTTATCATTATTCAGCACGGGGAATATGTGGCTACGCAAAATATTCAGCATAGCCAAAGCGAAGAGATGGAGACGATCCGTATACGTGTAGATGATGCGAATAAAGCAGCAGAAATATTAGGGCATGATGTTTTAGTAAAAGATAATGAATTACTTATTAATGTAAAAGATGAAGAAATCCCAAATGTTATTCGTACATTGCTTGAGAAAAATATTCAAGTGTATCGTGTATATGAAGAAAGAAAAACGTTAGAAGAGCAATTTTTAGAATTAACAGGGGGAAAAGATATTGTTTAATTTAGTATATAACGAACTGTATAAAATATTTAAGCGGAAGCGAACGATTATTCCATTTGCAGTTATTGCAGTATTAATAATCGGATTAGGATGGGTTACGGTAAAGTATTTTGAACCGGAAACAAAAGGATGGAAAGTAGATTATACAGAACGAACTGTAGAAATTGAGAAAAAGCTTGGCATGAAAAAAGAAGCTATTTTAGCAGAAAAATCAGGGGATGAGCTTGTAAAAGAATACCAGCTTAAGATGAAGCATTTAGATACGGATACAGCACCGGCAAGCAGTTCTCCACTTTCTTTCATGAGAGATACAGGTTTTATCGTATTTCCAATTTTGCTCCCATTTATCCTCGTGTATGCAAGTACAATTTTTGCGAATGAATATAGCTGGGGAACATATAAATTTTTAACGATACGACCAGCGAGTCGCTTTAAAATTTTAACAGCAAAATTTTTAGCAATTGTTATATTTGCAGCTTTATTATTTATATTTAATATGATCTTCTCCGCTTTATGTGGACTTGTTATTTATAAATTCCAACAGCCTGCATGGAGTGAGTTTATTTTCCAAGATGGAAATATAATAAAACAAAACATTTTTGTAGAAGCAAGTAAATATTATGTTTTATCGTGGTTACCAACGGTTGTGTACGCATCGTTTGCATTTATGATTTCTGTGTTAACGAGATCTAGTGGAGGTGCAATTGGTATTTCACTATTCCTTGCTTTATCAGGCAATATTGCGCTATTAGCAGCCACTAGATATAACTGGGCGAAATATTTATTGCCAGCAAACACAGATTTATATAGTATTTCAAAGAATGGAAGTTTTATTGATGGAGTAACATTCCCGTTTGCATCATGTATGTTGTTACTTTATTTGTTCGTATTTTTATGTATTTCATATACTGTGTTTTTAAAACGTGATTTAACTTAATAAGAAAAGCCGTTCAGGGTGCTGAGATGCACTTTGAACGGCTTTTTTTATGAGAATTGTTTAAGTGCTCTTTCGGCTAGTAAAGCAAAGTATTCTGCACTTATAGGCAGTGCCTCTTCATTAATTGTAAAAGCAGGATGATGCCATTCATGTGTACCGCTCGTTCCCATAAAGACGAATGAACCTGGTATTTCCTGTTGGTAAAATGAGAAATCTTCTCCAGCCATTGACGGACTAGGCGAGATGATATTAAGATTCATCTTTGTGGCAACTTGAGTAGATAAGTCTGTAAGAGCTTTATCGTTGTGAACAGCAGGAGGACCTGAATAAAAACGGAATTTCGTTTTTACACCTAATGCATCAGATACACCTTTAATAATACGCTCCATGAGTGCTGGAATCTTTTCACGTGTTTCAGCTTGGAATGTGCGAATCGTTCCTTCTAACGTAGCTTTTTCAGGAATCACGTTCCACGTATTTCCTGCATGGATATTTGTAACACTCACAACTGCATTATGAGATGAACTTATATTTCGGCTTACAATTGTTTGCAGTGCCATCACAATTTGAGAGGATGCGACAATAGGATCTACGCCAGCATCTGGTACAGCCGCGTGTGTACCAACTCCGTGAATTTCAATTTCAAATCGATCAACTCCGGCCATCAGTGGACCATCTTTAATGCCAATTGTACCTACTGGTAAATCAGGTTTATTATGCATGCCGAAAATCGCTTGCACATTACGTAAATGTCCAGCATCAATAACTTTGCAAGCGCCATTACTACTTTCTTCAGCTGGTTGGAATATGAAGCGAACCGTTCCATTTAGGGAAGATTCTCTTTCTTTTAATAAGAAAGCAGTACCTAAAATAGCAGCTGTATGAAAATCGTGTCCACAAGCATGCATTTTCCCTCGTACTTTAGATGCATAGGACAAATGTGTTTCTTCTTGAATAGGAAGGGCATCAATATCAGCACGAACTGCTACAATTGGTCCGTTTTTATTACCAGACACTTCAGCGATAATTCCTGTTTCTAAATTGGAATCAATGATAGTAATGTTTTTTTCTTCTAACCAATTTTTTATTGCTTTTGTTGTTTCGAACTCTTCATATGATAGTTCTGGATACTCATGTAAATGTCGACGGATGGAAATAAGTTTTTCTTTTAGTTGATTTGAAATAGATACCATGTAGTATGCCTTCTTTCTTCAGCAAAATATTTATCATAAGTATACAACAATAAAAGAGAGGATTCTCAAATGAAAATCCTCTCTCGTTTATCCCATAAAAGCCCGATTGGTTCAACTAATTAAAGTTTCACTTTATGCTGCGAATTTTTTATGCGTATGATGTTTACGATAACGTCCACGCATTGCGTATGCAATTTGCGGGATTGCAATCCCAATTAATATAAGTGATACACCGAACCATTGTGAAGATAGTACAGCCTCTTTTAAAACGAATACTGACATAATTGTTGTAACTGGTAGTTCCGCTGCACCAAGAATAGTCGCTAAGCCAGAACCGATTTTTGGAATCCCGATTGTAAAGGCAATAGATGGAATAACGATACTAAATGTTCCTAATCCTAAACCGTATTTCCAAAGACCTTGAGAAATGGCACCATTAAAAATAAATGTTGGTGGGAATACAATCATGACTAAAGTTAAAGCACCAGTCATTAAGAGAACACCGCGCGGTAATGAAGGTACTTCAACAGCAACTTTTCCGCTTACGAAAATGTATGTTGCGAATGTAACAGCAGATAATAAACCTAAAATGACCCCAGTCGTATCGAAAGCACCTACTGATTGTTCAAGTAAACCACTTGATAAAAATGTCCCTACAAGTAAGAAAATAACAGAAATAACTTTTTCTCTTGAAGGTAATGTTTTTGTTGCGACTGCTTCAATGATAATTCCGACCCAAACGAATTGGAATAAAAGAATAATTGCAATAGAAGCTGGTACAGTTTTTAATGAAGCATAATAAAAAATTCCGGTAAAACTTGCAGATGTTCCTGCAACGAATAAAAGTAATGCTTGCTTTAAAGGAACGCGACGTCTAGAAAATAGAAGTGTAATAGCAAGCAAAATAATCCAACCGAACAAATATTGGCTGCCAATTACCTCTCCAAGTGAAAATCCTTCTGCATATGCAAGCTTAACAAAAATAGCTAAAATTCCATAACTACACGCTCCTAATAAAACTAAAAGAGAATAACGAAGCATGAAAAATTCCTCCCATCTATATGAAGTTGTTCCGTATCGAAAATATATAACTAGAGGGAAGTATACAAAATTAGAAATAAAGGGTCAAATGAAAGAAAAGTATGACATTTTATAGAATAATAATAAAAGTATGATATTTATGCATAATCTTGAAATTTTTAATAGTAGAAGTATTATAAAATAAACTTTGCATTGTATAGAGATAGCATTTGAAAAAAATATTTTTTAAACCAATATGTATATAGACGTACTAGTAACGTGCTAATTATTTGAGAAACTATGTTACCTTTGTTATGGTAATAACAATTAAAGGAGTTTTATAATCCATTTGGGTTTTTTCTATATAATAGAAGGAAATGAAAACGTTTTATTAGAAACTGTGAGGAAGTGCGGTTTTTCTTATTGCCACGTTGTAAAAGTGATTTCACGAATTGTTCATAGTATTTTTATGTGTTTTTGTTACAATATTTAGGGAGAGGAGTGGAATGATGCAAGATATTAGTATTTTTTTAGCGTTTGGCGCCGGGTTCTTATCATTTATTTCCCCATGTTGCTTACCGCTTTATCCGGCATTTTTATCGTACATAACAGGTATGTCGGTTTCTGAATTGAAAGAAGAAAATGCAATGCTTCGCAAAAGAAGTATGATACATACAGCGTTTTTCTTACTTGGATTTTCAATTATATTTATTGCAATTGGATTTGGTACAAGTTTTATTGGAGGAATCTTTACTGACTATAAAGATTTAATCAGACAGTTAGGTGGTATATTTATCATCGTGTTCGGCTTAATTATTGTCGGGGTGTTTAAGCCGAAATTTTTAATGCAAGACCGTAAATTTACATTTAAAAATCGTCCAAGTGGCTATTTTGGATCAGTACTAATCGGATTAGCTTTTGCAGCAGGGTGGACGCCATGTACCGGACCAATTCTAGTGTCTGTAATTGGATTAGCAGCAACAAATCCAGAATCAGCAATGATATATATGATTGCTTACATACTTGGATTTGCAATCCCGTTTTTCGTACTGTCATTCTTTATTACGAAAATGTCTTGGATTAAAAGAAATAGTATGGCCTTCATGAAAGTCGGAGGATATATTATGATTGTTATGGGTGTCTTCCTATACTTTAACTGGATGACGAAAATTATCGTATATTTCTCAAGTTTATTTGGTGGTTTTACTGGTTTTTAGTATTATTCTGCGAAAATGTTGGAAATACTAACGGAAAAGCATATAATGAAAGTATATTTTGCATATAGCCACAAAAAAGGATGAGAAAATATGAACATAGTTCTTTTATCAAGTATCGTTGCTGTTTGTATGGCTGTCGGTGCGATGTTTATTCGTTTAAAAGCAGCTAAGAAACCTGCAACATTGAAAAAAATTATACTTCCACCATTTTTTATGAGTACGGGTGCATTGATGTATGTTTTCCCTGAATTTCGATTAACTCCAGCAGAAATGTTAGAAGCAATTGGTGTCGGTTTGATTTTCTCTATTTTTCTTATTAAAACATCTAAATTTGAAATTAGAGGACAAGAGATTTATTTGAAGCGTTCAAAAGCCTTTGTTTTCATATTAATTGGATTACTTGTAGTGCGGATTGTATTTAAAACCTACTTAAGTCAATCTCTTGATTTAGGACAACTTAGTGGCATGTTCTTCTTACTTGCGTTTGCGATGATTGTGTCATGGAGAATTGCAATGTATCGTTCCTTTACGAAATTACAGAAGGAAATGGAAAAAGAAGATGGTTTTTATAATGAAAAAGATATGAAGCTAACTTAAAAACTGTATATGTACCAAATAAAAAGACAGCGTCAAAGGCGCTGTCTTTTTTATCGAAAATAATATGAAGTTACTTTGCGAGTAAAGATCGATAGTTAGAATAATCAATCTTTTTTTCTTGTAGTTTTTTTATTAAAAATTTATGATCACGCTTTGGTGTGGCAATGATATATCCCTTAATAATTAAGTCTTGTGTAATTTGAGAGGCATTTTCTTGTAATGCAAGTTCCCCGATTTTTCCAGCAATCTTTGATTTTGCAACATCACGAAATAGTTCTGGAACAGGACTTACAAGCTCTTCTAACAATTGTTTTTGTTCATCAGCCCATAAATGTCTCGTTTTATTTATGTAGTGTTCTTCCCAATCCAAAATGGACATGCCGTCTTCTTTTGGTAAACGTTTTAGAAATTTTCTGAACATAAAGTATCCACCGATAGACATAAGCCCTAACAAAATAACCGTCCATAATACAATGAACCAACTGAACCATCCTTCGAGCAAGCATATCCCCCCTTAATGATAGCGGTTTTCTTTTATTCATATTATATACAGTGAGATTCATAGAAAGCAAGAACGCTTGGTCATTTTGACCAAGCGTTATAGTTTAAACGAAGTATAGTTGTTCAACACATAAATTATTATTATCGTCTTCAACATACTCAATAATAAGTGTGCCAACTTTACGATCTTTATCTTCAGTTGTGAAAATAGAGTAAGAAGTAAAACGTGTTTTTGATAGGCCGCTTATATGTGTAGGTAAAGAAATGTAGTCGTTATCGCGGAAGAATTCCATCAGTTCAATATCCTCAAATTCTTTTCGGTCAACTTGTTTGTTTGTATAGCGGCGTTGAAGTTGTTTTAAAGATTCATTCCAAGAAATTGCTTTTGTGTCGTATACCATTGTTCTATCTCCTTACTGTATGTAATTACTAAGAACATACGTTCTAATCTAGTATACTCTTTTTATTAGAAAAGGGAAAGCAAAAAATAATGTAAGCTTGGATTTCCAAGCTTACATTATTGATGCGTCCGTCATAATCTCTATTTTTCATTATAAGTTAGATATGAATAAGAAACAAGATGATATATATAATGTTGAGAGTTTTCAAGATTCTGTATATTATAGGTGTACTAAAGTGTAAGGGAATGAGAGGTGTGGCATACGTAATTTCACTGCAAGGGCCGATGGCTAGCGGAAAAACAACATTAGCAAAAAGGTTAGAAAAGAGAGGGTTTCGAGTTATATATGAAAATCCATATCCAATTGTAGAGAAGCGAAAAAAATTGAATTTAGATATGAATTCAAAAGTAGGGTTTATTATGAATCAAAAAATGTTTATGGAAGCAAAAATAAAGGAGTTTCAAAATGTGAAAGATTCAGTCGTAATTTTTGATCGCGGACCAGAAGACATTGAGTTTTTTACACTCTTTTATCCAACGATTATAGGAGAAGAGTGGGATATAGAAACTGAATTGAAAGATGAATTATATAAATTAAGAGCATGCCGTTCGGATGTGATTTTTTACTTAGATGTTACGAAAAAGAATGTATATGATAGAAAAAATAATGATAGAACAAGAAACAGAAGTACGTTTGCGGAGCAATTTAAATTAGTAGAAACTGAAAAAGACTGGTATAAACAATTTCCTGTAACTTATGTGGACACGAATAGATTAACAGTGGACGATTTAGAGGTATATTTTATGGACTGGTTAAAGGAGAGAGGGCTATGAAAAAAATACTTTTATTTGTATACTCAACATTTGCAGAGTTTGAAATAACAGTAGCGACGGCATTGCTGAAAAATAAATATGAAATCATTACAGCGGGCTTAACTAAAGAATTGGTTATAAGTGAAACTGGATTGCAAGTGCAGCCGCATATAGAAGTAAGTGAAGTATGTGTAGATGAGTATGAGGGGATACTTATTCCAGGTGGAGAAGAAGGACAGTTGGAAGATGCAAAACCTCTTTTTTCAATCATTCGTCAATTTCATGAACAAGAAAAATTAGTGGCGGCAATTTGTGCTGGACCGTATGCACTAGCAAAAGCAGGGTTATTTAAAGGGATTTCTTATACTGCGACTATAGATTATCAAAAATTTGATTGTTTTCCAGTGGAAAATTTCGTGTATGAAGAAGTTGTGCAACACTCAAATATCATTACAGCACAAGGGCATGCATTTGTACCATTTGGAATAGCAATTGCCTCTTATTTTGGAGTGGCAGACGAACATAATACAGATTTTTATTGTGGTAAAGGTAATGTAGTAATGGAGAAACTTTTACGAGAAAACGTGTAAAAGCTAGCAAATGCTAGCTTTTTTCTTTTTGACATCGATAAATGGCTAACGTTTTTGGGTCACGCCATATACCGTTATGAAGTGACAATTCATTTTCTACTTCTTCTTTTAGCCATACCTTCATTTCCGCGTGAAGGTATGTATTATCAGGTATATTTAGCGACGGAAACATGCTAGAAATATAGTTTACAATCGGAGTATCATGATGAAAAACGAGAGCATTATGAATAACTGTTTCTTCAACAGTTGGAAAAACAGATTGTAATATCTCTTTACCGTTTTCTAAACAAAATGGAGTGACTGATGATGTTGTTTTCGGTAAATCAAATGCGTCTAACATACGGTTACACATTTCAACTATACGAGGTAGTGTAACCCTAGAATTTGTTGTAGCTAAAAGTGTTCCACCAGGACGAATTACTTTATGGAATCCTTGAATTGTTTTTTCAACATCTTTCACATGGTATAACATATGTCTTGCAATTATTAGGTCATAACAATTTGTTTCGAAAGGAAGTTTACTAGCATCCCCTCGTTTCCATTCTATTAAGTTATTTGTTTTAGCAGCTTCAGCAAGCATAGCTTCGGATTGATCAAACCCGGTTAATGGGCCTTTATGACCATTTGTTTGTAAAAGGGAAAGGAATTTTCCACTAGCGCACCCAACCTCTAATATGTTTTCTTCCCCTTGAAGTTGTAAATGTTTAATGACGAGTTTATCTAAATCTACGTGTTTTTCTTCGTAATGTGTATGTGTGTCGATGCGTGTTTGTAAATGGTTGCTAACGTTATACTGACGTTTTACATCATTCATTTTGTCACATTCCACCTTTGTGCAAAATTGTTGGATTGCATGTGTTAATACATCTGTTTTCTTTAAACCTTCGTAATGGAGTGCTGATTCAAACCTTTTAAGTAATTTCTCTTCAATTCGAAAATGAATATCTTTTCGTTTTGTCACTGAAATTTCGCCCCTTTGCATCTGTTAGTGAGACTATAGCATGCTTGGAAAAATTGTGTAAATCATTTGTGTACACAAAATTATGGGGATGAAAAAAATGTTTGAATATGATTTTAAACTATTGACGATTTAAACGTTTTCATATATTCTTAAATTAAGTAATATTCAAATAATTCAAAAGAAATGAGAGAGTCACATGCTTCTTCAAGGAACACATCGAATTGGTCGTATGGCCATGCTGTTGGCACTTGCGGATGAGAATGAAAGTCCTGTATTATCCATTCCAAAAGGTTGGAAGTATTGTACGGGGAAAGTGGGTTCGATGAATTCGCAAAAGGTTGTCGCAGCAATGGAAACAGCGGCTAAAAGCAACCAAGTTATTGAAACAGATGTTTACAGAGAAACACATGCACTTTATCATGCAATTATGGAAGCTTTGTACGGAGTGACGAGAGGTCAAATTCAGTTAGCAGACGTTCTTCGTACAGTAGGACTTCGTTTTGCGATTGTGCGCGGTACACCATACGACGGAAAAAAAGAAGGCGAATGGGTTGCTGTTGCATTATATGGAACGATTGGTGCACCTGTAAAAGGATCTGAGCATGAGGCGATTGGTTTAGGAATTAATCACATATGATTTGCCCATAGTCTATTAGTTAGAAGGGGGCCTTACTTTTTTAGGACAGAAGTCTGTCTTAAAAAGATAAGGTCCCCTTTTGCCTTTTTAAGGAGGAAAAATGATGATTACGTTAACAGGACATACATTGACAGTTGAAGAAATGAAGAGGTTATTACTGGAAGGAGAAGGTGTAACAGCTTGTCCAACTAGTATGCAAAAGGTAGCGGAGTGCCGCGAAGTAGTTGAGAAAATTGTAGAGGACGGAAAAGTCGTTTACGGAATTACAACTGGATTTGGAAAGTTTAGTGATGTGCTTATCCAAAAAGATGATGTAAAGGCACTTCAACATAATTTAATTCAGTCACATGCATGTGGGATTGGTGATCCATTCCCGGAAGAAGTATCGCGTGGAATGTTAATTTTACGAGCAAACACGATGCTTAAAGGAGTATCAGGCGTAAGGCCGCTTGTTGTAAATATGCTTCTTGAGTTTGTAAATCGTAAAATTCATCCAGTTGTTCCGCAACAAGGTTCACTTGGTGCAAGTGGAGATTTAGCGCCTTTATCTCATCTCGCGCTCGTATTATTAGGCGAAGGTGAAGTGTTCTATAAAGGGAAACGCGTTCATGCAATGGTTGCTCTTACAGAAGAAGGGCTTGAGCCAATTGAACTTGAAGCAAAAGAAGGTCTTGCGTTAATTAATGGTACGCAGGCGATGACAGCACAAGGAGTTCTTTCTTATATAGAAGCAGAAGCAACGGCGTATCAAGCTGAACTAATTGCTTCGATGACAATTGAAGGGTTACAAGGCATTATTGATGCATTTGATGAAAATGTTCATAAAGCACGTGGTTATAAAGAGCAAGTGGAAGTAGCAAGCAGAATTCGTGACATTCTTCACGATAGTAAATTAACAACAAAACAAGGAGAACTACGTGTACAGGATGCCTATTCACTTCGTTGTATCCCGCAAGTACACGGTGCTTCTTGGCAAGTTTTAAATTATGTAAAAGAAAAATTAGAAATTGAAATGAATGCAGCAACAGATAATCCGCTTATCTTTGATGGTGGGGAAAAAGTAATTTCGGGCGGGAATTTCCATGGTCAACCGATTGCGTTTGCGATGGACTTCTTAAAAGTAGGAATGGCGGAACTTGCAAATATTTCGGAGCGCCGTATTGAGCGTTTAGTAAACCCGCAATTAAATGATTTACCACCATTTTTAAGTCCAGAACCAGGACTACAGTCAGGTGCAATGATTATGCAATATGCTGCAGCGTCGCTTGTTTCTGAAAATAAAACGTTAGCACATCCGGCGAGTGTAGATTCAATTCCGTCTTCTGCTAACCAAGAAGATCATGTAAGTATGGGAACAATTGCTTCACGCCATGCACATCAAATTATTCAAAATGCAAGACGTGTTCTTTCTATTGAGATGATTTGTGCAATGCAAGCAGCAGAATATCGCGGAATTGAAAACATGAGTACAGTGACGAAGAGCTTCTACCACCAAGGTCGTCAGCAGGTGCCATCTATTAAAAATGACCGTATATTCTCAACAGATATTGAAAATATTGCGCATTGGTTAAAAACGAATTATTCGATAAAAGAAAGATTAGATGTAAACGCAGCACTATAAAATGAGAAAAGGGAGAGATTGAAATGGAAAAAGTACAACAAACAATTCGCGCGCCAAGAGGTACAGAGTTACAAACGAAAGGATGGGTGCAAGAAGCTGCACTTCGTATGTTAATGAACAATTTAGATCCTGAAGTTGCTGAAAAACCAGAAGAATTAGTTGTATATGGCGGAATTGGCCGTGCAGCTCGTAACTGGGAAAGCTATCAGGCGATTGTAGATTCATTAAAAACGTTAGAAAGTGATGAAACGTTACTTGTTCAATCAGGAAAACCAGTTGCCATTTTTAAATCACATGAAGATGCACCTCGCGTTCTGTTAGCGAACTCAAACTTAGTACCGAAATGGGCAAACTGGGATCACTTCCGAGAACTAGAGAAAAAAGGTCTTATGATGTACGGACAAATGACAGCTGGTAGCTGGATTTACATTGGAACGCAAGGGATTCTACAAGGAACATATGAAACATTTGGTGAAGCGGCTCGTCAACATTTCGATGGTTCATTAAAAGGTACATTAACACTTACTGCTGGCTTAGGTGGTATGGGTGGTGCACAACCTCTTGCTGTAACGATGAATGGCGGTGTTGTCATTGCGATTGATGTAGATAAGCGTAGTATCGATCGTCGTATTGAAAAGAGATATTGTGACATGTACACAGAATCATTAGAAGAAGCATTAACTGTTGCGAACGAGTATAAAGAGAAGAAAGAACCAATTTCAATTGGATTATTAGGTAATGCAGCAGAAATTTTACCTGAGTTAGTAAATCGTAATATTATCCCTGACTTAGTTACGGATCAAACTTCAGCTCATGATCCATTAAACGGTTATATTCCAGTAGGTTATACGTTAGAAGAAGCAGCGAAACTTCGTGAAGAAGATCCAGAACGTTACGTACAATTATCAAAAGAAAGTATGACAAAACATGTAGAAGCAATGCTTGCAATGCAAGAAAAAGGCGCAATTACATTTGATTATGGAAATAACATTCGCCAAGTTGCTTTCGATGAAGGTTTGAAAAATGCTTTCGATTTCCCAGGATTCGTTCCAGCATTTATCCGTCCATTATTCTGTGAAGGAAAAGGACCGTTCCGCTGGGTAGCACTTTCTGGTGATCCAGAAGATATTTATAAAACAGACGAAGTAATTTTACGCGAGTTCGCTGATAATGAGCATTTATGTAACTGGATTCGTATGGCTCGTCAACAAGTTGAATTCCAAGGTCTTCCATCACGTATTTGTTGGTTAGGTTACGGTGAGCGCGCGAAATTTGGTCGCATCATTAATGAAATGGTGGCAAATGGTGAATTATCAGCACCAATCGTAATCGGTCGTGACCATTTAGATTGCGGATCAGTAGCATCTCCAAACCGTGAAACAGAAGCGATGAAAGATGGTAGTGATGCAGTAGCAGACTGGCCAATTTTAAATGCATTAATTAACAGTGTAAACGGTGCAAGCTGGGTATCTGTTCACCACGGTGGCGGCGTTGGTATGGGTTATTCACTTCACGCTGGAATGGTTATCGTTGCAGATGGAACAGAAGCAGCAGCAAAACGTATTGAGCGCGTATTAACTTCTGACCCTGGTATGGGTGTTGTTCGTCACGTGGATGCTGGATATGACTTAGCTGTGGAAACTGCGAAAGAAAAAGGCGTTAACATTCCAATGATGAAATAAGGAGGAGAAAACATGCTGGACACTTTACTAATAAATATTGGTCAATTACTAACAATGGATCAAGAAGATGGCTTGTTAAGACGGGAAGCGATGAACACGCTTCCTGTTATCGAAAACGGTGCGGTTGGAATTGAAAACGATGTAATTACTTTCGTTGGAACAGCGGAAGAAGCGAAAGGATTACAAGCGAAAGAAGTTATTGATTGCGGCGGGAAAATGGTTACTCCTGGTCTTGTTGACCCGCATACTCATCTTGTATTTGGTGGATCTCGTGAAAATGAAATCGCACTAAAATTACAAGGAGTTCCGTACTTAGAAATTTTAGAACAAGGCGGAGGCATTCTTTCGACTGTAAATGCAACGAAACAAGCATCGAAAGAAGAACTTGTTCAAAAAGCGAAATTCCATTTAGACCGTATGTTATCTTTCGGAGTTACAACTGTAGAAGCGAAGAGTGGTTACGGATTAGATGATGAGACGGAATGGAAACAATTAGAGGCAACTGCACAATTACAAAAAGAGCATCCGATCGATTTAGTTTCCACATTTTTAGGTGCTCATGCAGTTCCGAAAGAATATAAAGGTAGATCGAAAGAATTTTTACAATGGATGTTAGACCTACTACCAGAAATGAAAGAGAAGCAATTAGCGGAATTCGTTGATATTTTCTGTGAAACAGGTGTGTTCTCTGTCGAAGAGTCAAAAGAGTTTTTATTAAAAGCGAAAGAGCTTGGCTTTGATGTGAAAATTCATGCAGATGAAATCGACCCTCTTGGTGGTGCGGAAGCAGCGGCAGAAATCGGTGCAGCATCAGCAGACCATTTAGTTGGCGCTTCTGATAAAGGAATTGAAATGCTTGCAAACTCTAATACAGTAGCCACTTTATTACCAGGAACAACTTTCTATTTAAATAAAGAAAGTTTTGCTCGCGGTCGTAAAATGATTGATGAAGGTGTTGCAGTTGCGTTAGCTACAGACTTTAACCCAGGTAGCTGTCCAACTGAAAATATTCAGCTTATTATGAGCATTGCGATGCTAAAATTGAAAATGACACCAGAAGAAGTTTGGAATGCCGTAACGGTTAACTCATCATATGCCATTAACCGTGGTGATGTAGCTGGGAAAATTAGAGTTGGTCGTAAGGCAGATTTAGTTTTATGGGATGCTTACAATTATGCTTACGTACCGTATCATTACGGCGTAAGTCATGTGAATACAGTATGGAAGAATGGTAATATTGCATATACAAGAGGTGAACAATCGTGGAGCACGGCCACTATTTAAAGAAAAATGCAAAGTTTATTGATCGTGAAGTGACAAAGTGGAGTGAGATGATTAAAGATTGGGAGGAAGGCGTAGAAATATTCGGTGCTGCCTTAATTGGAGCACCCCTTTCTAAACCATCTATTAGTCATTCAGGAGCAAGTTTTGCTCCAAAGACAATTCGTGCGATGTTAGATGCATATAGCACATATGCAATTACAGAAGAACACGATATGAAAGAAAGTGTCTTATATGATTGCGGCGATATTACGATGCATGTGACGGATATAAAAGAAAGTCATAAACGAATTGCGAAAACAGTTGGGCATGTAACGAAAGTAAACCCGAACATGATACCAATCGTTCTTGGCGGTGACCACTCGATTAGTTTTCCGAGTATAACAGGTTTTGCAAACAGTAAAGGAAAGGTCGGAATTATTCAATTTGATGCTCATCATGATTTACGTAATTTAGATGATGGAGGCCCATCAAATGGTACACCATTCCGTAGTTTACTAGAAAATGATGTCATTGCAGGGAAACAACTT
Organism: Bacillus cereus group sp. MYBK15-3; assembly: GCF_051916765.1. Lineage (NCBI taxonomy): Bacteria > Bacillati > Bacillota > Bacilli > Caryophanales > Bacillaceae > Bacillus > Bacillus cereus group sp. MYBK15-3. Next base: position 48,631 of record NZ_JBQAHG010000003.1, read on the forward strand.
GTTCAAATTGGAATTCGTAATTTTTCTAATGCACGTGCGTACCATGAATATGCAATAGAGCATGGTGTAACAGTGTATACAATGAAAGACGTACGAGAGCGAGAAATAAAAGATATTATCACGGAAAGTATTGAAATATTAAGAAATCAAGGTGTGACTTCTATTTATATTTCTCTTGATATGGATGTGCTAGACCAAGCGTTTGCACCAGGTTGTCCAGCAATTGGGCCTGGTGGGATGGATAGTACGACTTTACTAGATGCGATTGAATTCCTTGGTAAAGAACTGCTCGTTCAAGGGATGGATATAGTAGAGATTGATCCAACTCTTGATTTCAGAGATATGACGAGTAGAGTAGCAGCGCAAGTGATTATGAGTTTTCTTTTAGCGAGGGAAACGGTTAGTAAGCAGGTTAGTATATAGACGGAAAAGTAGATATTTATGCTTTATCAAAAACACATCACTACTGAAATGTAGTGATGTGTTTTTGTGTTAAAGGAGAATGAATGTATGTGGAACCGTTAATGGAATTGCGATTTTTATAGTGTATGGTGTAAATTTAATTTCTTGCTTCTTAAGTATTGACGCGTAAAATAATTTTATGATAAAATAAAAATTTTGCTAAAAAACTAAAAGTGTGTTAAGCTTGAGAAGGTTACCATATATGGAGGTGGATTATTTGTTTCAAATTGGCGATAACATTGTTTATCCAATGCAGGGAGCAGGTATAATTAAAGCCATAGAAGAGAAGGAAATCTCAGGAGAAAAACAACAGTATTATGTTATAAAAATGTCGGCTAGTAATATGGAACTAATGATTCCAGCAGGGAGAATATTGAATTCGAATATACGACCAGTTACGGATATAACCGCATTAGCACACATAATGGATATTTTTCAACATGGGGAATCAGATAGATTACTTACGTGGAAACAAAGGTATAAATTGAACACTGATAAAATAAAGACGGGTAAAATGCAAGAAGGTGCTGAAGTTGTACGTGATTTAATGCGTATACAGAAAGAAAAAGCACTTAATGCAAGCGAAAAGAAGATGTTAGATAACGCATATGAATTTTTGATTAGTGAACTGGGATTAATTGAAGGTATCACAGAAAATCAGATAAAAAGCTTTTGTTAAGGTTCATTACAAATAATGTATTATATCCCAAAAAAGATCTTGAATTTTTTGGGAACATAATTATAGAAAATTTATCATTTCAAAGACATTCAACTCTTTCAAACCACTTTTAGAGCATTACCTCTATTGTTATTACTACAATCAAATCCATTTTTATTTTTTAATTTCATTTATGAATGTTCGAAGTTTAATTGAATACTTCGATAAAATAGTTACTTGATTTTTGCAATCCTGATTCACACTGGCACGGACGAGGAGCCGTAAGGATGAAAGAGAGGTAGGGCTTTTATTGTTTTAGGTATATAAGTTATTATTTTTAGAAGAATACTGAACCATTTTCACTTCTATTGATAAGGTGTTTTTTATTAAAGAGATAAACGAATTGACAGCCATATATGGTCAACAAAAAAGGTTTCCTCCTAAGGAAACCTTTTTAATATTATTTATAGCATTTTGTTTTTTGGATATTCGAATTTTTTATTGTAAAGTCGTAAAAATTGACGTTACTATCTAAAAGTAAGTATGATGCGATTATAGTAAGATTTTTTAGGGGGAAGAAAAATGACAAGTTCAAGTAATAAAGCAGCGAGTATTTATGAAGGAACAAATGTAAATGCTGGGGGATTTTTTGAAAACGTTGAAGAAACAAAGTTGTTTGATCCAATTCAAGTTGGAACTTGGTCTCTTCGTAATCGTATAGCGATGGCACCGATGACAAGATGCTTTGCAGATAATGAGACTGGAGCAGTTGGTGCTGATGTAGTGGAGTACTACAGAAAACGTGCTGCGGATGGAATTGGACTAATTATTACAGAAGGAATTGTCATTAGTCCGAGAGCAAAAGGAAACCCAGGAGTACCAGGTATTTATACACAAGAACAAATCGATTCTTGGAAACCTGTTACAGAGGCAGTACATAAAGAAGGCGGGACGATTATTGCTCAAATATGGCATGTTGGGCGTATGAGTCATCATGAAATAATTGGTGGTCAAATGCCACAAGCACCGTCGGCTATCGCTGCAGAGGGGAATGTTCCACGCTTTCGTAAACCGTTTGATACGCCAGAAGCAATGACGTTAGAAGAAATACAAGAAGTGATCGGTCAATACGCACAAGCTGCGAAAAATGCGATCGAAGCTGGATTTGATGGAGTAGAAATTCACGGTGCACACGGATATTTAATCGATCAATTTACGTATGAGTTTGCGAATAAGCGAACAGATAAATATGGCGGTGATTTAAAACAAAGGTTAACGTTTATGAAAGAAGTAACGGCGGCTGTAATAGAAGCTGTTGGAGCTAATAAAACACTTCTTCGTTTCTCTGCTTTCAAAGGTGATAATCCTACTTATATGTGGGAAAACCCTGAGTTTGCAATTGAAACGTTCATAAATATGTTTAAAGAGGTTGGGCTAACGATGATCCATCCTTCAACGATGAATTATACGCAAGAGATTGCTGATGGAAAGAATTTTCATCAACTAGTAAGAAAATATTGGGATGGTACGATTGTTGGGGTTGGTAATTTAAATCCGAAAGAGGCCGAAGAAGCGTTGCAAGAAGGAACGATTGATGTAGCGGCATTCGGAAGACCGTTAATTGCTAATCCAGACTTTGTTCATCGAATTAAACACGCTGAAAGTTTAGTTGAATATGACGCGAAAGAGCATCTTGCTACGTTAGTATGAATAAAGATAAAAGGAGAGCACGTCGAGTGTTCTCCTTTTATTATGGAACTTCATAGGGGGAAGCGGGATGAGTGAAACGCTACTCGTTATTATTAGTATATTACTATTTTTAATGTTGCTTTTAATCGTCTTTTTTATCATTACATTTTTTATAAAAAAACGAACACACCATTCTATTTTAAAATTACATCCGTACTTAGGAAGAATGCGCTACTTACTGGAAAAGATAGGGCCTGAATTTCGACAATATTGGTTTGATCATGATACGGATGGAAAGCCTTTCTCACGTTATGATTTTCAAAGTGTTATGTTTTTAGCGAAATATCGCTCTGAAATACTTGGTTTTGGATCAAAACGAGATTTTGAAGCTTCTGGATATTATATTGCTAATACATTATTTCCGATATTAACTGAGGAATTAAGTGTGAATCTCACGCAAGAGCGGGAAGGTAAAAAGTACGTGATTCATAAAGAAGGGTTATTTTCAAGAAGAGAAAAATTGACAGCGGATACAACGAATCTTTGGCTGTACGAAGAAGATGATGCAATTATAGTCGGTGAGAACCGTAAATATCCGTGGAAGCTACATGGCATGTTTGGTGCATCTGCGACTTCTTACGGTGCGATTGGAGAAAATTATATTTTAGCGAGTGGTTTTGGAGCAAAAATGGCAGGCGGATCGTGGATTAATACGGGTGAAGGTGGCGTTATTCCAGAACATTTACATACAGGAGCGAATATCGTTGCGCAAATTGGTCCAGGGTTATTTGGATACCGTGATGAAGACGGTAATTTTTCAATGGGAAAATTCATGGAGAAAGCGAAAGAAAGTAATATTAGAGCATTCGAATTGAAATTTGGGCAAGGTGCTAAAATACGTGGTGGTCATTTAGAGGGACAAAAAGTAAATGAGAAAATTGCTTTTGTTCGCAACGTCCGAAAGGGAGAGACGATTAATTCACCGAATCGATTTTCATTTTTAAAGAATGCAGCGGATACACTTTGTTTTATTCAACAGTTGCAAGAAAACAGCGGTAAACCAGTTGGAATGAAAATTGTAATTGGTCAGCAGGAGCCTTTGGAAGATTTAATAAAAACAATGAAAGAACTAAACATTTACCCAGATTTTATTACAATCGACGGTTCAGAAGGCGGGTCAGGGGCAACGTATAAATCGATGGCAGATTGTATGGGACTGCCGCTTATTCCAGCATTACTTACATTTATTGATACAGCAAACCATTATGGTGTCCGTAACAAGTTTAAAGTATTTGCATCGGGTAAATTAATCACACCAGATAAAGTGGCGATTGCTTTAGCGATTGGGGCGGATGCTGTAAGTTCAGCCCGTGGGTTTATGATGGCAAGTGGCTGTATTATGGCCCTTCAATGTAATTCTGGTCAATGTCCATCTGGTGTAGCCACGACGAATCCGCATTATCAAAAAGCGTTAGATCCGTATGAGAAGAAGTGGCGAGTCATGAATTATATTATTAGTATGAGATATAGTTTATTTTCATTAGCGGCAGCGGCGGGAGTGAAGAGCCCGCGCCATTTAACTAGAGAGCATATTGTGTTTAAAGACGAGGTGGGGAGAGTAGTTCCTCTTTCGGAATTGTTTCCTATAGTAAATCAAACCTAAAAGTATATTTGATGTGTAAGATTTTTTAGAGGAATAATTATATTTTTGGAAAAATTAGGAGTATAATAGGGGAGTATTTTTGAAAATGACTATTTTTAGGGAGAGATTCACTTGCAGCAAGGTTCGTACAGTATTACAATTTTTTTACTCGTCATAGGGCTCGTTATATTTAGACGCATGCGCTCTATGAATCGACTAATTAATAATAAAGGAAGACGACTACTATTGCCATTATTCTTCTTATTACCAGGTTTTTCTTTATACGCAGCACCGATACAACTTGCTGGTTGGCAAATTGGTATAGCTGCTGGGATCGGACTGTTATTGTCAATTCCACTTATTATTTTAAGTGGGTATGAAGTCAGAGAAGATGGTCAAATTTATGCAAAAAAAAGTATCGCTTTTATTGCTACATTTTTAGTTATCGTTCTTTTACGTGCTTATTTTAGAAGACATTTACAAGGTCTAGATCCAAAGTCAATCGGCATTCTTTTCTACACTCTTGCGGTTTGTTATATAGTACCTTGGCGTATTGGATGCTATATGAAATTTCGTAAAGTATATGTAGAGAAAGCAAAATTTGAGACGTCAATAAGCTAAAAGTCATACATTTGTATGGCTTTTAGTTTTTAAAATTTATCGGGTAAAGGAATGAAAATAAGGTGTGAAAAAACACTCTTTAATTTTCTGAATATTATTACTTTAATTTCTTGAAAAATCATTGTAATCCACTGGGATAAAGGCGTTTATAAAGGTTTTCACATGTAATGAAAAGTGCTCGTTCACTTGAAAGAACAAAAAATGTTTGTTAAGGTAGGGAACCATAAGTGAAAACAAGAAAAATGAAAGTAAGGACTTATTGACAATAAAAAATAAGTAACTTATAATAAATCTTGAGTTCGAGATAAATAATGTTCATAATGAAAATTTATTATGGTTATAAATCGAACAAATATTTTTTGTGAATTATCTTGAATTCGAGATAATTCAATAGGTTAGACGCCGATACGTAATTTTTTGATTAATATCTCGAATTCGAGATAAAATTATAATGACGGATTTTACTTTGTAGCATGGACAAAATGAATAATGAATTTAAATGTAAAAGAATTTTTATAATGAAATAAAAAAGGAGTGGAAGAAATGGAAAAGAAAACAATGGGAATCCATCATATTACAGCGATTGTAGGGCATCCACAAGAAAATGTAGACTTTTATGCTGGTGTATTGGGGTTACGTTTAGTGAAACAAACAGTGAATTTTGATGATCCAGGTACGTACCATCTTTATTTTGGAAATGAAGGAGGAAAGCCTGGAACAATTATTACGTTTTTCCCATGGGCAGGTGCTCGTCAAGGTATTATTGGAGATGGTCAAGTAGGAATTACGTCTTACGTTGTACCAAAAGGTGCAATGGAGTTTTGGGAAAATAGATTAGAAAAATTCGATGTTTCGTATACAAAAATGACTCGTTTTGGAGAGCAGTATTTAGAATTTGATGATCCGCATGGTTTGCATATAGAATTAGTTGAAAGAGAAAAAGGCGAATTAAATAATTGGAGTTTTGGAGAAGTTACACCAGAAGTAGCAATTAAAGGGTTTGGAGGTGCTGTTCTTTTATCTACACAGCCTCAAAAAACAGCTGAATTGTTAGAACATATTATGGGTCTTGAGAAAATTGGAGAAGAGGGTGAATTTGTTCGATTCCGTTCTTCTGCTGACATTGGAAATATTATTGATTTGAAATTATCAACAATCGGTCGTGGCCAAATGGGCGTTGGCACAGTTCATCATATTGCCTGGAGAGCGAGTGACGATGCTGATCAGCTAGACTGGAAAGAGCATGTGTCGCGTTTTGGATATCACGTAACTCCTGTACAAGATCGAAATTATTTTAACGCGATTTATTTTAGAGAACATGGTGAAATCTTATTTGAAATTGCAACAGATCCTCCTGGTTTCGCTCATGATGAATCGTTAGAGACGATGGGTGAGGAATTAAAGTTACCGGAACAATATGAACAACATAGAAAACAGATTGAACAAACGCTTTTACCATTTGAAGTGAGAAATTTAGATTAAAGTGATTGAAGGGGGAAAAGGATTATGATGAAACATGTTTTTCAAAAAGGAAAAGATACGTCAAAACCAGTGTTGTTATTACTTCATGGCACAGGTGGTAATGAATTAGATTTACTACCACTTGCAGAAATAGTTGATCCGGAAGCGTCGGTATTAAGCGTTAGGGGAAATGTGTTAGAGAATGGGATGCCGCGTTTCTTCCGCCGATTAGCAGAGGGCATTTTTGATGAAGAGGATTTAATTTTCCGTACGAAGGAATTAAATGAATTTTTAGATGAAGCGGCTAAAGAATATAAATTCGATAGAAATAACATTGTAGCTATCGGTTATTCGAATGGGGCAAATATCGCAGCAAGCTTATTATTCCATTACGAAAATGCATTGAAAGGTGCTGTGCTTCATCACCCAATGGTACCAAGAAGAGGAATGCAATTAGCAAATTTAGCAGGGAAATCTGTGTTTATTGCTGCTGGGACAAATGACCCAATTTGTTCATCAGCAGAGTCAGAGGAATTGAAGATACTATTAGAAAATGCAAACGCGAATGTAACAATGCATTGGGAAAATCGAGGGCATCAATTAACGATGGGTGAAGTAGAAAAAGCAAAAGAGTGGTATGACAAAGTATTTTAAAAAAGAAGCATCTGCTAACCATTAGCAGATGCTTCTTTTTTATTTAAGACTGGATTGCAAGATGAGATGAAGAAAGTGGTAGCTCAATATCAACAATTGTACCTTTATTTAATTCGCTTGAAATGTGTAATTTACCATGATGTTCTTCAATTATTTTGTAACACATCATTAATCCTAGTCCTGTACCTTTTTCTTTTAAACTATAAAAAGGTTCGCCTAGACGGGAGATACGATCTTCTGGAATGCCACAACCTTCATCGATAATTCGTATTAAGATGAAATTATCCTCTAATGGTTTTGTTTGGATGAAAATATTTCCGCCATTTGGCATCGCTTCTATCGCATTTTTTAATATGTTTATAAAAACTTGTTTTAATTGGTTACCGTCACATTGAATATCATATACGTAATCAAAATGATCCATGATGATATGAACGCTATGCATAATTGCAGTCGGTAAAATAAATGTAACTACCTCTTCAATTAAAGTTTGTATGTTACAAGTTTGGATAGATAATACTTGTGGCTTAGACATCGCCATAAATTGACTCGTGATGGATTCCATTTGTGAAATCTCACTTAACATAACATCGATATACCATTTTTGCTCCTCATTTATTTCAGGGAGGAGCAATGTTAGAAAACCCTTTAGGGAAGTGAGTGGGTTTCGAATTTCATGGGCAATTCCAGCTGTCAGTTGTCCGACTACTGCGAGCTTCTCAGATTTGCGTAGTAACTTTTCAGTTTCTTTTAGCTCAGTAACATCTCTCCCCATCACGATAAGACCTTTGCGAGAACCATCAGGATGATAAAGCGGAACTTTTGATATACTTAAGATTAAATCGAAATCATCTCTATGTATAATAAATTCCTCGCCATGAAGAATTTGTCTTTGTTGCCATGCTAGTTCATCGATTTCTTCACAATGTAAAAAAGCTTCTCGGTATGCTTCATTATATTGAATGAGTTCGCTATCTTTTTTCCCGTGGTAAGGTACATGATGGAAGTTGAAGCAAGAAAGTGCGTAGTCATTTGCCTCAAGCCAGCGCCCTTCATGATCTTTAAATATAACAAACGCAGGCATGGAGTTTACTAATGTACGTAATCTCTTCTCACTTTCTTTTAACATATTCTCAATTCTTTCTGATTTTTCAAGTGGCTTCATAATAGCGTATACGCCAGTAAGACGATTTTGAACAAAAATAGGAACTAGTTTTGTCACAACATCTAATAAGAATCCATTTTTATGATAAATAGATAAGATATACTCTTGTTGATTATCCGCTTCAGTATTCTTTATATTTTGTAATACTTGCTCAGAAATATGTGCTCCTAAAATAGAGGTAATATTTTTCTGTTCTAATTCTAAAGAAGTGTAACCTAATATTCTTTCGGCAGAAGGATTTATATGTAGAATAACTCCTTCTAAATTTAAGGAAATAATACTATCAGGATTATGTTCGAACAGAGATGCGTACATTTCTGTTAATGAACGATCTTGTATATGGTTTCGCAAACGTCTAGAAATGTTCGGATGACGTTTTTTTTGAGTTGGTGAATATTTTTTACGACTCATAATAGTTCCTCCGTACAAATAGCATCTAAAAAGATTTGTCTATTCATAACTATAATATAGATGTGATGTGTATTTCTATAAAAAATGGAAGTTATAGAATAAATTTTATTTTTTTATTTTTTTGCAAAGTGAATGCAGGATGGTAATAAGGGGAGCTTATATTGTTTTATAAACCTTTTGTAAGTTACAGACGGCTGTTTTCCGTATAACATTAGGGTAGAGGAGGGGGAGAGAAAATGAAAAATTATATTCAAGGGATTGATCACGTGCAAGTAGCTGCACCTGTAGAGTGTGAAGAAGAGGCGCGTGATTTTTATGGGAATAAGATTGGTATGGTAGAAATTCCAAAGCCAGAAGAGTTGAAAAAACGAGGTGGATGTTGGTTTAAATGTGGAAATCAAGAAATCCATATTGGTGTCGAGCGGAACTTTACACCAGCTAAAAAGGCTCATCCAGCTTTTTATGTGAATGAAATTAATGAATTTAAGCAAACACTTATAGAGCAAGGTGTAAAAGTGATTGATGATTATGCACGGCCAGATGTAATTCGATTTTACGTATCAGACCCGTTTGGAAACAGAATTGAATTTATGCAAAATAAAGACTAGGTGTATTCCCACCTAGTCTTTAGCTTCTTCTGAAAAGTCCTAACACTTCTACAGTTTCTGTAATATTAACGAATGCATTCGGGTCAATTTCAGAAATTGTAAGTTTCATACTTGCTAATTCTTCACGAGAAACGACCGTCATAAGTACACGCTTTTTCTCGCTTGAATAAGCGCCTTCGCCATCAAGTAACGTTATTCCACGTACAACAGTTGAAAGAAGCTGTTTTTTCATTTTTTCTGCTTCATTTGTTACAATCATAAGTGTAACTTTACGATGTTTTGTATGAACAGCATCAATTACTTTACCAGTTACATAAATTGAAAGTAAGCTTGTAAGTGCAACATCCCAGGTGAAGAAGAATCCTGCGATTATTACAACGACTGCATTTAAAATAATAAGGAATCCGCCAAGTTTAATGTCTCGCTTGCGGGATAAAAGCATACCGATAATATCAAATCCACCAGTGGATCCATTACAGTTAAAAACAAGACCAATACCAGCTCCGGCGATGACACCTCCGAAGATAGAAGATAACAATGGATCTGTTGCTACGACTTTTACTGGAACGTAGTATAATGCAACAGATAATACAACTACAGAGACAACTGTGTTAAAAATTACTTTTTTTCCAAGACCTATGTACCCTAAAATAAGGATAGGTAAGTTTAATACAAAGTTAATAATGCCTGTGTTTACAGGGGTTACAATCCCTAAAATAATAGCAATTCCGCCAATTCCACTACTTAAAATTTTGTGGGGGATAAGGAAAAGATTAAAGGCAACCGCAATAATAATAGAACCGATAATAACACCAAGGAATCTGACCATTTCTTTCCCGTCCTTCACTGAAAAATTCATATTATTTCAAGATTATATATGATATTGAAAGTTTTGGGTAAAAACAGTTTATTTTGGTAAATTAGATTAATCGAAAGAATTTGAGTATTTTATCATTTGAAAGGGGATACAGTTGTGAAGATAAAAACATATCAACAGAAAAGCCCGTTGAAGCAAGAATGTGAGGATTCTTATTTTTGTAATAAAGATAAAAAGATTTATGGTGTATGTGACGGTGCAACACCACTTGTCCCGTTTCGTGATGAAAATGGACATAATGGAGCATACATCGCTTCGCATTTATTTGCAAATTATTTTACTGCATTAAGAGAGAATCATAGTTTACAATTTGCAGTTGCCAAAGCAAATGAAGCATTACAAAGCAAAATGTTAGAATATGAAGTAGACACGAGAAAAAAAGAGCATTTGTGGTGCACATGTATCGCGGCAGTTCAAATAGTTGGTGAGAAAATTGAATATGCGCAGCTTGGGGACTGTATGATTGTCGCAACTTTTCAAAATGGAACGATGCAAGTATTAACGAAAGACACAGTTGAAGGAATTAGTAAACGAGCAAAAAGGAAGAGGGAAGAAGATCGTAAGAAAGGTTTATCTGTGCCGGAAGAACCTGTTTTTCAAGATGTTCGAGAACAATTAAAGTACAATCGTTATCTTGCAAATATGCCAAATGGTTACTCAGTTGCAAATGGAATGAAAGAAGCGATACATTATTTACAACATGGTGAATTACATATAGATGAAGTGAGTGGAATTTTTATTTGTTCAGACGGGTTATTCCACCCAGATTGGTCATTAGAACAAACTGTTGCATATATAAGAAAGAATAGTATAAACGAATATGTAGCAATCATTGAAAAGCTGGAAGGGGAAAAGAGAATAAAACCAGATGATAAAACGATTATTATGATTGATTTTTAAGAGGAGGCAGTTCAAATGGAAATTAAATATGTCAATCTAACATTTCAAGATGAATTAGTTCCTTTAGAAAAAGTAAATCAACTGATTATCCACCATACAGCTGAAGATGGATGGGACGTGTATAAAACACATGAATTTCATCAAACTGTAAGAGGGTGGAGCGGGATTGGTTACAACTATTTTATCGAAAAGGACGGAACTGTAGTGGAAGGGCGAGGTTTACATATTGGAGCGCACGCGAAAGACCATAACCGTCATACAATTGGAATATGTATGACGGGAAATTTCGATAAATACGATCCAACTCCTGCACAAGTGAATGCATTATATTCTTTATGCAAAATGTTTATGAAGCAATTTGCTATAAAGAAAGAAAATATACTAGGTCATAGAGAGTTAGAAGGAGTTACAAAAAGCTGTCCTGGTAATCGTTTTTCTATGGTAGAGTTAAGGAAGATATTATCTTAAATATAGAGGAGTAACAACGATGATGAATATAAAAATACCAAATGATAAAAAAGAAGAGCTTGTAGCGCAAATTCAGCAATTTTTCGTTGAAGAAGATTTAGATGAAATTGGACGTTTCCAAGCAGAGCGTTTAATAGAAGAAATGGTTAAATTAGTTGGACCATTTGCATACAATCAAGCAATTGGAGATGCAAGAAAGCTTGTAAGTGAGAAATTAACGAATATCGAAGAAGATTTATACGTGTTAGAGAAGAATGAAGGAAAATAAAAAAAGAGCCCATCGGCTCTTTTTTTATTTGATTGATAGCAAAAAAACATAGGGAAAACACGGAAAAGACATTGAAAATACACCTTTTATTTTTAGAATATTCTTAGTTTTAAAATACTTCAGAAAGGAAGATTGTAATGAGATTAACGCCAAGAGAAATTGATAAACTGCTAGTAGTTGTTGCGGCTGATTTAGCTTATCGACGAAAGGAGAGGGGGCTTAAGTTAAACTATCCAGAAAGTATCGCTATTATTACGTATGAAATTTTGGAAGGAGCAAGAGATGGTAAAAATGTAGCGGAATTAATGGAACTTGGAAAAACCATTTTAAGTGCTGAAGATGTTATGGATGGTATTGCAGACATGATATCAGATATTCAAGTTGAGGCAACTTTTCCTGATGGAACAAAATTAGTAACTATTCATCAGCCAATTCATTAAAGGAAGTGAATGTTATGATTCCAGGGCAATATATCCTTGCGAAAGAAGACATAGTATGTAATGGAAATAAAAAAGCAATGAAAGTCAAAGTGATAAATCAGGGAGATAGACCCATTCAAATTGGATCTCATTACCACTTTTATGAAGTGAATGAGGCGTTAAAATTCAATCGCAGTGTAGCAATTGGACAACATTTAAATATTCCAGCAGGTACAGCGGTAAGATTTGAGCCTGGAGATGAAAAAACGATTGAACTAGTTCCATATTCAGGGGAACAAGAAGTATATGGATTTAAAAATAAAGTGGATGGCGATATTCAATCTTACACAAAAAGAGGGAGATAGCATGAGTTTTAAGATGTCACGTAAACAATATGCTGATTTATATGGTCCAACTACAGGAGATTCTATTCGTTTAGCGGATACACAATTATTCGCACATGTTGATCGAAATGCCACTGTATATGGTGATGAAGCTGTCTTTGGTGGAGGAAAATCAATTAGGGATGGTATGGGACAAAATTCACAACTTACAAGAGAACAGGGGGTTGTGGATGTTGTTATTACGAATGCAATTATTATTGATTATACGGGAGTATATAAAGCGGATATTGGTATAAAAGATGGGAAGATTTCAGCAATTGGTAAGAGTGGTAATCCTTCAGTTATGGATAATATTGATATCATCATTGGAACATCAACGGAAGTAATTTCTGGTGAGCGGAAAATCGTTACAGCTGGAGGTATTGATACACATGTGCATTTCATATCCCCACAACAAATTGATACGGCATTGGCTTCAGGTATAACAACTTTAATTGGTGGGGGAACAGGACCGGCAGAAGGGACTAAGGCAACTACAATAACACCTGGATCTTGGAATTTAAGAAAAATGCTAGAAGCAGCAGAAGCTTTTCCTATAAATCTTGGGTTTTTAGGGAAAGGAAATAGTTCAAGTTTACCTGCCCTGGAAGAACAAATATTTGCAGGGGCTATCGGATTGAAAATCCATGAAGATTGGGGAGCAACTTCGTCAGCAATTAATCACTCGTTACAGATTGCTGATAAATATGATATTCAAGTCGCTATTCATACGGATACGTTAAACGAATGTGGTTTTGTGGAAGAAACGATAAAAGCTATTGATAATCGTGTTATTCATACGTACCACACTGAAGGAGCTGGAGGTGGGCATGCACCAGATATTATAAAGATTGCTGCGCTGAATAATATTTTACCATCATCAACGAACCCGACCTTGCCATATACAGTGAATACGCTGGATGAACATTTAGATATGCTCATGGTATGTCATCATTTAAAAGCGAATATTCCAGAAGATGTAATGTTTGCAGATTCAAGGATTCGAAAAGAAACAATCGCGGCAGAGGATATTTTGCAAGATTTAGGGGTTTTCAGCATGATTAGCTCTGACTCACAGGCGATGGGAAGGGTTGGAGAGGTTATTATTCGCAATTGGCAAACCGCCGATAAAATGAAAAAGCAGATTGGTAGTTTAGAGGGAGATAAAGAATATAACGATAATAATAGAATTCAACGTTATATAGCTAAGTATACAATTAATCCAGCTATTACACATGGGATTTCAGAATACGTGGGCTCTATTGAAATAGGAAAGTATGCAGACCTTGTAATATGGGATCCACAATTTTTCGGTGTTAAGCCAGATATGGTTTTGAAAAACGGAATGGTAGTGATGGCATTAATGGGAGACGAGAATGCTTCAATTCCTACCCCACAACCATATTATGAAAAAAAGATGTTTGGTGCATATGGAAAAGCAGTACAGTCAAGTTCGATTACATTTGTATCGAAAGTAGCTTATGAGAATAATATTAAAGAAAAATTAGGTTTAAATAAAGTTGTATTACCTGTTAAAAATACGAGAGAGATTTCGAAGCAAGATATGAAGCTAAATAATGCAACACCAGAAATTGAAGTAGATCCGCAGACATATGAAGTTAAAGTTGATGGACAAGTAATCACATGTGAAGCAGTAGATGTACTACCTATGGCTCAAAGATATTTTTTATTTTGATATAACGGGGGAGATAAAATGATTATTGAAAAAATTAATAACAACGTATGCAATATGAATGATTTCTCAAACACAAAAAAGCATCTTGATAAGATATTAATTTCTAGTGAGCTTTTACTGAAGAGAGTTCAGAAATTATATTCAGAATCTGGTTTTGAAATTGGGGTGTCTTTAGATAGTGGAGAAACATTAAAGAACGGTGATATTTTATATGAAGATGAAAATCGAATTGTGTATATTGAAGTATTACCAGAAGAGGTAATTGTAATTACTCCAACATCAATAAAAGAAATGGGAATTATTGCTCATAACTTAGGGAATAGACATTTACCAGCACAATTCGATGAAGGGTGCATGATTTTGGCGAACGACTACTTAGTAGAAGATTTACTTAAAAAGGAAGGTGTTCCTTATCAAAAAGAAAATAGAGTATTACCAAAACCGTTCAAGCATGCTTCGCACAAACATATTTAACCTACTTAACCTACTCCAAATTAGTGATTCGAACTTCCCAACAGGAAGTTTTAGTCACTCTTTTGGATTAGAAACATTTATTCAAGAGGGACAAGTTACAAATAAAGACGGGTTTTTCAAATGGGTTAATCGATATGTAAAAGTCCAATTAACATACACGGACGGCTTAATTTGCAAATATACTTACGAAGCCATTAAGAATAATGAGGGAGAACAAATTACATTTTTAGATGATTTAATAACAGCACAAACATTGCCTTTTGAATGTAGAAAAGCAAATAGAATGATTAGTAAAAGTACTTCTAAATTATTGTGTGAATTGTTCTCGTTTGTAAATTTAAATATATATAAAGAAAATATTATGGGTAATAAATTACAAGGTCATCCGAGTATTGTATACGGAATATTAGGGGCGGAATTGAAAATGACAATAGAAGAAACGCTCTTAGTTTTCTTATACTCAAGTGTTGGAAGTATAATTCAAAACGGTGTGAGAGCCATTCCTCTTGGACAAACAGATGGTCAAAAACTATTACAAGAATGCCATGAATTAATCTGCGAATCTATTGATAGAATTCAAATACTTTCATTAGAAGATTTTGGATTGAATGATCCTGAATTCGAAATAAATCAAATGCAACATGAAGATGTAAATGTAAGGGTCTTCATGTCATAGGGAGGAAGAATAAAATGATAAAGCCTATTAAAATTGGTATCGGTGGCCCCGTAGGTGCTGGGAAAACCATGTTAGTTGAAAAGTTAACAAAACATCTAAATACAGATTATGAAATTGCAGCAATTACAAACGATATTTATACGAAAGAAGATGCAAAGATTTTATTGAAAACAGGTGTTTTATCAGAAGATAGAATTATTGGTGTAGAGACAGGGGGGTGCCCGCATACAGCAATTCGAGAGGACGCTTCTATGAATTTTGAAGCAATTGAAGAACTCATGATTAGACATAATAATTTAGATATTATTTTTATTGAAAGCGGGGGTGATAATTTAGCTGCCACATTTAGTCCGGAGCTAGTGGATTTTTCAATTTATATTATTGATGTGGCACAGGGAGAAAAGATTCCGCGTAAAGGTGGACAAGGAATGATCAAATCTGATGTATTTGTAATTAATAAAACGGATTTGGCACCTTATGTAGGAGCTAATCTTGGAGTTATGGAGCAGGATACGAAAAATTACCGACATAATAAACCATACTTTTTTACAAATTTGAAGGATGAGGAAGGTTTACAAGAATTAATAAATTGGATGAGACAGAACATTATGTTAGAAGGACTGAAAAAATGAAATCCCCTACAGGTGTCTTAAACATTGATATGATGGAAAAGAGACATAAAACCGTACCTATTAAGGTTTATCATAAAGATGCCTTAAAAGTAACGCAGCCAATATATTTGGATGAGTATGGTAGAGCATATTACTATATTATGAATTCTGGTGGAGGCTATTTAAAAGGAGATTTCTATTCTATAAATATAAATGTTGGTAAAGATGCGAAAACATATATAACAAGCCAATCAGCAACGAAAGTTTACAAGACTCCAAATAGTTATGCTTTGCAAGAATTGAATTTTTATATTGGTGAGAATGCTGTTATGGAGTATTTACCAGACCCGTTAATTATGTACAAGGATGCAGCATATAAGCAAAAAACAAATATATATATGCAAAATAATTCTACATTGATTTTATGCGATTCAGTTACGCCTGGTTGGTCGCCAAATATGGAGAAGTTCACATACCAATATTTTGATTCGTTAACAAAAATATATATGGAAAATAAACTTGTAGTATACGATCATTTATTGCTAAACCCTTTCAAAGAGTCGTTAGATCAAATGGGAATATTAAATCAATATTCCCATTATGGTACTTTCATAGTTATTAATGAGAACATTACAAATGATTTAATTGCAACATTGAAAACATCACTTTCTAACACTAACAATATGAAAATTGGAATATCTTCTACACCATGTAAAGGCTTTGTCATTCGCATACTTAGTCATAATACTGAGGATATGGAGTCTATATTTTTTCAGTGTCATCGTTTTGTTAGAGAGAATTGTCTACATGAAGAATTAACATCCTATCGAAAATATTAAGTAGGAGAAGGGGATACTATGACTAATGTGGGATTATTGTTTGTCGGTGCAGTTCTATTTATGAATTCACTAGCAGCTTTTAAACTTATTGATAGCAAAAGTGTAGGATACTTTAATTTATTTGTAGGGGCATTACAAACTTTGACACCATTATATTTATTATTTACAGGAAGTCAATCCGATGAGTGGACTATCCTATCTAATGGAACTATTTTTTTATTTGGTTTTACTTATTTATATGTTGGTCTTACGAATATATTAAAACTTGATTCTTCAGGTGTAGGTTACTATTCTCTTTGGGTTGCTATCATTGCAACGGTTATGGGAATTGTGAATCAATTACATGAGAGTGGTAGTTTGCAAAGTACAATAATTTGGTTCTTTTGGGCATTCCTTTGGTTTTTATTTTTCCTACAAGATGGATTGAAAAAGAAGATTCATATTTATGTAGGTATTGTTTGCTTCATTGAATCTTGGATTACTGCAACAGTACCAGCTCTGTTAACACTTACAAATCATACCGACGTGTTAAATAATTTTGTAATTATTTTAGCGACTATTATAACGATTTTAGTTTTTATTATGGCACTTTTCTTTTTCAAGAGTATTCAATTTAAAGTAGAAAGGGTTAGTAACTATGTGGAAAAGTGAACTGAAAAAGGCAACCAACTTTTTTGTTATTATTATATTTCTTCATGTGCTTGGAATTTTATTATTATTACCGGCGCTATATAAAGGTAATAGCATAATCGGAATGGCTATTATTGCATATTCTTTAGGGTTGCGTCATGCGTTTGATAGTGATCATATTGTCGCAATTGATAATACTGTTCGGAAATTAATTGAAAAAGGTAAAAACTCACAGGGGGTGGGATTTTACTTCTCATTAGGACACTCTACGGTAGTATTTGCGATGATTGTATTAATTGCTTTAATTGGAAAAACGGCAAAACATGGAATGGAGAGCTTTTCAACTATAGGCGGTATTATCGGTACAATCGTTTCTAGTACATTCCTTATCATTATTGGTCTTACCAATCTGTTGTACCTTATTAAAGTGTTGAGAAGCCACGAGGACAAACAGCCAGAAAATTTAGGGTTTATATATCGTTTCACACAGCGCTTATTTACGTTTATTGATAGTCAGAAGCAATTGTATATAATCGGTTTTTTATTTGGACTTGGTTTTGATACAGCGAGTGAAATTGGATTAATTGCTCTTTCTACAGTAACTGCAACAAGTCAATCTATTCCACTTGTAAGTATATTTGCTTTCCCCGTTTTGTTTGCTGCCGGAATGTCATTGATGGATACATTAGATAGTACATTCATGAATACGAATTATAAGTGGGCAATGGAAAATAGTCGAATAAGAAATTCATATAATGTATTAATTACCTCAATATCTGTTATTACGGCTTTTTTAATAGGGGGATATCAACTATTATCTTTGCTTATTGAAAGCTATAATTTACAGGGCCCGTTTTGGAATCTCATACAAGTAGTTAATTTTGATTATCTGGGTATATGTCTTGTTGCATTCTTTATTATTTCTCTTATTGTTTTTGTTGTATGGAATAGAAATGCCTTTAAAGAACCGCTTACAAAGAGCATAGAGAAATAAAAATATATCATATGTCATTTGGTTCATTATGTATATAAAGTAAAATAAAAAACACGTTAGATGAAAATTCATCCAACGTGTTTTTTATTATTTATGTTCCTTATATTCATGTACTTTTTCTTTCACATTACCAACTGTATCTTTAGCAGTGCCTTTCACCTTATCCCATTTTCCTTCAGCTTGTAATTTCTTATTGTCAGTTACTTTCCCGACAACTTCTTTTACTTCACCTTTTACCTTATCAATGGCACCTTCTAC
The DNA here is from genome assembly GCF_051916765.1 of Bacillus cereus group sp. MYBK15-3. Classification (NCBI taxonomy): domain Bacteria; kingdom Bacillati; phylum Bacillota; class Bacilli; order Caryophanales; family Bacillaceae; genus Bacillus; species Bacillus cereus group sp. MYBK15-3. Next base: position 67,495 of record NZ_JBQAHG010000003.1, read on the forward strand.
TTTTTCTTTTAAACCATGATCATGTTTAGTCATACATTTCTCCTCCTTGTAGTTTGATTAGAATTCTCTTTTCATAGTGCAAGTTGAATGATGTATCTAGTAATAGCGTAACAAATCTAGTTGGAATATTCAAATGATTAATAGGATAGAAAAGGAATTGTCATAAAATGTTTAAAAATGTAACGGAAGGAGAAAGAAAGTAAATTATAATATGTCTTTTGCGGTCCATATTGATTTTGTATAAGCAATTTTCATGTGGGCACGTTCCATGTTATTTTGACTGCCGCTACCAAAGCGGGCTTGGCCAACTATTAAATGACAATTTGTCGCTATAGCTTTTTCTATTCTTTTTTGAATTAATGCAGTATGACAGCCGTTACGTTGAAATTCTGGCAAAGTAGCAGAAGCAGCTAATGATGCGACACCCTTATTTATATACAGGACACCAATACTAGCAGGGATATTTTGAACTTCAGCTATGAAAAAATGCCATCCTGGTTCATTGTAAAGAATTTCATTATTTTGGCGCACACCATCTGTTGTAAAGGATGGCATATTAAATCCACGTACATAAATGTCTGCAAAAATATCAAAATCATTTTCTTTTAGTTTTCGTATTGTAATATTAGAAGGAAGAAGTGATGAACCCTCTCTCGGTATACTATACAAAGCAGTATGGAAGCTAGATTGATAAAACCCTTTTTGAGATAAGTATTGAAATAATTCAGTTGTACCTTGTGCTGGGGTAATTTCAAAACGACAAGTGATTTGTAGTGATTGATAATAAGAGATAATTTCATCTAACTCATCTGTATTTGTAAATGTAATACCTTTTACCGTATTAAAAGCAGGACCAGCAATTATTTTTGATGAAAAGGCAGTGGCACTACCGAATTTTTTCATTTGCACTTGCATTGGGTTTCCGCTCATTGTTTGTAGTCTCTCTAATTTAGAAGAGAGCATATCAATTTCTGCATTTTCAATTTCTGTTGCCATATCGAGTGTCATAACAGTAGTCATAAAATTCCTCCGTTAATAAATATATTTCATAGTACATATACGATTTTTGTTTTGAGATTCCTGTTGAAATGTGAGAGAATAAGAGGTTTTTTGGAAGGGAAATGGAAGTGAACTGTCGAAGGGAGTAGAAATAGATTAAAGGTGGTGCTCTCATGAAACAAAAAGCCGTGCAGACATGCTCTAATTGTGGTTCTCAAAATATAGGAGAAGGTGAGTTTGTCGGATATGCACAAATACGGAAAAAGGAAACGATGTTCACATCTTCGCCGGTGGATGCTTATATTTGTACAGATTGTGGGAATATCCTTTTATTAAAGGTAAGGAATTATGAAAGGTTTAAACAGAAACCGTTATGATTATTGAGAAGTGGTCATATCCAACTTTGTATACGAAACGACTTATGTTAAGGAAAATGAATATGAGTGATAGTTTACATATATATGAGTATGCTACAGATAAAGAGATGACAACTTTTACTGTATGGGATGCTCATCGATCGTTATGTGACACATATAACTATATAGAAGAAATTGTGGGTCAGTACAATGGAGGGCAAGTAGCACCTCTTGGAATTGTATTAAAAGAGGAAAAAAACTTATAGGCACGTGTGGATTTATAAAATATGATTTGGTCACACATACAGCAGAAATTGCATACGCCTTATCTCGAAAATATTGGGGAAGAGGATTAGCTACGGAGGCTGTGTTAGCTTTTTTCTACTATGGTTTTCATGAATTGCATCTTAATAGTATTGAAGCGGGATGTGATTCAGAAAATGAAGCATCTGAAAAATTAATGAAACGTTTGAATATGGAGTACAAATATACAATTCAGAAGGATATGTTTATTAAAGGTAAGAATCGTGATACAAAAAGGTATTTTATATCTAGAGAAAGATATATGAATCAATGAAATATCTTACATTGAAAACTCCTTTAAATGAATTAAGGAGTTTTTTTATTTTGATAACAACAAATGGACTATTAGGAAGCGCTATTTTTATTAACGTTCTAAGTATAGAAAAAAAACGCTATATAACACAATCGCAACCGCAAGTTGACAAAGTGCAACCGCAGGAAGATAGAGATAAGGGCAATGTTTACATACAATTTAGGTAAGAAAACAAAGGGGGACACACATATGGGATTTGGTGAAAAGCTTTTTAGATTAAGAAAGGAAAAGGGCCTTTCTCAAGAAGCATTAGCTGAAAAATTAAATACCACAAGGCAAGCAGTTAGTAAATGGGAAAACGGTCAAGGTTTTCCTGAAACTGAAAAATTAATAATGATTGGAAATGTATTTGAAGTATCACTCGACTATTTATTAAAAGAAACTGCAGAGCAAAGTAACGAAAAGGAAAATGGTTACTATGTAAGTAAGGAAATGGCAGAAGGGTATGTAGTGTATGGACAAAAAATTTCTAAATATATTGCGTTAGGATTTAGTTTGCTTATTTTATCTACAATACCGTACTTATTATTTAAAGAAAATGCGACAATGTCTACGTTTCTTGTCATTATCATTGCAGTGCTTGGGATTGGAGCAATGATGGCATCTGTAACGATAGAAGAGAGTCGATACAATGTATTGAAAAAGGAAGAACTACTATTTGATCAAAATTTTCTAAAAGAATTGACCAAAAGATATGCGACTATTAAGAAGAAGTATACGGCAGTAGTGATCGTTGGATTTTGTTTTATTGCAGCAGGAGCGATACCGTTTTTATTTGAGAAAAAACGAATTACCTCAGGAGAACTCGTACAGTATTATCCTTATTGTGTTGTACTTATTGCTATCGGAGTTTATCTTTTTGTTCGTGTGTTAGGGGTGTTAGAGACGTATCGGATTTTAGTAGAAAATAAGGAATACAGTAATCGTTTTATTTTTAAATTGAAAAAGAAAGTAAGGAAAAAGGTAGATAGTTTATAAAAAATAAAAAACATGTTTCGAATCAATGTATTCAAAACATGTTTTTTATCGTTCTGAATTATTTCCAAAGAAATAATTCAGAAAATACAGAAAAATATCGTAATCATTTGTAGAAGTCTGTTATAATAAACGGAAAATGAAAACGTTTTAAAGGGGGACATAACCAATATGATGATGAATGTACCGCTAACAATTAGTTCTATGATGGAAAGAGCAGAGAAACTGTTTTCGAAGAAAGAAATTGTTTCACGGACGCATGATACAGTTACAACGTTAACGTATAAGCAATTAGGGGAAAGGACGAGAAGACTTTCCAGTGCGTTGAAAAGGCTTGGAATTAAAGTAGGTGAACGTGTAGGAACATTAGCGTGGAACCATCATCGGCATGTGGAAGCGTATTTTGCTATTCCAGGTATTGCTTCTGTTTTGCACACAATTAACATTCGTTTATCTCCTCAACATATTTCATACATTATTCAGCACGCAGAAGACCGAATTCTACTTATAGATGAAGATCTCGTACCGCTTGTTGAAAATATTCAATCACAATTATCAACTGTACAAGCTTACATTATTATGACTGATAAAGATGAACTCCCAAATACTACGCTGAAGCCTGTATATCATTATGAAAAGCTATTAGAAGAAGGCGATCCAAATTTCCAATTTGTAAAAGATATTGATGAAAATACACCAGCTGGTATGTGTTATACGTCAGCGACTACAGGAAATCCGAAAGGTGTTGTATATACGCATCGTAGTACTGTATTACACTGTATGGCACTCGGTTTAGCTGATACAGCTGCTTTATCGGAAAGTGATGCAGCAATGGCAATCGTCCCGATGTTTCATGTGAACGCTTGGGGACTTCCTTTTGCGGCTACTTGGTTTGGATCAAAACAAGTTCTTCCTGGACCGATGTTTACTCCGAAAATTTTATTAGAAATGATTCAATCAGAAAAAGTGACGTTAGCTGCGGGTGTGCCGACAATTTGGCTCGGCGTATTACAAGAGTTAGAAAATAATAGTTACGATTTATCTAGTATGACGAGAATACTATGCGGAGGTGCAGCGGCGCCGAAAAGTGTTATTAAAGCATTTGAACAGAAACATAATGTTCCGTTCATACATGCATATGGTATGACTGAAACGAGTCCACTCGTAACACTTGCACGTTTAAAAAGTTATGAAACGGAATTATCGTATGAAGAGCAACTAGAAATTCGCTCCAAACAAGGATATCTTGTACCTGGTGTCGAGATGAAAGTAGTCGGTACAAATGGTGAAGTGAAGTGGGATGGTACTGAGATGGGAGAATTATGTTTACGAGCACCTTGGATCGCTGAAAGCTATTATAACGATGATCGTACTGTTGAAGGTTTTCGCGATGGATGGTTATATACTGGTGATGTTGTCACAGTGGATGAGGAAGGTTGCGTGAAAATTGTTGACCGTACGAAGGATGTTATTAAAAGCGGGGGAGAATGGATTTCTTCGGTCGATCTTGAAAATGCTTTAATGGCACATGATGCTATATTTGAAGCGGCTGTCGTTGCAGTTCCTCACCCTCAGTGGCAAGAGCGACCAATTGCCTGCGTTGTTCAAAAGAAAAATAGTACGGTTACAAAAGAAGAAATATATGAGTTTTTAAAACCACAGTTTGCGAAGTGGTGGTTGCCAGACGATATTGTCTTTATGGAAGAAATACCGAAAACATCTGTTGGGAAGTTTTTAAAACAGGCGCTTCGGAAAGAACTGGAGCATTTGCATAGAGAGAAATAAGTGAACTCCTATTTGTAAACTCTAATACGTTAACGGTTGACAAAAGAGGAGTGGAAAGATAATATAATTTTTATGATATGTTACCTAAAAGTAATTTTAAGTTTACAAATAGGAGAAGCAAATATGAATACAAAAAATTTAGTTTTCGTCGCTTTATTTAGTTCTATTATGGGAGTGTTAGGGTTAATACCTCCGATTGCTCTTTCTATTACACCAGTTCCGATTACATTGCAATCACTCGGTGTTATGCTTGCGGGTGGGTTGTTAGGGTCACGCCTTGGTGCATTAAGTCAGCTTATTTTCTTACTTATTGTAGGAGTTGGAGCACCATTACTTGCTGGTGGCCGCGGTGGCCTTGGTGTATTTGTTGGGCCAAGTGCAGGATATTTACTTGGTTACATCATTGGAGCGTTTGTTATTGGTTATTTAATTGAGCGTTTACGTGAAGTTTCTATTATAAAAGTATTATGTATTAATATAATTGGTGGTATTTTCGTAGTTTATGTATTTGGTATTATTGTACAAGCGTTTTTAATGGATGTTTCTGTATGGGAGACAATGAAAGTGAGTGCTGTGTTTTTACCAGGGGATTGTATAAAAGCAATTATTGCGGCAGTTCTCGTAACAAAATTACATCGTTCATTGAAACATATTATTACACCCGCTTTAAAGAATGGAAAATATACAAATGCGGGATGATAAAGGGAAGAAACACGTACATTGCGTGTTTCTTTTTATTATTTTTGTAAAGAAAGGACGTCTCATATGGGTGTTACAAAAAAATACAAAAAGCAAGCCTCTTTACAACCAAATAAAATAGCGATAAAGGAAAATGATAGAGTTTTAACATATAAAGAGTGGTTCGAATCAGTTTGTAAAGTAGCCAACTGGTTGCATGCAACAGAATCAAAAAATAAAACAATAGCAATCCTATTAGAAAATCATATAGAGTTTTTACAACTATTTGCTGGTGCTGCTATGGCCGGGTGGGTTTGTGTTCCGTTAGATATAAAGTGGAAACAAGATGAGCTCAGAGAAAGAATTGAAATCAGTAATCCGGATATGATTGTGACAGAAAGATATAAGGTAAATGATTTACCGCATGAAGAAGGAAGAGTAATTGAAATTGATGAGTGGAAAAGAATGATGGAGAAATATCTTCCTACACATTCCACTGTAGAAAGTTTACGAAATGCTCCCTTTTATATGGGATTTACATCAGGATCAACTGGAAAAGCAAAAGCATTTTTACGCGCACAGCAATCGTGGGTTCATAGTTTTGATTGTAATGTACATGATTTTCATATGAAAATGGAGGATTCAATTTTAATAGCTGGGACGCTCGTTCATTCTCTTTTCTTATACGGGGCAATAAGTGCATTATATGTAGGACAAACGGTGCACATTATGAGAAAGTTCATTCCGAATCAAGTATTAGATAAGTTAGAAACTGAAAATATATCGGTTATGTATACAGTTCCGACAATGCTTGAATCTTTATATAAAGAAAATAGATTAATAGAAAATAAAATGAAAATTATTTCATCAGGAGCGAAATGGGAAGCTGAAGCGAAAGAAAAAATAAAGAATATATTTCCTTATGCGAAAAGATATGAATTTTATGGTGCATCAGAGTTAAGTTTTGTAACAGCACTAGTCGATGCAGAAAGCGAAAGAAGGCTAAATTCAGTAGGAAAACCTTGTCATAATGTGCAAGTTCGAATATGTAATGAAGCAGGCGAAGAAGTACAAAAAGGCGAGATAGGAACTGTTTATGTGAAAAGTGATCAGTTTTTTATGGGATACATAATAGATGGGGTTTTAACACAGGAGTTGAATGCAGAAGGCTGGATGACAGTGCGAGATGTAGGCTATGAAGATGAAGAAGGCTTTATATATATTGTTGGTAGAGAGAAGAATATGATTTTATTTGGAGGAATCAATATTTATCCAGAAGAAATAGAAAGTGTATTACATGAACACCCAGCTGTTGATGAAATAGTTGTAATTGGTGTGAAAGATAGTTACTGGGGTGAAAAGCCCGTCGCGATCGTAAAAGGAAGTGCTACGAAACAACAATTAAAGAGTTTTTGCTTACAACGATTATCCTCGTTTAAAATACCGAAAGAATGGCATTTTGTAGATAGAATACCTTATACAAATAGTGGGAAAATCGCTCGTATGGAAGCAAAAAGTATGATTGAAAACAGGGAGAAAATATATGAATAGAGCAGTTATTGTAGAGGCGAAAAGAACACCTATCGGTAAGAAGAATGGGATGTTAAAAGAGTATGAAGTTCAGCAATTAGCAACGCCGCTTCTTACGTTTTTAAGTAGAGGAATTGAGAGAGAGATAGACGATGTTATATTAGGTAATGTTGTTGGGCCAGGAGGGAATGTTGCGAGACTATCTGCTTTAGCGGCAGGACTTGGCTATCATATTCCTGGTGTAACGATTGATCGGCAATGTGGTGCTGGTTTAGAAGCAATTCGAACTGCGTGTCATCTCATTCAAGGAGGGGCAGGTAAGTGCTATATCGCCGGAGGAGTAGAGAGTACAAGTACGTCACCTTTTCAAAAAAGAGCACGATTTTCACCTGAAACAATTGGTGATCCTGACATGGGAGTAGCGGCTGAATATGTTGCGGAGCGTTATAACATAACGAGAGAAATGCAAGACGAGTACGCTTGTCTTAGTTATAAGCGGACACTGCAAGCGTTAGAAAAAGGCTATATACATGATGAAATATTTTCTTTTAATGGATTATTAGATGAATCTATAAAGCTAGAAATGAATTATGAACGAATCATTAAAAGAACAAAACCCGCATTTTTACAAAATGGAACAGTGACGGCAGGTAATTCATGTGGTGTAAATGATGGGGCATGTGCTGTTCTTGTAATGGAAGAGGGACAAGCCCTAAAGTTAGGTTATAAACCTGTCCTTCGTTTCGTTCGTAGTGCTGTAGTGGGAGTGAATCCAAATCTTCCAGGAACTGGTCCGATATTTGCGGTGAACAAATTATTAAATGAAATGAATGTAAAAATAGAGGACATCGATTATTTTGAAATAAATGAAGCATTCGCCTCAAAAGTTGTTGCTTGCGCAAAAGAGTTACAAATTCCGTATGAAAAATTAAATGTAAATGGTGGGGCAATTGCGCTCGGTCATCCGTACGGTGCATCTGGGGCTATGCTTGTAACACGTTTGTTTTATCAGGCACAAAGAGAGTCTATGAAATATGGAATTGCTACATTAGGAATTGGAGGCGGGATAGGGATTGCGCTATTATTTGAGAAAGTAGAAAATTAGAATGTTTGAAGTGTAGGGCAGGCGTATTCATTTATATCTATCTTATTTTAATTCTCATTGAAAGCCTCTTATCAAATATAGAGAATAATAGGAGGTTTGGATGTTTTATTGTCTACAATTGATATGAAACTGTGATGCAAAATTCACCTTGATGTAGACCAGATCCAGTTGTTATTTGGATACTAGTAAAATTTTTTATTGTAAAATTACTAGTACTTCCAGGTTGAATTATGATTGAGTTTAAGACATTTGTATCTTGAAAGAAAGTAACACCTATTTCTTGAACACCTGTCTCGTATTTGATATATCCAGTTGAAGAAATATGATTTAACAAATTGTTAGTATATATAGTCTGTATTCCCATCTCTCCACCTGTGATAGACCAAGGAATGCAAATTTTATCTTTTATTATTGCTGATGGAGTGCAACAAATAACTTTATTCATGGTATATCCCAGCCTTTCATATAAAGGTATATTTAAATATATGTTGTTGTTTATGAGTATGCTTGTATGTTTTTGCTATATAGGATTATGTCCTTAATTTTAGAAGCTGTATTTGCTAATAAGGAGCATACAAATGGAGAATAAATACTTCTCTTCGTCATTGGAGGAGAAAAAGTTTGGAGAAGATAAAGGACTTAAGGTATTAGAGAAGATATGTGATGAGAAAATGAACAAAGGGAAGGATAGTGCACCGGATAAATCGATTTGTATGATTAGTTATATTGTATATTCACTCCTAAAACATATATATAATGTCCTAGGAGTAAATTTAAAATTTGTTTTAGAATTTGATTTTTAATGAATTCACTCTAGTTTTCTACTTTTTGAGGAACATAAGCATTGCTACCAGGTTTTGTTTTTATTTCATTCCAAGCAGCAATCGCATCAGCTTTTGCTTTTCCTTTATTATTTGGATCTTCGAAAAAGTCCCGAGTAAAGCGATTGTATTCAAATTGCGCGCTGATCGTTGTTTTATAAGTAGGATCTTTTTTTCGTTCGTTTTCTTCATACCAAAATGTTATCGCGTCTTCATATGTTTTTCCAACATTCTCTTTAAAAAACTTTTGAAGAGCTACTGTAAAGCGGAAGTTTGTTCCGATTTTTTCTTTGAAAAAAGCACGAACACCTTCGCTACAGCGGTGATTTTTAGTAATAATCGTTTGAAGAGAAAGGTCTTTATAAGAGAGGGGAGCTTTGCTCACTTTTTGCACAGAGCTGTTTTTTAAGACTTTCCCCGTAGTTAAATAATGTGAGATACGCTCGGTTATTTCGGTCTTAGAGCCACTAGCTGGCAAACCATGCTCGCGACAAAATGTTTGCAGTTCTGCTTTTAACCAATAATAGTTTTGAAAATCTTCAAGTGATATAGATTTTATTAAAGGTGGACGCATGAATATAACAACTTCTTTCTTCCATAATTTTCTTTAATTATAAAACGTATGTTCTCTTTGTGGAAGGATTAATTTGTAAATATAACAGGAAGAGGAGATTACATATGGAAAATGTAATGCAAGTTCGTGTTACGGGAATTTTAATTGAAGATGAAAAAGTATTGCTAGTAAAGCAAAAAGTGGCTAATCGCGATTGGTCTTTACCTGGAGGAAGGGTAGAGAATGGTGAAACGTTAGAAGAAGCGATGATTCGAGAAATGAGAGAAGAAACGGGATTAGAAGTTAAAATTAAGAAGCTACTCTATGTTTGTGATAAACCAGATGCTAGTCCATCTTTGTTACATATTACGTTTCTGCTTGAAAGGATTGAAGGTGAAATTACACTACCTTCTAACGAGTTCGATCATAATCCGATTCATGATGTGCAAATGGTACCGATTAACGAATTAAGTTATTATGGTTTTTCGGAAACTTTTATCAATCTTATAAGTGGCGGTTTTGCAAATGCAGGAAGTTATCAAGGGTTGAAACAACATATAGGCCTGTAAATATAGTTGAAGGATAGCCGTTAGCTATCCTTCATAAACATGTTTTACACTGCTGACTGTAAAGAAGAGACAAGCTGATTTAAAAACTCGTCCCCGTTCATCACCGATTTTCCGCCGCCGCGTGCACTCTTTTTATTTCCGCCACCTTTTCCTTCAATTGCAGGAAGAGCATCTTTTAAAAGAGCATTCATATCGAGCGTTACTGTTTTTCCGCAAGCGAGAATACATTGTAGTTTGTCATCATTTTCGATGACGAAATACGTAATTGCATGCTCTTGTTGTTCTGTAATGATAGCTGATAGTTTTGCAATTTCTTGCATAGAACGATCTGTAAATGCTTTAGAAATAAGTAACCCAGCATGTATTTCGGTGGGCTGTTGCAGTAATTCATTTGCCTCTGCAAATAATAATTTTTCATTCATTGTTTGTATTGTTTTTTCGTTTTCCTTTTGAGAGGTAAGAAGCTGTGCTACTTTTGCTGGGATATCAGTTTCGCTACTGTTTAATTGTTTGGAAACATCTTTCATAATTTGTTGCTGTTGCCCCATTAATTTAAGTGTACGCCAACCAGCGATAAAGGTTAAGCGTATACCACCTTTATTGCGCTCCCATCCTAGTACTTGAATAGAACCAACTTCACCAGTGCATTTCGGATGGGTTCCACCACAGCCATTGTAGTCGTAATTTTCGATAATAACAACACGTATATTCTCTGTCATAGTTGGTTCTTTACGAAGAGGTAATGTTTTTGCTTCTTCTAAGTTCATCCACTCTATACGGATTGGGTGGTTTTCAAAAACGATTTTATTGGCAATTTGTACTGCCTTTTCAACCGTTTCTGCATGCAGATTTTCTGTTTCTAAATCAATTGTTATCGTTTCTTTTCCAAGATGGAATCCAATCGTAGGTATGTTGAAATAGTCCCAAAAAACAGCAGATAAAATGTGCTGAGCTGCATGTTGCTGCATATGATCAAACCGGCGCTCCCAATTGATTTTACCTTCTACGTCTTCTGTGTGTAATTGTTCTGCAATGAAGTGGCGGATTTCTTCGTCGACTTCTTCAACATCAAGTACAGCAATACCATTTAAAGTTCCAGTGTCATGTGGTTGTCCGCCACCAGTCGGATAAAATGCGGTTTCGTTTAAAACAACGTATAAGTTACCGTCTTTATCATAATCTTGCTTTATAATTTTAGTAGTAAATTCTTGCTTATAAGCGTCAGTGTAATATAATTTGTGCTCCAATTTTCTTTCTCCTCTCGCATTAACTAGTTTCATTGTAAAGCAATTGAAATTAGTTTCCTAATATTTCAGAAGAAAGAAACTATTTTTAGAATTTTCTTGCTATAATAAGAAGAAAATGCGGGGGTGGAATAAATATGTTATATGAAAATGGCGTAGATAAACTGCTTAGTTTAAGCAAAAATATTTCTGAATTGTATCGAGAATTAAATGAAATGACCCGGATTTTAACGGATTGTAATCGAGAAAGTGTGAAGTTTGATCGGTTATATGTAAAAGAGTTACTTTGGAAGAAAGAAGATGTAATAGAGAAATATGACCAGCTACTTGTACAACTTTGTATTAACGAATGCTTTGATCTAAAAAGTGTCATTACAGGCGAATATAAGTATACATATGAAGAAGTGGAGAACATCGTTTTACAATTTAATGAGAAGTATAATGTTGCAATATTAATTAAAGATGTTTGTAAAGAATTACAGTTTACATATGGCATAGATATGGATATAACGAGAACAGCGCGGGTATCAACAGCGCAAGTATAAAAAGGGAAAAGAAAGCAGATCCTTTGCTTTCTTTTTTTATGTAAGAACAGGGAGAGTAGGTTTTTAAGATGAAGGGGAAGTTGCAAAATATTCATCCGTTAGGAATGACAATTATAATAGGGACTTTATTTGCGAGGTTCGCCACGTCAATGAGTATTCCTTTTTTAGCAATTTATTTAACGACTGTGAAAGGTGTATCAGCTGGAATGACAGGTGCTATTATCGGAACGAGTGCACTTGTTGGAGTGTTTGCTAGTTTTATCGGAGGGAATTTATCAGATCGATTCGGTCGAAATATGATTATAATATGGTCCATGATCGTTTGGGTCTTTGTATTCATTGGTTTTTCACTTGCAGATCATGTTTTAAGTTTCTTTTTATTAAATGCTTTGAATGGATTATGTAGGTCATTTTTTGAGCCAACATCAAGAGCGTTATTATCAGATTTAACGAAACCTGGGTATCGTTTACTCGTATATAATTTGCGTTACGGTGCAATCAATGTTGGAGTAGCGATTGGCCCACTTGTCGGGTTACAGATTGGAAGCGCAAAATCAACAATTCCGTTTTTAGTAGCAGCTGGAGTATACATTTTATATACAGCTATATTAGCGTTCCAATTTAAGAAGTATCCGATTGAAAAAAAGAAAGTAAATACAGAAAAGCCTGTCACAATGTTAAAGGCAATTCGTATTTTGCGAAAGGATGTCGTATTTTTAGTTGCACTAGTTGGTATTATTTTGAGTAATTGTGGTTTTTCTCATTTAACGACAACAGTATCTCAATATTTTGCAAATGCACATATATTTCAGGATGGAGTGAAATTATTTTCATATATGCTAGCTTTAAATGCGATTGTTGTAGTCGTAATTCAATACCCTGTTATTCAAATTTGTAAAAAGTATACACCGTTAGTATCCATTATGGTGGGAACTTTATTTGTGAGCGGAGGATTATTTGGATTTGGAGTAGTAGAATCTCTGCTAGGTGCTGCCGTTTGTACAATTATTTTTACAATTGGAGAAGTCTTAATGTTTTCAATGACGGATGTATTTATTGATGATATTGCTGTTGCGCATCTAAAAGGAACATACTTCGGTGCGATGGGTTTTTCGGGAATTGGAGCAGTAATAGGTCCGTGGTTTGGAGGAGTACTTCTCGATTACTACGGGTACCAAAATGGGTTTGCAGTATTTTCAGCACTAGCTATATTTTCAACTGTGGCATTTCCTGTGCTTTTAGTTACAAAAGATTTATCGAAAAAAAGATATGATAGAAATTCTAATATAGAGATGCATGCGGAATAACATGAGCCCCAGTACCAACTGGGGCTTATGTTTGTATTATATTGACTCTTAATTTGAAAAAAGAACTTTCTTTTCATGTTTATCAGCAACTTCATTTTTGGAAATATGAATGGCCAAAAAACCATTCTCTAAGCAGGCTAGCATCTTCTTATAAATAACATTAGCGGGTAAAGGAATAGTTCGCTGCAAAGAAATGTTTTTATGAAGTATGCAAATGTTTAGGCCTGTCTCCATCTTTTTAATGACTACATTTTGTTCATTGGCATTTGGTACATCTGTTTCCAAAATGTATTCTTGTTCAGTTTCGCAAAGGTCAATATGAATTTGATTTGGGAAACTAAAGTTACTACAAGAGTCAGAACAAAACTGATCCATCCATTCTTCGAAACCATCAACATGAAAAAGACAATCCTTCTTTTTCTTGCCCATGTAAGACACCCTCCGTAAAATCTCAATTCATACTATGTTATGCATGAATGAAGTAGGGGTGAAGAATAAATGGAAAAATATAAACATTGTATGTGGTAAAGGCAGCTATTGTGAACCTTTTGTTTTACATATCATGATGTGCATGATGTTTTTGGCGTGAATGGTTACGGTTTTTTACTTTATGAGATCCGCTTAATGGTTCAGGTTGTCCCTTTTTTTCTTTTGCTTCACGATTGTTTTTGCTCATTGTATGTGACACCTCCTCTTTCTCTTTAGAATGAGAGAAGTTTGCAAATTTATACGAGAATGTTTTTAGAAAAAAAGGTAAAGATAATTGGGACTAACTATTATGGAAAGGGGATTATATAATGCCATATCATAAAGATAAACAGCAAGCTTTTCAAGCAGCGCAGCAAGGAGTTACACAAGCAGAACATGCATATAACAACATTGTGAAAAATGATCCAAACTACGGTCATGATTTAAAAGAGTTACGCCAAGAGGTTCAGGAGGCGTATGAACAGATTCAAAATGCGTTAGAAGTAGCTTCGGAAACACAACGCCCACAACTTGAGCAATACGAAAATAATCTCCAAAATATTATGCAACATGTAGATCAATTAGAAAAGTAAATGAGGTTGTTGTGTATTTGACAACCTCTTACTTTAATGAACATTATGCGAAAACAGAAAATTTTTCTATTCGTTTTTTCTTTATTATGCGCAGTACATATATTTCAAGTTGAAAAAGTGGAAGCGAAAATGTTGCTCAGAAAAGAGCTAGAACCAACTGGCTATGTAACGTGGGAAGTACCTAATAATGAAAAGATTATTGCCATTACATTTGATGATGGCCCAGATCCAACTTATACACCGCAAGTTTTACATTTATTACGTCAATATAAAGCAGAAGCAACATTTTTTATGATTGGATTTCGAGTGCAGCGCAATCCATATTTAGTGAAACAGGTGTTAAAAGAGGGACATGAAATTGGAAATCATACGATGAATCATTTGTATGCGAGTAATTCATCAGATGAAAAATTAGAAAATGATATTTTAGATGGAAAGAAATTTTTCGAAAAATGGGTGAAAGAACCTTTGCTATTCCGTCCTCCTGGGGGATATATTAACGATGCTGTATTTAAAACAGCTAAAGAAGCTGGTTATCAAACCGTTCTATGGTCGTGGCATCAAGACCCGCGTGATTGGGCAAATCCAGGGGTTGAATCTATCGTAAATCATGTAGTGAAAAATGCTAAAAGTGGCGATATCGTATTGTTACATGATGGAGGAAATGATCGTAGTCAAACAGTAGCAGCGCTAGCAAAAATTTTACCTGAGCTAAAAAAACAAGGATATCGATTTGTAACGGTTTCGGAATTACTACGTTATAAACATTAGAAAAAATCCCAAAAGGAAAATGAACCTTTTGGGATTTTTCGTTACTGATTCTTTTTACGTTTCTTATTATTTTGTCGCTCTGCCGGAGTTAAAGGCTCATTTGCAAACTCTTCGTTATAACCAGCACCTTGTCCTTGTGCGGATGCTGCATTCATTCCTGAAATAGTATGATTTGCTTTTCTTTTACCCATTTTATTTCACCTCTATAACATTTTTTTGTATGTTGAATGATGAGCAGTTCATAGTGTGTATGAACTATAAGTAAAGCGCTAATAGAGCACTTTACTTTATGGTAATAGTATTCATAAGGAGCATAAACACTATTCAAATTTAGAAACATAAAGAAAACTTATGATAATCTATAAGTTTCTTATTATTTACTTATTTAGAAAGTTGTAATAAGATATTATCGTAAGGTATTGAAAAGTTTGTCTACATTTTATATTCAGACAACTTAGTCACGTTTAACAGGGGGGAAACATAATGGTCAAACATAATCCATTTCAATCACGTGCAACTTTTGAAGTAGATGGAAAAACGTATCATTATTATGATTTGAAAGCGCTTGAAAATGCAGGGGTTGGCAACGTATCTCAATTACCATATTCCGTGAAAGTTTTACTTGAATCGGTACTTCGTCAAGTAGACGGACGTGTAATTACAGAAGAGCATGTTACAAATTTAGCGAAATGGGGAACGAAAGATGTGCAAGATATCGATGTTCCATTTAAACCATCTCGTGTAATTTTACAAGATTTCACTGGTGTACCAGCTGTTGTTGATTTGGCTTCGCTTCGTAAAGCAATGGCAGACATGGGTGGAGATCCTGATAAAATCAATCCAGAAATTACTGTAGATCTTGTAATTGATCACTCTGTACAGGTTGATAGAGCGGGTACGGCAGACGCGCTTGCATTCAACATGGACTTAGAGTTTAAACGTAATGAAGAACGTTATAAATTTTTAAGCTGGGCACAAAAATCATTTGATAACTATCGTGCAGTTCCACCAGCTACAGGTATTGTACACCAAGTAAACCTTGAATATTTAGCACCAGTTGTTCATGCTGTGAAAAATGCTGAAGGTGACTTAGTTGCATACCCAGATTCATTAGTTGGAACAGACTCACATACAACAATGATTAACGGTATCGGCGTTCTTGGATGGGGTGTTGGTGGTATTGAAGCAGAAGCAGGAATGCTTGGACAGCCTTCATACTTCCCAGTACCTGAAGTAATCGGTGTGAAATTAACAGGTACACTTCCAAGTGGTACTACAGCAACTGACGTTGCCTTAAAAGTAACGCAAGTATTACGTCAAAAAGGTGTAGTTGGTAAATTCGTTGAGTTCTTCGGTAATGGACTAAAGAGCATGCCTTTAGCTGACCGTGCAACAATTTCAAACATGGCACCAGAATACGGCGCAACTTGTGGATTCTTCCCAATCGATGATATTTCATTAGAATACTTACGTTTAACAGGTAGAGATGAAGAACAAATTCGCGTTGTTGAAGAATACTGTAAAGCGAACGGTTTATTCTATACAGCAGACAGTAAAGATCCAATCTATACTGATCTTGTAGAAATTGATTTAAATACAATCGAATCTAACCTTTCTGGACCGAAACGCCCACAAGATTTAATTCCACTTTCAGATATGAAAGATGCGTTCCACGAAGCTGTTATAGCACCAGTTGGAACACAAGGACTTGGATTTAATGAGCAAGAGTTCGATAAAGAAGTGAAGGTTACATTAGAAGATAAAGAAGTAACGATGAAAACAGGTGCAATTGCAATCGCAGCAATTACAAGCTGTACAAACACATCAAACCCATACGTATTAATTGGAGCAGGTCTAGTTGCGAAGAAAGCAATTGAAAAAGGACTTGTAGTACCTGAGTATGTAAAAACATCATTAGCACCAGGATCTAAAGTTGTTACAGAGTACTTAGATAAGTCTGGTTTAACAACATATTTAGATCAATTAGGTTTCCAAACAGTTGGTTACGGTTGTACGACTTGTATCGGTAACTCTGGTCCATTAGCGCCAGAATTAGAAGAAGCAATCGCAGCAAACGACTTACTAGTAACATCTGTTTTATCTGGTAACCGTAACTTTGAAGGGCGTATCCACCCACTTGTAAAAGCAAACTACTTAGCATCACCACCACTAGTTGTGGCATATGCACTTGCAGGTACTGTTGATATTGACCTGAAAAATGATGAAATCGGTAAAGATGCAAATGGCAATGCTGTTTACTTCAACGATATTTGGCCATCAGCTAAAGAAATTGAAGATGTAGTTCAAAGTGTTGTTACATCTGAACTGTTCAAGAAAGAATATGCACAAGTATTTAACAGCAATGAGCGTTGGAATGAAATCCAAACTTCAAATGAAGCGTTATATACTTGGGATAATGATTCAACATACATTCAAAACCCACCATTCTTTGAAGGATTATCTAAAGAGCCAGGTGAAGTTGAAACATTATCAGGCCTACGCGTAGTTGGTAAATTTGGTGACTCTGTAACGACAGACCACATTTCACCAGCAGGTTCAATCGGTAAGCATACACCAGCTGGACGCTACTTATTAGAAAACGGCGTACAACCAGTTGACTTCAATTCTTACGGTTCTCGTCGTGGTAACCATGAAGTTATGATGCGTGGTACATTCGCGAACATCCGTATTAAGAACCAAATCGCACCAGGAACAGAAGGCGGATATACAACATATTGGCCAACAGGTGAAGTAACGTCTATCTATGATGCTGCTATGAAATATAAAGAAGATGGCACAGGCCTTCTAGTTGTTGCTGGTAAAGATTACGGTATGGGAAGTTCTCGTGACTGGGCTGCGAAAGGAACAAACTTACTAGGTATTAAAGCAGTAATTGCAGAAAGCTTTGAGCGTATTCACCGCAGTAACTTAGTGTTAATGGGTGTACTACCACTTCAATTTAAAGATGGCGAAAGTGCTGAAACGTTAGGTCTTGTTGGTAACGAGTCATTTGAAATTCAAATCGACAAAACAGTTAGACCACGCGATCTTGTGAAAGTAGTTGCAACTGATGCAGATGGCAATGAAAAACAATTTGAAGTAGTAGCTCGTTTCGATAGTGAAGTAGAAATTGACTACTACCGTCACGGTGGTATTCTGCAAATGGTTCTTCGTGAGAAAATTGAAGAGTCTAAAGTGTCGAACTAAATAATTGAAATGAATAATAAGGAAGCTAACAATAGTTAGCTTCCTTATTTTATGGAAAGGGATGAAACCATATGGTTTCATCCCTTTCTTTTTTACTACGAAAAATGGAGGAAACGTCATGAAAGAATATAAAAGAATTTTGTTACCGTTACAGAAAGAAAAAATATTAGTAATAGCAGCTGTATGCAGTGGGCTTTTTGCAGCTATTTTAAATCTCTCCCGTCCACTATTCATGGGACTAATTGTAGATAACCTGATTCAACGAGAGCTGAAAGGAGCGTATCTTTACATTACTTTGTTTACAGCTAGCCGTTTGTTGATGTGGGTGAACAATCTTTCATTTGATTATGTAAGCTCAAAAGCGAGTCAGCGAATATTACGAGAGAAGCGTATAGATGTATTGCGCCAATTTTTCCTATTACCGTTTGAAGAGAGTGAGAAAATCAAACAAGGAGAGTTAGAAACTTTGGTCGTGTCTGATATTCCGAACTGGGTCAGATTATATGGCTCTATATTAATAGAATATATACACGCTATTGCCCAATTTATTGGAGCTTTCATAGCACTACAACATATAGATATACAGTTTATATTGTGGGTAACTCCGTTTTTATTTTTAAGTACAATTGTTCCAATACTGATGGGAGAAAAGGTAAGAGATATTGCAAGCGTTTCTCAAAAAAATCACTCAAGTGTTGTAGAGATGGTGTCACAGTTTGTAAAGGGGATACAAGATTTGCGGAGTTTACAAAAAGAAAAATGGGCAATTCGCTTATTTAAAAGAGTAACGGCACAATCGTATAAATGAGAAGTAAAGAAGACGATGATGCAACATTGCATTGGAGTAGTTGGAACGGTGATTGAAACAGGAGCATATATTGTTGTTCTCATTATAGGTGCACAAAAAATAATGAGGGGAGAAATAGAAGTTGGTTCACTCATTGCAGTGTTAGCGACAATTGAGATGCTCTTTTTCCCTGTCCGTTATGTGGGCGATTTATTAATAATGACACAAGTTGCAGTCGCTTCGGCAAATAGAGCTTTTTGCTTTTTAAATAAACGAGCAGTAGATAGCAATGTAGAAAGAGCGATGGGAATCAGGATAACAAATGTTTCATTTCAGGAGAATGACGAAGAGAAATGCAGAATTCATAATATTGATTTGCAAATTCGTCCTGGTGAACTCGTTATGATTGTGGGAGAAAGCGGTGCAGGAAAAACAACGCTTTTAAAGTTAATAACGGGCTTGTATAAACCATCTAACGGTAGCATTGCTTATTATGGTAATGAAGCTCGTATGACTACAGTGTGGCAAGAACCACGTTTTTTCCGAACGACGGTAACAGAGAATATGTATTTCGGGGAAGAGGGTTTAGAAAATCAGTTAGAAAAAAATAGTGAACTTATAAATGTAACGCCGATTATTAGAGGGTTACCTGAAGGGAGTCAAACTGTGCTACATAAAAGCGGTGAAGAGTTTTCGGGAGGCGAAAGAAAACGTCTTGCATTATTGCGCGCGATTGTATCAAATCCAACTCTTATTATTTTAGATGAACCGACGGCTGGGTTAGATCCGGGCAATCAAGAACTGGTTTGGAATATGATTGAAGGGATAGGAAGAGATGTAACGAGAATTGTGGCAACACATGATGTAGAGAGGGTGGTACTAGCAGATCGTATTGTCATAATGAAAGAAGGAAATATTGTTGCATGTGAGGGTCCAGAAAAATTAATACATAGTCATTCATTTTTTAAGAGATGTGAATAAAGATAAGAGCAATGCTCTAATCTTTATTCAGTGTCATTTAGTTGATACTCGATAGATTCGGAGTGATTTAGATCAACGTTAAAAGTAGCAGTCATAAGGAAAGTGGCAATTCCAAGAATTAAGAAAAGGACGAATGAGACTAGAGAGACGTAGAGACAAATACGTCCTATTTTCTTTTTTTCAAGATCTTTACTAAAGAGTGAAATGATCCATGTAATAATACCGACTGGGTATAAAAGAAAACTAAGAATATATAATGTTGTTTTTTCGAATGAATTCATAAACAATCCCCTTTTGTTGTAGGTTTATAACTATGAGAGGAAAAAGGTGAATGGGTCCATAATTAGATAAGCAACACTTCATCTGCTTTTCTAATTATATGATAAAATTGCACTTTTAATAAGAATATTCTAATTATTTCGATTGTGAATATTTCCAAGCTTGTCCGTATAAGCTAAAATAAGGTATATAGTATTTTGATGAATGTGTTAAAAGAAGATAATACGTTAGGGTGATATAAAATGTGGCGGAAGCTTACGATTATTGTAGTGTTACTTTGTTTAGCGGGATATGCAGCTTATGAACAGTTTGGTCATAAAGAGCAGGCGGTAAAAGTGAAGCAAGAAAAAAGTGAAGCTGCTATGAAAGAGATGATTGCAAGTAATGGTATTGAAATAGGGAAGAGTGCACCAGACTTTACATTAACGAATTTAGATGGAACGAATGTAAAGTTATCAGATTTAAAAGGAAAGAAAGTGATTGTAAACTTTTGGGCAACGTGGTGTGGACCATGTCAGCAAGAAATGCCGGATATGGAAGCTTTCTATAAAGAACATAAAGAGAACGTAGAAATTTTAGCAATAAATTATACGCCTTCAGAAAAAGGTGGGGGAGTAGAAAAGGTAAGCAATTTTGCTAAAGAAAAAGGAATTACTTTTCCTATTTTATTGGACAAGAACATTGATGTGACAACAGCTTATAAAGTAATTACGATTCCAACTTCGTATTTTATAGATACAAAAGGTGTCATTCAAGATAAGTTTATTGGGCCGATGACGCAAAAAGAGATGGAGAAAAGAGTTGCTAAATTAAAATAATGGTGAAAAGGTAGAGGTGGAGAGTTCCCATTTCTGCCTTTTCTTTTTCAAGTAGTAATAACTTCATGATATGATGTAAGAAATATAAACGTTTAGAGATAAAGGAGTGTATGGAGTGGGGAATGTATCCTTACCGTTAGATTATGTTGTAATTGATTTTGAAACAACAGGATTTAACCCTTATAATGATAAAATTATTCAAGTTGCAGCAGTGAAATATCGTAATCATGAATTAGTAGATCAATTTGTTTCATACGTGAATCCAGAGCGGCCAATTCCGGACCGAATAACGAGTTTAACAGGTATTACTAATTATCGCGTTTCAGATGCACCGACGATTGAAGAAGTGTTACCTTTATTTTTAGCATTTTTACATACAAATGTTATTGTGGCCCATAATGCTTCTTTTGATATGCGCTTTTTGAAAAGTAATGTAAATATGCTTGGGTTGCCTGAACCTAAAAATAAAGTAATTGATACTGTATTTTTAGCAAAGAAATACATGAAGCATGCGCCTAATCATAAACTTGAAACGTTAAAACGAATGCTGGGAATTCGTTTAAGCTCTCATAATGCATTTGACGATTGCATTACGTGTGCTGCTGTTTATCAAAAGTGTGCAGCTATTGAAGAAGAAGGGAAACGAAAAGTAAATAAGGCTATGCTTGATGAAACTGCGGTATATGAAGCGGTGAAAGAAATACTTGCATGTAATAAACGTAATGTAGAATGGCTACGTTGTATGAACGTAGGAAGTTATTTAGATATAAAAGCTTTTTATCCAGTTATGAGATTAAAGGTAAAAGGGCGAAAGAAATATGTATTAACAGAGATATTAGAAGAAGATGTGAAAGAAATATGTACAAGTTTAAAATGTGAACCGGCGTTAAAAAGTGAAGTTGGTAATACGAGAATTATGCTTAATAGCTTAGAGGATGTTATGAAATTAGAAAGTTATATTTTAGAGCAGTATGATTTTGTATTACAGGCGCTTCATGATTATAAAGAAAATGAAATGAATGCAGATGAAAAGTTGAAAGAGTATTTAAATATTATGGTATAAAAAACTCCGTGTGCAATATATTGTACACGGAGTTTTTTTAGGAGTACTAAAACATAAAATTTTCTTGCAAATCTGATTAAAGAGTTTTTTGTTTGCTCATACTATGTAATAAGAAAGCGAAGGAGAGAGGGTGAACAACATGAGAAGAAGTCGCCGTAAATCGTTTGAAGAACTTGTAAATGAAAATAAACAACAATTATTAAGCGATCGTGAGGCAATTGATCGCATTGAAGAGCGCATTGAAAAACGTTATGAAATGAAACTTTTTAAGCAAGCTGAATAATTCTTAACACTAGTACGATACTAGTGTTAAGGAGGCGATAGTAATGGGTAATCCGAAAAAAAATTCAAAAGACTTTGCACCGAATCATATTGGAACACAATCAAAAAAAGCTGGTGGAAATAAAGGAAAGCAAATGCAAGATCAAACAGGTAAACAACCGATTGTTGATAATGGTTAAAGAAAAGGAGAATATTACATTCTCCTTTTTTATGTATAAATTTGAGGAAAGATAGGTAATTTAAGATGGTGTGTATATACAATATTAGGAGGGAAGTACATGCCAAATCCAGATAATCGAAGTGACAACGCTGAAAAGTTACAAGAAATGGTGCAAAATACAGTTGATAACTTTAATGAAGCAAAAGAAACAGCGGAACTTTCTAATGAAAAAGATCGTGCTGCTATTGAAGCAAAAAATCAAAGACGTTTAGAAAGTATTGACTCATTAAAAAGTGAAATCAAAGATGAATCTTAACAAAATGTACAAAAAGGGCTGACTTTTGTCAGCCCTTTTTCGTAATCGTAAAGTTTTCAACAAGTAAACGCCAATTTTGTGGAAATGGCAAGCCAATCTTCCAATAACTAATACCGCCAATGCCCTGCTCTTTCATTAAATTGAATTTACTTTGAATAGACCTCGCATCTTCAAACCAAACTTCATGTTGTACGCCATTTTCGTCAAAGTAATTAAAATGTGGAGCTTGAGCTGTGAAATCATAGCGGATAGGAACATTATATTTACGAGCAAGTGCAACAGCTGCGACAGAGCTAACTGCTTTTGCTGGTGGATTCCCTTGTTTGAACGGAAGTTTCCAATCGAATCCGTATAAGTTTTGCCCCATCATAATTTTTTGGGGAGGCATTTGAGATTTTGCGTATTGAAGTACTTCTTTTACAGGACCGATAGGAGAGATTGCCATTGGTGGCCCGCCCTGCCAACCCCAGTCATATGTCATAATGACGACGAAATCAACAATTTGCCCTTGCGCTTTATAATCATGGGCTTCGAAAAATTTTCCCTTTTGATTTGAACTTGTTTTCGGTACGAGAGTTGTGCTTAATGTGTACCCGCTAGGTAAGCGTGTTTTTACATTTCGTAAAAAGCGATTATACGCCTCGCGGTCTTCGGGTGCTATACTCTCGAAATCGAAATGAATGTCTCGCATGCCATATTTTTCAGCTGTTTGCAAAATGTTAGTAATAAATTTGTTTTGAATCGTTGCGTCGCGTAAAATAACCGATGTTAGATCGGCACTGAAATTACCATTTTCAATATTTGTAATAACGAGCATAGGGATTGTTTGCCCTTGCGTTGCAATATTAGCAATTTTAGCTGTTTCAGTAGGTTCTTTTAATGTGCCATCTCTTTTTGCCTCAAAACTAAAATAAGCTAAATATGTTAAAAATGGATTGATGGCACGTGTAGCATTAACTAAACTCTCTTTAATCGGTATAGTGGAAGGTTGTAAATAAGCGATGGATTCTACAGCTCGTTTTGTGCCTTTTGGTACATATAATTGTTGTCCGACATGGAGAATAGATTTTAAAGATAAATTATTAACTTTAGCTAAACTAGCGAGGGGGACATTATATGTTTGAGAAATCCGATAGAGGCTGTCACCAGGCTGTACATAATAATTATTTCCTTTCGTATTAACGATAAGTGCCTGACCAACAACGAGCGTTTCAGCGGGATTTAGTCCATTGTCTTTTACTATTTCGTCAGGTGTTGATCCATATTTTGATGCCAAGCTATATACGCTATCACCGCTACGAACCGTTACAATTTGAATCATATGCTTGCTCCTTTCGGGAAAAGATTCACTATTTTTATTTTATTTTTGATGTCACTGTATTATGATTAAATGTATGCAAGGTAGCAGAAGTGAAAGAAGGCGAATATACATATGTTTGTAGCAGAACATGAAGTTGAAATCCGTTATGCGGAAACAGATCAAATGGGTGTTGTTTACCATTCAAACTACTTAGTGTGGCTTGAGTTAGGTCGCACGAAACTTATACAAGATTTAGGTTTTTCATATGTTGAAATGGAGAAAGAAGGAATTATTTCTCCTGTGTTAGATTTACAAATTTCATACCGTAAAGCGATGCGTTACGGAGAAAAAGCAATCGTAAAAACATGGGTAGATACTGTCAGCCCACTTCGCGTTGTATATGGATATGAAATATATAATGGTGATGGTGAACTTTGTATTACTGCAAGTACGACGAATATTTGTGCGAAAAAAGAAGGGTTCCGCCCTGTATCATTTAAAAAGTTATATCCTGAGTGGTATGCGAAATATGAGGAAATTAAGAAAAAATAAAAAAGCGTGGCAGAAGCCACGTTTTTTTATTTTTCATAATTAAATTGTGGGAAGTCGTCACCTTCGTTAAGTGTAACAGATAAATTATGTCCATCGAAGAACCATTCATCATCGCCTTCAATAAAGAAGTTAATACCTTCTTCTTGAATTTGAACAGCAGGATGTGCAGGATCATCTTTACGAATCCCTAAAGAAAGTCCTTTTTGCACAGTACTGCAACCACCGTATTGTACGAAAAAGCGTAGTGTTTCATTTGATTGTAAGTTTAATTCATTTTTATACCATTGTGCTGCTTCTTTTGTTACGGAAAGATTCATGTATAGTTCCTCCAAATTATGTTGCTTTTTCTTTAGTATAAAAAATAACGCAAAAAGACGCTATTAATATGCTTCACGTTTTCTTTTTGCGTTATGTGGGTTACGATCTTATTTTTGCTTTTTTGAAAAGTTTGCTTTTGGTTCAGTTTTATTTATAATTCGTCCGATATTTGCACGGTGTTTATAAATAACCATACCTGCTAATAAACACATCGCAATAATGAAGATTTTATCCCCGCTAACAATGGATGCAATAACAGCAACAACTGCTGTTACCATAGAAGAAAGTGATACGTATCTTGTTGTAAATAAAAGGGTGAAAAATACAACAGCCAATATTGCAAAAACAACTGGTGAATAGCATAATAGCACCCCAGCAGAAGTTGCAACTGCTTTACCACCGCGGAATTTCGCGAAGATTGGATAGACATGTCCAAGAACAGCCGCTAACCCGAACCATAGTGGATGAATATCTAATCCGAAAATCATTGGTAGACTTGTTGCTAATGTCCCTTTTAAAATGTCAGCAATTGTAACGGTAAAACCTGCTTTTTTCCCTAATGTGCGGAATGTGTTTGTTCCGCCTAGATTACCGCTCCCGTGCTCACGAATATCGATTCCGTAGCCGATTTTTCCAACAACTAGTGCAAATGGAATCGAGCCAAGTAAGTAGGCAACGATAAATAAAAGATATGTAGTAACCATAAGTTCAGTCTCCTTTATTCAAATGTGTTGATAAAGGGTAAAAAGAGTTTTTCCCGTATATTGTACCATACATTTGTAAAGAGCACATTTCTTTTTTGTAAATGAAAAATTCATTATTTCGTGAAAAAAATTTCACAGTAATGTTACATTTCTCACAGAAACAGTAAGACTATATGTAGTAACATTTTAATCAAAAGATAACAACATATTGGTGGAGGGTTATAAATGTTACAAAATAATACACGTGGAGAAGAAGAATTAATGAAAGTGTTCGAGACAATAGTCCACGGCAATGAACAAGATTTAATGCAAGAAAATGCAAATGTAGACGGCCGCTCTCCAATGGGCGTAATGGGAACGTTCGCATCTGAGAGTGCAAAATATTATGCTGTTGAGAATTTATTGTCAGATCAAGTGAAAAAAGCGATAAATGAAAATATATTATATCCACATGATTTAGATTTTTATGCGACAGGAACGACGACTTGTTCACAAATTCCGTTAGCACAAATGCTTGCTAACGGTTTTCATACTGGACATGGACATATGAGACAACCGCAAGACATTAAAAGTGCATTGGCTCTTTCGTCTATTATTTTTCAAGCGAATCAAAATATGCAGCATGGTGGTCAATCGTTTGCACTCTTTGATATTGATTTAGCACCTTATGTACGAAAAACAATTGAGAGACATAAAAAACGATTACAATCATATCCGCTTACGAAAGAACAAATAGAAGAATTTGCATGGAAAGAAACGGAAAATGATACGTATCAAGCGTGTGAGGCTTTCGTTCATAATTCGAATAGTATGCATAGTAGGGGCGGAGGACAAGTACCGTTTATTTCTATTAATTATGGAACCGATACATCAAAAGAAGGAAGAATGTTAATTAAACAACTTTTAAAAGCGACACAAGCTGGACTTGGTAAAGGAGAGACACCGATTTTTCCGATTCAAATTTTCAAGATGAAAAAAGGTGTGAATTTTGAAGAAAGTGATCCGAACTACGATTTATTTGAATTAGCATTAGAGACAACGGCAGAGCGATTATTCCCTAACTTTTCATTTTTAGATGCTCCGTTTAATGCAGTGCATTATGATGGAAGACCGGAAAGTGAAGTATGTTACATGGGATGTCGTACCCGTGTTATGTCTAATATACATGGAGAAGAAACAGCGATTGGTAGAGGGAATTTATCATTTACGTCTATTAATTTAGTGAAATTAGCGTTAATTAGTGGTTCAAAAGAAGCGTTTTTTGAAGCGCTAAACTATTATTTAGATTTAGGAATTAAGCAGCTATTAGAAAGATATGCGTATCAATGTACGAAGCGAGCAAGAGATTTTCAGTTTTTATATTCACAAGGTGTATGGCGTGGTGGAGAAACGTTGCAGCCTGAAGACTCCGTAGCCTCGATTTTAAAACAAGGGACGTTAAGTATTGGTTTTATCGGTCTTGCGGAATGTTTAGTAGCTTTAACAGGAAAGCATCATGGGGAAGATGGAGAATCATGGAAACTTGGGTATGAAATTATTTCCTTTATGAGAGATAGAATGGATAAAGCGACAGAAGAACATCAACTGAATTTCTCAGTAATTGCAACTCCAGCAGAAGGATTATCAGGAAAGTTTGTGAAAAAAGATAGAGAAGAATTTGGCGTGATTAGCGGTATAACGAACCATAATTACTATACGAATTCATTCCATATTCCAGTTTATTATAACATTCAAGCGATAAATAAAATCCGTTTAGAAGGCCCGTTCCATGCTCTCTGTAATGGAGGACACATTACTTATATTGAACTAGATGGAGCAGCAATGCATAACAAAAAGGCATTAAAACAAATTGTACAAGCCATGGCAGAACATGGCATTGGATACGGTTCAATTAATCATCCTGTTGACCGTTGTAAGTGCTGTAGTTATCACGGGGTTATTGGGAATGAATGTCCAAGTTGCGGGAATAAAGATGAGGCTAATATAGAAAGAATTCGCCGTATAACAGGCTATCTTGTAGGAGATATGTCGAAGTGGAATAGTGCGAAACGTAGTGAAGAGATAGATCGGGTGAAACATAAATGAAAGTGATGAATATTATTCATGATAGTGTAGTAGATGGAGAAGGATTGCGGACAGTCGTGTTTTTTGCGGGCTGTCCGCATCGTTGCGTTGGTTGCCATAATCCGAAATCGTGGAATATTTGCAATGGAACGGAAATGACAGTAGAAGAAATTGTGAAAGAGATTGCAAGTAATCCATTAACTGATGTAACATTTTCAGGTGGAGATCCATTTTTTCAAGCTGCTGAAGTGAAAAAGGTAGCAAAAATCGTGAAAGATTTGAAAAAAAACCTATGGATGTATACAGGTTATACGTTAGAAGAGATACAGAGTTCTCAAAATAATGATATGATAGAGTTGTTACATTATGGGGATGTTTTAGTCGATGGAAGGTTTGAAATTGAGAAAAAAGATTTAACACTTCCATTTCGCGGAAGCTCCAATCAACGTATTATTCGATTGAAAGAGTAAAAAGGCGGGATAGATTATATGAACAAAACAGTATTGCTTGTTGAAGATGAAAGAAGATTACGTGAAATTGTTAGTGATTATTTTCGTAATGAAGGCTTTGAAGTAATCGAAGCAGAAGATGGAAAAAAAGCGTTAGAGTTATTTGCAGAGCATGAAATTGATTTAATTATGTTAGATATTATGTTACCGGAAATAGATGGATGGTCTGTTTGTAGAAGAATTAGAAAAGAATCAGCAGTACCAATTATTATGTTGACAGCACGTTCGGATGAGGATGATACATTGCTAGGTTTCGAATTAGGTGCAGACGAGTATGTAACGAAACCATTTAGCCCGAAAGTATTAGTAGCTCGCGCAAAGACGTTATTGAAACGTGCGGATGGTGCGGTAGGAGTAGCGGAAGAAAATGCTATGTCTTTAGCTGGAATAGAAGTAAATCGTCTATCTAGAACTGTTTTAGTAGATGGAGAAGAAATTATATTGACACATAAAGAATTTGAACTTCTTGTGTATTTAATGGAGAACAAAGGAATCGTGTTATCACGTCAACATTTATTAGATCAGTTATGGGGATATGACTATTACGGTGATGACAGAACGGTTGATACCCATATTAAAAAACTTCGAAATAAGCTAGGAGATAAAGCGAAGCATATCGGTACTGTTATTCGAGTTGGTTATAAATTTGAAGAATAATCTAGAACGATTTGTGTAATTTAGCCTAGGGAAATGGCGATTTTATACTCTCTTTTGAAGGTAGAATGTACAAAAAATACTTTTTTTGTCTACAATGTTAGATAGGAGTATTTTTTTAATTAGATTTCACGATGAGTTCACAAGAAGGACACAAAACGTGACTATACTGAAAATACGAATTCACCAGAGAGGGGAAATAAAACATGGGATATTACGACGGACCAAATTTAAATGAAGAGCATAGTGAAACGAGAGAAGTGAGAAAATCAGGTAGTAAAAAAGGCTATTTCTTCACAGGTTTAGTGGGGGCTGTAGTCGGAGCGGTTTCGATTAGTTTTGCAGCACCATATATGCCATGGGCTCAAAATAATGGAGCGCCAGTATCATCATTTAGTTCGGATTCAAAAGTAGAAGGTACTGTAGTTCCTGTTGTAAATAAAGCGAAAAATGAAACTGATTTACCTGGTATGATTGAAGGGGCGAAAGATGTTGTTGTAGGTGTTATTAATATGCAACAAAGTGTTGATCCATTTGCAATGCAACCGACAGGTCAAGAACAACAAGCTGGTTCAGGATCAGGTGTTATTTATAAAAAAGCAGGGAATAAAGCATATATCGTAACAAACAACCATGTAGTGGATGGAGCAAATAAACTTGCTGTGAAGCTGAGCGACGGAAAGCAAGTTGATGCGAAATTAGTTGGTAAGGACCCTTGGTTAGACTTAGCGGTTGTTGAAATTGATGGATCTAATGTAAATAAAGTTGCAACTTTAGGTGATTCTAGTAAAATCCGTGCGGGTGAAAAAGCCATTGCAATCGGTAACCCACTAGGGTTTGATGGAAGTGTAACGGAAGGTATAATTAGTAGTAAAGAACGTGAAATTCCAGTTGATATTGATGGCGATAAACGACCAGATTGGCAAGCACAAGTTATTCAAACAGATGCAGCGATTAACCCTGGTAACAGTGGTGGTGCATTATTTAACCAAAATGGTGAAATAATTGGGATTAACTCAAGTAAAATTGCACAACAAGAAGTTGAAGGAATTGGTTTTGCTATTCCAATTAATATCGCAAAGCCAGTTATTGAATCACTTGAAAAAGACGGAGTAGTGAAACGTCCAGCCCTTGGAGTAGGTGTCGTTTCATTAGAAGACGTGCAAGCTTATGCAGTCAATCAATTGAAAGTACCGAAAGAAGTAACTAATGGTGTTGTATTAGGTAAAATTTACCCAATATCACCGGCTGAAAAAGCTGGTTTAGAGCAATATGATATTGTAGTAGCATTAGATAATCAAAAAGTAGAGAATGCTCTTCAATTCCGTAAATATTTATATGAAAAGAAAAAAGTAGGCGAGAAAGTAGAAGTTACATTCTACCGTAACGGTCAAAAAATGACGAAATCGGCTACTTTAGCAGATAATTCAGCTACAAAGAATCAATAATCGAAATAAAAGAAAGTCTCTTTCATATTGAAAGAGACTTTCTTTATCGGCTATACTAAAGGAATAGGAGGGATTAATTATGACAATTGAAAACCCAACTCGTACGGAAATTGGTGAAGTGTTAAAGAAAAGCAAAACAATTGCGGTTGTTGGATTATCAGATAAGCCAGAACGTACATCGTATATGGTTTCAAAAGCAATGCAAGATGCTGGATACCGCATTATTCCAGTTAATCCAACAGTAGATGAGGTGCTTGGAGAAAAGGCAGTTTCTTCATTAAAGGATATTAAGGAACACGTTGACATAGTAAATGTATTTCGTCGCTCAGAGTTTTTAATGGATGTTGCAAAAGAATTCGTAGAGATTGATGCAGATGTTTTTTGGGCACAATTAGGAGTACAAGATGAGGATACATATAAACTTTTAAAAGAAAAAGACTATACTGTAATAATGGATCGTTGTATTAAAGTAGAACATGCGATGACAAAATAGTATAGATTTAAAGGTAGAAAGATTGATTCAGCCCTCATTATAGATAAGTAGGGCCGATGAACGAGGTGTTCATCATGAGATTTTTTAAAGGCTGTTTTTGGGGATTGTTATTTGTAATCCCATTTTGGATCTTGATCATTTGGATCATAATAAAGGTTTGGAATGTGTAATCTTGGAATACATATCCATTTCTCGTTGACAAACGATTATTTTTCTGAAATAGTAGCCTAGAGGAATCCTTGTGAGAAAACAAGGATTTTTCTATTGAAAATGGTATATAAAAGAGATAAGATAACTTGCCAAAACTATAGTCGAGGCGTTATTCTATAATAGAAACATATGTTCTGATTTTGGATTAGGAAAGGGGCAAGGAGTTTGGCGAAGCATCAGTTCCAATATAATGAAGATGCGATTCAAGTGTTAGAAGGACTTGAAGCCGTTCGAAAACGCCCGGGTATGTATATCGGGAGCACGGACAGCCGTGGATTGCATCATTTAGTATATGAAATAGTAGATAACTCCGTTGACGAAGCGTTAGCGGGATTTGGCGACGAAATTTCAGTCGTAATACATAAAGATAATAGTATTAGCGTTATAGATAAAGGGCGAGGAATGCCTACGGGAATGCATAAACTTGGGAAACCTACACCTGAAGTTATTTTAACTGTACTTCATGCCGGTGGTAAGTTTGGTCAAGGTGGTTACAAAACGAGTGGTGGTTTGCACGGTGTTGGGGCATCGGTTGTAAATGCCTTATCAGAATGGTTAGTCGTAACGATTAAGCGTGACGGAAATATTTACGAACAACGCTTTGAAAATGGCGGTGTTCCTGTAACGACGCTTGAGAAAATCGGGAAGACGAAAGAGTCTGGTACTACGATGCATTTCAAACCAGATACAACGATTTTCAGCACAACAAATTATAATTATGAAACATTATGTGAGAGATTACGTGAATCTGCATTCTTATTAAAAGGAATGAAAATCTCAATAAAAGATGAACGAAATGATTTAGAGGATGTATTTCATTATGAAACGGGAATTGAAGCTTTCGTTTCATATTTAAACGAAGAAAAAGATTCCATTCATCCAGTTGTATATTTCACTGGTGAACAAAATGGAATTGAAGCAGAACTAGCATTTCAATTTAACGATGGCTACTCAGAAAACATTTTATCGTTTGTAAATAACGTACGTACAAAAGATGGTGGAACACACGAAGCTGGATTTAAAACAGCGATGACGCGTGTGTTTAACGAGTATGCTCGTAAAGTAGCACTATTAAAAGAAAAAGATAAAAACTTAGAAGGCACAGATATTCGTGAAGGTGTAGCGGCTATCGTTTCGGTACGTGTACCAGAAGAAGTGCTTCAGTTTGAAGGGCAAACGAAAGGGAAACTAGGTACAAGTGAAGCGCGTTCTTCAATTGATGCCATTGTATCTGAGCATTTAGCATACTTTTTAGAAGAAAATCCTGATGTAGCTACACTTCTTGTGAGAAAAGCAATTAAAGCAGCACAAGCCCGTGAAGCAGCCCGTAAAGCAAGAGAAGAAGCGCGTAGTGGTAAGAAAAAGAAAAAATCAGAAGGTACGTTAAGCGGGAAATTAACACCTGCACAATCACGTAACCCGCAAAAAAATGAACTGTACCTAGTAGAGGGTGACTCTGCCGGTGGTTCTGCGAAACAAGGACGAGACCGACGTTTCCAGGCCGTATTACCGTTACGTGGTAAAGTAATTAATACAGAAAAAGCAAAGCTTGCTGATATCTTTAAAAATGAAGAGATTAATACAATCATTTATGCGATTGGCGGCGGTGTAGGAAATGAATTTGATGTTGAAGATATTAACTACGATAAAGTTGTAATTATGACCGATGCCGATACGGATGGGGCTCATATTCAAGTATTGTTATTAACGTTCTTCTACAGATATATGAAGCCACTTATCGAAGCTGGTAAAGTGTTTATCGCACTTCCTCCTTTATACAAAGTAAGTAAAGGAAAAGGTAAGAGTGAGGTAATTGAATACGCTTGGTCAGATGAGGAATTAGACGGTGTAACGAAAAAAGTTGGAAAAGGCTATATGTTACAACGTTATAAAGGACTTGGTGAAATGAATGCGGATCAATTATGGGAAACAACAATGAATCCTGAAACGCGTACATTAATTCGCGTGAAAATTGATGATGCAGCAAGAGCAGAGCGTCGCGTTACCACATTAATGGGCGATAAAGTAGAACCGCGCCGTAAATGGATTGAACGTAATGTACAGTTTGGTATGCAAGAAGAAGGAAATATTTTAGAAAATGAAATGATTATGGAGACGGAGGTGGAATAACATGCAAGCAGAGAAGTTTCATGACCTCCCGCTTGAAGACGTGTTAGGTGATCGCTTTGCACGTTATAGTAAATATATTATTCAAGATCGTGCACTTCCAGATGCACGTGATGGCTTAAAGCCAGTACAAAGACGTATTTTATATTCTATGTATGTAGAAGGTAATGTACATGATAAAGCGTTTCGTAAATCAGCTAAAACAGTAGGTAATGTTATCGGTAATTATCATCCACATGGAGATTCCTCTGTATATGAAGCAATGGTACGCTTAAGCCAAACTTGGAAAGTACGTAATGTTTTAGTTGAAATGCATGGTAATAACGGTAGTGTTGATGGGGACCCAGCGGCAGCGATGCGTTATACGGAAGCTCGTTTATCACCAATCGCATCTGAATTATTACGTGATCTTGATAAAGAAACAGTTGAATTCGTGTCAAACTTTGATGATACGAGTGAAGAACCGGTTGTATTACCAGCAGCGTTCCCGAATTTATTAGTGAACGGATCTACAGGGATTTCCGCTGGTTATGCAACAGAAATTCCTCCGCATCATCTTGGAGAAGTTATTGATGCTACAATGATGCGTATTGATAAGCCAAATAGTACTGTTGATGATTTATTAACAGTTATGAAAGGACCAGATTTCCCAACAGGCGGTATTATTCAGGGGATTGATGGTATTAAAAAGGCGTATGAAACAGGTAAAGGTAAAATTATTATTCGCGGAAAAGCAGAAGTTGAAACAGTGCGCGGTGGGAAACAACAAATTGTAATCACTGAAATTCCTTACGAAGTGAATAAGGCAAATCTTGTAAAGAAAATGGATGAATTACGTCTAGATAAAAAGTTAGATGGTATTGCTGAAGTGCGTGATGAGACAGATCGTACTGGTTTACGAATTGTTGTTGAATTAAAGAAAGAAGCAAACGCCGAAGGTATTTTAAATTATTTATATAAAAATACAGATTTGCAAATTCCATATAACTTTAATATGGTAGCGATCAATAATCGTCGTCCAACACTTATGACATTACCGAAAATTTTAGATGCTTATATTGGACATCAAAAAGAGGTTATTACGAGACGTTCGCAATATGAATTAAGAAAAGCAGAAAATCGTCAACATATTGTAGAAGGTTTAAAGAAAGCGTTATCGATTTTAGACCAAGTAATTGAAACAATTCGAGCTTCAAAAGATAAACGTAACGCGAAAGATAATTTAAGTGCAAAATTTGGCTTTACAGAAGCACAGGCAGAAGCAATTGTTTCCTTGCAATTATATCGCTTAACGAATACAGACATTACGGCGTTACAAGAAGAAGCAGATGAGCTTAATAAGAAAATTATTGAGCTACAGGCAATTTTACAAAGTGAAAAAAGATTACTTCAAGTAATTAAAACAGATTTAAAGAGAGTTAAGAAAACATATAGTGATGATCGACGCGCAATTATTGAAGATCAAATCGAGGAAATTAAAATCGATGTAGAAGTGATGATCCCACAAGAAGATGTCATCGTTACTGTAACGAAAGAAGGATATGTGAAACGTACTGGATGGCGCTCACATAATGCCTCAAATGGCAAAGACTTCGGTATGAAAGAGGGTGACATCTTACTTGAACGATTCGATACGAATACGACAGAGACAGTCCTCTTATTTACGAATAAAGGCAACTATATATATCTGCCAGTATACGAAATGCCAGATATCCGTTGGAAAGATTTAGGTCAGCACGTTGCTAATATCGTTTCACTCGACCGGGATGAAACAATCATTTGGGCAACGGTTGTACCGAACTTTGAGGAAGAAAAACGATTTATCGTATTTGTAACAAGAAATGGTATGATAAAGAAAACAGAATTAAATCAATATAAAGTTCAGCGTTATTCAAGGGCATTCGTTGCTGTAAACTTGAAAAAAGATGATGAAGTTGTCGATATATTTGCGACAGATGGAACGAGTGATATCGTTCTTGCTACACACGGTGCATATGCACTTATTTTCCATGAAGATGAAGTAAGTCCAGTCGGTGTAAGAGCTGCTGGCGTGAAAGCAATTAATTTAAAAGAAGATGACTATGTCGCTTCTGGTAAACCGTTAAATGGTGACAAAGATCAACTTATTCTCGTAACACAGCGCGGTGCTGTAAAACGTCTAAAAGCATCAGAAATTGAAAAATCAACGAGGGCCAAACGAGGTCTTGTTATTTTCAAAGAATTAAAACGTAATCCGTACCGCATTGTCGGTATTGAAATTGTTCGGGACGATGAATTAGTTTACATGAAGACAGAGAAAAACATTGTAGAAGAGATTGATCCGAAAGCGTATCGAAATAAAGACCGGTATAGTAATGGTAGCCTAGTGCTAGATGTTAATGATACTGGTGAAGTAGTAGAAACGTGGACGAAGAAAAGACCAGAATAAAGAGGGCATCTTGCTATGAATAATAGCAAGATGCTTTTTTCTAGGCAATTTATTATGTAAATAATAATAATCTTGTTATAATAACTGAATGAAATCGTTCTCATAAAGTGAAACTTTAATCAATGGGGATTTTCTTTATCCACACTGATTATTAGTTGAACCAATCGGGCTTTAACAAGCAGTTGATTTCTCACCTAATTCCTTAGCTTTCGCTGAATTTTTGGTTAGGAATCTTACTGCCTGTTAAAGCGGGACAAATGGAGGGGCAACATGAAAAAAATAGGTGTAGGGATTGTAGGATTTGGTTTTTCTAGTACGACATTTCATATCCCACTATTACAAACGATAGAAGAATATGATATTCGTGCTGTATTATCCTCAAAAGAAGAGGTAGTAAAAGAAACATTACCAAATGCTAATGTTGTTAGTACAATTGATGAATTGGTGAAGCGAGCTGATGTTGACTTAGTTGTTATTACATCACCTAATACAACTCATTTTCCATATGTAAAAGAAGCAATTTTAAACGGTAAGCATGTTGTTGTAGAAAAACCATTTGTTGTCTCAATTGAAGAAGGGGAAAAGCTTATTTCATTAGCAGAGCAGCATAATGTAATGTTAAGCGTATATCATAATCGTCGTTTTGATAATGATTTCTTAACAATTAAGAAATTGTTAGGAGAAAACAGAGTAGGGAATGTATACGCATATGAATCGAATTTTGATCGTTTCCGTCCACATGTACGTGATCGATGGAGAGAAAAAAATCTACCAGGCTCCGGTATATTATACGATTTAGGGTCGCATTTAATTGACCAAGCGTTATCAATATTCGGGAAACCAGATGCGATAAGTGCAGATGTAATAAAACAACGACCAGGTGCAGAGGTGGATGATTATTTCCACATAGTACTTCATTACGGAGTTAAACGTGTCATTTTACGTAGTAGCAGTTATGTGAAAAAAGCTGGACCGCATTTTATAGTGCATGGAGAGAAAGGTTCTATCGTGAAGTACGGTATGGATTCGCAGGAAGAGCAATTAAAAAATGGAATGAAGCCAGGTGATAACGGTTATGGAGTAGACGATGAAGAGAATTTTGCTACTTTAGAAACAGAAGAAAACTTAGAGCGTATTCCAACAGAAGTCGGTTGTTATGACAATTATTATAAAGGTGTGCGAGATAGTATATTAAATGGTGAGAAACTACCTGTAACAGCAAAAGAAGGTTTAGATGTTATTAAACTGATTCAATTAGCGATTGAAAGCAGTGAAAAAGGTAGAGTCATTTCTATAAAATAAAAAGACACGAAATTCGTGTCTTTTTTATTAGGAATATGTGAATATGATTAATTATTTAGTTTAGTTTAGTCGTTTATCATACATTAATTGGATTTGTATGCCATAAGGATCTTCAATAATACCATATGCTTCACTAAATATATTTTTTTCTAGCGGAGAGATTATTTTCACATGCTTATCGGAAATTAAATTATTATAAAACCTTTGTATTTCTTCTAAATTAGCGCTTTGAATGCAAAGTGACATGTTATTTCCAACGTTATAACGTTCATTAGTATTCATTGTATCTTCTGCTATCATTAGCTTTGTATTCCCAATTTGTAAAACAGAGTGAGCAATATGTTCTTTATTTTCACTTGTAATTTTAAAAGAACGATCTCTTTTCGCCAGTTCTTCATACGTAACAACCATTAATTTTTTGGCTTCTAAATTACGTGTATAAAAGTTAATTGCCTCCTTTGCTTGCCCATTCATTGAGACAAAAATAGCTATTTCTAATGTCATAAATTCACAACTCCTTTATTAGTTAATAATTATAATATAGACTAAAAAGGTTTCAATACATGACACCTTTCGGGAGGTAAATATGAAAAAAACGGAACGAATAAATGATATGCTTATTTTCTTAAATAATAAAAGAAATTTTAATTTAAAAGATTTAATGGTTAGATATGATATTTCTAAAAGTACAGCTTTACGAGATATTCAATCATTGGAAGAAATAGGTGTACCCATATATTCTGAACTAGGTAGAAATGGAAGTTATAAAATTATAGAAAATAGTGTGTTATCGCCAATTTATTTTAGTGTGGATGAAATGTATGCGTTATACTTTTCGATTCTTACGCTAAATGGATACAAGACAAAACCATTTAATGTAGAAAGTATTGCGCTTGAAAATAAATTTAAACATGTATTACCTGATAATGTGAGTAAAAATATTTCAATTATGGAACGAACGCTTTCCTTTGAAGTAACAAATCATAGTAATTTTAGTCCGTTCTTAAAAGAAATTTTACAGGGGATTTTTGCTGAGCGAGTTTATTATTTAACATATTTAAAAAAAGATGAGGAGAAAGTATTGGTCGCCCAATTTATTCGAATCGAATCTAAATTTGGCCAGTGGTATGCTAAAATCTTTAATTTTGAGACAAATGGTGTTCAAATAATTAGATGTGATAAAATTCTTTCTATTGAGGAAACAAGCAACACGAATTCAAAAAATCTTGAAGAACTATTAAGTTATCTTACAAACTTTCACAGAAAACCTGATGCAATTGATTTTAGCGTCATTGTTAATCAAAAAGGAAAGGATATTTTTGATAAAGAGAATTATCCTTCCATGAGGATGCAAAAGGAAAATGAAAATTATAGTATAACAGGCTATTTTAACAAGCAAGAAGTTGAGTTTATTTCAAGTTATTTTCTAAATTTTGGTGAAACGATTATTTCAATTCAGCCTGTGATGCTAAAAGAGTTAATCTATAATAAGGTGTTATCTATAAAGCAGCATTTAACTTCTTTAAGATAAAGTTAGTTTTAGTCATTTTTTGATATGAAAAAGCCCTTGCGATTTAAATATCCAAAGGGCTTTTTGGTGATTTTATTTGTTCTTTAGAAAAATTACTTTTGTGGAACAGAAAGACCATAGAAGAACATCGTAACGATATCTTTTATATGTTTTTCCCGATCTCCTTCAAGAAGTTGTGCTCCAAATTCATCACCTAATTTTGTAAACATTTGAATGTAAAGTAACATCATTTCTTTAGTAAGGTGTGGATTAATTTCGTTTTTGCGCTGAGCTCGTTCTAATATTTCTAAATACCAGGGTAGGATTTTTTCATTTTGATAACTATAAATAAACTTACGGAGTTCTTCGTCCCTTTGCATCATTTGTAGTAACATATCAGGTTGAAATAATCCGCCAGTATTCATTTTTCTTACAATCATTTTTTGCATCATATCATGAAAAGGTAATTTTTCTTCTGCAAGCTCTTTATAATATTGAAATTCAGATATGATAAATTCTTGTATAAGCTCCCTAAATAACGCATCTTTACTTCCGAAATGATTATAAATTGTAACTTGAGAAACGTTTGCTTCTTTTGCGATATGTTCTATTTTCACTTCATTAAATCCACGTTCTGAAAATAATAAGAATGCTGCTTCTTTAATGGCACGCTTTTTCTTTTCTTTTACTCTTTCAAAGCCGTTCAATGCAATCACCTCACTTAAAATATACAAGAAAAAATAATGGAAAACAATAATTTTGAAATATGGACTGATAAATATTTCAAAAAGTTGTTGCGAATATGAAAGATGAGGAGTACAATAATTTTGAAATATCACATATTAAATATTTCAAAAAATGAGGTGGAATTATGATTTCAGTTCAAGATGTCACAAAACAGTTTTCGAATGGAAAAGGTTTGTTTCATATTACATTTGATGTAAAAGAGGGAGAAGTATTTGGTTATTTAGGACCGAATGGTGCCGGAAAATCAACGACGATTCGTAATTTAATGGGATTTATAAAACCGACAGCTGGTAAAGCGACAATTTTCGGATTAGATTGTTGGAATGAAGCAGCGAAAATTCAAAGGGAAGTTGGTTATCTACCGGGTGAAATTTCTTTTATTGAAGGAATGAACGGATTAGAGTTTTTAAAATTAATGCAAGGAATGCGTGGATTAAAGGATACGAAAAGACGAGATGAACTGATAGAGCGTCTGCAATTTGATGTGAAAACACCGATTCGCAAAATGTCTAAAGGAATGAAGCAAAAAGTAGGGATAGTCGCTGCATTTATGCACGATCCAGAGGTGTTAATTTTAGATGAACCAACATCTGGACTTGATCCACTTATGCAGCAAGTGTTTATAGATTTAATATTAGAGGAAAAGCAAAGAGGAAAAACAATTCTTATGTCTTCGCATATTTTCACTGAAATTGAGAGAACTTGTGACAGAGTAGCTATTATTAAAGATGGTCGACTCGTAACGGTTGAAAATATTCACGATTTACAAAGTATGAGAAGACAAGTGATAGATGTAACAGTATCATCACAAGAAGAGATTGAGTCTCTTACAAAGTGTAATTTGCAATTTGAAGCGGTAAAAGGCAGAGAGGCATCTATCATTGTACAAGGAAACTATCAAACTGTTTTACAAACACTTTCAAACTACAATGTAACGGCACTTCAAACGAGAGCGATGGATTTAGAACATTTATTTATGCATTATTACGATAAGAAAGAAGGGATAACGCATGAATAAGCAATTATTTTTAGCTAGTTTGAAAGAAACACAAAAAAGTATTTTGAGTTATGCGTCTGGTGCAGCTTTATATCTGTGGTTATTAATTTGGATATTCCCGTCAATGGTATCAGCGAAAGGGCTAAATGAATTAATAGGTGCCATGCCTGATAGTGTGAAAAAAATCGTTGGTATGGAAAGTCCGATTCAAAACGTAATGGATTTTCTAGCGGGCGAATACTATAGTTTATTGTTTATTATCATTTTAACAATTTTTTGTGTAACAGTTGCGACACATTTAATTGCTCGTCATGTAGATAAAGGAGCAATGGCATACATGCTAGCAACACCTGTATCTAGAGTGCAAATTGCGATTACACAAGCTGCTGTTCTCATATTGGGACTTCTGATTATTGTATCTGTTACGTATGTAGCTGGGTTAGTAGGTGCAGAATGG
The DNA here is from genome assembly GCF_051916765.1 of Bacillus cereus group sp. MYBK15-3. NCBI lineage: Bacteria > Bacillati > Bacillota > Bacilli > Caryophanales > Bacillaceae > Bacillus > Bacillus cereus group sp. MYBK15-3. Next base: position 108,123 of record NZ_JBQAHG010000003.1, read on the forward strand.
TTTTTACAAGATAATAACTTAAATAAGGAGTTATTTTTGAAGATAAATGTAGTCGGAGGGCTCATATTTTTAGTCGTTAGTGCGTATTCATTTTTCTTTTCTTGTATATGTAATGACGAAAGAAAAGCACTAAGTTATTCAGCGAGTTTAACTATCTTATTTTTCTTATTGGATATGGTAGGGAAGTTAAGTGATAAGTTAGAATGGATGAAAAACCTATCATTATTCACGCTGTTTCGTCCGAAAGAAATTGCTGAAGGATCATATAATATATGGCCGGTAAGCATAGGTTTAACTGCTGTAGCGCTTTGTATTTTTATCGTAGCGATTGTAGTATTTAGGAAGAGGGATTTACCGTTATAGAGTAGAAAGTCCACTGAGAAAGTGGGCTTTTTTTATTTGTAAATTTAAACTAGTATGTTTATTGCATCCTTATAAAGGATATTTATCTTTTTAATTACAAAAATATTCAAAAAAGTGAACCTTTTTCTAGGTTCATACGTCTAATACATGTAAAGTTAAATTGGAAGTGATGAAGTGAGGATGAAGCAGGAGGAGCGATTGTGAAAGTAATCCCTTTATATAAAATGGTTATAAAAGAAGAAACGGATGTTTCTTTAGCGAAAAAAGGTGATCATGAAGCCTTTATAGCGCTTATACATACAGAAAAAGTGAAGATGTATCGAATAGCAAAGGCGATGTTACGTGATGAGACAAATATAGAGGATGCGATACAGACAACAATTTTAAAAGCCTATGAAAATATAAAAAAATTAAAAAAAGAAGAATTTTTTCAAACTTGGTTAATTCGAATACTAATAAATGAGTGTAACAATATTATTAGAGCGTATAAAAATGTAATTGTGACAGAAGAGAATGATTACAATATGAGTGCGTGTGATCAGTATGAAGATATAGATTTGTGTAATGCGATTCAATCGTTACATGAAGAATTAAGAGCTGTTACGGTGCTTTATTACTATGAAGACATGAATCAAGAGAGTATAGCAAAGCTGTTAGAAATACCGAAAGGAACAGTGAAATCAAGATTATCACGCGCGAGGGAACAACTACAAAAACGATTAAAGATGGAATAGGGGGTGTAAAGGATGGATAATGAAAAATTATTTGATGAGAAATTAAAAAAGAGAATAAAAGATGAAAATGTTATAGTACCTCCAGAGTTAAATGAAAAGATTAATGGTACGCTACATAATCTTAAGGTAAAAAAGAAGAGTTACAAAATTCATATGATGATAATTAGTGCAGCGGTTTGTATACTTTCAGTGGTATCTATGTCTGAGTTTTCTATACAAAGTTTTGCGCAAAATGGTGGAGTATTTGAATATGTAAAGAAAAAAGCGTTTTCTGATTATGAAAATGAAGAAGAAATAAAATCGAATGTACATTATCCAGAGAAAGAAAAGATTCATCAAAAAATGCTAGATTCTATTGATTATTTTAAAAATATTTCAGGACAATTTGAGGAATATTCTAGCTCATCAAGAATTGCTACAACATATAAGTATGCGATTGATACGGAGAAACAAAGAGGTATCTCTTCGAAAGAAGATAAACTAGCCAAAAAACGAACAATTATATATAACGAGGGCAAGAAAAAAGAGTTTGATGATGAGAAGTATACCTATAAAGAGACAAAATGGAACCCGAAAGAAAGAAACAATGAACTATTAAAATTAAATCCTACGGAAAGGTTAGTGAGAAAATCAGATGAGAAAAAGAGATATGATGATGAATATGTAGGGCTAGCTAAATATAGTATTCAATCAGAATTCGCAGATTTATTAATTCGATATAAAGATTGGAATTATAAAGAAACGAAATATCTTGGATTAGATTGTTACAAAATTGAAGGAGTTATAAACATAGAGATGCCTGTTAGCACCTCTGAAGATTTAAGAGGGAAATTCGAAATGGTTGTGGAGAAAAATACAGGGATTATGTTGAAATTTCTTAGTTTTCAAGAAGGCTTGATTCAATATTCAGTTACGACTGAATGGATACAAATAGATAAGGGATTGAAAGAAAGTATGTTTCAAAAGGATAGCGCTAAATATGAAAAAATGAAAAACATATTGGATCAATAGAAACAGGAGGAGAGTAAATGGGGAATCATTCATCTTTAAGAGAAGAGAAAAATAAGCAAAAATATAAAAAGAAAAAGATAATAAGTTTACTACTGGCGGTATTACTATTTGGTGGAATTGGCTATGGAGCCTATGTATATATGAAAACTTCTAGTCTTGTACAAAAATCTAATTTGAATTTAGCACGAGGTGAAAAATCCAATTTACGTGAGAAATCTGTAAAGCCAATTGCAAATCATGTTTCACTTTTAATTATGGGAATTGATGAAAATCAAGAACGACAAAAGGAATATAATGGTGCATTTCATACAGATGCATTATTGTTAGCGACTTTTAATAAAGACGATAAAACAGTGAAATTAACAAGCATACCGCGTGATACATATACATATGTTCCAGTTGAAAAGAAAAAAGATAAAATAACCCATGCATATGGAAGTGGTTTCGTTAAAAATGGTAAAGATGGAGGACCGCAAGCTTCTGTGGAAGCGGTAGAAAAATTGTTACAGGTGCCTGTTGATTATTTTGTGAAATTTAATTTTGGTTCCTTTACTAAAATTGTTGATGGGTTAGATGGTATTGAAGTGGATGTCCCAGTTGAATTTACGGAGCAAAATAGTAAAGATGAACCTGATGCGATTCATTTGAAAAAAGGATTACAAAAATTAAATGGGGAAGAAGCACTTGCACTAGCAAGAACGCGCCATATTGATAGTGATGCAATGAGAGGACAGCGCCAACAACTTGTTATTGAAGCGATTTTAAGTAAATTAAAAAGTGTAGGATCGATTACGAAGCTAGAAAAAATAGTTGAGGCGGTTGATGGTGATTTTAAAACAAATTTAGTAATGGATGATATTTTATCTTTTTATAAATACGGTTTAAACGGTTCAGTTGAAAAAATACAATTAGCTGGTGATGATTTATACTTACCTAATGGCCCAAACGGGCAACGTGTATATTATTATAATCCTAATAAAAAAGATCTACAGAGTTTGAGTAATACTCTTAGAACACATCTAGGATTAAGTGAAAAGCAAATTGAGGAGAATTAAAGCAGACGAAATGTCTGCTTTTTTATTTTTGTAGAAAAGATGTTTTTACATATATGCATTATTTATTAGAAATAATTAACAAGTATTCAAGCGGTAAATGAGATCGAAGTGATTAAAACAACGAATGTGTATGAATGCAAAATAAGGTTTGAACAACATATGGAATTTTTATGAATATTACTGTAAAAAAAATAATTTTTTAAAAATTTTCAATAATAATACTTTACAAAAATTAAAAAATTAGTAGAATAAGAATTAGTAAGAATCGTCTGATAAATATATAGAGAAAAACAGAATTATCAGAAAATTCTTTAATAGCTATCGTTAAGAATTAGGGAGGGTACAAAATGAAAAAGAAACAAATGAAAAAACTAACAGCAGTTGTAGCACCGGTTTTAGCAATGAGCATGGCGTTAACAGCATGTTCTACATCAGGTGGAGATAAGAAGACAAGCACAAATTCAAGTGGAGATAGCAAGTCAGAGGGAAAATTAGCGGCAAAACAAGTGTTGAATCGAACAGTAAACCAAGAGATTCCAACGATGGATTCTTCTAAATCAACAGATACAGTATCTTCACAAATGCTAGGGAATACGATGGAAGGATTATATCGTCTTGATAAAGATAATAAGCCTATTCCAGCTGCAGCAGAATCTAGCACGAAAAGTGAAGATGGTAAAAAATATACATTTAAACTACGTAAAGATGCAAAATGGTCAAATGGAGATCCAGTAACGGCGAAAGATTTCGTATATGCTTGGCAACGTCTATTAGATCCAAAAACAGCTGCTGAGTATGCATTTATCGCATTCCCGATTAAAAATGCAGAAGTAGTAAATAAAGGAGAAAAACCTGTAACTGAATTAGGAGTAAAAGCAGTAGATGATCTTACGCTTGAAGTTGAGTTAGAGCAAGCAGTACCGTACTTCTTAAACTTAGTAGCATTCCCATCATATTATCCATTAAACGAAAAGTTCGTTAAAGAAAAGGGCGAGAAGTTCGGTATAGAGTCTGATACAACAGTTTATAATGGACCGTTCGTTCTTAAAGATTGGAAGCATGAACAAGGATGGCAATTAAAGAAAAATGATCAATATTGGGATAAAAAGACTGTAAAACTTGAAGAAGTTAACTTCAGTGTTGTTAAAGAACCAGCAACTCTTATCAATTTATATGATAGCGGTCAAGTTGACTTTGCTTTATTAACTGGAGAGTTCGTAGATAAATACAGAAATAAGAAAGATGAATTCGGAACATATTCACAAGTGAGTACGTATTTCATTCGTATGAACCAAAAACGTGATGGACAAGATACACCATTAAAGAGTAAAAAGTTACGTGAAGCAATTGCACTATCAGTTGATAAAAAGAATTTAGCAAACGTAATTTTAAATGATGGATCAAAAGAAGCTGACTTCTTAGTACCAAAAGGTTTAGCAACTGGACCAGACGGTAAAGACTTCCAAGAAACGTTTAAAAATGGTTTAAAACCAAATGCTAAAAAAGCTGCTGCAGCTTGGGAAGAAGCGAAAAAAGAGCTAGGTAAAGACCAAGTTACAATTGAATTCTTAAACTACGATACTGGTAATGCGAAAAAAGTTGGCGAATATATTAAAGATCAGATTGAGAAAAACTTAAAAGGTGTAACAGTTAACATTAAACTTCAACCATTTAAGCAAAAACTAAAATTAGAAACTGAACAACAATATGATATTTCGTATGGCGGATGGAATCCGGATTATGCAGATCCAATGACGTTCTTAGATATGTTTGAGACTGGACATTCTCATAACCAAATGAGCTTCTCTGACCCTAAATATGACGGCATGGTGAAAAAAGCTGGAACGGAATTAATGAGCGATGCGAAAAAACGTTGGGAAGAGTTAGGAAAAGCTGAAAAAACATTACTTGAAGAAGATGTAGCGATTGTACCTTTATATCAACGAGGAGATTCTTATGTTTTACAACCAAATGTAAAGGGAGTAGTAAAACATAATATCAGTCCAGAATTTAGCTTTAAGTGGGCATATGTGACTGAAAAATAATAGAGTTGAAAAAGCATTTAAAAGTGGCTTAGCTACTTTTAAATGCTTTTTTTGTGAGCTTAAAATACTAATTTTTAGTGTGGTTAAATAGAAGAGAATAAGGTGTATAGTATGTACATATAGTAGATGGGGGATAAATCATACTAAATTAAAAAAATCAGAATATTTAAAATTAAACTATTTACAAATACGAAAAAAAGAGTAGAATAACATTAGTTGTAATTTTCTGAAAAACGAATCTTTAGTAAGGGGTCTCTCAAGGATTGGTAATGTACATATAATTAGGGAGGGTATAAAAATGAAGAGAAAAAAGCTGAAAAAGTTAACGGCAGTTGTAGTACCAGTCTTAGCGATGAGTGTTGCATTGACAGCATGTTCTGGGGCAGGTGGGGAAAAGAAAACGACTACTACATCAAATAGTGGGGAAGAAAAAAAATCTGATATTAAATATGCAGCGAAACAAGTATTAAATCGTACGGAAAACCAAGAAATTCCGACGATGGATACTTCTAAATCTACTGATACATTAGGTTCGCAAATTTTAGGGAACACGATGGAAGGCCTATATCGCCTTGATAAAGATAATAAGCCAATTCCTGCTGCGGCAGAGTCTAGTACGAAAAGTGAAGATGGTAAAAAGTATACGTTTAAACTGCGAAAAGATGCAAAATGGTCAAATGGTGATCCTGTAACAGCGAAAGATTTCGTTTTTGCGTGGAAGCGCTTACTTGATAAGAATACTGCAGCAGAATATGCATTTATTGCTTACTATATTAAAAATGCAGAAGCGATTAATAAAGGAGAAAAACCTGTAACTGAATTAGGAGCGAAGGCGGTAGATGATTACACGCTAGAAGTAGAATTAGAAAAACCGGTACCGTATTTCTTAAATTTATTAGCATTCCCATCATACTATCCATTAAATGAAAAATTCGTAAAAGAAAAAGGTGATAAGTACGGTTTAGAAGCAGATACAACTGTGTATAACGGTCCATTCGTTATGTCTTCATGGAAACATGAACAAGGTTGGCAGCTAAAGAAAAATGATAAGTACTGGGATAAAAAGACTGTGAAATTAGAAGAAATTAACTATAGTGTAGTAAAAGAGGTTGCAACGAAAGTAAACTTATATGATACAGGATCAATTGATTTTACATTACTATCAGGAGAGTTTGTAGATAAATATAAATCGAACAAAGAAGAATATGGTGAGTATGCGGAATCAAGTACATTCTTCTTACGTTTAAATCAAAAACGTAACGGACAAGATACGCCTTTAAAGAGCAAAAAACTTCGTGAAGCAATTGCATTATCAGTTGATAAAAAAGGATTGGCGAATGTAATTTTAAATAATGGATCAAAAGCAACAGATCAATTGGTTCCAAAAGGACTTGCGACAGGGCCAGATGGTAAAGATTATCAAGATACATTTAAAAATGGTCTGAAATATAATCCGAAAAAAGGAGCAGCAGCGTGGGAAGAAGCGAAAAAAGAACTTGGAAAAGATCAAGTTACAATTGAATTGCTAAGCTATGATGATGGAACTGCGAAAAAGATTGCTGACTATGTAAAAGATCAAATTGAGAAAAATTTAAAAGGTGTAACGATTAATACGAAAATTCAGCCGTTCAAACAAAAATTAAAATTAGAAACTGCGCAAGATTATGAAATTTCTTATGCAGGTTGGAGTCCAGACTATGCGGATCCAATGACATTTATTGATATGTTTGAATCGAAGAGCCCGTACAACCAAATGAGTTATTCAAATCCAAAATACGATGAAATGGTAGGAAAAGCAGGTAATGAATTAATGAGTGATGCGAAAAAACGCTGGGAAACGTTAGGGAAAGCTGAAAAATTATTCCTTGAAGAAGATGCAGGGTTAGTTCCTTTATATCAAACAGGAAGATCGTATGTAATGAAACCGAATGTAAAAGGAATTGTGAAACATAACATCAGTCCAGAATATAGCTTTAAGTGGGCGTATGTAACTGAGGATGGCGGAAAAAAATAAAGTGAAAGCATTTCAAAAGTGGCTGAGCTGCTTTTGAAATGCTTTTTAGTATGTATAAGGGAATAAATCTCGTTAGCCTATTGAGAATCGGGTAGGTAATTAGGAAGGTTCTATCGGAGGGATTTAGAGAGGTCAGTAAGTAGTAAGACAGATGATAGTAAGAGACCTCATGCTAATAAGAAAAATATAGAACGTAGTAATAGAGTGGAATAAGGGGAGGGATGTTTACATATAGTAGACGGGGGATAATTCATATAGTAGTTAAAACAACAAGTTACTATAATAAAAAAATAAATATTTAGAAAATTTACAAAAATACTTTACAAAATCTTAAAAAATAGTAGAATATTAATTAATAAGAATTTTCTGATAACAAAAGTTAGTAGAGAAATTCTAAATGTTAATATCGTACATATAATTGGGGAGGGTACAAAAAATGAAGAGAAAAAAGATGAAAAAATTGACAGCGGTCGTAGCACCAGTTTTAGTAATGAGTATGGCATTAACAGCTTGCTCTGGATCAGGAGATAAAGAGAAGGCAAGCACAACACCAAAAAGCGGTGAAAAAGAAGGTGGAAAATTAGCAGCTAAGCAAGTATTGAATCTAACAGAAGCCCAAGAAATTCCATCTATGGATTCTTCGAAAGCGACAGACCAAGTATCGTTTCTTGCTTTAAATAACGTAATGGAAGGTTTATATCGACTTGATAAAGATAATAAGGCAGCTCCAGGGGTTGCTGAATCATATAAAAAGAGTGATGATGGTAAAAAGTATACATTTACATTAAATAAAAATGCAAAATGGTCAAATGGAGACCCTGTAACGGCGAAGGATTTCGTGTTTGCTTGGAAACGTGCGGTAGATAAAAATACAGCAGCGGAATATGCATACATTATGTTTGATTTAAAGAACGCAAAAGCAATTAATGATGGGAAAGCACCACTTGATACGTTAGGTGTAAAAGCTGTAGATGATTACACATTAGAGGTAGAATTAGAAAATCCAGTTCCTTACTTTGTAGAATTAACTTCATTCGGAACATTCTATCCGTTAAATGAAAAATTCGTAAAAGAAAAAGGTGAAAAATTCGGTTTAGAAGCAGATACAACGTTATACAACGGACCATTTACATTAACAGACTGGAAACATGAAGAAGGATGGAAATTAAAGAAAAATGCACAATATTGGGATAATAAAACAGTTAAGTTAGATGAAATCAACTTTAACGTAGTAAAAGATAGCGGTACACGTGTAAACTTATATGAAAGCGGACAAATCGATCGTGCGGGACTTACATCTGAAATGGTTGACAAATATAAATCAAATCCAGACTTTTATACACAAAAAACACCATCAACGTTCTTCTTACGTTTAAACCAAAAACGTGGTGGGCAAGATACAGTATTAAAGAACAAAGATTTACGTTTAGCGATTGCAAAGGCATATGATAAAAAAGGCTTAACGAACGTTATTTTAAATGACGGATCTACACCAGCAGATTACTTAGTACCAAAAGAATTTGCTAAGAGTCCAGATGGAAAAGACTTCCGTAAAGAAAATGGAGATATTTTAAAAACAGATGTGAAAAAAGCAAAAGAGCATTGGGAAAAAGCGAAAAAAGAACTTGGAAAAGAGCAAGTAACGATTGAGCTATTAAACTACGATAGCGATAATGCGAAGAAAGTAGGAGAATTCTTAAAAGGAGAACTTGAGAAAAACTTACCAGGGTTAACAGTGAACTTGAAAAATCAACCGTTTAAACAAAAATTAAAATTAGAATCAGATTTAGATTATGATTTATCTTACGCTGGTTGGGGCCCTGACTACTTAGATCCAATGACATTCATTGATATGTTCGTTACAAATGGTCCTCATAACCAAACTGGATATTCAAATCCAAAATATGATGAAATTGTAGAAAAAGGTAAAGGCGAGCTATTAACGAAAACGAAAGAACGTTGGGATAGCTTACTAAAAGCTGAGAAAATATTACTTGATGATGCTGTAATTGCACCATTATATCAACGTGGTGATGCTATCGTTCAAAGACAGAAAGTAAAAGGTATTGTTCACCATCCAGTTGGTGGAGACTACAGCTATAAATGGGCATATATTACAGAGGATAAGTAAGATGAGGGGCGTACAATACGCCCTTTTTTCTATGCACTTTTCTTCCGTGCTCGAATATATAAAATAAAAAAGGGAGAATCCCATGAAACGAAACACATACATCGATTTCCTAGCTTATTACGGAATAGGAAGTGCTCATCCTGGTGGCTTTACGTTAACAAAACAATTGTTAGCACAACTGCCTTTTAAATATGGAGCGAATGTCCTTGAGATAGGTTGCGGTACGGGGAAAACAGCGGCGTATATGACGAGGGAATTTGGCTATAAAGTAACAACGGTTGAAAAGAATGAAATTATGATTCAAAAGGCAAAAGATAGATGGTTGTTTGAAGGGTTAGATATACAATTAATTGAAGGAAATGTAGAGAATTTACCGTGTTTGAATAACTCATTTGAGTTCGTACTTGGAGAATCAATCATCGCTTTTACAGACAAAGAAAGGGTTATCTCGGAGTGTTATCGTGTATTACAGCAGGACGGTAAGCTTGTTGTCATTGAAATGATTATTGATAGGCACATTGATAAGGGTGAGGAAGAAAAAATCGCCCAATTATATGGCATGAAAGAACTGTTAACTGAGAAGGAGTGGGTACAATTATTTCAGAAAGCAAATTTTAAAAGAATTACAATTGCGGGTGGTGGCACGATTGCAGAAACAATCTCTGGCTATGTAGAAGAGCCAGAATGGAATGTATCCTCACATATTCCGAATGAGTTATATGAGGCGTGGGCACAGCATGAAAATGTACGGCTTATGTACCAACACATTTTAGGGCATCGTATTTTTATATGTGAAAAATAAAGAAAAAGAGTTGGCTAAAGGTAGCCAACTCTTTACTATGTTAAATGAAAAATAATGCAGCTAATGTAATTCCGAAGATGAAACCAAATCCGAGTTCAACACCCCAGCCACAACCGCCGCCTCCCCAGCCGCCGCAACCACAACTACTACAACCACGACCACCACATCCGCAGCTGCTGAATCCACCACCGCATCCGAATCCACAACTATCACACCTGCTAAGGCCTCCACAAAGGTCACAACCACCGTTTGCATAAGCGTCGTAGTATCCGAACCCTGAATCAAAAGATGAGCGCTGTTGCACCGGTTCGATCCATACAGAGTTTTGTGTCACATCGATTATTTTACCTAAATGTATACGGCCATCACGGTCTTCAATCCGAACAACTTTTCCGAAATAACGTTGGCATGTATCATAACATTTTTGTCTATGCATATTCTTTCCTCCTTCCGCATTACAGTAATACGATATGTAAGGGGGACAAGTGCGGCTTGTACGAATGCCCTATCTATCATAATTGTTATAGGAAAGGGGAAATATAAGAAGAGGATATATAAGGAGGAAAAGGCATGAAATCTACAGATCAGTTTCAGACATACGAAGTACCATGGGAAGATTTTATTGAAGCGTTACGAGAGGAAATGAAGAAGCAAGTAGGGACAGATATTATTGATACAGTAGTTTGCAATTTAGAAGATGGTTTTGAAGTGTATACATATGTGCAGGGGGATTTAGATTTTGAATATAAGGAAGCGCTTGAGAGAAAATACGGAAGTGATGCGAAGACACCTAATGTGTTAACGATAATGTTATTAGCTAGTATTTATAATACAAGTGAAGAGAATATACGCTTGCATGCGGATAATAAAGAGAATCCGATTGTTGAAGTGTATGTAAAGCAATGAAACACGCTGTGGAAGGCGTGTTTTTTATTTGTATGATAAAATGTTAGAAAATTGAGAAAGAAGGTGAAGGATTGGGAATTAAACATCTTAATTTAACAGTTACAGATGTAACAGCAGCTAGAGAGTTTTTAGAGAAGTATTTTGGTCTAATTTGTAGTGGAACAAGAGGGAATGCCTTTGCAGTTATGCGTGATAATGATGGATTTATACTAACTTTAATGAAAGGAAAAGAAGTTCAGTATCCAAAAACATTTCATGTAGGATTTCCACAAGAAAGTGAAGAACAAGTAGATAAGATAAATCGAAGATTGAAGGAAGATGGATTTTTGGTCGAGCCTCCTAAGCATGCCCATGCGTATACGTTTTACGTTGAAGCACCTGGTGGATTTACAATAGAAGTGATGTGTTAAGTCAAAAATCAAACTTTTTGTTATGTGTTTTTAAAATAAAAAGTAGGAAAATTCTGTTTTAAGTGTGGAGCTTAAAACAGAATTTTTTACTTATAGTATGGGATAGAAAACGCTAGAAGGAATAATATTCAGTTCTTATAACTGTTTACATAATAAAATTATGCTGGGTTCGTTGTCCTAAAATACAAGTCATATATCTTGTTTCCTCTCATAAATTTAAACATAGGAATTTGTCTACAAAGGTGGCGAAGCCTCATCATGAAAATCCGAATTTGTGCCACGTTCATGTTGTTTCTATTTATATGTTTACCTTTATCAGCTTTTGCAAAAGGAGAGGAGGCAAAGGAAAGGGTCGTTTCACTTGTATATGACGATTCGGGCAGCATGAGAAATAACGATCGCTGGAAATATGCCAATTATGCTTTGCAAAGTTTAGTTGCGCTATTGGATGAAAAAGATAAATTTTCTTACGTTCCAATGAGTAAGCCGAATGAGCCATTAAACATTTCGTTAACGAAGGATAAAAGGCAAACAGAAATTGAGGGAATTGGAGCATGGAAAACGTATTTAAATACTCCATTTAGCGCGGTAGAAACGGCGATGCAATCTATAAAAAAGGAAGCAGATATAGATGGAAAACGTGAATTTTGGCTTATTGTATTAACTGACGGGGCATTTAATGATTTAGAGAAAGATAAGGTTGGCGGAAAAGAACAAATTTTGCGGAAATTAGCCCAGTTTAAGAAAGAAATGGATGCAAAAAAGATATCGTTACATCCAGTCTTAATTACGATGGAAGAAGATTTAGGACAACAAGAAAAAGAACAACTAAATACGTTCAAGGAAATATGGAAGAAAGAGATAAATGGTGTTACGATGCCGTCAAGCGGAGAAGATGGCATTGTAAAAAGTGTAAATCAAGTGGCAGCATTAGTTGCAAATCGTGATCCATTCTCCTCTGTTGAATCGATTGTAAAAACGAAAGTAGTGGGGAAAAGAGTAGAGATTACAACACCGTTTCCGTTAAAGCGTATGACGCTTGTACGACAATCGCCTTCTCTGCCCGATTATCAGGTCACACAAATTTCTAAACCATTACAATTGCAATCTTCTTTTTCCATACATGCACCAGGAGAAGCAAAATTGTTCGGAAATATAGTTCATATAAGTACGGAAAATGAGGAAGTTATTAAACCAGGAACTTATACGATAGAAGTGGACCAGGACATTGAGAAAGAAGGACTACAAGTACTAGTTGAACCAGCGCTTAATTATACGGTTTCTACTTATGCCAAAGATGATAGTAGTCAAAAAAATGTAGAGAAAATGTATGAAGGTGTTACTGCTGTTATTGAAGCAAAGCCTACGGAGTTGCCAGTTCAGTCTTCTTACTTTCAGGCAGAATTAGAAATAGAAGGAAAACAGTACCCGATGAAGTGGGACGATAAAAGGCATGTGTTTTATTACGAAACGAAGCTTGGTAAAGGGTTAGTACGCGGGAAAGTTCATATGAACATAAAGGGATTTTACAGACAGACGAAAGAATTTAAAATCGAAGTAACGGAAAAACCAAAATTATCACTACAAACGATTACGAAAGATTATGAAGAAAAAGTAACAAATTTAGAGAATAGTAAACCGTTTATTATACAACCACAGTTAGATGGTAAGCCGATGACAGAAGAGGCTGTAAAGAAACTATTAAAATCTACTGGTGTCACATCTAAACAATCAATCAACTATGAAATAAAGCAACATGGAAATCAAATCTATGTTTATCCTCGTCCTTATTACTCCGACACATTTAATTTTACAGATACCGGCACCGTAGAAGCTACCATCGTAATGCAGGATTCAAAGTTACAAGAAGTAAAGAAAAACATAACATTCCATATTCAAGATGCTCCGTTTTATGAAAAATATGCGCTTATTTTTAAGTTTGTCATTCCTATCACTTTATTACTACTAGTAGTAGGAATCATTGTTTTAGGATGGATTGTTCGGCCAAGATTTCACCGGAAAGCACTACTGTATTATGAATGGGATCAAGAGGTAGCGAAAGATTGGCTATATCAATCTGAACCAGAATTACTTCGAAATAAATGGTGGAACCATTATTTTGGTATCCCATTTAGAGCAGAAAGAAAAACAGTGCAATCCGTTACGTTTATAGCGAAGAAAGGTTCGAAATCTGTCTTTGTAGCGAAAGAATCACAAGTAGTTGGAATGATTATTGATGGGATGTTTATAACAAAAGATGAAGTAGGACTGGAACATAAGACACTATATCCAAATGAACTTTTACTAATTGATAGAGGATATGGTAAGGAGATTTACAAGTACGAATGTGAATAGTAGATAGGGAAAAGAAGGGGATGGAGTATGGATTCTCTTTCCCTTTTTTCAAACAAGCAAGAATAGGAAGGTGGTTCACATGACATTACAAGTTCCAACAATATTAATTGGTTTAGGTGGAATCGGTAGTACTGTGACGCATCAAATATATGAAAAATTACCTGAAGAGCGCCGGAAAAAGGTAGCAATGCATGTATTTGATACAGATGTGAATACATTGAGTAAATTTGATCATATTCGAAAGTTTAAGACACAAACGAGTTCTAGTAAAACGCCCAGGGAGTATATTGCAGGAGATCCAACAATCCCAGAGTGGTTTCCGATGGATCCGACTATACTTGATAAACCATTAACAGAAGGAGCAGGACAGTTACGCGTCATTTCACGTTTAGCGTTACGTGCTGCGATGAAAGAAGATAAATTAACGTCCTTTTGGCAAGAAATTGAGAAAATTTTTCCGGTTACAAGTGATCAAACAGAATATGGTGTGCGTGTCATTATAGTAACATCACTAGCAGGCGGAACAGGTTCGGGGATGTTTCTGCAAATTGCATTATATTTACGTGAAATGCTTCGGAAGAAATTGCAGCATCATAACATTTTAATACGCGGTGCATTTTTAATGCCGGATGTTTTAGTAAAGACGAGAACAGTTAGTGCGAAAGAGTTTGAAACGGTGCAAGCGAACGGCTATGCATCGTTAAAAGAATTACATGCTATTACGCTCGGTTCTACTGGAGAATTATCAAAACGCGGCGGTGTAACAATTGAATTAGAGTATCGCCCTGATCAAGTAGATGAAGACGGAAGAACGAATCATACAATTAAACAACATCATTTACCGTACAATTATTGTTTCTTATACGATTATGAAAACCTACATGGACACCATTTACACAATTTATCAGATTATATGGAACAGATGGCAAATACAATTTATTTACAGTTATTTAGCCCGATGTCCACAAGTCATTTTGCACAAGAAGACAATCAAATTCAGCAATTAGCAGAATCAAGCGGAAAAGGACGATATTGCGGGGCAGGAACGGCAAAACTCATTTATCCGTATGAGCATGTGTTAAAATATTGTGCTTTAAAATGGGCTGTGCAAGGTTTAGATGAATCGTGGCTTCATTTAGATCAACTGTTTCAAGAGAAGAAGCAAAGATATGACCAAGATGTAAAACGTGGGATGCAGCGTGAAAAGCCGGAGAGAGGTAAAAGTTATTTAGAGGACTTGGAACATCTTGCTACCCGTCCAGAGCAAGCTCATATTTTCTATAGACAAATGTACAATGAAACACGTGAAGGAGCAGAGGGTGGTAAGCTCGGAGTTGCGAAATCAAAACTGTTTTTAGAAGCTGTAGAAAGTTATGTACAACGAACGGTGCAAAAAGATGAGGAATTAAATCGTTTGCAACATGAGTGTAAAATTTCAGCTGCGAAACTGAAAATGATGGAACAAATGAAAGGTGAAGTGGCAAGAGTGGATCATGCGGTTCGCTTATATGCATATGCGATTCCGAGCCGTGTACATGAACATGTAACGACACTTTTATATGACATGATTGAATCAGACCGCTTTTCACCAAGTGGTTCTGAAGGGCAGTCCTATCAATTAAATACATGGTTTTTAAAGAAAACAGATCCAGTTCATCCAGTAGCAGCACGTTTTATGTTATATGAAATTCGAAAACAGTTAGTGGAAAAAATGAATCGATTACATGAAAATAATGAACAAAAGCGTAATGTAATTCAAAACTACGATAAAAAATTTAATGTAGGTAATATCGATGGCACGGTAACGGCTGTACGCCGAGTAGAAATTGCTCAACAACAAGGCTGGTTTGGAAAAATGATTAATAATCAGCAACGTTTATTCAAAAGAGAATTTGAAGACATCGTAACGCAATATGTACACAAATTAAATGAATATCGAAAAGAAATGCTATTAGAACTTGTATATCAATCGCTATATCAAGCAGTTAATAAAATGATTCAATATTGGGAAAGGTTTTTTGATAATTTACATGAAACACATGAAAATTTATTATTTGAAATCCAAAAGCGCAGTAAGGAATTTGAAGGAAAAACAAACCCGACGAATGTATATGTATTAGCTGAGGAACAGCTGCAAGAAAAGATATGGCAAGATATGCAGCAACATTTAAATTTAGGTGTACTGCCGAAAGATATATCAGCGGAAATTTATATGAGTTTGTACGGGGAATATTGTCGTGATGCGAAAACAGAAGAGATTCAGTCGAAAAAGGTAGAGGATTTCTATCGCGAACATATACTGAGCTATTGTTATGACGAACTGCAAGTACGCTATCGTGATAAATTAGAATTGAATATTATTGAAGCGTTGCGAAAAGAAGCAGATTATAAGAAACGTGATCGCGATGAATACGTGCGTGAAAAAATTGAAGACCTGTTCCATTTAGCAAGTCCGTTCATTCCGAAAGTTGCTCATCATAGGGAATTACAATATTGGGGTATACATCCTTCTTTAAAGAAAGAGCTGCAAGAGGAATTAATTCAAGAAATGTTTAAAGAAAAAGATACAGTACATGAAGCCTTTTCGCCATTTGAAGTGATCTGTTATCGAGCGCATTACGGCTTATCGCTGCAGGACTTTCCTAAATTATCATCAGGACATATTTCAAACGGATTTATGAATGATAAAGGTGACTATTTCCAATCGTATTATCGCCGTGTAAACAAATTAAATAGTAAAAAATCTAGTTTAACGCCGCATTTAGATAAGTATTGGCACTTACCAGCCTTTATGCCAGATTTAAACGCGACTCAAACAAAATTAGATTATGATAAATGTAATCGTGCATTACTATACGCATATATGTATCGCTGGATTAGTTTAGTTGCTGTTGATGGACAGTTTGTGTATCAATATAACGGTGTGGGACGTAGCTTTTTAATTCAGTCGATGGGAAAAAATATTTCAAGCGAAAGTTATAAATTACACAGAGCATTGCTTCATAATCCGTTTATTTATGAAAACATCTTGTCACGATTTGAAGAAGAGCAAGAAAAGGCGATGATACAAGGTGGACATTTATATACACATCCGTTCGTATTAGGAGCCCAAGATGTAAGATGGCTTAGAAAAGAACATGTCCACAATCTTTTAGACATGATTTTAATGTATGACCGTGAAGCGAAGTATGATCCGACGTTAGAAGAAACATCAGATGAATTATTAAGACTATTCCTTGATGAAATCGAGTTGTATTTCCAGAACTATTACGGCACAGGTGCTGATATGGTTGCAAAGAAAGAGAAAGAAATGTTTATTAAACAATTGTGGGATCGCTCGCATGCGAAAGGATATGTAGATCCAAATAGCGCTCCGTATAAAAAATGGCAAAATTTATTAAGTATTCAAGATGAAGAAGAAACGCCAAAAACGAATGTATAGTGAATGAAAAGGGAATCCTTAAAAGTGGCAATACAACTTTAGAAAAGAGGGATTCTGATGCCGTTTTTAGGAAGTGTATATCAAATATTTGGGTTATATCCGGAACTTTATTATGGGATGATTTCAGCAGAGTTGCAAGAGGAAGCTCAGAAGGAGCATCTTGAAAATAGTAGTGCAGAAGCTGAAGTGGAAGAATAAAAAAAGTGCAGATGAAAATCTGCACTTTTTTGTTAGTATTAAAATGGTGAAATAACCTCAAGTGAATTATTATTTTTGAATAATAATTCATTTGAGGTTATTATGATTTTCATTACATTGTATGTAATGAAAATTGTATGAAAATCAATGTAATAAAATGCATATGAATATTAAGGTGGAAAACAACAATGTTTTTGAGAAAATAATTATGTATAAAAATAACATTTGATACATAATCAGCCGATTATTTTTGAGTGATTTATTATTGACAATATAATTAATTGTATGATAAATTCAATCAGCATTCTTAATGGTTTTTTGGTATGGTTAATATTTTGAAAATTCAATACGGTATAAAGAGATTGATTTTTCTGTTTTTATTGAGACGGGTTACTAAGTCTATAGGGGAAGTGAACTATGTATATTTTTATTTTTAAAATAGAACAGTAATAAAGAATGTAACAAGTAAGAGATAAACTTGAAAAAGAGGTTTCAAAGAATGAGTCTTTTCATAAAGAAAGCAATGGATGAAGAAAAGAAAAAAGTATTGAATCAAACTTTAGGAGCGATTGATTTAACTCTTTTAGGTATTGGAGCAATTATTGGTACAGGTATTTTCGTATTAACTGGTATTGTAGCAGCGAAACATGCTGGTCCGGCGATTGTATTATCTTTTGTATTAGCGGCAATTATATGTGCATGTGTAGCTTTCTGTTATGCTGAATTTGCATCTACAGTTCCAGTTTCGGGAAGTGTATATTCATATACATATATGACACTAGGTGAGATTTTTGCATTTATAGTTGGCTGGTGTGTTATGCTGGAGTATTTATTAGCGACTTCTGCGGTTGCAGCAGGCTGGTCAGCATATTTTCAGTCATTGCTACTAGGTTTTAATATTCACATTCCTACGGTTTTTGCTTCGGCACCAGGAATGGGGAAGGGTGGAATCATTGATTTACCAGCAGTTCTTATTATTTTAGTTGTTACATTTTTATTAAGCCGTGGTGCAAAAGAAAGTGCACGAATTAATAATATAATGGTTATTATTAAACTGGCTGTTATTGTAGGATTTATTGTTGTAGGGACACAATATGTAAGACCAGAGAATTGGCAACCATTTCTACCGTTTGGTTTTCACGGTGTTGTAGGGGGCGCTGCTACTGTATTTTTTGCTTTTTTAGGATTTGATGCAGTTGCAACAGCCGCAGAGGAAGTGAAGCGTCCACAACGTAACGTGCCAATTGGGCTACTTGTTTCCTTGTTCATTTGTACCGTTCTATATGTAGGTGTTTCATTCGTGCTAACTGGAATGGTTCCGTTTATGGAATTAAATGTTGCTGATCCGGTTGCATATGCGTTGCGCACTGTAGGAGAAGATAGAATTGCTGGGTTGTTATCGGTGGGAGCGATAGCAGGGCTAACAACAGTTCTGTTAGTAGCTATGTTTGCATTTGTTCGTGTATCTTACTCGATGAGTCGAGATGGACTGTTACCAAAAAGACTTTCAAGTGTCCATAAACGTTTACAAACTCCATTTTTTAGTACGTGGGTTACAGGTATACTAGCAGCTTTATTAGCGGGATTAGTGGATTTGAATTTATTAGCTAATTTAGTGAATATGGGAACGATAACAGCATTTGTGTTTGTATCTATAGCTGTCATTGTATTAAGAAAGACACATCCTAATATGAAGAGGCCATTCCGTGCCCCTCTAGTACCTTTTTTACCTATCGTTTCAATAGTAAGTTGTATATATTTGGCATTGAACCTTTCTAAGCTTACTTTAATTAGTTTTGTGGCATGGATTATAATAGGGGTTTTCATATATTTTGTATATGCTAAAAAACATAGTAATGTTAGAAATAGAAATAAAGTATAGTCCATTGAAATAATACTTGTAATGGAAATGAAAACACGCTACTTATTCATATAAGAACAAGTAGCGTGTTTTTTCTATTTAATAATCCCATTTTCTAAAATTTTAATAGTTGGTGCCACTTTCACATTAGCTTTTGAAAAGGCACTCGGCCAATCATCTTCGACTTGTTTCCATTCTTTATATTGAAACGCTCTCGCATAATCACCAAATCCGAATGGATCAAGTTGCTGTTTTTGAATGTTGTGGATTAAATTGTTCAAATCTTTGTTTAGTTGTTTTGTAATAAGAGAAGTTAATTTCTTTCTATCTTTGTCTATATCCATATTGAATGTAAGTTCAGAGACAGCAATTTTCAAATCCATTTTAACATGAAATTTGAAGTGGTTATCGCTATAATCTGTATGGATATCACGATCCATGCTAAGAACATTTATTGTTACGAAATCGCCGCCATCGGTATCTTTTAAATCACTATTACTTTCAACTGAAGTAGAAGGGATTTTCAATGTAAGCGAAACCGGTGTATTCGCTTTCTTTTGTAACAAAAGAAGAAGGGCGCTTTCATAACGATTTAATGACATTTTATAAATTCCGCGAGAAGTTAATAGCGCGGAACCAGTAACGATAACATCCTTTTTACCTTTTTTTATTTCTGAAATAGCAGGTGTTATACCTTTATTAAACGTTTGCCTGTGAAATTCATGGAATGTCGTAAAAACGGTCCGATTGTACAGTTTGTTCGTATTAATTAAATCTGTTAAATACTCGGGAAGGGCAGGCTTATCTTTAAAGTTATTATATATAACTGAAGAAATTGGACCGTCTACTGCAACCATGCGCATGTTTCCAGTGTTTTTAGGATCACGATACCAAACATCAAGGTAAGGCATAGCCCCTTCTTGTTTTAAAAAATTTGTGCTAAATAAAATGAGCTGTAACTTTTCTGTAGATACTAAACCGCCACTTGAACTATTAAACGTTGCTTTTGCTTCTCGAGGTGTACGTACTTTAGCTTCATGTGTTTCGTACTTTTTTTCTACGTCTTCATTAAAAATAGGATTTACGTGGTACACAATTAATTTTCCTTTTGCTTTTGCATCAAAGCCGTAAATTAATGAAATCGATTGTTTTTCTAAGTCGAGTCGATCTCCACAGCCTGTTAAAAAGGTTATGAGAAAGTAAAGTATAGTGAAATGAATAAAGCGCCTCATTTAAACTCTTCTCCTTTTCCAATGCTGATAAAGTGTCATGTATAAGAGAAATACGACCGGGAATAGAAAAACGATAAAATAACTTGCAGTTCCCCAAAATTCTCGCAACGCACTTATTTGGTAAGAGGAAGGGATATAAAAGAATAAGATGAAGATACACCCGAATAATAAACCATAAATAGGTAATGAACTCCTTTTTTTGTTAAGTAATTGATTGATTCCATCTGAAGCAGTAAAAATATAAGGAATGCAAGAATCAAAAATAATAAAGAGATAAAATGACAAAAAGATAATTTCAAATCGCTCAAGAAATGAGAAGTGAAATGGTGTAACGAGAGAAAGGGTAGGCCATAAAAACTTAGTTATACCATCTGGGCTAAAATAAAGGAAAGAAACGAACGTCACTTGCAGGTAAACGAATAAAGTAATCATATTTGCAATAACAATCCCTTTTTTTGCAGATGATTTATTACTGAGGTAAGGATAAAGGACGAATGCAAACTCAAATCCGAGAAAGGCAATAATAGTTGATTTTACTGTGTTGAAAACTGGTATCCATCCCTCTTTAAGGAGAGGAAGAAGATAGATCCAATGCCCATCTTTAAGTGGGATAAATAATAGTAATGGCATCCAGAGTGTAAATAAGACAGTAAAAACAGCATAGCGGCTAATAATAAGAACACCTTTACATGCGAGCATTACCATTGGAATAGATAATAGCATCATGATTAAAAACATTGGAGATCTAGGCAAAATCCAAATGTGAATAACGTATAAGAGGGAAAAAATTAAAGAAACCGCTGCAAGAACAGCATATAAAATCCAAAAAATCATTCCTACTCTTCCTAACCATTTTCCAAGATAACGAGTTAGCACATCAAGTAAATGGTAACCAGGATGCTTCTCCATGATTTTTACAATACATAGACTGACTAAAGTAGTGATAGCGCATCCTATAATAATAGACATCCAGCCATCTGTATTCGCCCCTTGGGCCACTTCACGTGGCAGTGTAAGTACACCGAATCCTACTTGAACACCACTAATCGTTAAAATGTATTGAAATAAACTAATCTCCCTCTTTACACGCTTTGTCACTTATCTTCCTCCTTTTCTTCTATATCCGGTTGTCGATTTTCTTGTTTTAAGTTAAGGGATAGTGGTCGTTTCTTCATTAGTTTCCATGGCAAACGCACAAGAACGTCTTTTAAATCCGTAGCAAATGATGGAGAAAAAGGACTACCGTAAGGAACACCAAGTGAGTCCATAGAAAGAATATGGATGATGATAACTGACATTCCAACCATAATTCCAATGACTCCGAATAAAGAAGCGATTATCATCATTGGAAAGCGAAGAATCCGAACTCCTGCTGACATTTCCAGATTGGGAATGATAAAAGAAGCGACTGCGGTAATAGATACGACGATAACCATAACATTACTTACGATTCCTGCTTGAACTGCAGCTTGTCCAATGACAATCCCTCCTACGACGCCAATTGTTTGTCCGACGGGACCGGGAAGTCGAACTGCAGCTTCGCGTAGCATTTCAAGTACTAATTCCATCAAAAGTGCTTCTAATATAGGCGGAAAAGGAATTTTGGCTCGAGATTCTCCAATTGTTAACAATAATTTAAGTGGAATTACTTCATAATGAAAGGAAATCATAGCAATATAAAGAGCAGGAGCAAATATTGCAATAAATAGTCCAGTGAAACGAAGGAGTCGTATAAAAGATGGAATCATAGGTCTGAAGCTGTAATCATCTATCGTCTGAAAAAAGAATGAAAAGGTCATAGGTCCTATTAATACGCCTGGTGAGCGATCTACAATAACGGCAATTCGCCCATCTAGAATATGATGTGCTGTTGTGTCAGGACGTTCAGTTATTGATAATTGCGGAAAGAGAGTAAAGGAATTATCTTCAACAAATCCTTCTAATTCACCAGTAGTAAGAATCGCATCAACTTTTACTGACTCGATACGGGATGCCATTTCTTTTACGACATTTTCGTTCGCAACATCTGCTAGATAAAGCAAAAAAACCTTTGAAGTAGCTCGTTCACCAACAGTGAATTCCTTCACTTTCAATTCGCGATTTGGAATATATCGACGAATAAGTGCAAGGCTGTCGCTCGCTACCTCATTAAATCCTTCGTGTGAGCTTTTTATGGAGCTCTCTGTTGTAGGTTCTTCAATGCTCCTTTTTGGTGCCGCTTGCGTATCAAGCTCTAAAGCGGATAGTTGCCCGTTTATAAATAAAATACTTTTGCCGTGTAAAAGAGATTGTTCAATGTCTGTCCACTGTTGAACTTTTTTAATATTTCCGATAGAAACAGAGGCTTCCCAAAAATCGTCTTCATTCCACTCTTTAAATAAGAGAGGACGAAGAATGTTTACGTTAATAACAGTTTTGTCTACAAGTCCTTCCATATATATAAGTGCAGCTTCCTGTCCGTTTTTTAATGGAAAAGTGCGTGTTATTAATTCTGGAATACCGCTAAACAGTTTGGACAAGTGCTTTAAATTAAGGGAAAGGGAAGAAGAGATAGATTTATTTAATGTGTGATTAGCTTGCTCTTGGGTAGAAAAAGATTTTTCACCACGAATCCATTTATTAAAAGACCCCATTTGTTCGCTTACTCCTTGTTATGTTTTATATGGATTATTATGGATAGTTACAAGCTGACATATGCGTAGTTTAAATTTTATATTGTATATTTTTAACTTTAACGCTATAATTATAGTGTTAAAGATGGAATCGTGATATGACCTGTTATGAATCTATCGTTTTATTTATGAATAAATGGATTGGTATTTTAGCAAGATGTGCTAATAAACTACTCCACCATGATGATAGCGTGCCAAAAATGTGGTGCGTATATTTTCGTGGTGGAGTTTTTTTATTCTCAAAAAGGGGGAAAGACCATGAATGACAACATGGTTCATATTACAATTGACGGAAAAAAGTATACAGCGGAGCCTGGTTCGACGATATTGGGTGTTATTAATGAAAACGGGATTGAACATCCGCAAATTTGTTACGTGCCAGAAGTAGATCCTATTCAAACATGTGACACTTGTATTGTAGAAGTTGACGGAAAGTTAATGCGTTCTTGTTCGACGATAGCAACGGAAGGTATGAACATTGAACGTGCTTCTGTTCGCGCAAAAGAAGCACAAACAGAGGCGATGGATCGGTTACTAGAAAATCATTTATTATACTGTACAGTATGTGACAACAACAATGGGAACTGTAAACTGCATAATACAGCAGAATTAATGGAAATCGAACATCAAAAATATCCGTATGAACCGAAAGTAGATGTAAGTGAAGTTGATATGACGCATCCGTTTTATCGCTATGATCCTAATCAATGTATTGCATGCGGTCAATGCGTTGAGGTGTGTCAAAACTTACAAGTAAATGAAACGTTATCGATAGACTGGGAAGCGGAACGCCCACGAGTTATTTGGGATAAAGGAGTAAATATTAATGATTCTTCATGCGTTAGCTGTGGTCAATGTGTAACGATTTGTCCTTGTAACGCTTTAATGGAGAAAACGATGCTCGGTGAAGCTGGATTTATGACGGGATTAAAACCAGATATTCTTGAACCGATGGTAGATTTAATTAAAGAAGTTGAGCCTGGGTATAGCGGTATTTTTGCGGTATCAGAAGTGGAAGCGGCCATGCGTGATACTCGTACGAAGAAAACGAAAACAGTATGTACATTTTGTGGTGTAGGTTGTTCGTTTGAAGTGTGGACGAAGGGGCGTAAAATCCTTAAAGTACAGCCATCTTCAGATGCACCAGTTAATGCAATTTCCACTTGTGTAAAAGGGAAATTTGGTTGGGATTTCGTAAATTCTAAAGAACGAATAACAAAACCTTTAATTCGTAAAAATGGAACGTTTGTTGAATCTACATGGGAAGAAGCACTGAATGTAGTTGCAAATAAATTAGGCGCTATTAAAGAAGAGTACGGTAAAGGTTCTATTGGATTTATTTCTTCCTCTAAAATTACAAATGAAGACAATTATGTAATTCAAAAATTAGCTCGACAAGTATTTGGAACGAATAATATTGATAACTGCTCACGTTATTGCCAATCACCAGCAACGGATGGTTTGTTCCGTACAATTGGTATGGGCGGTGATGCCGGAACGATTAAAGATATTGCGCAATCTGGTCTTGTTATTATTGTGGGATGTAATCCGACAGAAGGTCATCCTGTTCTAGCTACACGTATTAAACGTGCACATAAATTACACGGACAAAAGTTAATTGTAGCTGATCTTCGTAAAACCGAAATGGCAGAGCGATCAGATGTCTTTATTAGTCCAAAACAAGGAACAGATCAAGTATGGTTAATGGCTGTTACGAAATATATGATCGATCAAGGTTGGCATGATCAGGAATTTATTAATGAGAATGTAAACTTCTTTGAAGATTTCAAAGAGAGCCTAGAAGAATATACACTTGAATATGCAGAAGAAGTAACAGGTATTTCAAAAGAAACACTTATTCAAATGGCTGAAATGATTCGTGATGCAGATGGTACATGTATCCTTTGGGGTATGGGGGTAACGCAAAATACAGGTGGTTCTGATACTTCCGCTGCAATTTCAAACTTACTTCTTGCAACAGGGAACTATCGTCGTCCAGGAGCAGGTGCATACCCACTTCGAGGTCACAATAACGTACAAGGTGCTTGTGATATGGGTACTTTACCAGGATGGCTTCCAGGATATCAGCACGTTACTAACGAAATGGAACGTGTGAAATTTGAAACTGCTTACGGAGTGAAAATTGATAGTGAACCAGGTCTTAATAATATTGAAATGCTTCACGCAATTGACGAAGGAAAAATGAAAGCAATGTATCTTGTCGGAGAAGATATGGCTCTTGTAGATTCTAATGCAAATCATGTACATGAAGTGTTATCTAGCCTTGATTTCTTCGTTGTGCAAGATGTTTTCCTTTCTAAAACTGCTCAATATGCAGATGTTGTATTACCAGCAGCGCCATCTCTTGAGAAAGAAGGTACTTTCACAAATACAGAGCGCCGTGTCCAAAGATTATATCAAGTGCTTCCTACGCTAGGAGATGCGAAACCAGACTGGTGGATCGTCCAGGAGGTTGCGAATAAACTAGGGGCAAACTGGAATTATAGCCACCCAAGTGAAATCTTTGCTGAAATGGCAAGTTTATCACCATTATTCTCGCAAGCGAACTATGAAGTGCTTGAAGGATGGAACAGTTTCCATTGGGGAAGTTTTGATGGAACAAATACACCACTTCTGTTCCAAGATGGATTTAACTTCCCAGATAAAAAAGCTCGTTTTGCGATTGCTGACTGGGTACGTCCAGCTGAATTTCCAGCTGAGTTCGACCTTCACATTAACAACGGTCGTATGCTTGAGCATTTCCATGAAGGGAATATGACAAATAAATCAACAGGTATTCAAACGAAAGTACCTGGTGTTTTCGTTGAAATCTCTCCAGACCTTGCAAAAGAACGTGGCGTAAAAACAGGTTCGTTAGTTCGTCTTGTCTCTCCTTTTGGAGCATTAAAATTACGTGCACTCGTTACAGATCGTGTAAAAGCGAATGAGTTATATTTACCGATGAACTCTACAGATAACGAAACGGCAATTAATTTCTTAACAGGTCCTGCTGTGGATGTACGTACGAATACACCTGCGTATAAACAAACGAAAGTACGTATGGAAGTGTTAGAAGTTGACGGCGAAAATCCGATGCCAAAAGCGAACCCACGCAATAAAAAACGTCACCCTCAAGCTGGCATTGAGGTACATCGTAAGTGGGCACGTCCAGGGTATGTGCATTTAACGGATAAGTAGGAGGAGAAAACTATGGCTGCACCTATAAAAATGATTCAAAAACAAGAATTAACTGAGGAAGAAATAAAACAGCAAAAGTTAGATGATTTAAAAGAGCTTCTAACTAATAATGAGGAAGCTCTAAATCAGATGTTTAATATAGTAGGAGAATTAAATGACATTGGAATGCTAGAAGCTGCAAATTCAATGTTAAAAGCGAAAGAACCAATTGCGAAAATTGTTCTAGGTCAAGTAACTCGTGAGCCTGTTACAAATTTAATTAATAATATGATGGGTGCTGCAGGTGCGTTAACTGAACTTGACCCAGAACTTACGAAAAAGCTTATAGGTAGTTTATTAGTCGGACTAGAAGAAGGTAATGAACATCTAGAAAGTAATAAAAAAGTAGGGGTATTCGATCTTATGAAAGTATTGAAAGACCCAGATATTAACCGTGCTATCGGGTTTGGGCTTCATTTCTTAAAAGGTATGGGGAAAGGGTTAAAAGACGAATAAACTTCATGAAGTGAACCTTTCTGCCCAAATATTTGTACGAAATAGTTTGGGCGGAAGGCTCATTTTGGTAAAATATATAATAAAGTAAAATGAGGCTTTTGGGAGGTATAATTGTATGTCAAAAAAAGTACATGAATTTAATGATATGATACGAAAACTTCGAAAGGAACTTTTCGGAAAAGGACCAGAACGAATTCATACTGTTTTTGCGGAAAATATGGCTATAGCGACTCTTTATGGAAACTTAACACCTACTGAAAAATTTATTTCAAGTACGATGGACGGTGCGGAAATGGTTCATATGGCTAGAACGAAAATGATTCAAGAAGTGTATGCTGTGAATTCACGTGAACATTTGGAGGAACTTGTTGGAGCGAAATTAGTGAATTTGTTTTCAGATATGAAAGTAGAAGAAGATATTGCAGTTTCTGTATTTGTTTTTGATAAAAATATAACGTGAGAGAAGGATACTGATCGTGAAACCGATACAGGTAGAAAGAGAAATCTTTCGTTATGAACAAGGAGCATTTAAACATATAGAGGACAGCATTGTAACAGAGTTTCCTGTCACCATTAAAATGAACGGACAGGAGTTTGTTACAATGGTTAGTACTCCAGAATATATAGAAGATATGGTAATAGGCTTCTTAGCGTCTGAAGGAATCATTCGGAAGTATGAAGATATTGATAGTGTATGGGTGCAGGAGAAAGAAGGATTTGTGCATGTAACAACGACAAAAGTAAATCCGTATTATGAACAAATGCAAAATAAACGCTATATTACGTCTTGTTGTGGTATGAGTAGGCAAGGGTTTGTTTTTGCAAATGATGCACTAAGTGCAAAAAAAATGAAGGGTGTCCATGTACAGGTTGCTGCAGAGGATTGTTTTCGGTTAATGAAAGAAATGCAGCAATCTGCGGATACGTTTCATCATACTGGTGGGGTTCATAATGCAGCTTTATGTGATGTGAATGGTATTATTTTAAGTCGAATGGATATTGGTAGGCATAATGCATTAGACAAAATTTACGGTTATTGTTTAAGAAACGATATTTCTATAAAAGATAAAATCATTGTTTTTAGTGGTCGTATTTCTTCGGAAATATTATTGAAAGTTGCAAAAATCGGTTGTGAAATTATACTATCAAAATCAGCTCCAACTGAGTTAGCTTTGCAACTAGCGGAAGATTTAGGTATTACGACAATAGGATTTATTCGTAATCACTCCTTAAATGTATATACCCATCCAGAACGTGTTTTAAATATAAAATAAAAGTGAGGCAATGAAGATGAAATCAGTTACATTAGACAAGTTGCAACGTCCGTTAAAGGATTTACGTATTTCAGTTACTGATCGCTGTAATTTTCGCTGTCGATATTGTATGCCAGAAGAAATATTTGGTCCTGATTACTCGTTTTTGTCTAATGATAAAATTTTATCTTTTGATGAAATTGAAAGGATAACACGTATTTTCGTTTCTTTAGGTGTGAGAAAATTACGGATTACGGGCGGAGAACCGTTACTTCGAAGAGGGCTTCCAAAGCTTATTGAGCGCCTTAATAAAATTGATGGTGTAGAAGATATCGGTTTAACAACCAATGGATCGTTACTTAAAAAGTTTGCTCCTGATTTATATAAGGCGGGACTATCACGTGTAACAGTTAGCTTAGATTCCTTAGAAGAAGAGCGGTTTTTCTATTTAAATGGTAATAGGAGCAAAGTGCAAAGGGTTCTGGAAGGAATACAGGCTGCAGCTGAAGTTGGAATGAAAATTAAAATAAACATGGTCGTTCAAAAGGGAAAAAACGAACAGGACATTTTGCAGATGGCGCAATATTTTAAGGAAAATAAGCATATTCTTCGTTTTATTGAGTATATGGATGTTGGAAATTATAATGGTTGGGATTTAAAAGAGGTCGTCTCTAAACAAGAAATAGTAGATACGATTCATCAAGTTATGCCGTTAGAACGGATAGAAGCAAATTATTCTGGTGAAGTGGCTACTAGGTATCGTTATATAGGAAGCGATGAGGAAATAGGTATTATTTCATCAGTAACAGATTCTTTTTGCTCATCATGTACGAGAGCTCGTATTTCTGCAGAAGGAAAATTATATACTTGCTTATTTGCTTCTAAAGGAAATGATTTAAGAGAATTGCTTCGTTCTGAACATACAGATGAGGACATTACAGATGTAGTACGCGATATATGGAATAATAGGGAAGATCGTTATTCAGATGAACGCTTAAATCATACAAATAAGAAAACAATACCTAAAATTGAAATGTCACATATCGGTGGTTAATATATAAAGCTAGCTTCATAGTGAAAAATGGAAAATTTACAAGAGTTGTGGATTTTCTATTTTATAGTAAAAGTGATGATTGATATCTCTGTAAAAGATGTGCAGAGAAATTAAGCAGCATTCAAAAACCTTTATTTTGAGGAGGTTTTTTGAAGCTGCTTTTTTATTTGGAGAAAATGGAGGAATGGGTAATGGCATTTCATAAGCCGGAACAAATTGCTGAGCTTGTCATTGAGGCCGGTGTTCAAAAAGTAAGACAGACATTGCCAGCGATGCTTATTCTCGGTTTTTTAGGAGGAGCGTTTATTGCGATAGGTTTTTTACTTAACATTCGAGTTTTAGGGAATTTACCTGAGCGCTGGGGAAGTCTAGTGAATGTTTTAGGAGGAGCAGTATTTCCTGTTGGACTCATGCTCGTAGTATTAGCAGGAGGAGAATTAATTACGGGAAATATGATGTCACTGTCTATGGCGCTTTATGCAAAGAAAATTACATTGATAAGTGTACTGAATAACTGGGTTTGGATTACTCTTATGAATTTTATTGGGGCAATTTTCGTTGCGTATTGCTTTGGACATCTTGGCGGATTAACAGAGGGAGAGTATTTAAATAAAACGGTAGCGATAGCGGAAGGGAAGTTACATGAATCATTTGGGAGAACTTTGATTTTAGCAATTGGTTGTAATTGGCTCGTTTGTCTTGCTCTTTGGCTCGCTTACGGGACGAGTGATTTTGTCGGAAAAATCATCGGAATTTGGATTCCAATTATGGCATTTGTAGTGATTGGATTTCAGCAAGTAGTAGCAAATATGTTTGTCATTTCCGCTGTTATTTTTGCTGGTCATCTAACGTGGATGGATCTGGCTAAAAATTTTGTTCCTGTTTTTATCGGAAATGTAATTGGAGGAGCTGGGTTTGTTGGTTTTGCTTACTTTGCTTGTTATCAGAAACAACATTCTAATATGAAATAGAGTTCTTGAGAGGAAGGGTATGTAATGGCTGATCGGTATTCACGACAACAGTTGTTCAAACCAATTGGGAGTAAAGGACAAGAAAAAATTCGAAATAAACATGTGTTAATTGTAGGGGCAGGCGCATTAGGAAGTGCAAGTGCCGAAAGTTTCGTACGTGCAGGTGTTGGCAAGTTGACGATTATTGATCGTGACTACGTTGAATGGAGTAATTTACAAAGGCAACAATTGTACTCTGAACAAAATGCGAGAGAGAAAATGCCGAAAGCAATTGCTGCAAAAAATCGGCTAGAACAAATTAATTCGGAAGTACAAATACATGCTTTCGTAATGGATGCAACTTCAGAAAATATGGAAGGTCTATTAAAAAATGTAGATGTAATCATTGATGCAACAGATAATTTTGATATTCGATTTGTAATAAATGATTTATCACAAAAACATAATATTCCGTGGGTATATGGTTCTTGCGTTGGATCGTATGGTATGAGTTATACAATTATTCCACAAGAGACACCGTGTTTACATTGTATGCTTAAAAATATTCCTGTTACAGGTGTGACATGTGATACCGCTGGAATTATTAGCCCTACTGTTCAAATCGTCGCAGCATATCAAGTGGCAGAAGCACTCAAAATTTTAGTGGAAGATTTCTCAGCAATTAGAAAAACATTTTTCATGTTTGATATATGGAGTAATCAAAATCATTTTATAAAATTAGGGAAAATAAAAACAGACGCTTGTCTCTCATGCGGTTCAAATCGAACTTATCCTTATTTATCATACGAAAATCAAACGAAAGCAGCTGTTTTATGCGGAAGAAATACAGTTCAAATTAGAACAGTAGACAATAGGAAATACAATTTTGATGATATAGAAAAAGTATTACAAAAACTGGGGAAAGTAGATCGGAATCCGTATTTACTATCTTGCCAATTCGATGATTACCGCGTGGTTGTTTTTCGAGATGGTCGTGTTTTTATTCATGGTACAAATGATATTTCGAAAGCGAAACAACTATATTATCGCGTATTCGGTTAATAGAGAGGGTGTCAACAATGGAAAGAAGAGTGCCAATTACGGTTGAAGAAGCTGTTCGTAAAGTGATGGGATTTGCTGATAAAGGCTTAAAGGAGCTATTACCAATTGAATTAGCTTATGGACGTATATTAGCAGAGGATTTAGTAGCTGACCATGATGTACCGTCATTTAATCGTTCGCCATATGACGGATTTGCTATTCGAGCAGAAGATACTAATTTAGCAAGTTATGAAACGCCAATTGTATTTGAAGTAATGGGTGAAATTGGCGCAGGATCGCTATTCCATGAGAAAGTAGGTCCGTTTCAAGCAGTTCGAATTATGACGGGAGCACAAATTCCGAATGGGTGTGATGCGGTTGTTATGTTAGAGCTGACTCGTCAATATGAGAAGAATGGCAACAATTATATGGAAGTGAAGCGGTCATTCAAAACGGGCGACAATATTTCTTTTCAAGGTGAAGATGCTCGTAAAGGAACAGTTCTTGCAAAGAAGGGATCGTACATTAATCCAGGTATTTCAGCTCTTCTTGCTACATTCGGTTATAGTGAAGTACCAGTTGCGAGAAAGCCTGTAATTGGACTGTTAGCGACTGGGAGTGAATTACTGGATGTCAATGATTCATTACAGCCAGGGAAAATCCGAAACAGTAATACGTACATGATATTGTCTCAAATTCGAAGAGCGGGCGGAAGAGTAAAATATTTTGGGAAGTTTAGTGATGATTTTAATACGTGTTTTACAGCTGTGAAAGAAGCGCTTGGCCAAGTAGATATGTTAATTACAACGGGCGGTGTATCAGTAGGAGATTATGATTATTTACCAGCTATTTACGAAAAGTTAGGTGCATCTGTTCTTTTTAATAAAGTTGCAATGCGACCAGGAAGTGTTACGACTGTAGCACAATTAAATGGCAAGTTATTATTTGGTTTATCAGGAAATCCATCAGCTTGTTATGTAGGGTTTGAATTGTTTGTAAGACCTTGTATTCGAGCTTATATGTTTAGTGAAAAACCACATGCAAAAAGAGAAAAAGCATTATTAGGAGAAGATTTTCTGAAACCAAATCCATTTACGAGATTTGTACGAGCAAAACTGACATATAACGAAGGGCAATTAATTGCTTATCCGTCAGGGTTTGATAAATCTAGCTCGGTTTCTTCATTAGCAGAGACAAATATATTTATTGTACTTCCAGGTGGTACAAGGGGTTATAAAAAAGATATGTTCGTAGATATTCTCTTGCTGGAAGATAATGAAGGTAGTGAATGGCCTGGGACATTTTATAAAGTGAGAGGTGTTTCTAATGGGACAAGCACTGTTTGAAATTGTAGATATACCGATTGTAGTTGAAGAAGTAACGAATAAAGTCGCAAGAAGAGAAGCAGGTGCAATTACAACATTTATTGGTACGGTGAGAGAACTTACAAAAGGAAAACGAACGCTACATTTAGAGTACGAAGCATATAAACCGATGGCAGTAAAACAACTTACAAGAATTGGTGAAGAAATAAATGAAAAGTGGCCGGACGCAAAAGTAGCAATTACGCACCGTGTAGGGCGGCTAGAAATCATGGATATTGCGGTAGTCATTGCAGTTTCATCACCGCATCGTAAAGTAGCTTATGAAGCGAATGAATACACGATTGAACGTATAAAACGAATCGTCCCAATTTGGAAAAAAGAATTTTGGGAAGATGGAACGATGTGGATTGGAGATCAGCTTGAAAATACGGCATATCCAGAAGGAAAACCGAAGAAGGAAGAATGAGAAGATGATTACAATTTTATTGTTCGCAAATTTGCGTGAGGAAGTCGGATCGGATCGATTCGTAATTTTAGAAAAACAAGAAATGACAGTTCAGCAATTAAAAGAATGGCTCAAAGCAAGCTATTGTTTACAATCGCTTGATAGAGTGATGGTGGCAGTTAATGAAGAGTTTGTAACGAATGAAGAGATGATAAAAGCTGGAGATATAGTCGCATTCATTCCACCTGTTAGCGGAGGGTAATAAGCTTTTTCACGAGATGAAGCGCTAAGAAGATGTTGTATATAAATTCGAACACGAGAAGGGATGAGTGCTATGATTACTCAAGAACAAATAATGAACGCATTAAAACATGTAGAGGATCCGGAGCTACACAAAAGTATTGTAGAATTAAATATGGTTAGAGATATACAAATAAATGGAACAAAGGTTAAACTGGAAGTAGTGTTAACGATTCAAGGTTGTCCGTTAAAAGCAAAAATTCAACAAGACGTGGAAGAGTCTCTGCATGCAATTGGTGCATCTAAAGTAGATGTGACATTCGGTTCTATGACACAAGAAGAACGAGCTGCGCTAACAGAAAAGTTAAAGAAAAATAGTAGAACAGAAACTGGTATGCCGAGCATGCTTCGACTTGATTCAGGGGTACGATTTATTACTGTAACGAGCGGGAAAGGTGGAGTGGGAAAATCAACAGTGACAATCAATCTTGCAACTGCTTTAGCTCGTATGGGCAAAAAAGTGGGGATATTAGATGCAGATATATATGGTTTTAGCATTCCAGCTATGATGGAAACGAATCAAAAGCCAACGATGATTGATCAAACAGCAATTCCAGTCGTTAGTCACGGTGTAAAAATCATGTCGATGGGATTTTTTACGGAAGGAAATAACCCGGTTATGTGGCGCGGGCCGATGTTAAATAAATGGATTCAAAATTTCCTTGTGAATACACACTGGGGAGAATTAGATTATTTACTTCTTGATTTACCACCTGGTACAGGGGATGTTGCTATTGATGTTGCTGCAATGATCCCGCAGGCACAAGAAATTATCGTTACAACACCACACAATGTAGCTTCATTCGTAGCATCTAGAGTAGGTGTAATGGCAAAACATACGAAACACGAGATTTTAGGGATTGTAGAAAATATGGCTTATTATGAAGAACAAGATGGATCGAAAAATTATCTCTTCGGAAAAGGTGGGGGCGAAATGCTTGCAGAACAATTGCAAACAGAAGTGATCGCGCAAATACCTTTTGCAAAACGAGAAGAAAACAACGGTTCATCTGTATATGATGAAGAATCTCTTGTAGGAGAAGTGTTTACATCGTTAGCGGAGGATATTATTTATAAAGGATAAAGGAGAGATTTTTTATGGCTTGTAATATCGATCATACTATGGAAGATGTAATGAATAAGCTGGAAAGTCAGAAGAGTTTTTTACCGGAAGGGATTTTTACAGAATTGAAGGGGTTTTTGCAACGTAATCATTCGCAGGAAATATTAAACGAAATCTTTCATCTTTTAAAAAAGTATGACTTAGTTAATGAAGAAGAAAGAGAGACGAGAAATACTCAATTATTGCTGATTATAAAATAAATATTTTTTGCTTTGTTTTTTTCAGGAGGGGTAAATGTAATGGATATGAGAAAGATGGTTGAAACAATAGAGGCAACAAAAGTGACTGAAGAAGAATTATCGATTTCTCATTTACATCAAAAACTTGTGACGTTATATAGCCAAGAAAATGTTGTTCATTATACAAAGCTATTAAAATATATATTATCATTATCCGTGCAACTGAAGCTGAATCTCGTATTGAAATACTTTGGCGTGCGACCGCTTGTTGCCGCCGATGAGCGTATGCAATTTCAAGAGATATTTAAATGTTTAGCTAACAAAGATGATAATGGCGAATGGTTTCTAAATTTCGTTTCTTTATATGTAGGGTTAATCGTAGTTCTTCATTTTGATGAAAAAGAGATTGAGAGAAGTTTTTTCAATGATATGGTAGTGGGTGAAGGGAATGAAATATAAGGTTCTGCTTATAACATCTTTCTGTTTAATTGGCTATATAAATTATGAAGGTAACTAATTAATAAAAAGCGTTCTTCAGTTGTTTCCGTCGTTTTTTCATGTTACCATTAAGCGAATTTTTCATAGGGAGAGAAAGCGATGAAATGGATTTATTTTATTATTATTAACGTTATAGCTTTTAGCCTTATGGGGCTTGATAAACGAAAAGCGAAGAAAAAACAGTGGAGAACGCCAGAAAGTACGTTGTTTTTATCAGCGGCAGCTGGAGGAGCAGTTGGTGCTTGGATCGGTATGTATATGTTTCACCATAAAACTCATAAAAAGAAATTTGTTTTCGGTATACCATTACTTGTCATTATAACAGTATGTTTACTTTTTGCTGTATGAGAAATGTCGAAAGAATTGCAGATTGATTATTGGTAAAGTGAGCATGCGGGACCGTATAATGGAGAAAAATGAGAAGAGGAGAAAAAGGAAGATGGGGAGTCAATCAGCACAGCAAAAAAAAGGGATACTATATGCGGCTGGTGCGTATACGATGTGGGGAATTCTACCAATCTATTGGAAATGGGTTGAGGAAGTTCCTGCAGATGAAATATTAGCACACCGCATCGTTTGGGCGTTCGTTTTTATGTTACTTGTATTAGGTGTTACGAAAAGGTTTCGCCAGTTTATTGGGGAGTTTGTGAATCTTTTTAAACGACCTAAATTATTAATGTCATTAACAATAGCTTCGGTTTTGATTAGCGGAAACTGGTTTGTTTACATATGGGCCGTGAATCATAATCATGTCATTGAAGCAAGTCTTGGGTATTATATTAATCCGCTTATTAGTATTTTACTTGGTACAGTCGTTTTAAAGGAAAAGTTAAACTTCTGGCAATATGTTGCAGTTGGTTTAGCTGGAGTGGGGGTTATCATTTTAACAGTACGTTTCGGGGCTATCCCGTGGGTTTCTTTATCACTTGCCTTTTCATTTGGATTATACGGATTAACGAAAAAATTGTTAAACTATGATGCAACAATTGGGCTTACGATGGAAACGATGTTAGTGACGCCGTTTGCAATTATTTATCTTATTATGACTGGAGCACATGGCTTCGGTTCATTTGGATCTATTTCCATGTTATCGACGCTATTATTAATAGGAGCGGGCATTGTCACTGCTTTACCACTTTTTTATTTTGCAAAAGGAGCACAACTTATTCCGCTTTATATGGTCGGATTTTTACAATATATTGCGCCAACGATTAGTTTAATTTTAGGTGTATTCGTATTTGGTGAACATTTCACCTCTACTCATATGATTGCATTTTTCTGTATATGGGTTGCATTATTTGTATTCTCGGTAGCGAAAACAAAGTTCTTAGTGCAGAAACAACCGAAATTTATAAAAAATAAATCAGCAAAAGTATCATAATGCGTAGTATTTTCTACGCATTTTTCTTTATACTGATACTATATAGGATTTCCATTATAGCTAGTAGGGAGCTGAGAACGTGGAAACAATTTTACATAATGATCCGCTTATGGCCGCTGTAATTTCATGGTTTTTAGCACAATTAACGAAAGTAGTCTTTAAATTGGTTAAAACGGGTGAATTTGATTTTGCAAAGTTTTTCGCTTCAGGTGGGATGCCAAGTTCTCATGCTTCAACTGTTACAGCACTCGCGACAGGTGTTGGCGTTGTGGAAGGCGTGGAAAGTTCCATGTTTGCGATTGCTGCTATTTTTGCCATTATTGTTATGTATGACGCCTCAGGAGTAAGGCTTGCGGTAAGTAAACAAGCAAAAATTTTGAATGAGTTTTTTCACGGTAGACAAACAGAGTATAAGAAATTAAATGAACTTGTTGGGCATACACCGTATGAAGTAGTAGTTGGTGCTTTAGTAGGGATAATTGTCGGAGTGGGATATTGTTTATGAGCAGAACATTTTATATGTTCTGCTTTTCTTTGTTTTCATACATATTCAGCTCCCTTTTTGAATATCGTTATACGGATTTCGAAAGGGTGGGTGAGTAAGTTGTTATTATATGAAAAAGTGCATGAAGAAATAGCGAGGCGAACAACGGCCCTTCAAACGATGCAACAGCGAGATGGAACGTGGCGGTTTTGTTTTGAAGGGGCACCATTAACAGATTGCCATATGATTTTTTTATTAAAATTATTAGGTAGAGATAAAGAGATAGAACCGTTTGTAAAAAGGTTAGCATCACTTCAAACAAATGAAGGAACATGGAAATTGTATGAAGATGAGGTGGGAGGTAATTTATCAGCTACCATTCAATCTTATGCCGCCTTACTTGCATCGGAAAAATATACAAAAGAAGATGCGAATATGAAGCGAGCGGAAATGTTTATAAATGAGCGCGGTGGGGTAGCACGTGCTCATTTTATGACGAAGTTTTTATTAGCGATTCATGGAGAATATGAATATCCTTCTCTTTTTCATTTGCCAACACCAATTATGTTTCTGCAGAATGATTCCCCTCTCAGTATATTTGAATTGAGTAGCTCAGCACGTATTCATTTAATTCCAATGATGTTGTGTTTAAATAAAAGGTTTCGAGTAGGGAAAAAGTTATTGCCAAATTTAAATCACATTGCAGGCGGGGGCGGAGAATGGTTTCGAGAGGATCGGTCTCCAGTTTTTCAAACGTTAGTAAGTGACGTGAAGAAAATTATAACGTATCCACTTTCTTTGCATCATAAAGGATATGAGGAAGTAGAACGTTTTATGAAAGAGCGTATTGATGAAAATGGAACATT
Organism: Bacillus cereus group sp. MYBK15-3; assembly: GCF_051916765.1. Lineage (NCBI taxonomy): Bacteria > Bacillati > Bacillota > Bacilli > Caryophanales > Bacillaceae > Bacillus > Bacillus cereus group sp. MYBK15-3. Next base: position 145,946 of record NZ_JBQAHG010000003.1, read on the forward strand.
ATATAGCTACGCAACTGCCTCGTTTTATATGATTTATGCTTTACTTGCATTAGGACATTCTATTCAATCACCAATTATTGAGAAGGCTATAATGGGAATTACATCTTATATATGGAAGATGGAGAGAGGGAGCCATTTGCAAAACTCTCCATCAACTATATGGGATACAGCTTTACTCAGTTATGCTTTGCAAGAAGCTCAAGTTCCGAAAGCAAGTAAAGTGATTCACAATGCATCAGCATATTTACTAAGAAAACAGCAAACGAAGAAAGTAGATTGGAGTGTACATGCACCGGATCTCTTCCCGGGTGGTTGGGGCTTTTCGGATGTGAATACGACGATTCCAGATATTGATGATACAACTGCTGTGTTAAGAGCATTGGCGCGAAGTAGAGGGAACGAAAATGTAGATAATGCTTGGAAGCGAGCGGTTAATTGGGTTAAAGGATTGCAAAATAATGATGGTGGTTGGGGGGCTTTTGAAAAAGGGGTAACGAGCCGTATATTAGCAAATTTACCAATCGAAAATGCAAGTGATATGATTACAGACCCTTCTACACCAGATATTACAGGAAGAGTGTTAGAATTTTTCGGAACGTATACGCAAAATGAATTGCCCGAGAAACAAAAACAAAGTGCGATAAATTGGTTAATGAATATACAAGAGGAAAATGGATCGTGGTATGGGAAATGGGGAATTTGTTATATATATGGTACGTGGGCAGTGTTGACTGGTTTACGGTCACTAGGAATACCATCTAGCGATCCATCATTGAAACGAGCAGCTTTATGGCTTGAACATATACAGCATGAAGATGGTGGCTGGGGAGAATCTTGCCAAAGTAGTGTAGAAAAAAGATTTGTTACTTTGCCATTTAGTACACCATCCCAAACAGCATGGGCGTTAGATGCCCTCATTTCTTACTATGATAAAGAAACGTCAGTTATTCGAAAAGGTATTTCATATTTGCTCTCCAACCCTTATATAAATGAAAAATATCCTACTGGAACAGGTTTACCAGGTGGGTTTTATATTCGTTATCATAGTTATGCTCATATATATCCGTTGCTTACTTTGGCTCATTATGCAAAAAAATATAGAAAATAAACCGAGAGATGTCTCTCGGTTTATTTTGTTGGGTAGTAGGTCCCTTTTGAAAAGAATAAGGGTGTGATGTACCTTATTTTTCGGTTGGTTGGCGCTTTTGACGTGCATCAGCGGCATTTGCACGTGCGTTTGCTTCTAAGTCATTGTGGTCAGCGAGTTCGCGAGAGAACTCAACATCAATGCCATCCGTTGCTTTGCTTTGTTTGAAATTCTTTTTATTCATTCGACACAATCTCCTTGCACTTTATCCCGCATAACGGGTAGTAAAACTCCAACCTTAAAACTCAGATGGAACAAAGAAGCTAGGTGGGAGATTAACTGCCCGTAAATGCCCGATTGGTGAGGGCTGATAATCAGTGGGGGATGAACAAACTTCCCACTAATTAAAGTTTCACTTTATGCGACGTTGCAAAGTTAGTTTGACACAAATAGACTTTTTTATACAAAGAGGAATTGAAAAGCAAAAAGCCGAAATATACAGTATAAGTAATAGAAATGGGGGATAGGAATGGAGTTTTTAAATGGGAAAACAGCTGTTGTAACAGGAGCTGCACAGGGAATTGGAAAAGAGATTGCAAGGGTTTATGCAAAACTAGGGGCGAAAGTATTAATTAGCGATGTAAATGAAGAGAATCTACAAAAAACGACACGTGAGTTATCAGATGAAGGATATGAAGTGTGCTCATATCGATGTGATGTGAGTAATCAAAATGAAGCGAAGTCGTTAATTGAATATGCGGTTCAAAAATTCGGTACATTACATATTTTGGTGAATAACGCCGGAATTACAAGAGATGCAATGTTACATAAAATGGAGAAGTCTGCTTGGGAACAAGTATTACAAGTGAACTTAACTGGTGTTTTTTATTGTATGCAACCAGCGCTTCTTTACATGAGACAACAAGGGTATGGACGCATTATTAATATATCTTCAATTAGTAGAGAAGGAAACATAGGTCAAGCAAATTATGCAGCTACAAAGGCAGGAGTTGTCGGTTTAACGAAAACAGCAGCGAAAGAAGTTGGAAGCTTCGGTATTACTTGTAATGCGATTTGTCCGGGTTTTATGGATACAGATATGACAAAAACGATACCAGATAAAGTGAAAGAAAAGATGGTTGGCGCTATTCCAGTTGGTAGAATTGGAACGCCAGAAGATATTGCGAACGCAGCAGCTTTTTTAGCATCAGAATACGCATCTTATATTACAGGTGAAGTATTAAATGTGAGCGGAGGACTGCAAGTTTAAAGGAATACATAATGAAAAGAACCTGACCGGATAGGTCAGGTTCTTTCTCATTAATTTAAGTTAAGCCAAACGCTCTTTACTTCTGTATAGTTATTTAATGCATAAGATCCCATTTCACGGCCAAGACCAGATTGTTTAAATCCTCCAAATGGAGATGCTGCATCAAACACGTTATAACAGTTTACCCACACTGTACCTGCACGTACTTTACTTGCAACATAGTGTGCTGTTTTAACATTTTCTGTCCACACACCAGCCGCTAAGCCGAATTGTGATTTATTTGCACGTTCAATTACTTCATCAATATCGTTAAATGGTATTGCAGAAATAACTGGACCGAAAATTTCTTCTTTTGCGATCGTCATTTCATCATTTACGTCAGCGAATACTGTAGGAGAAACGAAGTAGCCTTGATCGAATGGATTACTTCCTCCGCAAAGTACTTCAGCGCCTTCTTCAATCCCTTTTTCAATGTAGCCCATTACACGTTTTTGTTGTTCTTCAGAAACGAGAGGACCAATTGTTGTTTCAGGGTTAAGACCGACACCTTGATTTAGTTTTTTAGAATAGAGGACGAGATCAGCCATGACATTATCATACATTTTCTTCGGAACAAATAAGCGTGATCCAGCAGAGCATACTTGTCCTTGGTTAAACATAACACCAGAAAGTGCACCAGGAATCGCGCGAGATAAATCAGCATCCGGCAAGATGATATTTGGTGATTTACCGCCTAACTCAAGTGTAACGCGTTTTAATGATTCGGATGCTTGTCGCATAATTTGTTTACCGACAGGAGTAGAACCGGTAAATGCAATTTTATCAACGAGTGGATGATTAACGAGAGCTTGTCCAGCTGATTCACCGAATCCAGGTACGATATTAATAACACCTTTCGGGAATCCAGCTTCTTCAATTAATTCAGCTAAGTATAGAGCAGATAGTGGAGTTTGTTCTGCAGGTTTTAAAACGATTGTACATCCTGTAGCAAGCGCTGCTCCCATTTTCCACATTGCCATAAGAAGCGGGAAGTTCCAAGGAATAATTTGACCAACGACACCAACAGCTTCATGGCGTGTATAGTTAAAGTAATCACCGGAAACAGGAATTGTTTGACCAACGATTTTCGTAGCCCAGCCAGCGTAATAGCGCATATGCTCAATTGCAAGTGGGATGTCTGCTGCCATTGTTTCACGGATTGGCTTTCCGTTATCTAATGTTTCGAGCTGTGCAAGCTCTTCTTTATGTTCTTCCATTAAATCAGCTAACTTGTACATGAGACGGCTTCGCTCAGCAGTGCTCATACGAGACCAAGGACCTTCGTCAAAAGCCATACGAGCTGCGACTACAGCTTTATGAATATCTTCGCGACCAGCTTCAGAAACGACGGCAAGTGTTTCGCCAGTTGCTGGGTTAGGTGTTTTAAATGTTTTACCGGAAGCGCTTTCAATGAAAGATCCATTCACATATAACTTTTTTGTACCTTGAAGAAACTTCGCTACCTTTTCATGAAGATTTACAGCTAGTTGACTCATTGTATAACCCCCTTGAAAATATAATGTAAACGCAGTACGAGACGGCGCTTATTCCGAAATCAAGGATGTGGAAACTAGATGGAAAGCCTCTAATTAAAATCATAATTAATAAATACTGAAAATTCAAATTTCATTTGTGTTACAATTGTAAAAAATATGTAATGTAAGAGAAGCTTCTATATGATTATAAAAAATCCTGCTTGTTTTTGCTTTCTAGTAGGAAAAACTAGAAGAACAATGGTACAATAATACATCGTGAGAGGAGGGGTAAAAATGAAAGATTATCATGATGATCCACGCTTTCGAATAGCCCATAGAGAAGCGTTAATTGGTCTTGGACTTGCTATTATTAATTTTATAATTTGGTATGGATTTGCTTATGGGCTTGGTAGTAAAAATCCGAATGAATATACATATGTATTAGGTTTTCCCGCATGGTTTTTTTATAGCTGTATCGTTGGATTTATCGTTATGGTTATTTTACTTAGTTTAGTTGTTCGTTTTGTATTTCAAGATATTTCACTCGATGAGGAAGAAAAAAGTGAGGAATAATAGATGAATTGGTATGTAATCATTCCAATGATAATTTCGTTTATCGTTGTATTTTTAATTGGTGTATATGCTTCAAGACGCGTGCAAGCAACTGCTCATAATAAATTTTTGCAAGAATATTTTCTTGGTGGGCGTGAGCTAGGCGGTTTATTATTAGCGATGACAATGATTGCTACGTACGGTAGTGCAAGTAGCTTTATTGGTGGCCCTGGTATTGCTTACAATATGGGTCTTGGATGGGTACTGTTATCTGCGATTCAAGTTGTAACAGGGTATATCGTTTTAACGGTTATCGGTAAAAAGTTTGCAATTATCGCTAGGAAGATGGAAGCAATTACTCTTATCGATTATTTAAAAGGGAGATACAATAATAAAGCAGTTGTTATACTTTCTGCGTTATGTATTATTATCTTTTTATTTTCAGCGACAGTAGCCCAGTGGGTCGGTGGTGGACGATTAATCGAGTCACTAACGGGGCTATCGTATACAACAGCACTATTTTTATTTACTTTTTCTGTACTTGTGTACGTATTAATTGGTGGATTTCGTGCAGTTGCTCTATCAGATACATTATTAGGAATCATTATGTTAGTTGGAACAACAATCATTTTAATTGCTACTGTCATTGCTGGTGGTGGAATTGAAAAGATTATGCAGGAACTTGTTCAAATTAATCCAAAGTTAATTACACCATTCGGAGCAGATGGCAGTTTAACGAAATCATATGTTACATCATTTTGGATTTTAATTGGAATTGGCGTTGTTGGTTTGCCGCAAATTAGCGTGCGTGCCATGTCTTATAAAAATTCAAAAGCGATGCATCAAGCGTTAATAATTGGGACGATTGTTGTAGGTACAATTATGATCGGTATGCATTTAACGGGTGTATTTGCAAGAGTAGTACTTCCAGGTATAACGGTACCAGATAAAGTAATGCCGCTACTTGCGATGGAAGTGTTGCCACCTTGGTTAGCTGGAGTTTTCTTAGCTGCACCGATGGCAGCGATTATGTCTACAGTAAATTCTTTATTATTACTTGTAAGCTCGTCAATTATTAAAGATATATACGTAAATTACATAAATAAAGATGCAGCAGACAGTACGATAAAAAAAGGAAGTTTGTGGATTACTGGTATTGTAGGACTACTCGTTTATGCAGCGGCAATTAAACCACCAGATTTTTTAATATGGCTAAATTTATTTTCTTTCGGTGGATTAGAAGCTGCATTCATTTGGCCAATCGTATTAGGGTTATATTGGAGGAAAGGAAATGCTACAGGAGCGCTTGCGTCTATTTTAGTTGGGGTAGGCTCATATATGTGTATTCATCTTTTCTATCCAAATCCGTTCGGTATACATACAGTTGTCTTCCCGATTTGTTTTGCGTTTATCGCTTACATCATTGGAAGTATGAGTGCTGTAAAAAAAACAGTATAGGTTAGCTGAAGAACGTAGTCCTTATAAGACTGCGTTTTTTTGTGTGAATTTGTTCATTTTTTATTCTGTATATCCACGGTTATTCATAAATTAATAACAACTGAGGGGATGGAGTTGAGGTCGATGAAAAAAGTATTATTTTTAGGAGACCCAGGAATTGATGACTCTTTAGCAATTATGTATGGATTGTTGCATCCTGATATTGATATTGTTGGTGTAGTTACAGGATATGGAAATGTAACGCAAGAAAAGGCGACAAGTAATGCGGCATATTTATTACAGTTAGCAGGTAGGGAAGATATACCTGTTATTAATGGTGCGAAAATCCCTTTATCTGGAGATATTACAACGTATTATCCAGAAATTCATGGGGCGGAAGGTTTAGGACCAATTCGACCACCGAAAAATCTTTCTCCAAATATAAAGCCTTTTTGTGAGTTTTTTGACATTCTTGAAAAATATAAAGGAGAATTAATAATAGTCGATGCTGGTAGATCAACAACATTAGCGACAGCATTTATTTTAGAAAAGCCAATGATGAAGTATGTAAAAGAATATTATATAATGGGGGGTGCTTTCTTAATGCCAGGCAATGTTACACCAGTCGCAGAGGCGAATTTTCATGGTGATCCGATTGCGTCGCAATTAGTCATGCAAAATGCCAAGAATGTGACACTGGTGCCGCTCAATGTTACATCTGAAGCTATTATTACGCCGGAAATGGTAAAGTATATTACGAAACATTCTAAAACAAGTTTTAATAAATTAATTGAACCGATTTTTACGTATTATTATAAAGCTTATAGAAAATTAAATCCGAAAATAAAAGGAAGTCCAGTACATGACGTCGTTACAATGATGGTTGCCGCAAATCCTTCAATATTGGATTATGTGTATCGCCGTGTCGATGTAGATACAGTGGGAATAGCAAAAGGAGAAAGTATTGCAGATTTCCGTCCTCAACCTGATGCAAAAGCATTAAAAAATTGGGTGCGAATTGGTTGGTCATTACATTATAAAAAATTCCTTGAGGATTTTGTGAAAATCATGACGTAGACATAATAGGAGTATACAAGTTAAAATAATGGAGATGGTTATTTAAATAACCATCTCCATTATTTTGTTTTTTAAAGATAGAGAGAAGAGTTACACAATAGGAGAGGAATTTTACTTGAAAAAAACTATAGTATGCGCAGTGGTTGTGGGTATTTTCGTTTTGCTAATATCGGGTAACTTTTTAGTGAAAAAAGTGTGGAGTTCAAATAATGATGATGCACAGTATATTGCATCTTTTATTGAAGAACATAAAGATGAAAAAAATAGTGCGCTTCTAGTAAAGAGAAATGATAAAGTTGTCTATTCTGTAAACCCAAATGTTGTATTGCCAGTTGCTAGTACGATGAAATTAATTGTGGCGCTTGAATATACGAAACAAGTTACTGAAGGGAAAATTGATTCGTCTAGTTTCGTATCGATTAATGATGTGAATCGCTATTATGTACCGAATACAGATGGTGGTGCACAAGATAGATGGCAAAGGTATTTGGAGAAGACGGGCAAGATAACTGAAGGAGCGGTTTCTTTAGAAGAAGTGGCAAAAGGAATGGTTAAGTTTAGTTCGAATGCAAATGCTGAATACTTAATGGAATTGTTAGGATTAGATAACATCAATCGAAATTTACAAAGTTTATCACTTCCTGCACATCAACCACTATTTCCAATCGTTTCATCTTTGTATATTCCGGGATATTTGCATAAAGAATTACATGTTCCAAAATATAAAATAGAGAAAAAGTTAAAAGAAATGTCTCAAGAGCAATATCGTGAATATGCGATGGTTATTCATGAACGCTTAAAGAAGAAGGGACCATTATTACAGAAGGAAATTCCGCTTTATTTAGAGGAACGTTACGACAAAATTTGGTCAGATAGATTACCAGCAGCTTCTGCAAATGATTATATGGTATTACTTCAAAAGGCAAACCATAAAGGTGGCTTGACAGAGGCTGAAGAAAAAGTGTGGGCAAATATCGTTGAAACAGACATGAGTGCCAAAAAATACCGTAAAACATTCAGACATGCTGGGCAAAAGAATGGTTACACACCTTGGACGGTTACAAAAGCAGTTTACGCTATGGATAAACGTGGAAACTGTACGGAGATTGTGTTTTTGGCGAATAATTTAAATGAAGACGATAGTGCAGAAATACGGAAACATTTAGCAAACTTACATTTCCAAGTGTTGCAAAGTGATAAGTATGATGCGACTTTTATTAAATAAACTCGGTGCAGAGAGCACCGAGTTTATTTTTATGTACAAGCACTTTTTTTCTATCTCTGGGTATGATGGGTAGTAATACTTAGGTGAGAGGGGAAAAGGTGATGAAACAGAGTAAAGAAGAGTTTATAAAGAGTGAAGGCGCTGATTTCCCTGGAAAAACATATGTGGATTGTGTATTACAACATGTATTTAATTTTCAACGAAATTACTTATTGAAAGATATGTTTCAAGTGCATAAAGCACATATTGCGATGCTGACGGAAGAAAATTTAATGAAAAAGGAAGAAGCTAAAGTTATATTACACGCATTAAAAAAGGTAGAGGGAATTCCAGAAGAGCAATTGCTCTATACAGAGCAGCATGAAGATCTCTTTTTTTTAGTCGAACATTTAATTTCTCAAGAAGCGAAATGCGATTTTGTAAGTAATATGCATATTGGTAGAAGTAGAAATGATATGGGTGTAACGATGTATCGCATGAGTTTAAGGCGATATGTATTACGATTAATGGAACATCATTTGTTATTGCAAGAAAGTGTACTACAACTTGCTGCTGATTATAAGGAAACAATCATGCCAGCTTATACACATACACAACCGGCACAGCCAACAACATTTGGTCATTATACGTTAGCAATTTATGATACGATGCAAAGAGATTTAGAACGAATGAAAAAAACGTACCAGCTTTTAAATCAGTCTCCAATGGGGGCGGCTGCACTCTCTACAACAGGTTTCCCGATTAAACGAGAACGAGTTGCTCATCTACTTGGATTTGCAAATGTAATTGAGAACTCATATGATGCTGTTGCTGGAGCGGATTATTTATTAGAAGTTAGCTCGCTACTTATGGTAATGATGACGAATACGAGTAGATGGATTCATGACTTTTTGTTGTTAGCAACGAAAGAATATGACGGTATTACTGTTGCAAAGCCATATGTACAAATCAGTAGTATTATGCCGCAAAAACGAAATCCGGTTTCAATTGAGCACGCTCGTGCAATTACGAGTAGTGCTTTAGGAGAAGCATTTACAGTATTTCAAATGATTCATAATACACCATTTGGTGATATTGTCGATACGGAAGATGACTTGCAGCCATATTTATATAAAGGGATTGAAAAGGCAATTCGTGTTTTTTGTATGATGAATGCAGTGATCCGAACGATGAAAGTAGAAGAAGAAACGTTAAAAAGTCGTTCATATAAACATGCAATAACGATAACGGATTTCGCCGATGTTTTAACAAAAAACTATGAAATTCCATTTCGGCACGCTCATCATGCAGCAAGTGCTATTGCAAATATGTCATTGGAACAGAAAAAAGAACTACATGAATTACACTTCAAAGAGGTAAATATGTACTTGCAAGAACATTTTAAAATAAATTTATTAGAAAAAGAGTGGAAAGAAATTATATCGCCAGAAGCTTTTATTCAAAAAAGAAATGTATACGGTGGACCGAGTAAAAAAGAAATGAATCGTATGATTCAAAATCGAAAAGAGTCATTTCGAAAAGAAGAAGATGTATTTGAAAAGGAAAAACAGAGGATTTTACAAACTGAAAATGATTTGAATATATTAGTTTCTAATATTATAGAATTGTAAAAGAAGGATTTAATGAATTAATCGCCAATATTTAATTAAAATATAAATAGAGAGAAGAGATTGTCGATGATTCAATTACATGTATATGAAGAGATTCTTCATTTTAAAGAAGATGTTACACTATTTCTAGAAAAGAATGAGCAGGAAAACAATCTCATATTAGGTGTATTACAAATGGTCCAAGAACCGATATTTATGGGGATAGCGAAACAAGGAGAAGAAATTGCGGTTGTATTTCTACAAACAGAAGAGAAGAAACAAATCATTGTTGCAACTTCTGAAATTTCGGGAGTAGCTATTGAGGAACTTGCAAAAGAGTTAACGAAAGTATACCCGGATATTCCTGGATTGATCGGTAATAAGAAAATTGTACAGAAATTAGCGGAAGAGATTGCGGTATTAGAAAATAAGAAAACGAATATTACAATGGAACAAGGTGTGTATGAGCTCAACAGAGTAAAGAAGAAGTGTAATGCGGATGGACTTTTCCGGGCGGTAAATAATGATGAATTACCGTTAATAGAACAGTGGATATATCAATTTTGTGAAGACGTAAAGCTTCCTAATACGAAAGAAGAAGCAAAACAAACTGCGTATACATTAATAACTACAAATCGACTGTTTGGTTTGGAAGTGGATGGGAAACTCGTTTCTGTAGCTGCAAAAACGAGACCAACTAAAAATAATATAACAGTCAATTTCGTATATACGCCGAAAGAAGCAAGGAAAAAAGGGTATGCATCTCATTGTGTAGCAGCACTTAGTCAACGTATGTTAGATGAAGGCTACCAGACGACTACGTTATATACTGATTTAGCGAATCCGACATCTAATAAAATTTATCAAGAAATTGGTTATGAACAAATTGCGGAATCTGTGCTCATATTTTTAGAGAAGTAAAACAAAAAGGCGTGCTATTTTAGCACGCCTTTTTGTTATTCATCAATTCTAATAACCTCGCCTTGAGGGAATTCCTCAGTTTCTAGTAAGTTACGAATAGCTTTCGCAACATATTCAGGTGATAATAGCTTTCCTTCTTCTTTTAATGCAATGAAGCGGTCTAAATTTGTGAAGTCTTCTTTATTTGTTTCACGAATTTGTGCTTGCATATTTGTATCAACAACACCGGGGGCAAAAGCGACGATTTTTACTGGATACTCTTTTTCCACTTCTTCAGTTGCTACGCATTGTGTAAACATATTTACACCAGCTTTCGTCGTACAATAAGCGCCCCATCCGAAATAAGGATTTTTTCCTGCACCAGATGAAATATTTATAACGCGTTTATCTACTTTCCATTCTTTCGTATGTTTCATAAACGTAGATGTAAGAATCATAGGTGCAAGTAAATTAATGTGAACGTTCGTAATGAATTGTTCACTTTCTGCTTTTTCAATCGGCTTCATAGGTGCAACTGTACCTGCATTATTAATTAAATGAATAGAGGATACATTGTCTTCTTTAATGGATGAAATGATTTCTTTAAAGTTAGTTTCTAAGTTATGTACATCTTGAAGATCTAAGGAATGAAAAATGCAATTGCTGTTATATTGCTCTGCAAGTTTAGTAAGTTCTCTATTTTCTCTTCTAGAAATAGAGATGACAGTTGTACTTTCTTCTAACAATTGAGTGGCAATAGCCTCACCTAAACCTTGTGAAGTTCCTGTTATGATAACGTAGCGCATAGTTTTATAAACTCCTCTCGTATGTGCGGAATTTTGTTGGACAACGTACATTGCATAGTTTGTCTACATTTTATAGTATAGAGCACTTTTTACTATAAATGAAATGAGATGATTGTGTGCCTTTTATAAACCGTTTTACAACAACAGTACCTGGTGCCGTCACGTTCACTGGGAACACGTTAGGGCTTAGCCCTACATCACCTGCGCCAGGTAATATTTTTGGTACACTTGCTGTATTTACTACGGTAAATACAGCGCTGCAAGTACCAGGGTTCCCAGCAGGAACGACGGATGAATGGCAATTGAATTCTTCAAGTGCAATTTTAAATCTTCCGGCGGGGAGTAGTGTGCTATATGCAGAGTTAGTTTGGGCTGGTACTTTTCGGACTGATACGGAAGATGTTTTACCATTTTTAAATGATGATATTACATTTACAACACCATCAGGGACGTTTGCTGTTACGCCAGATCCCGCTACCGCGCAGCAAGGTTCAGTAGGAAATCAGTTTTATTATGCTCGCTCTGCTAATGTAACGAATCTTGTTAGTGCAGGTGGGGCAGGCACATATACAACAGGTGCTGTGCCCGCTGCAAGAACTTCAGCTGATCCAACAATCAGTCGTTCAGCTGGCTGGACGCTTGAGGTTGTATATCAAAATGCAAGTTTACCTCTTCGGAATTTGTCAGTTTATGCAGGCCAAGAAATTATTGATGCTTCATCCCCGCCTGTTGATGCTACTATTTCAGGATTTGCTACGCCGGCAACAGGAGCTGTTACAGGAAGAGTGCTCGTAACTGCTCAAGAAGGCGATTCTAACATTGTTGGAGATCAACTTCGCTTTGGACCGAATGCAAATGCTACAGTTGCATTATTCGGACCGAGAAACCCTGCGAATAATTTCTTCCAGTCTCAAATTTGTAATGACATTGGAGAGTTAGATACAACCGGGACATTTGGAGATTTGAATCAGCCGTTAGGGATAGCTTTAGCTGTCCGAAGACAAGGGTGGGATATTACGAATGTAAATGCCTCTGCATCATTAGTAAATAATCAAACGTCAGCAACGGTTCGATTTGTTACAAATGGAGATGGATACGCTGCAGCTGGTTTTGGTGTTCAAATTGATGCAACAGGTCCAATTATTAATCCTGTTAAATCAGTTAATAGAACAGTCGCAGGGGTAGGGGATACCCTCACTTATACGATTACGGTCCCAAATACAGGAACAGGAAGTGCAGAAAACGTTGTATTACGTGATAGTATTCCGAACGGAACGACGTTTGTTGCAGGTAGTGTTACGGTAGGGGGAGTAACACAGCCGAATGCAAACCCTGCTAATGGAATTAATTTAGGTACAATCCCAAATAACACGCAAAGAATTGTTACATTTCAAGTTCGAATAACATCATTCCCGAATCCCAATCCTATTTTAAATCGTGCAATGGTGTCATATCAATTTCGTCCTTTCGTTGGTAGTCCTCCTATTACAAGTACGTCTTCTTCAAACACAGTACAAACGACAGTGAATCAAGCAACTATAAGTATGCAGAAATCTGTAGATTTACAGACGGCAACGCTTAATGATGTATTAACGTACACAGTTAATGTCACAAATAATGGAAATGTCACTGCGAGCAATGTTATTTTTGTTGATAGTATCCCTGCTGGAACAACATTTGTCGCAAATAGCGTTACGGTAAATGGAGTAGCACGTCCAGGAGCGAATCCAGCAAGTAGTATTAATCTAGGAAGTATTAATGCTTCGCAAACGACTGTAGTGCGCTTTCAAGTTCGAGTAACATCGAACCCTCTTGTCAATCCAATTCCAAACCGTGCAAGTGCAACATTTACTTTTACCCCAGTGCCTGGTCAACAACCAGTTTCAGGGCAAGCGACAAGTAATACTGTAGTTACGACAATTAATATAGCTGATATAACAACGAGAAAAACAGTGGATAAAGCTTTTGCAACGGTTAACGACGTTCTTACGTACACGGTAACAATTCAAAATACAGGAAATGTACTTGCAACGAACGTTATTTTTCAAGACCCAATCCCAATTGGAACGACTTTTATCGCAAATAGTGTGACTGTGGACGGGGTTTCACAACCTGGGGCAAATCCAGCGAGTGGGTTTACGGTAGCTAATATATCTCCTGGCGGAAGTAGGACTGTTACATTTCAAGTACGAGTAACATCTACGCCGTCAGGAGGTACGATTCCGAATCGCGGAAATGTGTCTGCTAATTTTGTCGTTATTCCAAATCAGCCACCGATAACAATTAATAGACTAACGAATACAGTTGTGACACAAGTTAATACAGGTGGTTTGAATGTAATAAAAGAAGTGAATACAATGCAAGCAGCAGTAGGGGATACTTTAACATACACAATTGCCGTCCAAAATACAGGGAACGTTCCGTTAACAAATGTATTTTTCCAAGACCCTATTTCTTCTGCTGTTTCATTTGTTGCAAATTCTGTAACAATTAATGGAGTACAGCAAAGTGGACTAAATCCGAATACAGGATTTTCTCTTCCGAATATTCCTGCGGCTCAAACAGTTGTAGTCACATTTGACGTGTTAATTGTACAGGATCCAGAAAATGAAGATATTTTAAATCAAGCGAATGTAACAGCAAGCTTTCAAGTGAATCCGAGTGAACCACCAGTGACAATTAATGTTCCGAGTAATGTTGTGAATACGACAGTACAATCAGGAAACTTTGAAGTTGTGAAATCAGTGAATACAGATGTTGCGACGGTAGGAGATGTTTTAGTATATACAATCGAAGTTATAAATGCAGGTAGTGTACCAGCTACAAATGTATTTTTTCAAGATTCAATTCCACAAGGGACATTATTTATTGAAAATAGTGTATTGGTTAATGGTGTTTTACAAGAGGGGGCAGATCCAGGACTTGGATTCCCATTAAATGATTTACCTACTGGCGCCAGTGTTATTGTTACGTTTGAAGTATTAATTGATGAAATTCCCCAAGGAAATAATGTCGTAAATAATGCGAATGTAACTGGAGATTTCCTTGTAAATCCAACAGAGCCACCGATTACTGTAACAGTACCAAGTAATACTGTTATGACGGTCGTGAATTCTTCAGGGTTAAATGTAAGGAAAAGTGTAAGTGCTACTGAAGCCGGTGTAGGAGATACGTTAACGTATACAGTCCGTATACAAAATAGTGGAACGGTGGCAGCGACAAATGTATCATTCCTTGATCCGATTCCAGTTGGAACCACTTTTGTAGCGAATAGTGTAACAATAAACGGGACACCTCAACCAGGTTTAAACCCGACAACTGGATTTCCACTTGCTAATATTCCAGTAGGAGGTATGGTGACGGTCACTTTTCAAGTGACAATCACGAGTATACCACCAAATAGAGTTCTTCCGAATAATGCGAATGTCACTGCTGATTTCCAAGTAAGTCCTCTCCAGCCACCAATTACAATTGTAACGATTAGTAATATTGTTGTGACGCGAGTGAATGTAGGATCACTTAATGTAATGAAGAGTGTAAATACACCACAAGCCGGTGTAGGAGATACGTTAACGTATACGATTCTTATTCAAAATACAGGAACTGTTCCTGCAACGAATATTGTTTTTCAAGATCCAATTCCGTCTGGTACTGCCTTTGTATCAAATAGTGTGACGATAAATGGAGTCGTTCAGCAAGGTGCGGATCCTATGGTAGGTTTCCCAGTACCAAATATTCCGGTCGGGCAAACATCTACGATTACGTTTCAAGTTACAGTGACGAGTATTCCGAGCGGTGGAAATATAAGAAACCAATCGAACGTTACTGCAAGTTTTCTTATAAATCCAGCAAACCCTCCAATAACGACTGTTACAAATAGTAATTTTGTAGTGACGCAAGTAAACACAGCACAGTTAAATATACAAAAATCTTCATCTGTACAACAAGCAGCACTTGGAGAAACTTACACGTATTCTGTTGTCATTCGAAATAACGGTACAGTAACAGCAACGAATGTCTCTTTCCTTGATCCAATTGCTTTAGAAACACCATTTGTAGCAAATAGTGTAACGATAAATGGAACGCCTCAACCTGGATTTGATCCAAATATTGGTTTCCCGCTTCCTAATATTGCAGCTGGAACATCATTGACAGTAACGCTCCAAGTTACGGTAGTTGCACCGTCTACACGTGGAGCAGTATTAAATACAGCATCTGCTACAGCCACTTTCTTATTGAATCCTTTACAACCACCTGTAACAACAACGAATTCAAGTAATACAACGGTAGTTACAATACCGTTACCTCCTCCTGGTGAAGTAACAGCAACAAAAACAGTTGATGTTGCAACTGGGGCTGTCGGGGATGTATTAACTTATACAGTGCTAATAACGAATGTAGGAATTATCCCTGTTACAGATGTACTCTTCCAAGATGTCATTCCAGAAGGGACGACGTTTGTTGACAATAGTGTAACGATAGGTGGAGTGCAGCAACCAGGATTAAATCCAGAAATAGGATTTACAGTTACTCCATTATTAATCGCTGGTGGAAGTATTGAGGTCACATTCCAAGTGACGATTACAGAAATTCCAGATAATGAAGTCATATTAAATGATGCAGATGTTACATTTACTTCACAACCAAATCCGCAGGAACCACCGATTACGGAAACGATATTAACAAATTTAGTCGTTACGACAATTAATATAGCGTTTATTTTTCCATTGAAACTAGTAGATAAAGAAGTAGCGACGGTAGGAGAAATATTAACGTATGATGTATTGATTTTTAATTTCGGAACAGTGCCAGCGACGAATGTTCAATTTATCGATACTACTTCCGCGGGTGTAGCATTTGTACCAGGAAGTGTGAGCATAAACGGGGTACCAGCACCAGGATTAAATCCTTTCATTGGTTTTACAGTTCCAGATATACCTGTCGATGATTTTGTACTTGTCACATATCAGGAAGTGGTTACAAGCATACCAGAAGGTGGAACGATTGTTAATTTTGTAGACGTTACAGCTACATTTGCTGTAAGTGAAACAGAACCGCCTATTACGGAAACAACGACAAGTAATACGACATTAACAGAAATCAATGAATCTGGTTTGAATGTTTTAAAATCAGTAAGTCAGCCGGTTGTTGCAGTAGGCGATACAATCACATATACAACAGTAGTTCAAAATACGGGAACAGTGATAGCGACGAATGTTCAATATAGTGATGTATTACCATCCTCTATAACATTCGTACCAAATAGTGTAACGATAAACGGTGTGTTACAGCCTGGATTAGACCCTAACACTGGCTTCTCACTTCCCGATATAACTCCAGGTGAAAGTGTAGAAGTCACATTCCAAGTAACAGTTGTTAGCGTTCCGTCAAACGGAACAATTGCCAATACGGCAAATGTTACTGGAAGCTTTATTTTAGTACCAGGAGAACCACCAGTTATAGTAAATCAGCCAAGTAATACAACACTCACAACTGTAAATAGAGGACGCTTTAATGTTATTAAACAAGTAAATAGAGCCGCTACTCTAGTTGGAGATGTATTGACGTATACAGTGCAAATAACGAATACAGGAACAGTAACAGCTAACAATGTTCAGTTTATTGATACGATTTCAACAGGTGCGTCATTTTTACCAAATAGTGTAACAATAAATGGAGCCCCGCAACCAAACTTAAATCCGATTACTGGATTTGGAGTTGGAGATATTCCAGTTGGTGAAACAGTTATAGTGACGTTTCAAGCGACAGTTACAAACATCCCGTCATCAGGAACAATTACGAACGTTGCAAATATAACAGGAAGCTTTACTTTAGTGTCAGGAGAGCCACCGGTTATAGTAACAGAGCCGAGTAATACGACGATAACTAGAGTGAATAGAGGACGATTCAGCGTTATAAAATCTGTAAATAAAGAAGCGACACGATTAGGAGATACGTTAACGTATAGTGTGCAAGTTACAAATACGGGAACGGTAACAGCGACGAACGTTCAGTTTAGCGATGTTCCATCACCTAGTTTAGAATTCGTTCTTGGAAGTGTACAAATAAATGGGATTCCGCAAGTAGGTTTAGATCCATTTATAGGCTTTGCATTGCCTAATCTTGCAGTAGGGGATAGCGTATTAATTACATTTGAAGTAAATATAATCGCAGTTCCGCCTTCTAGTAGCATTATGAATACAGCAAGAGTAACGGGTGATTTCGAATTGATTCCAGGAGAACCTCCGTCTACAATTACAAATTCAAGTAATACGACAGTCACACCAGTAAATAGAGGCAGTTTAGATATGCAAAAAGAAGTAGATCATTCAATTGTTGGAGTAGGAGAAACAGTAAAGTATACGGTTCGAATATTAAATACTGGTACTGCTGATGCGATGAATATTCAATTTATCGATGTCCTATCTCCGGAAGCTGTTTTTGTACCAAATAGTGTAACTGTAAATGGAGTAGCTCGTCCGGGAGTGAATCCGCAGGTTGGATTTACGATTGTAGACATTCCAGTCGGTGAGACGGCGATTGTAACATATGAAGCTACGATTACGAGCTTTCCAGATGGTGGTACAGTAGTGAACGTTGCTGGGGCGTTAGCAGAATATATTTTAGTACCAGGGGAGCCGCCAGTTACAGTGATGGATACGAGTAATACAGTTATAGTGACGGTAAATACTGCAATCTTATTTGTTGCAAAAGGAGCAAACTTTGAAGTAGCAATGATAGGGGATGTTGTCACTTACGGAATCGCTGTTATAAATGATAGTACAGTTCCTGTGACCAACATTGTGTTAACAGATATCATTGATCCGAATACGCTATTTATAAATGGCACGGTAACGGTAAATGATGTACCTCTTCCATTTGCTAATCCGAATACCGGTATTCCGTTAGGTGATTTTCAGCCAAATGACGCAGCAATTATTAATTTCCAAGTTGTAATAACAGGAGGACAAATAAATAATTTAGTTACAAATACTGCTATAGCAAATGGGCTCGCAACTGTAAATCCGAATGAGCCGCCAGTAGTAGTTGAAGGTGATAGCAATACAGTTGTTATCCCGTTTATTCCTCAAAATGTCTCAACGACAGTCGTAAAAACGGCAAATTTACAGGCAGCAACAATTGGCGATGTTATTACGTTTACGACAGTTATTACAAATACGGGGGATACAGCAATACAAAATATTCGTTTTCAAGATATGTTAGATAGTAGTGTTCAATTTGTCCTTGGAACTGTAACGATTGATAATACGCCAGTGCCAAATGTAAACCCAGTATCAGGTTTTATTATAGGAAATTTAAATCCAGGTGAAGCACGGACAGTTTCGTTCCAAGTAGTAGTGCAGAGCGCGCCAAATGGTTCAGGAAATTATATAAATCAAGCGAGTATTCGTTTCGAACATCAAGTAGGCACAGTATTGCCACCTGTTACACAAATGGTAGAAAGTAACATAGTTGTCATTCCATTTGTTCCAACGATAGAACAAATTTGTGAAACGAATCTTAATTGCTTAAGGAAAATTCCTTTTCAATGTTCTCCGTGTAATCATTTGCAAATAAATAAAAAATAAATACAGAAAGAGCATCCGGAAAAAAGGATGCTCTTTCTGTATTTATCATGTAGATTCTTTTTCGGGTGAGGTGAAAAATTCGTCGATTTTGTCGGAGAGTAGTAATGGAATGGCTCCTTTTATAACAGAAATGTCCCAGTCCCACCATGCGAGATTCTCTAGTTTGTCAATCGTTTCTTGTGGGAAACGATATCGAACAAATTTTGCAGGATTACCAGCCACAATTGCATATGGAGGGACGTCTTTTGTAACAACACTTTTTGCACCAATAATGGCACCGTTACCAATTGTAACACCAGATAAAATGCAGGATTGATAACCAATCCATACATCATTGCCGACTACGATATCACCTTTTGAAGAAGGGTGACCAGTAATATGTGCTCCTTCATCAAAAAGTGCATTAAATGGATAAGTTGTTATCCAGTCTGCGCGATGTTCACCGCCAAGTATGAAAACGACTTCTTCTGCTAATGAACAAAACTTACCTATTTTTAATTTTGTTTCATCGTTCCAAGAAAAAATGGTTGGCCCTACTTTACTATAAGTATAATCACCAATATCATATTTATTATATTCAGGTTTTTGATTTAAATATAACATGCTTCTTCAGCCTCCTTTCTCAATTAAGTGATACGTATGGAATATTATATGCAAGATGTAGTAATGTGAACTGTATTAATAGGTGAAATGAACAAAAGGAAGTGGGATGTATGCGATACGAAATGGGTCTATATAATAAACCGTTTCAGTCAATTCAATCAGGAAAAAAAGTATATGAAGTACGCCTATACGATGAAAAACGTCAACTAATAAACAAAGGCGATGAAATCGTATTTACGAATCTTACGACAAAAGAAATGATGACGGTAAAAGTAACGGAAATAAAGCGATACGAGAGCTTTAAAGCCATGTATGAACAAATCGATAAAAAATTATTGGATTGTGAAAATGATAGTTTAGAGGAAATGTTAGAAAGTACATACAAAATATATACGAAAGAACAAGAAAAAGAGTGGGGAACAGTTGCGATTTGTATTGAGGTAATAAAATGATAAGAAATCGCGGGGCGGCTATCATTGTACAGGAAGGAAAAATCGCTCTTATAAAACGTATTCGAGAAGAGGAAACATATTATGTTTTTCCGGGCGGAGGGATTGAGGAAGGTGAAACGCCTGAAGAAGCAATGAAAAGAGAGGTATACGAAGAATTAGGGGTACATATAAAAGTGGAGCACCTCATTGCAAAGGTAAAATATAAAGGAAATGAATATTATTATGCTGCCTATATTACAGGCGGAGTGTTCGGAAGCGGAACAGCTGAGGAATTTCAGTGGGAAGGTAGAGGAAGTTATATTCCGTTATGGCTACCGATAAACGAGTTGGAAAAAGTGAATATAAAACCTTATGAAGTGGTCGAAAATATATTTAGTCATTATAAAATATAACGTCTGACAACATACAAAAAAAACCATTGACATAGGCTTCTGATTTAAGTATTGTATTCGAGTATGTTTATAATCAGGAGGTTTATATGAGCAATCAAACTACTACACATCATGTGAAAATGACAACAGCGGATCCATCTGGAATTGGTCTATTTGGATTAGCGATGGTAACACTTGTAGCATCATCTCAAAAGTTAGGCTTAACAGATGGCGTTTCACTTGTATTACCATGGGCAATCTTTTTAGGAGGATTCGCACAAATCTTTGCTTGCATTCACGATGCAAAGCATAACAATACATTCGGTACAACAGCATTCGGTGCGTACGGTCTATTTTGGCTAGGTGTTGGAATGACTTGGTTAATTCAACTTGGAGTATTTGGCGAAAAATTAGCACAAGCTGCAGATTCAAAACAGCTTGGTGTAGCCTTTATCGGATATTTGATTTTCACAATCTTTATGACAATTGGTGCAATGGAAACACATAAAGTATTATTTATGATCTTCGTCCTTATTGATTTCTTATTTATCGGTCTTTCATTAAGTACTTTAGGTGTTATGCCGCATGCAATGCATAATTTAGCAGCATATTCTGAACTTCTTATTTCATTATTATCTTTCTATGGTTCAGCAGCAGCAGTGTTAAACACACACTTTGGAAAAGTTGTTTTACCAGTTGGAAAGCCGTTTGGTATTTTTAAAAAGTAATAAAAAAGCACAGATGATTGTATAGTCATCTGTGCTTTTTTATTTATTCCGCTCTTTGTGGGCTGTCTGAAAAAGCTTGATTGGTGAGGACTCATTAAACTTTCACTTTATTTGAAATAAGTAATGTGAAATGTAAATAAAAGTAGAAAAAAATAATTGAAATTGATTCTCATTATTAATATAATGAGAATGAGAATCATTTATTGTTAGAGGGGGATGCCAAAGTGGCAAAGATTTTAATAGCTTATGCAAGTATGTCAGGAAATACAGAGAGTATTGCTGATTTAATTAAAGTTAGTTTAGATGCTTTTGATCATGAAGTAGTATTGCAAGAAATGGAAGGCATGGATGCTGAAGAATTATTAGCTTATGATGGAATCATTTTAGGATCTTATACGTGGGGCGATGGTGAATTACCATTTGAAGCGGAAGATTTTCATGATGACTTAGAAAATATAGATTTAGCTGGGAAAAAGGTAGCGGTATTCGGATCGGGTGATACGGCGTATGAACTGTTTTGTGAAGCGGTAACGATATTTGAAGAACGTCTTGTGGAACGCGGTGCAGAGCTTGTACAAGAAGGGCTGAAAATTGAATTAGCTCCAGAAGATGAAGAGGATGTTGAAAAATGCAGTAATTTTGCAATTGCATTTGCTGAGAAGTTCTAAGAATGGGAGTGTCAACGTGGAGACAATGTTAAGTGCAACTGCTATTACAAAGTTAAGAGATGGAAAACTGTTGTTAGCTACTACATATAATGGCTTATTTGTTGAACAAGACGGAGAATGGAAACGAATTTTAAATGGTTTTCAAAAACGAATTAGGGATTTACATAGCGAAGATAATGTAGTTTATGGTGTAGGTGACGAAGGGATTTTTATTCGTAGTATGAATGGTGGAGAGAATTGGACAATTCAGCGTTTTCCAACAAAAGCAACGAGTTGGAATGTATGTAGCAATGTACAAGGAACTGTTGTTGCTCATGGAGAAAAAATGCTGTATCTTTCTAATAATTTCGGTTCGACATGGGAAACTATTCATCCGTTTCTTGAGTATGGCAGTGCGGCACCGTCTATTCGATCGTTATTTTTATATAAACATTACTTATTTATTGGTACGAAAATTCATGCTAAATATGGTGGTGTTTGGCTCTTTGATTTGAAGACACGTAAATTAAAGAGGATTAAAATTGCGATGAATCAAATGATCTCTGCGTTGACTTTACACAATTCTTATTTAGTAGCGGCAAGTGGATCGTGCAAGGGAGTTAGCGGGAATATTTCTTATTGTAAAATAGATGAAAGTATTGCAAGTGAAAAAATATATTGGCACACATGTCAAAGTGAGCAGAAAGCAAGTAGTTATTTAGACTTAAGTGTAGATCAACATATTTTATATACAACTTCAACGCAAAATAAGGCGGGTATTAGTAGTGTGTGCCGTGTGCTTCTTGAAGAAGGTATTGTTACAGTATGTGATTCGGTTAAAGGGCACGGATGGCGCATTGTTAATCAAAAAGATGGCTATGTAGTAGCCGGATCAGGTGAATTAAAAGCAATGCAGTGGGAACAAAAAATAATTTAAGAAAAAAACTTTACTTTTATTATATTGATATGATATAGTATATTTAAACCATTTTACTTTTAATAATATAGAGATTTAAATGAGCTGTAACTTCCGAGGAGGATAGCAATGTTAAATCTCCTCAGGGGTTGCAGTTTTTTAATATCTGGCTTATTATTGTAAGGTGGTTGAAAATGAATATGTACATATAGGTACATTGTAGGAGGATTTTTTTCATGCAAAACGGTAAAGTAAAATGGTTTAACTCAGAAAAAGGTTTCGGTTTCATCGAAGTTGAAGGCGGAGAAGACGTATTCGTTCATTTCTCAGCTATCCAAGGCGAAGGCTTCAAAACTTTAGAAGAAGGTCAAGAAGTTACTTTCGAAGTAGAACAAGGTAACCGTGGACCTCAAGCTACTAACGTAAACAAGAAGTAATTTTTGAAAAAAGAAGGGCTCGCCCTTCTTTTTTTTTGCACTTTTATAGATGTCCTCCTACTTACATATCATAACAAGACTGAATTTTCATTTATTTATTCGGAGTATTTTTGTATAAAGTACATGAATAAATAAATACTGAAAATAAAGTGTTTGTGTGAAAAGGAATTTAGAAAGAGGTAAATAAATTGAAAAACGCTACACATTTCATTGTGTTTGATATTGAAAGGAATTTCAGACCGTATAAATCAGAAGATCCATCAGAAATAGTTGATATCGGAGCTGTAAAAATAGAAATAGGTACAATGAAGATAATTGAAGAATTTTCGGAGTTAGTAAAACCAAGTGCACGATTAACTCGTCATACAACAAAATTAACCGGTATTACGAAAAAAGATTTAATGGGTGTAGAAAAATTCCCTCAGATTATAGAGAAATTTATTCAGTTCATCGGCGAAGGTTCTATATTTGTTTCATGGGGAAAAGAAGATTATCGCTTTCTATCTCATGATTGTACATTATATGGTGTTGAATGCCCAAGTATAGAAAAAGAAAATAGAATTGATTTGCAAAAATTTGTTTTCCAAGCATATGAGGAATTGTTTGAACATACGCCAAGTTTACAATTTGCGGTAGAACAGCTCGCTTTAACGTGGGAAGGAAAACAGCACCGTGCTTTAGCAGATGCTGAAAATACAGCAAATATACTTCTTAAAGTGTATAGCGAGAGAGATATTAATAAGCGATACAAAAGACATGGTGAACTTGAACTTGTAAAAAACGGAAAACTAACAGAAAAAGCGAAAAAAAAGATGCGAAAATGGGTGTTTAAAGAACTAAAGAAAAATACAGAACGCCCTTTTGAATGGAGTACATTTGAAAGTGGTGACACGTGGGAAAGTATAACGGAAAGATATTATATAAGTGAAAATACAGTAGAACTCCTGAAAAAACATTTTCGTACAGCAGTGAGAAAAGCGGAACGACAGATTAGGTATTTGGCTGAGATGGAGGAGAATACAGAGGTTAAATGAATTGCTCCTCCATCTCTAACTACATACATGTAATAACAGCGTATTGATATTAAATAGGCATCAACTTGTTGTTGTGATTGTACATTATAATTGCTTTGGGAGTGTTAAGACGTAATAAGAGTTTTAAACTGTATTAATAAAATAAAAATATATATAAAGAAAAGAGTGTAGTTTAATGGAAACAATCTTTAACATTTTAACTGTTTTAGTTTTTGGGATAATATTTACCACACAATTAGCATTAACTACACTTTCTTTCATAGTAAAGAAGAATTGGAAAAAACTTAATATCTCTTTAAGTTGTGGTGTATTAAAGTTTAAAATAGAAGAGTAAGATTGAGTTTTGTACAAGGGAGGTATGCTAGTGGTAGACTTGGATATTAAAGATGTCACAGTAAAGATGGAATTAAACGGTGTCTTTTGGAATGAGGATCGGATTGCTGAAATGAAGGTGACTACAAAAGAAGAGCATTCTGTTATTCTTCGTCTAGTAGTTGATTTAGAAAGTAAAACTATTAGGGCGACGAGTGCGGAAATAGTGAATGGATTCTGCCCTCTGTGCAAACAGAAAAGGGACGAATGTAGTGAACTTAATGACTTGCAAAACAAAATGGAAATTTTAGAAGAAGCCTACGATTGGGTGAGAGAACATCCGGAATATCGTTTTCAATTATCTTTTTACGAGTACAATAAATTTGAGGTAGTAAAGTGAAATTTGCATTTTAACAACTTATAGAAGGACTTGGTCAACTAGAAATATTGAAGTAGATATTTCTAATAGAAATAAGCTTGTATAACAAGGAAGGGATATATTTGATTCTGCAACAAATGTCATCTTGCATCAAAAAAATTTGAAAATAAGCATGTTTTATTATAAAGCAGAAAAATCGATTCTTAGTAGAATCGATTTTTAATATAAATAAAAGAGCGCTTATTAAAAGCGCCCAGTAACAACAGTTATATGGAAGTATTTATCCCGTAAAAGCCCGATTGGTGAGGGCTAATAATTAGTGGGGATGAACAAAACCCCACTGATTAAAGTTTCACTTTATTCAATACCGCTCGGATCAAACGAATACTGCTGCTTATTCTCAATCCGCTCAATCACATCTTGCAGCTCATCCGGCTTCAGAAACTCAATAGGAGAGAAGCCTTTTTCAAATGTAAGTGTGTCTGCTTCAATCATAAGTACGTATCGATCATTTACCTTCGCAATATGTATTTGATCCCCGAAATCCGCAAGCAACGCCTTCACAGAGATATGATCGGCTTTTAGTTTTAATTCCACTTCAGGAGCATGCTCGACGATTTGAGCGGTTGCTTCCATTACTTCTTCGGTTGAAAATTGTTCCATAATTTCGCGTTTCGGACTGGCAGCCCATACTTCCATCGCTTGGTCGAATTGTTCGCGTTCTTCCGTACCTTCTTCAAATACATCTTCAATTTGGTCGTATACCATGTCCATTACTTGTGTTTTCATAATTTCAGGCATAGAGCGTTCATATTCGACGAATTTTAAGAAGTCTTCAAAGTAGCGGGCATGTGATGCTTGATGTATTTTTAGTTCGCCTACTTCAGCCATCCCTTCTTCAGGCATGTACGGATATTGGATAGATTTCATATTCTTTGTTGTGATGGCCATTTCAACGTTACGAATCAGTGTTGATTCATCAGAAATAGAAGCAACCTTTGGTTCGAAGTCGCATTTCATTACGAATACAAATGGATCATCAAAGTATTTGCGTAGTTTTGCCTGAGCAATTAAAAATACACCACCACGTACAGCGCTTGTGTCAAGATATGTATAAACGAGAGGTTCGCTCATATCTTTAAAGTTTTCTTTTGTTTCTGCAAAGCGAATACGATTAAAAAGGTTGTAATGAGGGTTTGAATCAAGTTCGTGCCCTTCTTCTACAATAAAGCGACCAATTTTTGTTGGGGCTTGTTCTGTTTTTGCATGACGTTCTACTTTTCGCTTCGATATTTTTAATAACTCACCATTCAAAAATTCTTTTAAGGAACTATCTTCATATTCTTCAGCGTCTAAAGTTTGAAAATGTTTGTAGCGTTTATCAACTGCTTCACCTTTTCCTTCTACTTGTACAACATAAAAGGAAAGATAATTTATTTCAAAATCCATATTTATCACCTTGTTTCATTTCATTAACTCTTATCAGTATAGAGATGGAAAAAACTTTCGTCAATTTATATAAGGAAGGGGAAGCCCCTTCCTTTATATAATCTTTATTTTCTCGATTAAAATCCGTCTTCTAATGCTGCGAATGGAATGTTTAGTCTGTTTTCTACTGTGCGTAAACGTTGGTTTAAGCGGTTTAGTCTACGTGTATGGCGCTCAACTGTATTTTCTAGTTGACGAACTCTTTGTTCAAGCTCATTTACGCGTCTTTCTAATTGACGATTTCCAGTGCCAGGAAAAGAGATTGGAAGTTGGAATTGTCTATTTTGGTCATATGGATTCGTATGCTCTGCTTGATCTATATAAGATTGATATTGTGTTTGTAAGTCATACTGTGGTTGTTGGTACGCATATTGATTATATGGATCATATGGATTGTAGGGATACATAATAACATCCTCCATTTCTTTAAAATAGGTTGAATTCACCATAATGTATGTGCAAAAGCGGAGCGGTGGCACGGCAAATACCTATTTATGTTGACGGGATTTCTCTTTATCCCGCTATTTGCTGGGCAATAAGACCCCCACTGATTACAGTTTCACTTTATAAAAAATAGCTTGAGGGTTTTTGATTTGTATTTCTTTTGTGTAATGGTATATACTGGATAAAAGGGAGAGTTTACATAAAAGTTACAATTCTATCAAACTCAAACTTTTATGTAAATATGTATAGACATTTATAAAAGAAAAGAGTAATTTATATAGAGTGAAAAATAACTTGTAACATTTTATAAACATATTGTAAAATGATTGTAACAAAACATACATAAAAATGAAATAAATACATAATAGTGATGTTGGGGAAAGGGAGAGAGTATATTGTTCCGTAAAGTAAAGGGTATATTAGTTGGGGTGTTATGTGTAGCTATAATGAGTGGCTGTGGTGCAAAAGTAAGTGATGTTGCATTGGTAAGTGATATTGGTGGGCACACTGTAGAGGCTAAAGCAGAAGTACAGGATACTATTAGTTTAGTTGATGGTCGAACTGGTACTGAAGTGAAAAAATTAGATTTATCTAGTTTAGGCTATTTTGAAGATGAAGCGAAATTTAAAAAGTCTGTCACAAAGGTTGTTGGTGAGATTGGAAAAAGCGTAGACAAAAAAATGGTTCCTTCACGTATAGCACCTGATGGAAGTTGGCAAGAAGGAAAACCTTCTTATGAATTAATGGAAAAAGAATTAGTAGATAAATTGTTAAATGTTGGTATGTGGGATGCTACGTATCAGTTGCCGATCGTGGAGAAAAAACCAGTCGCAACATTAAGTGATGCGCAAGGAAATGGTGCGGTAATTGGTAGATATGAAACGAACTTAGGTGGTTCAACAGGTGGCCGTATTGAGAATATTCGTTTGTCAGCAGCGAGCATAAATGGAGTTGTGTTAGCAAAAGGAGACCGTTTCTCTTTTAATTCATTAATCGGTGATACAACACCAGATAAAGGATATCAATTAGGGAAAGAAATAGTTGATGGTAAATTAGTAGATGGATATGGCGGTGGTGTTTGTCAAACATCTTCAACTTTATACAATGCAGCAGATCAAGCTGGCCTGAAAATGGTGGAGAGAACTACACATTCTAAAACGGTAGGTTATGTTCCACAAGGAAGAGATGCTACAATTGCATATCCATATTTAGATTTAGTATTTGAAAATACGAATGATGCACCTGTGAAGCTTTATATGGGCATTCAGGGTGGAAAGCTAGTTGCTGAAGTACATAAAATGAGATAAGAGTTATAAAGCCACCTTTTCTGAAATTTAGAAAAGGTGGCTTTTTTATTATGAAAATAAAAATGTATATAAATTCTGACTTTTCTTATTTACATAGGATGATTTTAGTTGTATCCTTCATAGTAACGGTTATATGTAATGGAAAAATATAGGGATAAGGAGATGGAGTTATTCATGGTACAAATTCATCCGAAAACACGTATTGGTCATGTTGAATTTAAAGTGAAAGACTTAGAGCGTCAAATTGCTTTTTATGAGAATGTTGTAGGATTAGAGGTAATTAAGCAAGAGGGGAATAAAGCATATTTATCTGGAAAAGGTGGAAAGAACGCGTTACTTGTTCTTGAAAAGTTAGAGGACGGGGTACTGCAAGAACCGCGTACGACTGGTATATATCATGTAGCCTTTTTAGTTCCGACTCGTGAAGCTTTTGCTTCTGCGCTATTTGGGGTTCTTCGTAATAAGAATGTAATTGACAGCCCGGATGAGCAAGAAGGGCGTTATACATATTCAAATGAAATTTTACCAATTTCAAGGTTTAATAGTGCAAGTGATCATACATATAGCGAAGCTTTTTATTTGCAAGATTTAGAGGGGAATGGTATTGAAATTTATGCAGACCGTCCGCGTGATCAATGGGGAGAAGGGTCAGGAGGAAGTACACCACTTGATTTAAAAGAATTGGCGACACTCGTTGATTATGAGTTTGATGGTTTGCCTGCTAATACTGTCGTTGGGCACGTACATTTACGAATAGCTGATGTAGAGAAATCACATGAATTTTATGTGGAAACAGTAGGTTTTGAAGTACAACAGCGTGAAGAGGATTGCTTATTTATTTCAGCAGGGGGATATCATCACCATATTGGTGCAAATACGTGGAACGGAGTAAACAATCCACACCCACCAGTATATGCAACTGGACTAAAGGTATATGCTATTGTACTACCGCATAAAGAAGCGTTAGACGAAGTGAAAGAAAGATTAATAGAAAAACAACATGAAATAAATGAAACTACAAATGGGTTTGTGGTGGTAGATCCAAGTGGTATTACAGTGCAGTTTGAAATAGAAGCAGTGTAAAATAAGCGAGAAAGTGAATAATCACTTTCTCGCTTATTTGTGATTATTCATAGCTCAATCCAATATCTTCTTACTATATTCCCATCTTCCTCAGTGAAATCATCATCACGAATCCCGCCGTTATGCAAAATCGTTTTTTCAGAAGCGGTATTCACAGCGTCGCAAACGACAAGTACTTTCGTGATGTCTAACTCCTTCGTTTTTTCTAATGATAATGCTAGTAACTTCGTAGCATAACCTTTTCTTCTTTCAGAAGGGCGAATGCCATAACCAATGTGACCGCCAGCGTTAAATAAATGTTTGGTTAAACTATGACGTATATTAACAGCTCCCACAATTTTATTTTCATCTGTAACAAGCCAATATGTAGAGTCTGGTACCCAAGTTTCAGGGATATTTATTCCGTTATGCGCATCGAGAAGTTCTTGAACCATAGCTGGGAAGTTGGCAGGATTTTTTGAGATAACCCACGGGATCATTGTTTCACCGCTATCTTTCCATTCGTTATAGAAATCTAAGTATTCTTCTTGTAAATCAGTAGTAGGTGTGAGTAATGAGACGTTCATTGTTAGTAAGCTCCTTTATTTATATAGTTTTTATAAAAAATTACGATACAAAGTGAAAGCGTTTTCCATGATTTCTCAACCTAATTTCATGTAATCCATCTTTGTTTTTTTAGAAAATTAGTGGAGGTTTAAAATTAGAAGTTATTTATTTTATGTTAATATTTAAAATATTAACATAAAACGGTCGGAGTATTAAGTATATTTTAGTAGTATCCCTACATGTAAATAAAAGGATATTTGTGATAATTTTTGTTTTATCTATCTATAATGAATGAAAGGGGGAAGTGCCCGTGAGTGTAGATTTTGATTTTATTATACGAATCGGTGTTGCTGGCTTGTTAGGAGCAATGATTGGTATTGAAAGAGAAATTCGATCGAAAGAAGCTGGATTAAAGACTCATTTCCTCGTAGCGGTAGGAAGTGCGTTAATAATGGTTGTTTCGAAATATGCCTTTTCAGATATTGTGTTTGAAGAGCATATGTCTCTAGATCCAAGTCGTATTGCAGCACAAGTCGTTAGTGGAGTTGGTTTTTTAGGTGCAGGCACAATTATTATTCAAAAGCAGGCGGTGAAAGGATTAACGACTGCGGCTGGTTTATGGGCTACTGCCGGCATAGGATTAGCAATTGGAGCGGGAATGTATGTAGTAGGCATTGGAGCGACGATTCTCGTTTTAATTGGTTTAGAAATTGTAAGTCGTATTTTTAAGGTACAATTTTTATTTCCACAAAATATAACAGTGCAAATGTTTGTAAATAAACATGAAGCGGTACAACAAATATTAGAAACACTACAAGTGAAAGGCATCCCAATACTCTCATATGAGGTGGAAGCTTCACAGCAAGGTACAGAAACTGTTTATAAGGTAGGGATGCAACTGAAAAATATATCGTCAGAAGAAAAGAATGAGTTTATTCAGCATATGCAAACATTACCGGAAGTTACATTTATAAAGTTAAAATCATAGTGTTGAAAACGAGGATAGATGTAGCAGGAATTTTGCTATTATCTATCTTTTTTTGATATAAAATGCACGGAAAGTCAAGCGTTAATTTTATATGGAATGGATACATGTGTGAACGTTACCTTATTTTTTCTCAATACAGGACAAAAAGTAAAAATAGTAAAATAATGGAGCGGGACACTAAAAATGTAAGGTAGGGGAGAGCATGAAAGGCTATTCAAAGAAAATGTTAGTAGGGGTAAGTTTTGCTAGTTTAATGTTAGGGAGTTTTCAAGGGGTAAGTTTGGCAGAAGATACTAAGGGAGAGCAAGTTTCTTATCGAAATGTGCTCAAAATGGAGCCAGTCGGTGTACAACTACCAGTACAAGAATTAGCTCATTCATCGAAAGTGCTCGAAAGCAAGTCTTTTGAGAAAAGGTTACAATTTGCCGATTTATCACAAAGACCACCTGAGGTGAAAAAAGAAAGTAAGCAATTAGCTGTAGCGAAAACTTATACAATTGCCGAATTAAATCAATTAAGCAATCAGCAGTTAGTAGATTTACTTGTAACAATTGATTGGGAGCAAATTACGGGGCTATTTCAGTTTAATACAGACAGTCTAGCATTCTATCAAAATGATAGTAGGATGCAGGCGATTATTGATAAATTGAAGCAGCAAGGACAAGCCTATACGAAGGATGATTCAAAAGGGATTGAGACATTAGTAGAGGTATTACGTTCAGGATTTTATTTAGGATTTTATAATTCAGAACTTAGTAAATTAAATGAACGGAGTTATCATGATAAATGCTTACCTGCATTAAAAGCGATGGCTAACAATTCAAATTTCAAGCTGGGTACATTAGAGCAAAATAGAGTGGTATCATCATACGGAAAGTTAATAGGAAACGCTTCAAGTGATGTGGAAACGATAACATCAGCTGCAAAGATTTTTAAACAATATAATGATAATTTTTCTACATTAGTAGATAATCTTTCAGCTGGAAATGCTATTTACGATATTATGCAAGGTGTTGATTACGACATTCAATCGTATTTGTACGATACGAGGAAAGCACCGAAAGATACAGTATGGTATCAGAAAATAGATAGTTATATTAATGAATTAAGTCGTTTTGCATTAATGGGAACGATTACAGAAAAAACCGGTTGGCTTATTAATAATGGCATTTATTATACAGGTAGACTCGGTATGTTCCATAGTACAGGAACGAAAGGGTTACAAGTTGTAACAGATGCGATGAAAATGTATCCGTATTTAGAGGAGCAATATTTCGTAGCTGCTGAGCAAATTGCAACGAATTATGGCGGAAAAGATGCAAATGGTAAAGTAGTGAATTTAGATCAAATAAGAGAAGATGGAAAGAAAAAATATTTGCCAAAAACGTATCCGTTTGATGATGGGGCAATTGTTTTAAAAGCTGGAGATAAAGTGACAGAAGAAAAAGTAAAACGTTTATATTGGGCGGCAAAAGAAGTAAAGGCACAATTCCATCGTACGGTTGAAAGTGATCAACCTTTAGAAAAAGGAAATCCTGATGATGTATTAACGATGGTTATTTATAATAGCCCAGCAGAATATCAATTTAATCGTCAATTGTACGGTTATGAAACGAATAACGGTGGTCTTTATATAGAAGGAACAGGTACGTTCTTTACTTATGAGCGTACGCTAGAAGAAAGTATTTATAGTTTAGAAGAATTATTCAGACACGAGTTCACGCATTATTTACAAGGTAGATATGAAGTACCAGGGTTATGGGGACAAGGGAAAATATATGAAAATGAAAGATTATCTTGGTTTGAAGAAGGAAATGCTGAATTTTTTGCAGGGGCAACGAGAACGGATAATGTTGTACCGAGAAAGAGTATTATAGGAGGATTATCTTCAAATCCAGCAGAGCGTTATACGGCAGAGCGAACGTTAAATGCAAAGTATGGAACGTGGGATTTCTATAATTATTCCTTTGCTTTACAATCGTATATGTACAATAAGAGATATGATATGTTCGATAAAATACATGATCTTATTAGGAAAAATGATGTAACAGCATATGATGCATATCGCTCTACATTAAGTAAAGATGCGAATTTAAATAAAGAATATCAGGACTATATGCAAATGCTAGTTGATAATCGTGAGAAATATAATGTGCCATTAGTATCAGACGATTATTTAGCGAATCATGCATCGAAGCCAGTTTCAGATATTGCAGCAGAAATAACAGCGGAAG
The DNA here is from genome assembly GCF_051916765.1 of Bacillus cereus group sp. MYBK15-3. Lineage (NCBI taxonomy): Bacteria > Bacillati > Bacillota > Bacilli > Caryophanales > Bacillaceae > Bacillus > Bacillus cereus group sp. MYBK15-3. The sequence continues at coordinate 178,961 of NZ_JBQAHG010000003.1, forward strand.
CAAAATTGAAAAATGTATCAGTGAAGAAAAATAAATCACAGTTCTTTAATACATTCACACTACAAGGAACATATACAGGAACTGCAGCAAAAGGAGAATATGAAGATTGGAAAACAATTACACAAAACGTTAATGATACGTTAAAACGTTTAAGTGCAAAGGAATGGACAGGCTATAAAACAGTAACAGCATACTTTGTAAAATATCGCGTGAATACATCAGGACAATTTGAATATGATGTTGTGTTCCACGGTATTAATACAGAAGAAGGTGCAGAGAATAAAGCACCAGTTGCAGTTATAAACGGTCCGTATAGCGGGAATGTAAATGAAGCAATTTTATTTACAAGCGACGGATCAAAAGATGAAGACGGGAAAATTACTTCGTATAAATGGGAGTTTGGTGATGGAGCAGTAAGTAATGAGCAAAATCCAACTCACGTATATACAAAAGAAGGAACGTATACGACGAAATTAACGGTAACAGACGATAAAGGAGCAACTAATACTGCTACAGCGACTGTAACTGTTCAAAAGAAAGAAGATAACAGTGTAGAAAAAGAACCGAATAACTCATTCCAAACAGCAAACCAATTGCAGTTAAATCAAGTTTTACGTGCTAGTTTAGGAAATGGCGATACAAGTGATTTCTTTGAATTTAATGTGGAGACTGCTAAAAACCTTCAAATTAACGTAACGAATGAAAATAATATTGGAATGAACTGGGTACTTTATTCTGAAGCAGATTTAAATAATTATGTTACGTATGCTCAGCAACAAGGGAATAAACTAGTAGGTAGTTACTATACGTATCCAGGGAAGTATTATTTACATGTGTATCAGTATGGCGGGGGGACAGGGAATTATACGGTGGAAGTGAAGTAGTAAAAGGGGAGTTGTCTTTTTCAATGAATGGAAAAAGGTCTGTACTTTAATGAAAAAACAACTGCAGGCAATGTCTCTAATGATAATAATAAATTAAGTGTCGCGAGATGTTATATTTATATTAAACCAATCTAATCAGTAAATAAGATAAAATCGATGAACTAGTATTTCATCACGATGTAAGAAAAGTTATAAATATTAAGTGTTTTTAATTGAATTAAACTAAAGGATCAGAGTGTATCTGTAACAATAGATAGGCTCTGATCCTTATTATATTTAATTAACGCATATGAATTTAAGATAATTAATAAGTAAGCTAGCTAGCGGGATTCTTAAAATTCATTTATGTAATTAACTAAACAGAAAATTGTTATGACATTAGCAAGGGATACTAATAGAAAAGCGTGTCCCTTTACCTAATTCACTCTCTATTTCTATATCTCCGTTTAATTCTTTAATAATACTATAAGCAATCATAGTACCAAGCCCAGTTCCTTTTTCTGTTGTTGAATAGAATGGCAAAGCAATTCGTTTTATTTGTTGAGATGACATCCCAATTCCTGAATCAATAATATCAATCATGATATTTCCTTTTACTTTTTGTATATTTATTTGTAATAATCCACCATTTTTCATAGCCTCAATTCCGTTTTGGATGATGTTGTTTAGACAGAGTTTGAATTTTTCGGGGTCTCCATTTATATAAAAGGAATCTGTACTATTTTGTTTGATTTCAACTTTGTATGATAGAGCGAGTGGTGAAATAGTATCTTTCACCTGATTTAAAATGTGATTAATATCTATTTTTTCTTTTAGGGTATTCTGTGGTTTGGTTAAAGATAAATAGTTATTAATAGTAGATTGTATTTGCTGCATTTCAATTAACATGATTTCTAAGTATTGATCCTGAGATAGCTTAGAGGCATGTTTTTCATTTAATAATTGAGTGAATCCATGTACCGTGGTTAGTGGATTGTGGATTTCGTGTGCAATTGACGCTGCTAGTTCGCTAGCTATATAAAATTTTTCAGCCCGTTGCAGTTTTTCTTTCATTTTATATTTCTCAATCATTTCCTCTATAAAATAAACTGATAATAATACTGTGAAAATATTAATGACTATATAATTTAATAAAAATTCTATGAGAGTAGAGTCTATTTTACCTCCTGTATTTATTTGAGTTACAATACCGCAAATAGAAAGGGAAGCTGTACATACTAAAATAAGAAGTAAGCTTAATAATATCTTTTTTTCTTTAAAATACATAGGTAATAAGTAACGAAAGAGCATTGTTATAACAGAAATGATAGTAAAGATAATAAATGATGGAAGAACGCCATTTCCGCCTAAGTAAAACCGGTAAGAAAGATATAAAATTCCTATAAAAACAATGTTTTTTGTATTTCCATATAGAAAAACTAATATTATAGGAATAAAACGTAAATCATAAATAAATCCCACATGTAAATGAAAAGGAAAAGTCATACAAAAAATAATAGCAATGGAGGAAAGGATAGAAAATAACATATTATTACATGTTATTTTTTCTTTAAACTCTAGCCAAAATACGTGATAGCTAAGGATACAAATTATTATAATAAAGGTATTTAATAAAAGAGTAGAAATTCCCATAGTTTTGCATCTCCGATAGTTTGTAAGTAGAATTATGTATGAGTTGGACATAGATGTTTAGTATTAGTAGACTTTTTATCTAAAAAAGGAAGGGTACTTGAAAAGTGCTGTTATATTACTCGTATTAAAATTGATAAGGAAAATAGAAAAAAATAATAGATAAAAAATCTATTTAAATTTATGTACATATGAAATCATAAACTAACTTTTATATAGGTGAAATTTGGATTGAGTTACTGATAAAATAAGTCTTTTTAAGTATGAATATTCTGTGAAAATGATATGCGTGGTGACTCCTGTTTTGTAGCCTTCGTTATATTAACATGGAATATATCAAATTACAAAGTGAAATTTTAGAAAAATTTTATTAGTACATTTTATCTGAAATAGAAATGCTATTTATTTGAGTATTTTGGTACTTACTCGTATAAAACTTTGTTAGAAAAAGACTTTAAAATTTACATGTTTTTTATGAAGTGTAATATTGTAGCTTTATCTATGTGGCTTTCTCAATAACTATTAAGGCGAAAAGTTAAAATATATAGGTTTATAGATATGAATTATTACATAAAAACGCACTTAAAAAAGGATGTATGATGGTAATAGAATACAAACATCAAGGGGGAACTTAAAATGAAGTTAAATAAACTAGTGCTTAGTTGTGGAGTAGTTTCAGCATTAACACTTGGTGTGTTAGGGAATAATACTTATGCTGAAGAAGTACACAAAACGAATGATCCAATTCATGTAGTTGAACATGTTTCTGCAGACTTATTATTAACCCAAACAATGAATTATAGTGGCGAGGCTGTAACTTCTTTCGTATATGATGGGAGTACTGACTTAAGCTTCTCTATGAAAAATAATGGTCAAAATACAATGGGATATAGTGTAAAAGGTCCAAATACAGAGCTAATTGTTGGTGGTTATATAAAACCTGGAGAACAACAAATTAATGTTACAAATGTACGGAATGCTTTATCTCCATTACCGAATGGAACATATAAAATTTACGTTTCAAATGATGATGGTTCTAAGGGGCAATTCCAAGTTTCAGTAAGATCTATGAATTAAATTTAAAACGCTTTGTTTTTAAGTTAATTTAATCTTTGCTTATTGGAAAGAAGCTAAAATGAATTGAGAATTACCGATAAAAATGAAAACGAGCACCTTATCTAGTTGTGAGAGGGTGTTCGTTTTTTGCTATTAAACAGAAAATAATTATAAATATATTTTGATATCCCCATTGCTAACCTACTAGATTGTGTCAACGAGAGAATGTCTACTATAAAAGATATTAAAATAAAGATGATGTAACATTCCGCTAAATTATATGGGGAAATAGAAAAACCACCCTTATATGAGTGGTTTTTAGTAATTATTTTTAGGTTATACATTTAAAATTAGGCTAAGTTATAGAAATAATAAACATTTAATCCGTTGTTATTATTTTGGTTCTGGATAATGATTGTAGTATGAGATTCTAATAAATTCTTGGTAGACATTTGTTAATTTGGCATCTCTAAGAGCATCGTTGAATTTTTGCATACGTACACTCCCTTGAGCGTAGCCTCCACCTGGAGTATAAGGGTTTCTAGCTTCAAAGTCATCCAAAAATACTTTTAATTTTTTATAGTCTTGAGATTGATAGAAAGCCACGGCCTCTTCAGGAGTGACATCAAAGTAAGAGGATGACGTTGAGTTATAAGAAGCTGCTTGAGCAGTAGGTGCCTCTAGCATAGTTGCAGCTCCACCGAACATAGTAAGCGCCATAGAAGATACAATAATTTTTTTAAACATAATAAAACCTCCATGTAGAATATTAGATTAATAGTAATCCTGTAATCATTATAGTTACAACGAAAAAGATTATCAAATGCAATATTGCATAATATATCCCGTTATTTTTGGGCAGTAAGACCCCCGCCCAAAAATTCAATGAAAGCAAAGAAGTTAGGTGGGAATCGGGCGGATTAAAGTTTCGCTTTATTATTTGAACGAGAAGTCACCTTTATATTTAAATGGAGGAGTGTAATAGATTAAAAGAGGTGTATAAATTACTCAGGTTAACAAGAAAATGAAAAGGCTATTTTAAATAGGGGAAAGCTTAATAACTGGAGTAAAGGAATTGCTATTTATATATTTAACATACATATTTGTCTTTTAAATTGTAGGCGTGTTTTAGAATTTGTATATAGTAAATTCGTTAAAAAACTTGATAAATAATAAAATGTGTAAATTTTTTGACTATTTTATTAAAATTATTTAATATTTGTAATTTATTGTTTTATAATGATAATTGGGTCGATCGTGAATGTTTTAGATATTGCGATATATACTCGGATTAATTTATTCTAGGGAGGTTACAAAATTGGGTAAGAGAGTCATTATAAGAGTTTTTACATTATTATCAGTACTGGCATTATTCCTTAATGTATTTTTACCTAGGGCTAGTGCAGAGGTTATGACGCATGAGAAATATTCAATGGACTGGAGTTATAGTAATAGTCTGGGTAAGTACATTCGCACTGAAATGATTAAAAATTCAAGTGGTCAAATTGCTTATTGCTTAACCCTTGGATTAAAATCACCAAATGGTGAAGATCTTCCTGAAATGGGGAAAACAGATAATGTAGTATATAGAGTCTTATTAAATGGTTTCCCACAAAAAAGTGCTGAACAGCTGGGAGTAGCTAATAAAAATGAAGCGCATTATGCAACGCAACTTGCGGTTTGGAATGCATTAGGTCAACTCGATGTAAATGAATTAAAACATGAGAATAAAAATGTTGAAAAAGCAGCTAAGACAATTATCAATGCTGCTAATAATAGTGGGGATACGCAAGATATTTATATGAATGTTATCCCAGCTGAAAAACAAAAAGCAGAATTAAAGGGTGAATTCTTCGAAACGAATCTATATACAGTACAAACAAATGCTAAGGGTGGTTCTTATAAAGTAGTAGCGAAAAATGCACCTAATGGAGTTAGAATTGTTAGTGAAAATGGAGAAGTGAAAGATCAGCTTTCAGTTGGAGAAAAATTTCGTATCCAAATTCCTAAGAATACAAAAACGGGTGAATTTAATTTAAGTGTTGCTGCTAATTTAACTAAAGTTCAAGCAATTGCTTATCGTGGTACGGATACTGTTCAGAATGCTACAGTACTATTAGAGAGAAATGAAGAAAAGCTTAGTAGTGATCTTGCAGTAAATTGGGAAGCAGCTGGTTCTTTAAAAATTAAAAAGGTTGGAGAAAATGGAGAAGTTTTAGCTGGTGCAGTATTTGAGGTCTTTAATGCAAATAATGAATCAGTCGGAAAAATCACGACTGGTGCTGATGGTATGGCAGAATTAAACAACTTACCAATTGGTACTTACACATTAAAAGAAATTAAAGCACCAACAGGCTATGTTTCAGATGATAAACCACAAACTATTGAAGTTAAGACAGGGGAAACAGGAGCTGTCCAAATAGTAAATAACAAAGTAAAAGGTAACATCGAAATTAAAAAGCTTAGTGATTCAGGAAAGATTTTACCAAATGTTGAATTCACAGTCTTCACTGAAGATGGAAAAGAAGTGAAAAAAGTAGTAACAAAAGAAAATGGAATTGCAAACGTTGAAGATCTTACGTATGGTAAATATTATTTCTTAGAGACAAAAACACCTAATGGATATATTGGAAATAAAACAAAGTATCCTTTTGAAATTAAAGAGCACAATAAAACACTTACTTTTACAGTGGAAAATACCGAAGTGAAAGGTAGTGTAAAATTACTAAAAGTAGATAATGAAGATATTAGTAAAAAATTAGAAGGTGCAGCATTCGAGCTAAAAGATGCAAGTGGAAAAGTAGTTGGGGAATATAAGACAGATAAAAATGGTGAGATTAACGTCAAAGATTTAGCGTATGGTAAATATTCATTTGTAGAAAAGGCTTCTCCAAATGGTTACGTTCTTGTTAAAGAACCGATTATGTTCGAAATAAAGGAACATGGAAAGGTTATTGAGTTATTGGCAGTTAATCATCTTATCAAAGGTGATCTAGAAATTACAAAGGTAGATGTAGCTGATGGAAATAACAAGCTTCCAAATGCAGAATTTACGATTTATAACGAAGCAGGAAAAGAAGTAGTAAAAGGAAAAACAGACGATAAAGGAATCGCTAAATTTGAAAAGTTACCATTTGGAAAATACACATATAAAGAAACTGTTGCACCAAACGGTTATGTATTAAATGAAGAAACGTTTTCTTTTGAAATTAAAGAGAATGGTCAAATCATTAAACACGTTGTCAAAGATGAGAAGATTCCTTCAATTAAAACAACAGCATCTGATAAAAAAGATGGTACAAAAGAAATGCACACTTCTAAGTCTGTAACAATCCAAGATAAAGTGGAATTCAAAGACCTACAAGTAGGTAAAGAGTACACTTTAAAAGGTAAATTAATGGATAAAAAGACTAATAAACCATTCGTTGTAAATGGTAAAGAAGTAACAGCTGAAACGAAGTTTACACCAAAAGAAGCAAATGGTTCTATTACATTAGACTTCACATTTGATGCAACTGGTTTAGAAGAAAAAGAAGTAGTAGTATTTGAAGAGTTACTGAAAGACGGAAAAGTTGTTACGACACATGCTGATATCAATGATAAAGATCAAACAGTTAAGTTCGTTAAGCCATCAGTAAAAACAACTGCTACAAACAAAGCTGATGGTGGAAAAGAGATTCATTCAAAGGATTCTATCACAATCCAGGATAAAGTGGAGTACACTAACTTAGTTGTAGGTAAAGAGTACACTGTAAAAGGAAAATTAATGAACAAAGCTATTAACAAACCATTACTAATTGATGGTAAAGAAGTAACAGCTGAGACTAAATTTACTGCAAAAGAAAAGAACGGTTTTGTAACATTAGACTTTACTTTTGTTGGTGCTGAACAGCAAGGAAGAGAAGTAGTTGTGTTCGAAGACTTATTACATGAAGGGCAAGTAATTGTAACTCACGCTGATATTAACGATGTAGGTCAAACAGTTCGATTTGTAGAGCCTTCTATTAAAACGACAGCTACAAATAAAGCTGATGGTTCTAAAGAGTTAGACGCTTCTAAAACTGTAACAATCCAAGATAAAGTGGAATACAAAGACTTAATCGTGGGTAAAGAGTACGTAGTAAAAGGTAAACTAGTGGATAAAGCAACAAACAAGCCATTATTAGTTGATGGTAAAGAAGTAACAGTAGAATCTAAGTTTACTGCTAAAGAGAAAAATGGTTCTATCACACTAGATTTCACATTTAATGCTTCTGTATTACAAGGTAAAGAAGTAGTAGTATTTGAAGAACTGTATCAAGATAATATATTAGTAGCTATTCACGCTGAAATTGAAGATAAGGGACAAACAGTGAAATTTAAAGAGGGAAAATCGGAACAACCAAAACCAGAACAGCCAAATTCAGGTAAAAATACGCCAACACCAGAGCAACCTAACGAGCAAGTAAAAGAACAACCACAACTTAAGAAAGAAATTCAATCTAAAATTGGATGGTTACCGCAAACAGGTACTAATCTTACAAGTTGGATCTCTATGGCCACAGGAGCATTACTGTTAATTGTTGGTGGAGTGATTTTCTTAAAACGTAAAAATGCATAGAAATTAAAAAATAAGCACATCTGTTTTTATAACAAGATGTGCTTATTTTTATCATTTTAGCCAAGAAGACTCCTATATTTAAGCGTGAATGGCATTTAAAATAGCAACTTTATTTGTAGTAAACAATACATAATTTTGTTTTACTGTTTTAATTAAAATACGGTCTGTTGTCCCATAAGCTGTTCCAATACGTATTACATCTACTTCTTCAACACCAGCATAGGTAGCATCTTCGGTAACCTCAATCACATCACGTAATGGAATTGTAATCTCCGCCAATTGCCATGAAATAATTAACTCTTCATTCGTTTTTTTTACATTAATGCCTAGCATTATACCAAGACCTTTCAATAATAATAATATGCTACACTTCTAATCTTATTATATAAATTTTTAGATTATTTATCTATATATAGGAATAGAATTTATTTCTATTTGTGAGCATCTTAATGATGTCAAACAAATAGAAGGATATAAAGTCTTTCTATTAAGAAATATGTTAAGAACAAAATTTTACTTCAAATTAATATGAATTTGATATGGTTGAGATATTATGAACGAGAAACAGTAAGAGTTGCAGGAAGGAAATGAATAATGAGACTTACATTAGTAGGGATTTTCATTTGTGTAATTATGATGTTAGGTATCTTTATAATTTACACCAATCAATCTATTGGTAAAGAATCAGATAAGATGAACTATGAATCTCGTGAAAACTTCATAAATAAAGAGAAAGATAGTAGAGGAAAAAGGCAATCAAAATACAATGAAAGTTCTTTTGCTAGTATACAGGCTGTAGTTAATAAGGAATATGGATTACCCGAAGACTTAGTGGACAGGATTGTTACTGCATTAACAGATAAACCTAATGTGTAAATTATTCAGTGTTTATGAATTCTATTATTACTATTTAAAGCCTAATTTCTCAATGTATTGTAGAGAAATTAGGCTTTTTTTATCAATTCATTAAAGTTTTTATCATCCAAGGACTCAAGTTAATGATTATATTTTCAAGTATTCGTTTTGAGCTACATAGATATAGTTTTCGTTGCAACTGTTTGTTGAAATATTTTATCATGCTCAACAATAACCATTGTGGGATTAAATTGTTGAATAAGTTCTTCAATCTGCATGCGGGAATAGATATCTATAAAATTTAGTGGTTCGTCCCATATATATATATGAGCTTTTTCACATAAACTTTTAGCGATAAGCAGTTTTTTCTTTTGTCCACCAGAATAATGAGATATATCTTTTTCAAATTGAATTCGGTCAAAGTCCATCTTACTTAGGATGGACTTAAATAAGGTTTCATCAATCTTGTGCTCTTCAATAAAGCCTGATAGCGATCCCTTCAAATGAGAAGTATCTTGTTGGACATAGGAAATGATGAGTCCTGTACCTAAAGTAACTAAGCCTGTATGCTGTATCGGATGTCCTAGAATTAGTTTTAGGATACTACTTTTTCCGCTCCCATTCGTTCCATCAAGTACAATTCGGTCACCTTGTTCAACTATGAAGCTAATCGGCTCATTCACAATTTGATCATTGTACTTAACGGACACGTCAACTAAAGTAACCAATTCATTTGATTTAAATTGCAATTGTTCCAATTTTAATGACTCAGTTTTTTCCACATTTTTTAGTAATTTTGATTTTTCCTCAATAGCTTTTTGTTGCCTTGATTCAAGGTTTTTTGCTCTTTTCATCATCTTGGCTGCTTTATGTCCTACAAATCCCTTATCCAACTTAGAGCCTGAATTCCTCGTTCCATTTTTTGAAGCTTCCACGTCATGAGACCAACTTGCTGAACGTTTGGAAGACTGTTTTAATCGCCCTATGTCTTTTTGTAGACGCTCATTTGTAGCCTTCTCGTGTTCTTGCTGTCTATCAAAATTTAACTTCCAAGAAGAATAGTTACCACTTTGAACTTCAATATTTGCTCTATTAATAGATAGGATATGGTCAACGCACCCATCTAAAAAGATTCTGTCATGTGAAATTAAAATAAATCCTTTTTTCTTCCTTAGATAATCGGAGACTATCTTTCGTGCATCTGTATCTAAGTGATTTGTTGGTTCATCAATTAATAGAAATTGACCCGCATTTAAAAACAGTGCAGCAAGCAACACTTTTGTTTGTTCCCCATTTGATAATGTTTTAAATGGTCTGTACATGACCTCAGCATCAACATTTAAATAGGATATCTCACGTAGAAGTTCCCAATCTGCGGCTTGGGGACAAATTTCTTCAAGGATTTCATGAGTGAATTTGTTCTTATCTGAAACAGAGTAGGGGAAGTAATTGAATTCTACTGAAGCAAGGATTTTCCCGCTATACTCATAATTCCCTAACAATAAATTAAAGAATGTCGTTTTACCTCGTCCGTTTCTACCAATAAATCCTAGCTTCCAATCCGTATCTATTTGGAAGTTTACACTTTCAAAAATATTATCAAAGCTACCTGGGTATGAAAAAGTTAAGTCTTGGACCTTTATCATTGACATAATAATTCCTCCTTTATATATCGAAACGTTTCATATAAAGTCGGAACATCCATCCATTTTTTAATTCCTCTATATAAGTTTGATGGATATTAACGACTTATATAGAGCATTACATGTGTAACAATAGTATCTGAAGTACTCATTTTTCTCGCTCCTTTATTTGTGAAGTACATTTAACAATTAGTAAGTTTCAACTAAGACAAACGGGAATAAAAAAATCCCCCAATTTGTAATCGGAAGGATTAGTCTTTCGTCTATACTTAATAAGTACTTATTAATCATTTGAATCATGACAAATAAAGTATGAACTGAATTTTAAAAATGGATAGACTAACCCTATATTTTGTAGTTTGAAGTTATAAAATTCAACTTAAAATATAAATTAGTTAATCATTATTCATCCATCATTCCTTTCATAATTCTATTTTTAGAGTAACATTCTTTTTAGGGAGATGCAATATTGGCTTCAATTTCATCTAATTCTAAATCATTTATAATTCTTTGAGTAAGGAGATAAAACTTTACCGCCCTTTTTATAAACATCACATTTTTGTTCAATAGGTCATGTCTTTTGTCCGTTAAAAAGGGAGGATATGAAATTGACATCAACTTTTTGTGTAACTATAATAGTTACAGTTGGTTTCGTAAACTAATTTGAATTTCTATTTTAATGATAGTATATTTTCATTCCTTTTTAAGTGTGACAGATAGCAACTATAATCCAATAGAGGAGTAGATTCTATCTCATATGTAAAGAGTAGATAAGTTGTACCCGCCAAATTTACGATGCTCAAATACTTAAAAAATTACATTTTTCAGCTTATCCTTTTTAGAATCCTCAGTATTGATAATTGTAAACATCTACAAAAAGTTAATAAGATTGTTGTGTGTAGAAAGAAATCTTTTAAAAAGGTCATAATATGGATAATAGATAGCACACATTTTAATTAGTAGGACTTGTGCCACCATCAAGCCATTTTTTAATAAAAGTATAGAAAAATCAAGAAGGTGAATCCATTGCGTAAACATGTATATGTGCAATTTTATGTATTGATATTGGCTTTAATAACTTATATAAGCTTTTGCTTTATATTTTTATTTGTTTTTCCGAATCATTATTTCGTATCAGATTTTAATATCCGACTATCATCTTTAGTCGTTGAAACTACTGTATTTATCTCATTACTGTATTCTATATTATCCCAAAAAATTAAGTTAGGAGTATTCTGGGTTTGCATTACTATTGCAATAGGGTGTTTTTTGATAGGAAATTTCATATCCGCTTTTCAAGTACTTAATGTAGAATTACCAATACAAAATTTTAATATTTCTGATGTATTTCTACTGTTTTTCTTATTCTTCTTTCTTTTTGCGTTCTTTTATAAAATTATGATGGAATGTAACAAATGGGAGAAAGCGTATTTACTTTGTGATTTATGCATTGTTGTTACTGCTATTTTTACATTAGAGTGGTACCTATTTAATAAACCATCTGCAAATATTTTATTCTTATCAATTGGAGATGTTTTTCTCTCATTTATTTTTCCGATTATAGATTTATTGCTTCTATTACTTGGAGTTACACTGATCTTTCGACCTGCTATTTTCAATGCAAAAAGTAAATTGTTTATTTTTATCCTAGTATTAACTGGATTGGCTATTACGGACTATTTGTATTTTTACTTACAAGGTGATTTGTCAGAGCGTTCAGTTATATTTTTAAGGTGTTTGTATAGAGTTTTCCTATTATTTATCGCTATTGCTGCTACAATCCCAAAGAATACTTCTTCTAAAAGAAATTATTTTATTATTAATCCGACATTTGGAGAGAAACTTCTTGGTATATTCCCTTATCTTGCAGTTGCAGTCTTAATTGGCTTTACTTTGAAAGAGCAAACTTCTTCAGCTACATTAATTACGGGAAATTGTATTGCTTTTGTATTTGTACTGATTCGTCATACAATCGTACGAATGCAAAACAAAGAGTTAACTAAAACATTAAAAGTGTTTAATAATCAATTAGAACAAACAGTATCTCAAAGAACAAGGGATTTAATAAATAAATCTAATGATTTAGTAAAAAATCAAGAGAGATTTAAGTCATTATATGAGTATCATCCGGATCCTATTTTAACGATTGATTCAAACGGTATCGTATTAAATATAAACCAGGCTGGAAGTATGTTATTAGGAAAAGAAAGTGCTGCATTGATAGGGAAAGAGTGCTTCTCTATTTTTTTAGATGAAGATAAATCTGAATTGGAAGCAGCTATAAAGAAAGGGAAACGATGTAGTTCATCTTCACTACAGTTACGTGTGAAAAATAACAATGAGAAAGATATACTCTTTTGGTATGTCACTATAGTTCCTATTATGATAGAAGGACAAACCTTTGGGAGCTATGTAATGGTAAAAGACATAACAAGGATGAAACAACAACAGGAAGAGATAAATTACCTTGCATTCCATGATACGGTGACGGAGATTGGAAATCGTATATTCTTCCAACAAGAATTAGATAGATCTATTAAGCGTGCACAAAAAACACAGGATAAGTTTGGGCTCCTGTATATTGATTTAAATCGCTTTAAGACTATTAATGATACATTGGGTCATTCGATTGGTGACAAGGTTTTAAAAGAAGTTGCCAAACGTTTTAGGACATGTCTGTCACCGACTATTCCTCTAGCAAGAATAGGTGGTGATGAGTTTGCGATCATTGTCCATAACCAAACAGAGCAACAGCTATTGGATTTGTGTAAAACTCTATTTCGTATAACTGAAGAACCATTTGTAGTAAATCAGCATAGTTTTTACTTATCTCTTAGTATAGGAATAGCAGTGTATCCATTTGGAGGAATAAATACTACTACACTTTTACAACACGCTGATATCGCTATGTATAGCGCAAAGGAAAAAGGTAACAATGCTGTTTGTATGTATGACGAGACATTATCTCAAAAAGTAACTCGTCGATTACGATTAGAACAGGATTTACCAAATGCAATTGAAAATAATGAGTTGTTTTTATTGTATCAACCACAAATTGATAGTAAGGCAGGTAAGGTTATTGGTGCAGAGGCTTTAATACGTTGGCAACATCCAGAGCTTGGACTGATTTCTCCTTTTGAGTTTATACCTATCGCAGAAGAAACGGCGCAGATTATTTCAATTGGGAAGTGGACGTTACAGAAAGCGTGTCAACAACTGAAAGAATGGCATTCTGCGGGCTTTTCAAATCTAAAGATGGGGATAAATTTATCAGCTATAGAGTTTGAACAGAAAGATTTTGTTCAAACCATTATATCTACCATAGAAGAGATAGGAGTACCTGCTAATTCGATTGATTTGGAATTAACAGAGCGAATAGCAATGGTAGATGAAAAGGAAACCTTATCGAAGTTAAAAGCATTAAAATCATATGGTGTACATTTATCAATTGACGATTTTGGTACAGGTTATTCTTCATTAGCGTATCTGCCTCTTTATCCAATTGATACTTTGAAAATTCCAAGAGAATTTGTTAATAGGATTGGAACTTCTACTGATGGAGATGAAATTATACAAACCATTATTTCACTTGCTCATACTTTAAACATGAAAGTGATAGCAGAAGGGGTAGAAACGAAGGAACAATTAACAGTGTTACAACGTAATGCATGTTATCTAATTCAGGGCTATTACTACAGTAAACCTGTAAATGAAGATGAATTTATTGGTTTTTTAAGTACAATACAAAATGAATAAGTGAAAAATCAGTATATGTATGAAATAAAGTGAAAAGACGATCTATCCATATGGATTTGAACGTCTTTTCACTTTATTTTCAGTAGTTATGCAGCAAGGTTTCAGCCTTTGAAAGTAAAATAAGTATCTATATTCCTTGTATTTAGGGCTAATGGGATATGAGGTGAAAGTTGCTTCTTGTGAAACCGCATTAGGGACAGCTCGTATATTCTTAAAGCAATTTGAAAAAGCGGAAGAACATTTCAATCGTTCCATTGACCTTTTGCAAAAACATAATGAAGAAAAATTGATTTTAATAGTAAGGCATAATCTAGGACTATTATATGCAACTCAAAATTTATCTAAATTAGCAATTCGTCATTTATCAGAAGTCACAGAGAAGAATATTGCCCATTTTAAAGCAGTGTTCTTACAAGCGCGTGAACACTATAAGCTAAGAAAAACAAATATTGTAAAAGAACTTATTGAAAAAGGATTAGCAGTTTGTATGGAATTAGGAAATGAAGAGTATGTATATCATTTCAATATTTTACGTTCTCTTAATGAAGATGAAGCAATTAAACTCTTAGAAGAAGTGAAAAAAGTATTTCTTACTTCGAAAAGCAAGGTTTATGGGATTTCGTAGAAGAATATGCAGATCTAAAAAAGGAAGAAATTATACAATAATCACATGCTATCATTTTTAATAGCTAATTAACAAAAGGACTCCAATTATGGAGTCCCTTTGTTAATGGGATAATGCTTTAGTTTATCTAATTATAACAATATTTGTAAAAAAGTGCAAAGGGGTCCTAGTTTGGAGGGGGAATTATTTAATCTTTTTTATTTAATAAAAGGGATGATATTTAGTTATCTGCGCTTCTTAATTATGTTTTTTATCACAATTTGAAGTAAATTTCAGTTAATCTTATTTATTTTATAGGAATTATAAGTTATACTAAAAGTAGGTGCAAAATGTACCATTTGAAAAAGAGTGCATTGCAAAAAGGAATCCGTAAAGGATTCCTTTTTTGTTTCTTTTAAAATGAAGCAACGTTCTAATTATCTCTTTCTTTTTTTATGAATGAACTACCAATGTATAAATTTAAAAGGTATTTTTGGAAAATTGCCATATTCCTGTAACAAAACAAAGGTATGTTATGTGTGTTAAATATAAAGAGAAAGAAGGAAAAGTTGTGAAAAAAGTTTTGCCAATTGTTGCGTTATTAGGCATGATGAGTTTTGGAGTACAGGAAATGAATGTAAGAGCTGATACATACCACAAGGGCGATTCAAAAATTAGTTTTTGGGATTCGAAAAGAAAGGGTACTAATTTCATGAATAGTACGTCATTACCTGAAAACTATAAAAGTGCAAAAGAAGCTAATATTGAATATGTACGTTTAGCACCTGATAAATGGGCAAAAGATAAAGATTTTCTATTTGAGGATAAACCAGATACTTCTGGAAAGGATTTTCTGATAGGTAATGCAGATAACTATCGGGGATTAGTAAAGGAAGATCTAGAAAAATTAAAGGCGGATTTAGATGCCGCACAATCACAAGGAATGAAAGTCGTTCTTACAATGTTATCCTTACCTGGTGATCGATGGCGCCAATTTAATAATAATAAGAATGACGACAGAATATGGGAAGAAGAGAAGTATCAAGAACAAGCAAGTCAATTTTGGAAGGACCTCGCTCTGGAACTAAAAGATCACCCCGCGGTGGTTGGTTATAATATTATAAATGAACCACATCCAGAAACAGCTAAAAATAATAGATATAATGATTTTTGGACGGAAGATTACGAGAAATGGTATGCAAAAGTAAAAGGAACGACAGCTGATTTAAACAGATTTTATGAAAAGGTGATTAACTCCATTCGTGAAGTGGACAAAGAAACACCGATTATTTTAGATTCAGGTTTATATGCTACTCCATGGGCCTTTAAATATTTAAAACCAGTAGAGGATAAAAAAACACTATACGCATTTCATATGTATGAACCATATGAATTAACGAGCCAAGGTGAAAAACAAAACAAGGAATATCAATATCCAGGATTAGTAAAAGTAGGGGATTTAGAGAAACCTGTAATGTGGAATAGACAGGGATTAGAGAAGTTTTTGAAGCCAATTCAACAATGGTCTAAGAAAAATCATGTACCATCTAATCGAATTATTGCAGAGGAGTTTGGAATTAACCGTACTGTTCCAGGTGCTACCCAATACATGCAAGATCTTATTTCTATCTTTAACCAAAAAGGATGGCATAAATCATTCTATGCATTCCGTGAAGACACATGGACAGGGATGAATTATGAATTGGGAACAGAAAAAATAAAATGGGATGAAGAGGGTAAACCGATGCGTCAAGATAATTCACTCTGGGATGTAATAAAAAAAGATTTACAAACGCGTAAATAGTTTAGAATATTAGGTTTAAGGACTAAATATAAGCATCTAATTCAAATAGAATTAGATGCTTTTTATTTCGAAAAAAGGTGGAGTTGAATTAAAGGTTCCATCTTTTCTTTTGCATAAAGAGTACCAATCAGGTTTATTTACAACGAAAAATAAGATTTTTAGAGAATAGCTTAGAAAAAATTGTGGAGGTTTAAACAAATGTGGTCACAATTGTTTAAACCTTTAAAGTAAAATGGAAGTTGGACAGTTGCTATACAGGCAGCAAATTTACAATATGTTTCGGCTGAGCCTTCGGGAAATATAATAGCAAATCGTAATGCAGTTAATGAATGGGAGAAATTCGAATTAATTCCGACTGGGGAATTATATACGTACGCTTTAAAAACTAAAAGTAATGGGAAGTATGTTTTGTTTGAGCCAAATGGTAGAGTAGTAGCAGATCGTACATCAATTGGTGCATGGGAAAAGTTTATCTTATATAATGGTGGAGACAATAGGATATATGTATTACAAGCACTAAGTAATAGTAGATATATATCAGCAAATGGTGGTAGAGAATTAACAGCTACTAGTTATGTAGCTGGAAGTTGGGAAAGATTTGTTATTGTATACTTCTAAACTTTGAAGTGTTATATATCTAAATGATAATGGCATGTTTAGTTGGTATAAATACCTAATACAATAAAGTTTTAAGCATGTAATACAAGTGTATATTAACGTGTAAAAGGGCTGCAAATAATTAGCAGTCCTTTTTGCATGGACTTACTGAGGTTATAATGAGAAGAAAAAGAACCCTATAGGGTTCTTTTTCAAGGCATATTAACAGTAAGGAGAATCATGAAATGCTACTTCAAATCTTTATTAGGGGAAAGATTTTGAAAAAGCTTAACATGTATTTATTTTTACATAAATGTAAGATGTAGTAAATTGATAATGTTTATACTTACTATTACTAATATTCAATTAAGATAGTTAATACTATTTATATAGTGTTAACTGGTGTATAGTACAGTATAGATTTAGAAATTTAATATTAGATTACATTTGTTAAAAAAGTTAATAGATATATTATTTCAAATTCTAACTAACATTTAAACGGTTTTAATTGAAATTGGTTGTGTATTAACCTTTATAAGCCAATAAAAGTAAATAAAATAAACAAAGACCCTGTAATAAATACAGGGCCGGATACAGGGTTAAGGGAACGCATAGTTTCTTAATATCATAGTAGCATATGTTCTTTGTATAGCTACATGAGGATTTTGACAGAATTAAGAACAAGACAGAAAATCTGTAAGAAAGCAAATATAGTGCTGGAAATGTGATTTTAAATTAAGCTATAGGTATATTGAAATGGATGAAAACTCTTGAGTACCATGATTAAATTGCCTTTAATTATGAGGTTTAGGTTAGAGGGATAATTGGATCTTACTGAACAGAAAAAATGTTTTTTAGATTAAAAGAAGAAAAGACACCTTTTGGTTGTCTTTTCTTTAGGTAAACAGTTCACATATTGCTGAATTAGATACGAAACTATAATTCGACTACGAAGTAAATCCTAACATAATCTGAACAGAAAAAATATGTAATATTATATTTTTAGTTTTTAATTATTTTATTCAATATAGAGAAGCAACGTAAATAAAAGGGCATGCAGTCGTATCTGCAGCCCTTTTTAGGAGGAATTCAAGACACCATTAGGACACGTATCGGTAAACAGGTTCAAAAATAGTATGTGTGAAAAGAAAAAGTCCTATACCAAAAGTAGACAGGATCTTATCTTTTTTACATTTTTAAAAATGAAATGCTGTCCTTTTGAAATCAGTACAGCACACATTTGGTTTGTAATGAAATTAGAAAAAGTATACATGAAAATGGCAGACAACTATTTTGTTGCCTGCCGGTGCCAGTGGATTGAATGAGTTAGTCAATTCAATAAATTGTGCTATCTCATTACCAGAAGAGTGAAGCCGCTAGTTCAAACGGCTTAGACATAGTTTGTCTAATAAAGAAAAAATTATGAGTAGAAATTTTGTTTGCTCTATATGAAAAGATAAATAGATATTCATCAGACAAGGATAATTTAGCATATCTTGAATAGGGTGTAGGAACGAATTAAAGAAAGGGATATTTGTTTAGGAAGGGACTGACTCAGGAGTGGGACTTTCGGACAGGGTTTGGGGAGCGGTGATTGCCTTTGGCGTTGCGACTAATATCGTTGCTTGTATAATGGCAGTATACATTCAAAAATATGAGCTAATGATAAATCATCTTACAAATATTTTATTTTTAATAATTATCTCTTTAACGTTTATAAAGATGAAAATTAACAGATGGGTGGCTTTAGGATTTACATTAGTTGTAATAGAGAAAGGTATTAAAGCGGGCTATGACTTCTACACACATAATTATTATAGTGTCAGTTGGAGTTTAGCTATCATTGTCTATTGCATATACGAGATGGAAAAGTATCATATTGAAATAAACGAATAGGCGCAACAAAAAGGTGTTAGTAGGTGGAATTCTTTTTAAAATACTATAAAAAAGACACTACAAGAGTGTCTTTTTTTTGAAAATACTCTATAATTAACTTTGGGGAAGGTAATGTTAGAGTATTCGTTTAGCATTATCTTTATATTTGATAAACCATGAAATCGAAAGATTTTGTGGTTTATTTTATGAACAATAGATATTACAGTATTGGCAGTGAGTTATTAATCATTTTAAGCATTAGGGGAGAATGGATTAAAAGTCTAACATCGAATAACGGTTCCGGAATATAGTGTTGCGAAATGATCTCCCATATCCCAAACGGTACTTGCCTGTATATAGCCCTTAAAGCCTTCTGAAGAATAATAAATCTTTTTTGGTATACTTTCTTTAGTTTGGAAATGTGCTTTAGAGTACTTTACATAATGGTTTTTAACAACTTTTGCTTCTGGAACAATAGTGTTTTTTTGTTCCAATTTTGGCCTAGCACTAGAAGGTGGTATGAATTTTACATTGTCTTGGTAATTAGGATCTAAGGTGTCAGCTTGTACACTGTGTGACGAAACAAAGGTGCTTAGACTACTTCCCGCGATTAAAGTTGCAAATACTAACTTTGAGAATTTTGTTAATCTACTCATTCTATAATCTCCTTTTTATTATTTTGTAAGGTATCTCCTTACACCTCACAGTCTATATCCACTACAAAAGGGTGTACATACATATTGATAGACAAAATTCTACAAAATACCGCATGTTTTTGGGATTTATGTATAATAATCCAATGTCTAATAATCTATTAAAAGTAAAAAGGTAGGTCTTATATAAAAGAAAATGAATAATTTATGCAGGTAATGTATATGGGATTATTGTTTAAATATTCTAAAATGAGTTGATAAAGATGTTGGTAGGTTTTTTGGAAAACAAATAATTCCCTAGGTGAAATTTGGAAGGAAGATTCTCTGTTAGAGTTTTTATAAGGGAATTCATTTTCGTAGATTCAAAATGCAAAAATAACTAAAAGAGCAAGTGTTTCAATGGGTAAAAAGCTATGTTGAGTCTTTTTTCTCTGTCGGTGGTCGTCTAATCAATGAAATGACGGATGCTTATGATAGTTTGTGTCTAGCAACATTCGCGTATAAACGAATGAATTAAGAAAAGGGTGAAATATTGGATAACTCGAAATGGATGCCTTTAAGTAATGTTGATGAGGAAATTTGGATAGGAGCAAGAGTTAGGTTGTACAATGTTGGTATGAATAGAGAAGATAAAGAAAATAATTTCTATGAATATATTATTTCTTATATCTACGACAACACTAACTACTTACAACTAACTAATTTAACAACAGGAAAAGCAGGTTATATTATTTGTGTCATTGAAAAAGAATTACCAAATAATTATGCTTTGGGCAGAACATTAAAGCGAAGAATAGGTTTAGAAAATACCTATTTTAGATTTGAATAATCAACAAATAAGGGAAGCACCAACTCTAAGGTGTCTTCCCTTATTTTATACTTTTTATCAATAATCAATATTAATAGAGCCTAAATAAAAAAGTGAGAAAAATGATAAACACTCTTCTCACTTTCATCAATTAGGGTGGCATATACATAAATATGCGTTTGGGTGGATTTTGGATGAAAAATCCACATGCATAGTATAACAAAAAAATTATGGCTTTTCGCATGTAATATTGCATATGAAAAATAGTAAAATTTTAAATTTTAATATTAACAACTTATATATATGTGTTACAATGTAATTCTCTAATTTATTTTATTCTCCTATTTAGAATTTATAGTTTAGTGATTCAATAATACAAAAGTGGTTGTAATAAATAGATAAAACGATGAAATAATACAGTTAGAATGGTTAAAAGGCAGTTAAATATAAGTATTAAAAGAAATAAATTTACTTATTTATGTTTAGTGAATGTATTATGGTAAGAATTTCATCCGATTGGATTAGCGCTAAACTAGATTTTTATCCAAACAAATCCAATAATTATTTTTTAAATGAAGTATATGTTGCATCAAGTTTATTTGGAATAATTCGTAGTCTAATAATTGCTGAATCTAGAAAAATAACATATTCGAAAGGAGAGCAGATAAAACTCTGTCTGTGAAAATTAAATCTCTAAATTATAAAGTAAGGATAATAGGATGTAATTGTGGTTTCATTTCGAATGGTACCATAAATGAATGTGGAAAAGTAAAGGAGAAAAATTTAAATAAACTATATAAGTAGTAAAAATGAAAAGGAGAAGTAGCTAGTGTTTAATATAAAAGAAAGATTGGAGCAAATAAAGCTTAAAACGAAGTTGTCTATGGCATTTATAGCAATATTAATTATACCAAGCCTTATCGTAGGAGTATCATCTTATAATAAAGCAAAAACAGATCTTAATGAAACAATTCTACAATCAGCAAAAGATAATATAAGTATTTTAGATAAGATTGTTGATGATGAATTAGAAAATAAGCATACAGATATCACTCATTTTGCAAAGGTACTCACACAAGGGGATTATAATCCTGAACAATCGCAAAATGTACAGAATAAATTTGATCAATATATACAGTTACATCCAGAGATAGAAACGATTTATACGGCATCCAGTAACAATCAATTTATTCATGCACCTGTTGGAAAAATACCAGAAGGGTTTAATCCGTTAGAAAGTAGTTGGTATAAGGATGCAGTAAAAGCAAATGGAGAGATTATTGTTTCATCTCCCTATAAATCAAAGTCTACAGGAAATATGGTAATTGCAATTGCAAAGCAGAATGCAGATAAAAGTGGTGTCATTGGCGTAGATTTGAATATTAAAGATATCGTAAAAACATCCAAAATGATAAAAATTGGGAAGCAAGGATTTGTATCTATAGTTAGTCAAGATAAAACTATAGTTGTTCATCCATCACTAAAACCTGGAGAGAAATTAGATAAAACTTTAGTGGATGAATTGTACAAGACAGAAGATGGAGTAATTACTTATAGCCTCAATGGTGAAGATCGAAACATAAGCTTTAAGACAAATAAAAAAACAGGTTGGAAAATAGCTGGCGTAATGCCTACGAAAGAAATTGAAGAAGCTACCAATCCTATTTTTTATAAAACGCTCACTATAATAGGTGCTTCATTATTGTTAGGTGGAATTGTAATTCTATTCATACTCAAATCTATAATTACTCCACTAAGACAATTAGTCATTTCAGCTCAAAGAATTAGTCAAGGAGATTTAACCGAGAAAATAGATATTCGTTCAAAGGATGAACTTGGTCAATTAGGTGGTAGTTTCAATACAATGGCAGAGTCGTTACGTAATATTATTTCTCAAATTAACACATCTGCAGGACATGTAGCTGCGTCTTCTGAGGAACTAACTGCTAGTGTAGAGCAAGCAAGTGTTGCGACAGAACAAATTACAAAAGAGATGGAAGAAATCTCGAACAGTGCAGAGGTTCAAAATAATGAAGTTGAGTCTGGAGCTGAATTAATTGGTGAGGTAACACGAAATATTCAATACGTAGCTGAGAATGCTTCTGAAGTATCGGCTTCATCCATATACACTAAACAAAAAGCCAATGAAGGTGAACAATTAGTAGAACAAACTGTAACACAAATGCAGTCTATCCATCACTCTGTTTCTCAATCCGATAATGTCATAAAATTATTAGATAAGAAATCACAGCAAATTGGCAGTATATTAGAAGCGATTCAAAATATTGCGGAACAAACAAATTTATTAGCATTAAATGCAGCGATTGAAGCAGCTAGAGCTGGGGAACAGGGGAGAGGGTTTGCAATTGTTGCTGATGAAGTTAGAAAGTTGGCGGAGCAATCATCCGAATCTTCAATGGAAATTGGAAGTTTAATTAAGGAAATACAAGCAGACGTACATGAGACTGTAAAAGCTATGAATGAAGTAGGCGTAGAAGTACAGTCGGGAATTAAGGTTGCGAATGATACAAAACAAAGTTTTTATGAGATTTCAAAATCTGCAAATGATATTGTATCAAAAGTGCATGGTATGGTAGAACTATCAAATAAAATGACAACTGATGCAATGAAAGTTGATACATCGATTGATCAAATAGCTATGGCTGTAAAAGAAAATTCTTCAAGTATGCAAACGATAGCTGGTTCATCTGAGGAACAACATGCTTCTATGGAAGAGATAAATTCTTCAGCAATACAATTAGCACAGATGGCGGAAGAACTTCAAGAGTTAATTGGTGGATTTAAGATTTAAGTTGAGATTCTAGGAGAGAATGCTAGAATCTTGTTACAGAGTGGAAATGAAAAATCTTATAACATAGTAAATAAGTATAATATGTACTCTCTATGCGTATTGAACAGGCAGATAAGCCATTTAAAAACCCTCCATTTGGAGGGTTTTTAAATACATTTACATTAAATTTGTGGTGGTGCACCACTATAATCGCCAACACTATATGAAGGAGCAGGATAATGCCCATGAGTAGCAAGCTGATCTGTTTTAGAAAACTGAAAAATTCCCACCGTTAATACCCCAATAAAAGCAATGCCTGATAATAATAAGCTAATTTTTTTCATTATTTTAACACTCCTTTTGCGATTGATTTTTGTCTTGCTTGATAACAAATATGGAAATAGTCACTTACTTTTTGGTGGTTCTCTAATTGTCTACATTTTGTGGCAAATAATTCGGCGTATTCGACAACATATTCCCATAATTCTTCTTCCTCAAAGTATAAGATTCCTTCTTGAATGATTTTTTCTAATTCTTCCAATGGAATATTTTCGTTTAATTTTTTTAAAATAGAGAAGTGGTGTGTGTATTCTTCGTTATGAATTTCTCTGCAAATCTGTAGACCCTTATCAATGAGTTGGCTGGCCGTTGATTGTTCTCCTAACTTATAATGTTCCTTAGCTTGTAGGAAGATGGCCTTGAAGTGTGTAGGGATTTTCTCTGTTACTTCTGAAAGGTGACGAATAGCTAAAGTAGACATACTTTGATCAGAATACAGCCACCCCATAGTATTTTTTACGTATAACAAGGAATCTTCTTCCCTATTTTTTTGTAGTAAATCAATTGCACAATGTAGATATTCTTCTGCTTGTTCGTACTGTTTTAAATAGATGCAGCAACCACCTAGCAAACTATTACAAAAGGCTGTTTTTACTTCATAACCTTCGTACTTTGAAAAGATTGCTCTCGATTTATTTGCGTATTCGATAGAAGCGAGATTGTTATAGGTATGGTGATAGAAAGTAGCAATTCTATAGTAAAATTCGGCGTGTTCAATTTCATCTGGTATAGCTACCAATATTTTTTCTGCTAGTTTATAATGTTCCTCTGCCTCAGTATAATTTGATATAAAAGTGGAATGAATGGATTTGAAAAAATGATAATAGAATTGTAGAAATTGATCTGTAGGCATATCATAATCGCTAATAGTATCAAAACTATTTTGTTGAATACCAAGGCTATCTGTTAAGACCTTGTAACGAAATTCGAGTAGTGAATAGTATAGTAACAAATTTTGATCCTGATGCTCTTGATTCGGTTCAATGCTTAACTTATTAATTTTTTCATCAATTTTCTTTTTTAGATTAGTAGCTTTTATAACTTGCTGAGATAGCATAGATCGATACCAGTCGTTCAATAGAGAGGTTAATTGCTCATTTCCTTTTACTGAGACACTCATAATATACGCCCCCATTTTCTAAAAAAATCCTAATCCAATTTAATTATAAACATCATAACAAAATAGAAGAAAAAATGGAGTGATATTACAATATTTTTCAAGAAAATTCATAAAAAACAATCAATTTGTGTCGAATATACGTAGAATAAAACATCCAAAAATAATCAAAAGATGATATGAGTCTTTATACGTTCTATTAGGTGAACTAAGAAACTGTGATTGAAGATTTATGAAATCTCTTTTTCTTAAAACGATCAATTATGTGTTAATTTTTAGATAATGTAAAAGGTGAAACAGACTATGTCATTATTTGTAATAGTAAAATTATCTTATGTATGGTTTTGTTTTATTTTATCATTTTAGCCAAGAAGACTCCTTCCTCAAGGAGCGTGAAGGGTCACAGTCCAGTGAGTAGGCGGGAGATGAATTGGCCTCGAACAAGAGATGGCAGGAAGCCATCTTAATTGTTCGACATATAGAAAGTATTACTCTACTATCTATCGAATATACGTTTGGTGTATAATAGTCATATACCGAAATGGAGGTGAATCAAATAATGATTAATAAAGCCTATAAGTTTCGTATCTATCCAAATCAAGCACAAGCAATTCTAATCAACAAAACGATTGGGTGTTCTCGCTTTGTATTCAATCATTTTCTATCCTTATGGGATCACGCATACAAAGAGACAGGAAAAGGCTTGACCTATGGTATATGCTCTGCCAAACTACCTGCCATGAAGAAAGAGCTTGTTTGGCTAAAAGAAGTGGATAGTATTGCGATTCAGTCGTCTGTTCGCAACCTTGCGGATGCTTATACGCGCTTTTTCAAAAAACAAAACAGCGCACCGCGCTTTAAATCTAAGAAGAACAACGTACAATCTTATACCACAAAACAAACAAATGAAAACATTGCCGTTGTAGGGAACAAAATAAAGTTGCCGAAACTAGGCCTTGTTCGATTTGCCAAAAGCCGTGAAGTACAGGGACGTATTTTAAATGCTACGGTTAGACGCAACCCTTCTGGTAGATATTTTGTGTCACTATTAGTTGAAACAGAAGTACAAGAACTTCCGAAAACACATTCTTACATTGGAATAGATGTAGGACTAAAAGATTTCGCTATTTTGTCAGATGGAACACACTATGAAAATCCGAAATTTTTCCGATCATTAGAAGATAAGTTGGCGAAAGCACAGCGTGTTCTTTCTAGAAGAATGAAAGGATCTTCTCGCTGGAATAAACAACGAGTAAAGGTAGCTAGAATTCATGAATACATATCAAATACTAGAAAAGATTACTTGGACAAAATTTCAACTGAAATCATCAAAAACCACGATGTTATCGGTATAGAGGATTTGCAAGTATCGAATATGTTAAAGAATCATAAGTTAGCAAAAGCAATTAGTGAGGTATCTTGGTTGCAATTTCGATCAATGTTAGAATACAAAGCAAAATGGTATGGCAAACAAGTCATTGTCGTATCGAAAACATTTGCTTCCAGCCAATTATGTTCTTGTTGTGGATATCAAAATAAAGACGTTAAAAATCTAAACCTACGTGAATGGGACTGTCCTTCTTGTCGTACACACCATGATAGGGATATTAACGCAAGTATCAATCTAAAGAGTGAAGCGATAAGGCTTCTAACCGCAAGGACTGCGGGGTTAGCCTAATCAATTAGAGTTCGATAGAACTCTTTACTTAGGAATCCCTCACTTCTAAACGAAGTGAAAGTGGGGGTAGTTCAAAGAAGATGTACTATATTGAAGATTTGTTCTTATTGTTGATTAAAGGGAAATTTAAGAATGGTAAGGGGAAAGTGCATAAAAGAGAAAGTCTCCTTTATTTATTCTGAAAAGATAATTCAAAAAGCTATTTGTGTATAGAATAAGCTATGCATAAATTCATCAACATTGGTGATAATAAATAAGAGAATCAATATATAAGCATAAACTTGTTAAAGCTCAGTGTAATTCTATAAATAGTAGATGTAATCATCTGAAAAATAACATTATTTACTTTTCGAGTAGGATAAGTAGAAAAAAAAGGAAGTTTTTCTTTGAAGAAAGCTCTTTTGACAGGAATAGATTTTTTCATAACTAGAACAAATAAATTAATAATCACATATACTGTATTGTCGTTAAAGCAAGACATTATTTTCTCAGAACAAGGGAATCACTAGAAAAATACGTGATTCCTTTATTCTTCAATATAATGTCAATAGTTGATTTGAAATAACCGAAGAAATAAAATTTTTGTTAATGGACAATCACATAATTTTAGGTATAGTAGGTTTATAATTTAGACTATAAAAATTAATGTATCTTTTATTATTTTAACCAAGAAGACTCCCTCCATAAGGAACTCACAGCAAGTATGGGTAAGTGGGAGTAGTTCAAAGCATGCAATATTGTTTGATTTGGCTAATACATAGATTTCTCATCTCAGAACTGGTGTAAGAATTATAATGTTTATACCATTCTATTGTATTTTCTAAAGTCTGTTGTAGGGACCATTTTGGCTGCCAATTAAGATTGAATTTTGCTTTGCTAATGTCAAGGTTTAGTAAATTTGCTTCATGAAAATTTATTGGACCTATATTTTCTGCTGTCCAATCCCCGCAGCTCCAAATATCTAGTAAACTGGTCACTAATTTTTCTACTGAAACAATATTGCTTAGGGATGGCCCGAAGTTCCATGCTCCTGAAAAAAGGATACCATTATTTATAATTTTTTCTGTAAGGAGTAAATACCCGCTTAAAGGTTCTAGTACATGTTGCCAGGGTCTAATAGCAGTAGGATTTCTAATAATAATCTTTTTGTTTGATTCTAATGCTCGTATACAATCGGGAATAATTCTATCTATTGACCAATCACCACCACCAATTACATTACCAGCTCGAACACTTGCAATTATTTTCTTGTGTTGAGAAAATTTTTCTTCTGAAAAGTAAGAATTACGATAGGAAGAAATTAAAAGTTCGCAGCATCCTTTGCTTGAGCTATATATGTCATGGCCGCCCATAGGGTCAATTTCACGATAACCCCAAGGCCATTCTTTATTCTCATAGCACTTGTCACTTGTCACCATAATTCCTATTTTAGCTGATTCATGTAATCGAATTGCCTCTAGTACATTCATAGTTCCTACAACGTTTACCTCGTATGTTTCTCTAGGATATTCATATGAATACTTAACTAGAGGTTGGGCAGCTAAATGGAATACAATTTCAGGTTTATAATCTGTAAAAACCTTATTTAATTTATTAAAATCTCTAATGTCTCCACGAATATCAATTATATTATTTTGAAGGTTAGTAATGTTAAAGTTATCATTTTTATTTTTAGGATCTAATGAATATCCGATTACAGCAGCACCTAATTCATTCAACCATAGGGATAACCAAGAACCTTTAAAACCAGTATGTCCAGTAATTAAAATTCTTTTTCCGTAAAAAGCATTATTAAAGTTTTGGTTTAACAATTAGTCCACCTCCTTTAGTACCCTATTTTTAGGGGGTTAGGTATAAATGTTTATTATTTTTATACCAATTAACAGTTTTTATAATTCCTTCTTCAATATTAATTCTAGGTTCCCAGGAAAGAGAGTTTTTTATTTTTTGCACATCCGCTTCAGGAACCCATCTTTCATTTGTTCTAGAGGAAATTGCACCGTAATTTGGTCTGGAATTGGTTTTCAAATGTTTGAATAATAATTCTACATAATGTTTCAAGGGGTGAATAGTGCCGCTCCCAATATTAAAGATTTCATTTTGTACAGTAGTATTTTCTACTGCTAGGATACAGGCATCTATTACATTTTCTATATAACAATAATCTCTTAATTGATTACATAAAGTTAAATTTACATCTTTGTTTTGTAATACTCGCAAGATTATATAGCTAAAAATTTTATGCGGCTCTTCGCCTTCTCCGAATATGCCAAAAGGTCTTAATGTTATAAGATTAATATTGTTTTCGCTAGCAATTTGATGGGCCAGTATAGTAGCAGCAGCTTTGGTACTTCCATAGATGTCCACAGGAGTTAGTAACATATTTTCATGAATAGGTTCCATCTTGTTACCGTATTCAGAACTACTCCCAAAATTGATGATTTTTTTACAATTCACCAATTTTGCTGCTTGAATAATGTTACAAGTCCCTATAACATTTGTTTCTATAGCATGGATGTAATCTGTATGGGCAGAATTTACACCATAGGCTGCCAGGTGAAAGATATAATCGGGATTAATTTTCTTTATTGCATCTTGTACTTGTTTTTTATCTCGTATATCTATTTCATAGGTTTCAATATATTTTAGAATATCCTTTAGTCTCCAAGAGTTTGATGGTGTTCTTATGAAAAGAACAATTTTTGCTTGTAAATTTAAAAGTCTTCGTGCCAAGTGAGAACCAATAAAACCGTATCCACCAGTAATAAGGAAAGTTTTATTTTTAAATGAAGCAATCATAGTGATAATCTATCCTTTATTAAGATGTATTTTTAGTTGCTGAAATAAATAGATTTATTTTTAAATAAGGAAAGTATCAGTCTTAATTGTGATGAGGGGAGGGGTATTTAAAATAATTTTTTATTGTTGTTGTATCAATTTGGTCAGCAAATAAAGAGGAGGGAGATTTTTGAAAAGTATTATGAAGGGTATGACATGTCTTGTTCAATTGTTCAATATAAGGAATGTATATATAATCTAAAACTGCTGGAGGTAATTCTAAAGTTTCTTGTTTCCATAAATCGAACTCATTTGGATTAATAATTTGCATACTTCCAAAATGAAAAGCTATTAATTCATCTTGATCAATAAAAACTTTATTATCTGTTTTGGATATAGAACTGCTATTTAAAATGACATTCCAAGGTGCTGCATCAATACCTTTATGAGTCATGATTTTTATATTAGAAAAGATGTTAGGAATGTGATTTAAATATTTTTGGTCACCCCATCTATTCATTTCAACATCATATTGATTATTGCAATATTCTAGGCATTTATCTTTCCACCATGTTAAAATTTCTTTACTATTTTGATCATTTTTGAAGCCTACTAAACCAGCTTGGTATATACCGTGTATGCTTTCAATTTCAGTAGAGCTTCTTTGAGGGCAAAGGAATACAGAGTACTTCCACCATTCATCAAGAATGATATTAGGTGCTGTAAAGAAATACATATCAGCATCACAATATATAATGTGATCAACTTCCGGATAAAGACTAAGGACATGTAGACATAGGGGCGCTTTTAATGTCCAACAATACTCTTGTAAACTTCTATCATTTTTTATACTGAGGAGTTCATGATTTTCAATTTCTTTTACCGGAATTAGTATGGCGTGCTTTAATTTTAATTTCTCTAATATTTGATACGTTAAATCATCCATACAACAGATCCATACAGTAAATTTAGCGTTGAAATTTTCTAAGGAATAATAAGAGGTCAATCCTTGAATTAATCGTTCTTTACTTATAATCATGGAAAAGTTCATAAAATGATTGGATTGATTCATTTTTCTTCTTAATTGTGAATCTTTATATAAAGTTTGAGCTTTATTTATATCTTTTTTACTTAAAAATTGTTTAGTATCTTTATTGAATTTATCCTTTAATTGCTTTAAAACAAATTGAATTCTCTCTAAATACGGAGTGTAAATATGGTTTAATATATTATTGGGTATTGAAATTTCTCCCAAAGACCAAAGATCAAAATCATTTTCAGTAAAGATAGTAATACATGCAAAATGGTAAACAACTAGTTTGTCGTTTTCAATAAATATATCGTTTTTAGTCTTGTCAATTTTATAATCGTTATTATATATACAGTTCCAAGGCGCAGCATTTATACCTAAGTTATTTGAAATTTTTACTTTTGGAAAATATATAGGGATATAATCTAAATACTTTTGGTCTCCAAATTTCCCCTCCTCAGCCTCGGCACTGCACCAATCTATACATTTATTTTTCCACCATCTTACACTTTTTAGTCCATAGAGATCATTCTTAAATCCAATTAGACCAGCCTGATATTTTCCATACATTTTTTCTACCCAATCACGATCTCTTTGGGGGGTTAGGAAAATAGAATGGTCACCCCATTCCTCAAAAATAATATTAGGGTCAGAGAAAAAGCATAAATCACCATCACAATATAGAATAGATGGTAAATCATAATTGACCAATAAATATTCTATCAAGACAGATTTTAAAGTCCAACAATATTCATTTACTTTTCTTTTTCTCTTAATTGCTTTTAATTCACGATCTTCCAATTCTTCAACTTGTAAAAGGTTTACATTAATTAAACTCATTTCTTTTAATAGTGAATATACAAAAGGATCTATACAACAAATCCACAATGTGAATTTTTCTGAGTACTGCATTAATGATTGCTGTAAAGCAATAATTTTCAAGACATACTCACTACCTACAATGACGCAGAAATGATTATTTAGATCATGTTGTTGATTATAGAATTGGGGATCAATTCTTTTTTGAGTATTTTTTTTGGAGAGATTTGAAGCTTTAATTCCTGTTGAAAGTGGGTTAACTATTTTCTCATTAGAGGGGATATACAATCGAGGTAAACTTATTTTTTTATCATTAGAGTTCAATGCTTATTCAGTCCTCTCCACTAAAATTTATTTGGATTCCAACTTTCATTTACAGTTTTTAAATCTTTAGGTGTATCGACACTAGCCCAAAAGTCATTGTGTTCATAGACTGCGAGCTCATTGTCTTTTATTAAATTTCGAAGAGGATCTTCTTCTAGAACACAATCATCATTATTACTTAAATAATCGAATATTTCTTTGTTAAATACAAAAAAACCGCCATTAATTACTTCATCAAGTAATGGTTTTTCTTTAAAATCAATAGCAATTCCATCTTCGACCGCCAATAGGCCGTATTGACTATTTTTTTTAATTCCAGTTAATGTAGCAATTTTTCCTTTTTCTTTATGGAATGCTATTAGTTGATCAATATCTATATTGGCTAATCCGTCACCATAAGTTAATAAAAAGGTTTCACCCTGTACAAAGGATTCAAGTTTTTTTAGTCTTGCCCCGGTCATTGTATCAATTCCTGTATCTATAAAGTGTATATTCCAATTTTCTAATTTCTGAAGTAGCGTATATTGACTGGTTTTAAAATTCAAACTAAAGTCATTCTCTTTCCAGCTAAAGTCCATAAAATATTCCTTAATTTTCTCACCTTTATATCCTAAGGGCAAAATGAAATCAGAATGTCCATATTTTCTATACCAATTCATTATATGCAAGAGGAGAGGCTTTCCTTGAACTCGAACTAATGGTTTGGGAATGTCCTCTAAAATTCCTTGCATCCGAAGCCCTTTTCCGCCACACAAAATTATGACTTTCATAGATTTATTTCCTTCCTCTCTATATATTTTACTAATTTAAACTATGTAGTTTGTTTGGTAAATGTATACACGGTTGTACCATAATGACAATCAACTAAAAAAATATGTTAGATTTATAATTCAGATGCTGATTAAACGTGGAGAATACACATTGTAGTTTATCATTAATTATATGTAAATTAGGTTCTTTTAAAATCTATGCTTTAGTTTATTTAATATTAATGAAAGAAATTGCTTGTTCTTAAGATAAAAGAAGGGGAAGGAAATCAAGGGAATTGAAGAAGCTTATAATGAAATATCCAAGAAGACAAAATATAAGATAAAGTATGGAAGTAAGTAGTCGTGAATGCACTACATAAGCAGAATATGCTGATCGCATAAATGATTATACAGAAATCAACAGAAGAATAACAAAGGGAATTAGTCATTTGAAGGAAAATGGAACAACTATTTTTACATTTTA
Organism: Bacillus cereus group sp. MYBK15-3; assembly: GCF_051916765.1. NCBI lineage: Bacteria > Bacillati > Bacillota > Bacilli > Caryophanales > Bacillaceae > Bacillus > Bacillus cereus group sp. MYBK15-3. Next base: position 211,834 of record NZ_JBQAHG010000003.1, read on the forward strand.
TAAATTCAAAAAAGAGCACCGCATAAAGGTGCTCTAGTGATGGAACTAATTTTGTAAAGAACTATTTATTCAATAAAGAAGGACTTACGAATTATTATATGAACGTTTTGTTAATTAAGTGTGTATCAATTAGACAGGAATTTTATTTCTCTACACCTATTTGATTTTACGGGCCAAATCATGTTAAAAGTAAGAAGGAAATTATTAAGTTAATGTTATTTTGTTTAAAATAACATCCCAATCGGAATCATCACCTTCCCATCTATCCTGATAACGTGGGAGTTCAATTGAACAAACCCGCGATATTCCCCAATTTTGTTCAACAATATTAGATATACCCTCCTTGAAATTAACAATAAGGATATTAAAATCCTTATTTGTAATTTTAGATAATACGTTTTGTAATTCAACCGCTTCATCTCGATTTCCCCAAATTCTAATGAATAAAATGGATTCACTACTATTTATTTTTTCAAGGAATTGATTAATTCTAGTGTCTAATTTAGCTTTAAAAGAAGGATAGGTTGATTTCAAATCCTTTTCTGAATTAATAGGAAAATCATGCATTGAAAAACAATTATAATAAGTGTCCTTTATACAGTAGGTAATTCGTTCTGCCCATTTAATTTGATTATCAAATTCTGATTCAATAAGACCGTAACTTTCTGAACCTTCTATAATCATATTTTCCAACTTCATAAATTTTTTAAATCGATTTTGAAGTAATCTGTTTACATCTGAAAGTGATGGATAATAAAACCAATCTAAAGGTCCAGAAAATGTTCTTAAATTGTGTCTTTTGATTTGGTTGGTGACTTGACACAATCCTCCTAAACTTACAATTACGCTATAGGATTTTTGTATATCTTCTAGGTTCATCCTCATCATCCTTTATAAAAGTAATTTAAATTATCTGTTCAGTATATGATGCAATAACATATTGATGTGGACCTATATATCACAGTACATAGAGCTAAGACATTTGTATAAATTTAAAAAGTCAAATACCTAAGTTGAGGGATTTCATCTTTGATGTTATATCATGGAGTTACTATTGGAATGAAAGCTGGTAGGGATATTGCGCCAGAGTTATATTTTCTGCAGTAACTTAATTTAGAAAACTGTTCTTGATTACTGTAGTAAAATTGTTGTTTTTTAAACATTACTTATCCGGATTCATGAAAAGTATTTTAATGTATTATTTTATATAACAATATTTAGTTTTAATATTAAAACTAAAATATGGAAGTAACATAGGGGATTTACGCATATAGTAATGTTGATGGTAAAATTAACAAAATTTTCATTTAAATCAGATAAAACTATGGTGTTTTTAACTTATAATAATGTTACTACGATGAAAAAATGGCTACTAATTAGTTAATTTAAAAATCAATTTTAGATAGGAAGAGGATAATGAAGATCAGAGATAGTTATAAAATTATTGTAATTGGTGCTGGGACAGCAGGACTATCTTCTACTGCACATTTATTACGAAATGTACCCCTATTTAAAGAAAGTATAGCAATTATTGATCCATCAAAAAAACATTACTTTCAGCCACTATGGAGTTTAGTGGGGGGAGGAATTGTTTCAAAGGAAAGTACGATGCGTAATCAGGAATCGCTTATTCCAAAAGGGGCAACGTGGATCCCTAAAAGTGTTGTTAAGTTATTTCCATCTGAAAATAAGATACTTTTAGATGACGGACTGTTACTTGAATATGAAATTCTTATTGTAGCAGCTGGTATACAAATAAATTGGGACAGTATTAAAGGCTTAAAAGAGTCTATTGGCACTAATGGGGTATGTAGCAATTATTCTTATACATCTGTTGATTCTACTTGGAGAGAAATCGAAAAATTTAAAGGAGGAAATGCGCTTTTTACCCACCCTAATACTCCTATTAAATGCGGTGGTGCTCCACAAAAAATTATGTACTTAGCAGAGGAGTATTTTTGTAATAGTGGTGTAAGAAACAGAAGTGAAGTAATGTTTTATTCTGCAAACAATAACATATTTCAGGTTCCACGATATGCAAATACTTTAGAACAAGTACTAGAAAGAAAGCAAATTATAACGAATTATAATAAAAATTTAGTGGAAATTATCGCCGAAAAGAGAGAGGCAATTTTTGAAGATACGCAAACACTAAAAAGAGAAACCGTACCATATAGTATGATACATGTTGTTCCACCAATGGGGCCACCTAATTTTATTAAAGAGAGTGAGATAAGTGATCATCAGGGATGGGTAGATATAAGCCCTTATACTTTGCAGCATGTGCAATATAAAAATATTTTTGGACTTGGAGATTGTACCAATTTACCTACCTCTAAAACTGGAGCAGCAATTCGAAAACAAATACCCGTCTTAAAACAAAATATTATGGACGTACTTAGCGGAAGAGATTTACAGGCTAAATATGATGGATATACATCATGTCCGATTATTACAGGATATAAAAGTCTTATACTCGCTGAATTTAACTATGAACATGAGCCACAAGAAACGTTTCCATTTAATCAAGCGAAAGAAAGGTATAGTATGTTTTTACTTAAAAGATATATGTTGCCATATATGTATTGGAATTTAATGTTGAAAGGGATTCTATAGGAGAAGATAAAAAGTGGTTACAAAAATTGAAAATCAATTTGAAATAACTAATTGGAGGGAATAGATATGCTTTTAAAATATTTTTATGATGAAAAATTAGCACATGCTTCCTATTTAGTCGGTTGTCAGAAAGAAGGCGTAGCAATCGTTATTGATCCTAGTCGCTATATAGAACAATATATAGAATTTGCTAAGAAAGAGGGGATGGAAGTAATTGCTGCGGCTGAGACTCATATTCATGCTGATTTTCTTTCTGGGTCTAGAGAACTTTCTACTCTTTATCATGCAAATTTATATGTATCTGATGAAGGAGATTGTGATTGGAAATATCAATATCTTAACGAAGGTCGATACAAATTGGTTAGAGAGGGTACAGAGTTTAAAGTAGGTCATATAAAATTTGATGTAATTCACACCCCAGGGCATACGCCTGAAAGTATTTCTTTTTTAGTAACTGATACAAGTCAAAATAACTATACGAATGATAAGCCGATAGGGATATTCACAGGTGATTTTATATTTGTAGGAGATATAGGAAGGCCGGATTTATTAGAAACTGCAGTCGGTATGAAAGATACTGCAAAAATAGGAGCAAAACAATTATTTGACTCTATACAAAAAATAAAAATACTTCCTGATTATTTGCAAATATGGCCATCACATGGTGCAGGAAGCGCATGTGGAAAAGCATTAGGAGCAATTCCAACTTCTACATTAGGTTATGAAAAGATGTTCAATTGGGCATTTCGGTGTAATGAAGAAAGTGATTTTATATCGACTTTATTGACGGGACAGCCAGAGCCTCCAAAGTATTTTTCATTAATGAAGAATTTAAATAAGTATGGTCCGCCAATTCGTAAGAAGAGAAAAAGTACTGCTATTAATACAGTAGAAGAACTTCAAGAAATTTTGAAGAGCGTTTATCAAATAGTTGATATAAGGGATGTAGAGAGTTTTGCTGCAGGTCATATCGAGAAGTCAATTAACATACCTTATAACAATTCTTTCACAACTTGGTGTGGATGGTTATTAGATTATAAAAAAGAAACTTTAATAATTCTAGATGAGGAAAAAGTTAAAGTAGAGGCAGTTATTAGAGAATTTGAATCTATTGGGTTAGATAATATTATTGCTTTTGCACCCTTAAAAGTAATACAAAGACTTGATAGATTTGAAAGTTACAAAGAAAAAACATCGATTGAATTATATCCGCATATAAAAGGTGGAAGCGTTAAGGTTATCGATGTGCGTAGTAAAAAAGAGTGGGAGGAAGGACACCTTCATGATGCAATACATATCACTTTAGGTAATCTATTTGAACAACTAGATTATATACCGAAAGATTTTCCAATAGTTTTGCAATGTCGAACCGGATTACGTTCCGCTATAGCAGCTAGTATTTTACAAAGAGCTGGTATAAAGGAAGTAGTGAATTTAAAGGGAGGATTTCTTGCATGGAAAGAAGAAGGGCTTCCTTATACAACATGCAATCTCAATGTGTAGGAAAATATTATATGCTAGGTAAGAATAATTAAAAGAAGTTATAGATGACGTGTTAGAAAAGGGAATCATAATTGTCGCAGATTCAGGAAATACATTAGGATTATTAATTGATTATCCAGTTAAATATGAAAATGTAATATTTGTTTTAGCATTAAATAATTTAACATTGGATCCATCTTTTATGGAATGGCAGTGTTGGAAGTACTTAGGTATTATCAATAAGAACCCAATTTAAAATTCTCTTGGATGCAAGAGAATTTTTTTATTGGGAATAGTAAGGGGGAGGGGAGGTGCATTACATATGGGAAAAGGTAGAAGTAATAATGCTGGTAAAAAGCAACCGAATTTTGATGATTCATCTAATTTTGCTAAACAAAGCCAACCGACAGAAAAGAAGAAGAAATAAGAACAGGAGCTCTCTTGATAAAGGGAGCTCCTGTTAAAAGTGGACTGACGTTTCAGAATAACATATCGATGGATTAACCCAATAGCCATAAATACAAGGTTTTAATTTTTCGAAGGGCACCTAATTTAATATTATTGTCCTGCTTTTTTATACTTATTGACGCGTTAAATCCATTTAAAATGCTCCTTAATGGCGTTGGGCGTGACCTTCATTAAAATTTTTTAAACCTAATGGGACTTACCATTAAGAGGGCGAGGATTAAAGTAATCCATACATTACTATATGAAAACAATGCCATACCAGCCAATGATAATCCTGCAGCTGGAATAGGTAATCCCTTAAAATATCCAATAGTTGGTTTAATACTAAATTTAGCTAATCTTAAAGCACCCATTGTTGGGAATAGGATAAATGCCAAAGAAGTTAAAATAGAAGGTGTTGCTATCGTATGAAATAAAAGCGCAGGAGCGACGCCGAAACTAACAATATCAGCTAAGGAATCCAATTCTACGCCAAACTCACTGTTCACTTTTAATTTTCTTGCAATTCTTCCATCAAGAAAATCTAAAACAGCTGAAAAGAAAATGAGAATGGAGGCTGCTCCTAAATATTCACTCATATTCAAGGTGATTGAGAAAACACCGCACAATAAATTTCCAATCGTAAATAAATTCGGTATAACTTTTACAAGCTGATTAAACAAGTTTGTTCCTCCTAAATTAATTAAACTTCACATTTCTGTAGCAATTTCTATATATTCTTCCGTTATTCTTAAAAATATATGACCACTGTATTACTGTAAGCTAATTAAATTTCGATAAGAGAAAAATTGATTTCTTAAATGTTCCACGGGTTTATAAAAATGTTTAATCATTTTCAGTACGCGTTATTGAATATTAGCACCTGATAGTTGATATTTCGAGTAGTCAGGGATTTTCCGGTTCTGGTGCAAAAAATTAAAGGTAATTAAAAATAATCTCTAAAAAGGAGACATAATGATACTATTATTTTAAAAAGGTTCGTGGTTGGTATCGAATATGAAAAAATAGAATTTTTATACAAAAATCACCCGAAAGGGTGCCTTTTGTACCTCTTAAAATGACTGAAGATGTGTTTACTTGAGTTCATTAGGTAGTTAGAGGTTGATAGACTATCTTTAACGAAAATGTTGAGTAGTTCATCTTCATTATATATCAATTTAATAATGATTGGGATTTAGAAAGTTCCATGGAAAGTACATATCAACCTGATTGGAAGATTGGAAATTTAATAACTGGTGATACATTTTACTTAACGCAACATTTTGGTGCGCAAATGAAAATTTTTAAAGTCCACACAAATGGTACCCTAGAACGATTCCAAACAATAGAACCAGAATTAAAATAAAATTTTTGTAGCATCAATTAAATTCATTTCTTTTTATGCAAACACACTTTCAGCGGAACTAACTTCTTCACTATTTTGCGCTGGAAAGACTGTATAAAAAATGGTTACGTTTTCTGATCTTGAAATAACCCTTTCAAATTGCAATCCTGCTTTTTCTAAAAGCTTTACTGCATCAACAATAGAAGTAATTGCTACAAAAGTTTTTCAAATAAAATTTATAAAAGCTTGATAGGTAATACCAAGGGAAAAGACCGTAGCTACTATATGTGCAGTCCATTTAGGCATATTTAAATTTAATACGGTATTGTACAACATTCCATATACGATACAAATGATTAATATGAATGCAATGAATTGAAGAACTAATAAAAATAGCGGTTGTTCCATTTATTCTCACTTCCTTTATTTGATATATTAATATAATTTATTTAAATGTGAAAGTTTTATTTCTATGAATTTCCAAAAAATGTGATATGAAAGGCATAGTAGTAATCACAAGAATTACTGCAAAACTATAAATGGAACTAAAAGTATTATGACGAGATCAGTAAAATAGTAAAGAAGGTCACCATTCACGGCGACCTTCTTTACTATGCGTTATACCCAAATAATTTTAAATCTTCTCCTGAATCTGAAATGATTTTCTCAAATCGTAATCCTACTTTTTCTAAAAGCTTTCCTGAGGCGATGTTATCTACAGAAGTAATTGCTACAATTCGTTTCATGCCAAGCTTTTGTACACCGTATTCGATTATCGCAGAAGCTGACTCGTAGCCATATCCTTTTGAACGGAATGTCTCTAAAAAGGCAAACCCGATATCAACGTTTTCTAATGAATCTCTTTTAATAAGGCCACACATACCAAGTGGAGTGAGATCTTTTTTTCGTTCTACTAAGTAAAGGCCGAATCCAAGTTTGTTATACATATCGATGGGACCGTTTACAATATAATTTTTTGCATCTTCTAAGTTACTAACTCCTTTGTCACCGATAAACTGAATCCATGCAGGATCGTTTACTAACTCAAGAATAAAAGGAGCGTCTTTTATATCAAACCAGCGAAGATTAAGACGTTCAGTTTCAAGAACTATCAATAATTACACCACCTTTAAAAAGTTATAACAATTAGTATGGATTGTGTAAAACAAAAGTGCAACATATTTTAATGGGGGTGTTTGTTCACATAAAGTTCGTTTGTTTTGTATAGAGAGATATCTTATAATTAGGATTAATTGTAAAGAGTGAGATGCTTATACAATGACTCCTAGGTGACTAGGAGTTTTTACTATATAACTATCATTATTACTAAATATGACACACTATACATTCTACTCAAGGAGGTACATAATGAAGAAATTATATAATGCATCGTTTACGTATTTGATTATCGGTTTATTATCAGGGATTTTCGCTAGGGAGTATGGTAAGTATAAAGGGATTTTAGGGTCTACTTTGTTAAATCTTTTGCATACGCATACACTTGTACTTGGCTTTTTCTTCTTTTTAATTGCTTTAGGATTAGCAAAAGTATTCGCGTTTCATGAAGTGCAAGGGTTTAATAAGTGGTTTGTTTTACATAATATTGCATTAACATTAATGTTAGGTTCGCTAGCAGCGAGAGGGCTTCTTCAGTTAAATGGAGCTGACTTTAAAGGGTTAACTTATATTGTAGGATTTTCTCATTCGTTGATGGCAGTTACTTTAATTTGGTTTATGTTGTTAATAAAGAAATCGTTTAAAATGTAGTGAAAAAGAACTTGTAGCGTGTGCTGCAGGTTCTTTTTTGTATGTTCAGGTTTAATAATCTTATTTTTCTAATTATTTTGTATAAAGATGGTATACTTGTTTTAAAATTAAAAAGGAGAGTTGATTATGGAAATAACAATTGAACATGTAGTAAATGAATTAAAAGGCATACTTCCTGAAGATCGAGTAGTAATAAATATGACAGTACGAGAGTTACATAGTAAAGATGAATCTTACCATAGTAGTAGTTTACCTGATGTAGTTGTTTTTCCAAAAACGACCGAAGAAGTTAGCGCGATAATGAAAATAGCGATTCAGCACGGAACAGCTGTCGTTCCATTTGGAGTAGGGTCCAGTTTAGAGGGACATGTAATTCCTTACGAAAAAGGAATTACAATGGACTTTTCTCTTATGAACAAAATACTTGAAATAAGAGAAAAGGATTTTCTTGTGAGAGTACAGCCAGGGGTGACGCGCTCTCAGCTTAATAAAGAATTGAAAAAGTATGGATTATTTTTTAGTGTAGACCCAGGAGCTGATGCAACGTTAGGAGGAATGGCTGCTACAAATGCGAGCGGAACGACAGCGGTAAAGTATGGGGTAATGCGTGATCAAGTTCGAGATTTAGAAGTCGTTCTTGCTGATGGAGGAGTAATACATATCGGGAATTTAGCAGCGAAGTCATCATCAGGTTATCATTTAAATGGTATTTTCGTAGGCTCAGAAGGAACACTTGGATGTTTCACGGAGTTAACTTTAAAAGTATACGGTATACCAGAACATGTTATGGCTGCGAGGGCATCGTTTCCAACTATAAATGATGCAGTAGAAGCTGTAATTAACATATTACAAGCAGGTATTCCAATCGCGAGAATTGAACTCGTTGATGAATTATCTATGAAACAAGTAAATGATTACAATGAAACAAGTTACAGAGAAGAACCGACACTGTTTTTAGAGTTTCACGGCAATGAAGCAGGGTTAAAGCAAGATATTGAATTTACGAAAGAAATCGTTCTTGATCATAAATGTATAGAAATTGCGTTTGAGACGGAAACAGCAGCGAGAAATAAGCTGTGGGATGCAAGACATAACTTAGCGTACTCTTACGTGCATAGTTATCCTGGTAAAAAGCTAATGAGTACAGACGTATGTGTACCAATTTCGGAATTAGCTGGAGCGATTCAACATGCGAAAGAGGTATTACATAAAGTAGGGCTTATTGGCGGTATTCTCGGTCATGTTGGGGATGGGAATTTCCATGTACTCTTAATGATTGACACAAATGATAAGGAGGAAGTGAAGAAGGCAGACGAAATAAATGAAAGTATCGTTCAGTATGCTCTTAAACGAGGAGGAACGTGTACAGGAGAACATGGCGTTGGAATCGGGAAACGAAAGTATCAAGAAGAAGAACATGGGGCGGCATTATTTGTAATGGAGAAAATAAAGAAAGTTCTTGATCCGCAAAATATTTTGAATCCGAAAAAGGTGTTTCAATTAAAAGATAGGGGCTGAGTGGATGAAAGTACTAGAAGCGATAAGTAATATAGCTGGAAAGTATTTTGCATTTTGGACCGGTTGCTGCACTCCCAAGTGTATTAGCGGCAGTATGGCATAACATTGCAGGGCCAATATTAGCAACCATCTGGTCAAAAAATAAAAAGAATACTTTCAGCGATGAAAATGTATCAATAAATATAGAAAAATAGGAATGATAAATAATGCAAAAACGTATTGTACATTTTGAAGGAATGGTTGTATTTTTAGCCACGATTTATATGTATTCGATATATGAGTTTAGTTGGATTATATTTTTTGTATTCCTTTTAGCGCCGGATCTATCAATGTTAGCATATGGGATTAATAATCACGTTGGTGCGAAAATATATAATGTATGTCACACATATATCATATCCATATTAATTGTTCTAATAGGTGTCTATTTTAAGATGGATATCGTTATAATGATTGGCTTAATATGGACAGCACATATTGGAATGGATCGAATGTTTGGATATGGATTGAAATATGAGACGGATTTTAAGGATACTCATATTCAACGGTTATAATTTGTTTTGAGAAGAGGGGTACGTTGAAGCAGAGAATTGCTATCGAAGAATATAATTGTCAAATGGGAAAGTGAATTTAATAAAATATACACTCTTATTAACAATGTAATGGAAGACAGCATTGTATCTATTGAACATGTTGGGAGTACATCTGTTAAAGGGCTTGCATCAAAACCAATACTAGATATTGATATTGTAATAGAAGAGTACGAAATTTTTCATGAGGTAGTAAAAAAACTTGAGAAGATAGGGTACTATCATCAGTTAGAATGGAGCTTTAAAGGAAGAGAGGCGTTTGGAAGAAAGGATACGTTCGTTCCATGGAACGAGAGAAATACAGTTTGGATGGAACATCATTTATATGTGTGTGATAAAAATAGTGAAGAGTTGAGAAGGCATATAGTGTTTCGAGATTACCTTCGTGAACATACTGAAGTAGCTAATGAGTATGGAAACTTGAAGGAAGAGTTAGCAAGAGAGTCGAAAAATCGATCTAGTTATATTGAGGGTAAGACCGTATTTATTACAAATATATTAGAAAAAATAAACTAAAGCAGCATGGAATACATGCTGCCTATTGTTTTGAAATAGAAAGCTGCCATTATAAAACAAATACAAACTGGTCCTGTTGATTGATGCGGTTACTAAATATAATAGGAAACAAAATAGAAAAGAGCGGAAAAGAGGGAGCTTATGTACATACCAAAATATTTCGCAATACAAGATGAAGAGATGAAGTACGAAATAATGGAACAAAATAGCTTTGCGACATTATTTTCTCAACATAACGGAGAACCATATGCAACGCACTTGCCGTTGTTATTAAATAGGGAGACCCTTACTTTACATGGTCACTTCGCACGGCCGAATGAACAGTGGAAAGATATTGGGACTCAGCAAGTACTAGCTATATTTCAAGGACCACATAGTTACATCTCTCCGTCATGGTATGAAACAAACAATGCAGTACCAACATGGAATTACGTTGCAGTGCATGTATATGGTGAATTAGAAATTGTTGAAGATGAGAAGACATTAGTAGATTCTCTTCAAGATTTAGTAAATAAATATGAAGATCCAGAGAGCACCTACTCACTTAATGATGTAGATCCGAATTATATGGGAGGATTAAGTAAGGGAATAGTTGGATTCAAAATAAAGATAAATAAAATAGAAGGAAAAGCGAAGTTAAGTCAAAATCATTCTGTAGAGAGACAGAATTTAGTTGTGGAGAAACTTGAGAAAGTTGGTAGTGAGGAGAGTAAGAGGATTGCGGAGTTAATGAGAAAATAAAGTCTACATGAAAGGGAAATATTCTAAATAAGCGTATTTAAAAAGACCTTCTTAATTGAAGGTCTTCCGTTTTTTAAAGTGCTTTTTCAGTTGTTGTTGAGTTGTAGTCTTTACTTACGTCAACGGATTGAACAAGGTTAGGTCTTTGTGGTGCAGGGGTGTCCCCAATGTTTAATGCTACATATCCTAACTGTGTTTTTGGTGTTTCTGAGGTGAAGCTTAATCCAAGAGTTGTGATGCTAATAACAGCTAAGCCAATGATGCTCAATTTAATCTTTTTCATTATATCAAAGCTCCCTTTTCTTCATGTTTTTTTCTTGCTTGATTGGCCATGTAAAAGTATTGACTAGCTTTTATATGGTCTTCTTTTTCATAAAACATATTTGCTAGAACATCAGTGTACTCTTGTATACATTCCCAAAGGTTTTCTGTTTTAAAGTAAGAAATTCCTTCCAAAATTATCATTTCTAAATCATTTATAGAAGTTTTATTATTTAGTTCTCTTAAAATCATGAAACGATATTGAAACTCTTTGTTTTCTAGTTTATTTGAAATGTTTAATCCTTTTTTTATAAGTTCTTTAGCCTGAGTATATTCTCCAAGCTTGTAGTATTCACGTGCTTCAACAAAAAGTGCTTTAAAGTGATTTGGTTGCTTAGTTGTAACCTCTGAAATATGACGCATTGCTAACTCTGAAAGGTTTTGACTTGCATATAGCCAAGCTAAATTATGTCGTACTCTTAATGATAAAGTCTCCTCTGAATACTTCTGTAGAATATTTAATGCTGAATCAAGTCTAATTTCAGCTTGTTCAAACTGTTTTAAATCAATACAAGATAAACCAAAGATGTTATCACACAAAGCAACATTAATTTCACAGTTTATATGTTTTGAAAAAATCGCTTTAGCTTCATTTGCAGATTGGATTGCTACTAGTGGTTGATATGTTTGATAATAATAGGAAGCTAAGCGGTAGTTAAATTCAGCATTCTCTAGTTCGTCAGATACGTGTATTAGCAGCTTTTTAGCGTTCTCGAAAAGGTGTTTTGCTGCATTGTAGTTTCCAATAATTGTATTGTGAATAGCCTTGAAAAAATGATAATAATAAGAAAATAGCCCATTCTCTGGAAGTGGGAAAGAATCAATTTTATTAAAATCATCTTTATTAATATTTAAACCATCTGTTAAAATTTTGTATCTGAAATTAAAAAGTGAATAATACAATTGTAGGTTTGTATCTTCTTCTGAATTAGAGATGATATTTTCAATATCTTTTTTTATTTTTGTTGCATGGGTAGTTTGATGCTGTAAGATAGCTCTATACCAGTCATTAAATAATTTTGTAATCTGTTCATTACCTTGTAGTTGAACGTTCATGAAATCCCCTCACTTTTTGAATATTCTTATAAAATATAGTATCAAAAATAAAAATATTTAGAAATGATGTTTTATATTTCTCAATATTTGTTTAACAAGCTTACGAGTAAGTCTATTGGAATAGTGTAGAATTTGTTTTGGATTAAAGAAATGGCATCGGGGGATGTGCATTTTAAAGTTTTAGTTGAGTGGGGGGATATAAAAAGGGTGCGTTCACACAATTTATATGAACGCACCTTTTTACATATTAAACAATCAAGTCCCACAAAAAGTACGATAAGGGCGATTCGTCGGTGCAGGCGGAATGCAGTATTCTTCTTGATCTGTAGAATACGCATAAGGATTTGATAAAGCTTCAAGAAGTTTCTCCATTACGCTATAGTCGTCATTTGTAACAGCTGCTTCTAGTGCTTCTTCTACACGGTGGTTCCTCGGGATGATTGATGGGTTATTATTTTTCATCATCTCGTAGGCGTTTTCTTTCGATTCTTCTTGTTTTTCTAATCGAGATTGCCACAGTTTGTACCATTCTTTAAATTCAGGACTTTCAAATAGAGCTGTATTTTCGATAGCATCAAGAGTTAATGAACGGAATGTATTTGTATAATCCGCTTTATATTTCTCCATCATTTTTAAAAGTTGCTCAATAAGTGGTTGATCTTGTTCTTCGGTACTAAATAGTCCTAATTTCTTTTTCATTCCAAGGAACCAATGGTTTTCATACTGTACGCTAAATTTCGAAATTTCGTCTTGGGCGATTTTTAATGCTTCTTCTTCATCTTCGTGCAGAATTGGTATTAAAGATTCTGCTAATCGAGCGAGGTCCCATGCGGCCATATATGGTTGATTTCCATATGCATAACGACCTTGTGTGTCAATAGAGCTAAATACGGTTCCTTGATTGTAATTGTCCATAAATGCACAAGGACCGTAATCAATTGTTTCGCCACTAATCGTTATATTGTCAGTGTTCATTACACCGTGGATAAATCCAACAAGTTGCCATTTTGCGATAAGACTGGCTTGTTTTTTAATGACTTCTTGTAGTAATGCAGTATATCGGTTTTCATGAGCTTCAATTTCTGGGTAATGCCTTTTTATCGTATAGTCAGCTAGTGATTTCAGGTCCTCTATTGAACCACGAGCCGCAGCATATTGAAATGTACCGACGCGTATATGGCTACTAGCTACTCTAGTTAAAATTGCTCCAGGTAACTTTGTTTCACGATATGTTGCTTCACCAGTTGTGACAACTGCTAAACTGCGAGTAGTCGGAATTTCAAGTGCATACATTGCCTCACTAATGATATATTCACGTAGCATCGGACCGAGTGCAGCACGACCATCTCCTCGGCGTGAATAGGGAGTAGGGCCAGAACCTTTCAGTTGAATATCGAAACGCTTACCTGAAGGAGTAATTTGTTCGCCAATTAAAAGAGCACGACCGTCGCCTAACATATTAAAATGTCCGAATTGATGGCCAGCATATGCTTGAGCTAATGGATGAGCTCCTTCTGGGAGTGCATTACCAGCGAAAATAGCAATTTCAGCTTCCTTTTTCAGTTCTTCAGGGGTCAAGCCAAGAGATATCGCTAATGAATGGTTTAGTTTAACTAACTCCGGTGAACTTACGGGAGTAGGGGGGATTTCTGTATAAAATGATTGTGGTAAAGTCGTATAACTATTATCTAAATTCCAACCTGTTTCATTATTTTTAGTCATTGTATCTCCTCCTTTTTGTATTTTAAGTTATGTATTTGTACGTATGTATTCTTTGTAAAGTTAACTAAAAGTATAATATAATATTTCCCCTTGCAATCTATTGTAAGGACTTCATTGCACTATGTCTATTTAACAGCAAATTTAAAACCTCCATTTTAAGAAAATGGAGGTTTTTATTATTATTTAATTTTTACAATTATTTTTCCTTTTGCTCTTCCAGACTCTGAATATTCCATTGCTTTTTGAGCATCTTCAAAAGGGAAAACTCGATCGATTACCGGTTTGATTTTTCCGGCTTCAATATAGTTTGCAATAGTACGTAATTGATCCCCGCTTGGCTTCATAAATAAAAATGAATATTGAGCATTATGCTTTTTTTCAAGTGCAGTAAGTTTTTTGCTGGCTAATGAAAATAAGAGAGTTTTAAAGAAGCCTGAACCAAATTCTTTACCGAAGCGAGCATTCGGCATACCTGAAACTGAAACAATGTTTCCTCCGCTTTTTATAATATTGAATGATTTTTCAAGTGTTGTTCCGCCGATTGTATCAAATACTGCATCATAATTTTTGAGTATTTCTTCAAATTTTTCTGTTTTGTAATTAATAATTTGATCTGCGCCAAGAGACGTTACTAAATTTGTACCAGCTTCACTAGCAGTCGTTGTAACAGTAGCACCCATTATTTTTGCTAACTGAATTGCGAAAGTACCAACACCACCGGACCCAGCGTGAATTAATATTTTTTGTCCTTTTTGTAAATGCATAATATCATGTAGTGCTTGATAGGATGTTAAGCCAACGAGTGGAATCGACGCCGCTTCCTCAAAACTTAAATTTTTTGGTTTTAAAGCTATATCATCCTCATGAATGGCTATATATTCCGCGAAAGTACCGATCTTATTTTTTCTTGGACGTGCATATATTGCATCGCCGACTTTAAAACGAGTTACTTGCGATCCAACCTTCACGATGACACCGGAAAAGTCATTACCAAGGATTAGAGGCATTTCATATTTCAGTAACATCTTTACTTTTCCATCACGTATTTTAAAATCAATTGGGTTAATACTAGCTGCATGAATTTCTGCGAGCACTTCATACCCATTAATTTCAGGAGTAGGTACCTCTGCCATACACATTAGGACTTTTCCATATCTATCAATTATCATTGCTTTCATTTCTTATACCTCCAAGTTTTAATAAAAGTTTTGCAATAGCTTCTCAATATCTAATACAAGATTTTTTAATAAACCTAATTTTGTACGTATATCAATATAATAAAAATTCTTTGTACCTTCTTTTCTCATTAAAATAATGCCAGCTTCTCGTAAAATCTTAAGGTGATGTGATACGGCTGGACGGGAAAGGTGTGTTTGCTTCGTGATTTCTCCTACACGTAAGCCTGTTTGACATTCCGTTTCCATTAGCACTAATAAAATAGCTTGACGTGTTTCATCACCAATTGCCAATAATACTTTTTGAGAATCAATAAAATCTTTTTTTATAATATTTAATTGTTCTTGTTTATTCATTTCAATCACTTTGCCTCCAGGTAATTAGTCGAAAGGTTTAAGATGATGAACCATTACTTCGATACGGTAATGCTACATGATTGTTGTATAAGCTGCAATATTGGGAAAGAAAATCGAGACGAATGAATTTTTTATTGTTGAAAATTATAGGGAGATAGAAAAGGGATTGGAAGGATTACATAACACAATAGATGAAGTTTTAAAAACAAAAAATGATGTAACAATAAAATAAGCGGTCGTAACCTTGTATAATCCATAAGGTTACGACCGCTTATAATGTTTGTATTATTTTTGATTTTTACGATAGAACATGGTTCAACGTAAAGTACATTCTTTTGTTTTACACTTTCATACAGACACAATTCAGGTGGATTATAGATGTATGAAAAGGTAAAAGGAATTTTGGGGCGTAATCTATCTATATGATAATTCAAAATGAAATATAAGTCTATATTTTAATGTTTTTTTGGATTATATTTATGTCACTGAGCTCAGAACAATGATGTGGAGGGTAAATATATGAAATCGAATTATGTACCAGTTTTAATTGTTGGAGGGGGATTATCTGGGTTAGCGTCTGCGTTATTTCTTGCAAAACATAACATTGAGTACTTACTTATTGAAAGGCATCCGTCTACTGCCATTCATCCGAAAGCAGGCGGTCTTACTTTACGTACAATGGAGTTATTTCGAGAATTAGGCTTGGAACAAAGAATTAAATTGGCAGGTAAAGCATTAGAGAACTGCAGAGGAAGAATAGCGGTTCATACAATAGCTGAGGCGAATAAAGAAGAATTGGAACAAATGAGAGCGACGCAATACGGAAACGATGAAGAGTTACTTCAAAAAATAGAAAAGATTAGTCCATCAAAACAAACTGCGTGTTATCAAATTATTTTAGAAGAGATGATGTTACAAGAAGCGAAAACATTAGGCGAGCAACTATCTTTTTATCATGAATTAGTTTCATTTGAACAAAATGAAAACGGGGTAAAAGCAACGATTCGAAATCGTGAAACAGAAAAAGAAAGTGTCATACATTGTGACTATGTAATTGCAGCGGATGGAGCGAAAAGTAAAATACGTGAGCAGTTAGGGATTAAAACTGAGGGTCGTGGAACCATTGGTGGCTATTATATGAATATTTATTTTGAAGCAGATTTAAGAGAGTTTATACAAGGAGACGCATTCGGTTTTTCGATGGTACTTCATCCGGAGGTTCTTGGTGCACTTATCCCGGTTGATAACGTAAAAAAATGGATTTATCATGTAGCCTACGATCCATTAAAAGGAGAGGGGCTAGAGGACTTCACTATAGAACGTTGTAAACAAATTATTCAAATAGCAATTGGAAGTACAAATGTTGAATCAAAAATATTAAGTGTTTTACCGTGGGAAGCGGCCGAAAGTACAGCGGTGAAATTTCAAGGGAATCGAACCTTTTTAGTTGGAGATTCAGCACATATTATGCCGCCAACAGGAGGATTTGGTTCAAATACAGGAATACAAGATGCGCATAACTTAGCTTGGAAATTAGCGGCTGTTATAAAAGGGAAGGCAAAACCAAAATTGTTAGAAACATATCATGAGGAGAGACACTCTGTTGCAAAATTAACGACAGCTTATGCAAGTAGTTTACTGTTTCGTGCTGCGAATAGAGAGGAAGGCAGTTTGAATAATATGGATGGTTTAGCTGTTACAGTTGGATATCAGTATTGTTCAGAGGCGATTATAGATGATTCAGTCACTCCACATAGAATGGATAGCATAGAGTTGAACGGAAGACCTGGAACGCGAGCGCCACATTTATGGGGAACGTATGAAGAGAAGAAAGTTTCTACATTAGACTTATTCGGTAACAGTTTTGTATTACTTACAGGAGTAGAAAATAGTTCTTGGGCTGAGGCAGCACATGCTGTTTCAGCTAAATTAGGAATACATCTAAAAGGGTATCGTATTGGCTTAAGTGGGGACTTTGTTGCTCCAGAAGATATTTTTAGCAAATTATATGGTATAGAGAATGGAGGTGCTGTATTAATTAGACCAGATGGCTTTATCGGATGGCGTTCGGAAAAAACGGTAGTAAATCCAGATATAGTATTGGAAGAGGTAATGAGAAATTTATTATGTGATTTTTGAGTAACTACAGAAATATTGTTTTATGTGCTTCACTGTACTGAAAAAAATATTCACAAATTTCAATAGGTTTGATATGATTAAATTCGACAAGTTAATAGAGGCCGGAGATATTTGAGAAAAGCCATAAATTTATTTAGGGACACAGGAGTGTATTCTAAATAATTTATGGCTTTTTTTATTGAATGAACCGTACAAAATAGAGAGTTACATGTGAAAAGGAGGGCTATAGAAATTAAATAGGATAATACCAGTTTTCTATATTAATAATATAGAAAACATTTGTAAGATTGGAATTTTAATATAGGTTTATAAAAATAATGAAAGTGTGTCTTCTATTTCGTGTAAATCTCATTAGCTTGTTGAAATTTGCAACGTAGGAAGGATTAGAAGGATGAGAAAGATTATTAGCATTTTAGTTATTTTCTTTATGACGGGAAGTATCTTTGTTGGGGGAGCTGTTCATGCGAAAGCAGAAGGGAAGCATGAATGGAATACGAATAAGCTTTTAAATATTGCACATCGCGGAGCAAGTGGACATGCACCTGAGCATACTTTTGCTTCTTATGATTTAGTTAAAAAAATGAAAGCGGATTATTTAGAGTTAGATATTCAATTAACAAAGGATGGCCAATTAATTGCAATGCATGATACAGCAGTTGATCGCACTACAAATGGAACAGGCGAAGTACGCGATAAAACGTTAAGCGAAATAAAGAGTTTAGATGCTGGATCATGGTTTAATAAAGCGTATCCAGAAAAGGCTAAGCAAGAGTATGTTGGGCAAAAGGTTCCAACTCTTGAAGAAATCTTCCAAAAGTATGGAAGAAGTATGAAGTATTATATTGAAACAAAATCACCAGATGTGTATCCAGGAATGGAAGAGAAATTGTTGGCGCTGTTACAAAAATATAATTTAGTAGGCCAAAACATGTCTTCTAGCCGTGTTATGATTCAATCATTTAGTAAAGATAGTTTGAAAAAGATTCATAGTATGAATGAAAATATTCCGTTAGTTCAATTGCTTTGGTATTATCCAAATGAAAACAATGAAATTGTTGAATGGTCTGGCATTACACATGAACCGAAAAGTGTAACAAATGATGATTTTCAAGAAATTAAAAAGTATGCAGCTGGTATTGGACCAAACTTACGTAATGATAACGGGGAACTAATTATTGATGAGTCCTATATGAAAATGGCTAGGAAAAATGGACTGTTAATTCACCCTTATACAATTAATGAGAAACCCGATATGAGACTGTTAATCAAATGGGGTGCTACAGGAATGTTTACAAATTATCCGGATCGATTACATAGTGTATTAAAGGAAAAATAAGTGGAAAAGGGTATACCAGTGTTTTAGGTATACCCTTTTTAATTTAACTCCCCGATAAACGTAATCTCTTTTTCATAGCATTCATCTGCATCATAAATAATTTCTTGAAAGTGAAGCGTTTTGAAGGAATGACAAACTGAAATTTCCTATGTCTCCCAAAAATCAATTTCATTTGAAAGAAGAATCCATTTTTGAAATTCACTATCTCTATTAAAGAAATTATGAAAGTAGTCCTCATTTTTAAATATAATGATTTGCGAATCCCACAAATTATTTATAGAAATCAAAACAACAACTCGATATGTATGTGTATCGCTCGGTTTCATATTTATTAAATGATTTGCTTGATTTAATAAGGTTTGAATACATAACCGTTTTACTTTTCTAGGTGTTTTACGAGAGTCAATAAAAGCTTGCGAAACTGGCAATAGCATATTCCAATATTCATCGTTATAGAAAGTAGAAGGGAACGTTTTTGTATGGTCCTCAATTCGCTTTATCATAGTGTTTGTTTTTCGTTTCATACCACGTATTTTCTTTTCACGCATTGTGAGTCATCTCCATAAATTTTTGTAATGCAGCAGAGTGATATATATCTTTTCTAGTAATAAAAGTAGTAGGAACTTTTTTGAAGCTATTTGGTAATGGGTTGAATGATACGTCATGTTGATGACCATTTAAAATAGGCTTCATCATAATTGCTATGCCCATACCTGATTTTACACATGCGAGTATCGCTTCAATTGTTCCAAACTCAAATACTCGCTTAGGTGAAATTCCTTCTTCTTGAAGCCAACCTTCTAATAAATTTCTATAATAGCACCCGTGACTAAATGCAAGTAAATTCATGTCTCCTATGTCTTTAAAGGAAGATAAAGGCTTTTTGCTAATGAGAACTAATTCTTCTTCACGAAATATATTTGTATGAAGTTCAGCATGCTGAGTAGAGCCAGCTATAAACGCTCCGTCCAGTTTTCGTTCTAGTACAAGCCTAATTAATTGTTCCGTCGTATTTGATTCTAAAATTAATTCGACTTTTGGGTATTTCTCATAATAGGCCATTAATATAGATGGAAGTCTTACAGCTGTTGTAGATTCTGTACATCCAATTTTTAAAGTGCCTCTTGGTTCGATCCCATTACTTTGAACTGCTTTAACAGATTGATCCATTAAGTGGATAATTTGTTTGGCGTATGTTAATAAAATCTCACCGTTAGAAGTTAAAGTTACACCTTTTCCGTTTCGATAAAATAAAGGCACACCTAATTCGTTTTCTAGTTGTTTCATACGCATTGTTACGCCAGACTGTACATAGTTTAAATTTTTAGCTGCATGAGATATGTTTTTTTCTTTCGCAACTTCGTAAAATACAGTTAAATCTTTTATATCCAAGTATCATCCCTCCAGAAAAGGTATCATTTTTTTTGATGGATTACATGATAAATCTTTATTTTATATGATATCAGAACTTTCATACAATGGAAGGGGATGGAGGGATTATTGTGTTAATGGAAGAAAGGGTGAATAGTACTTATAAGTGGGTTATGTTAATTTTTGCGACGGTTGCTCAAACAACAGCGACACTTATAACGTATGGTGTTGGAGCGTTTGCTTTATTTTGGAAAGAAGAATATGCACTTACGAATACGGAGATTGGATTGTTAGTAAGTGTTGTAAATATAGGACCGCTATTTTGTATGCTTTTTGTCGGGCGGCTACTTGATCAATACAATGAAAAGTTGTTAATTTCGATAAGTTCATTTTTACTAGGAAGTTCGTTTTTACTGACTAATATGGTCAATGGATTTAATGGGTTACTCTTTGTACTTTTATTAGTAGGAACGTTTTATAGTGTTTCGCAGCCAGGAGGAAGTAAGGTGATAATGAAGTGGTTCTCAAAAGAAAATCGCGGGTTAGCGATGGGGATTAGACAAGCCGGTATACCGATTGGTGGTACATTAGCGGGAGTATTGATCCCGTTTCTTACAATAAAATATAATATGGCCTATGCGGTAAATAGCATTGCATGTATTTGTATAATTGGAGGGTTTTTATTTTTTATATTTTATAAGGAACCATATATTCAAGAGAAAGTTAAACAAGAACGTAGTAAACTTTCTTTTTGGATGCAGTTAAAAGAAGTGATGTGTAAAAAAGAATTGTATGCAATTTATATAACTGGCATTTGTATGATTTCATTGCAAATGGTGTTAGTTGCACACTTTATAAAATTTTTAGTATTGGAACAATCAATCACGCCAATTTTAGCTGGAAAAGTATTTTCCGTTATGTTCTTTTCTGGAATGGTTGGTAGGGTTATATTAGCAGCTACTAGTGATTTGTTTTATAAGGGAAATCGGCGTACCCTCTTATTTATAACTGTTTGTATTTCTATTTTCTTCATTCTAATATTAGTAATGAGCATACATACAATAACGAATGTATTGTATGGTGTAAGTGCATTGTTAGGGTTCTTTTCAATTGGATGGTTTAGTCTTTTTATAACTGAAGTTGCGGAATCAGCAAGTGAAGAATCGGTAGGGATGACAGTGAGTTTTGCACTTACATTAAATCAAATTGCTATTATTGCTGCGCCTGCTTTATTTGGTTATATTGTAGATAAGAAGGGATATACGTATGCGTGGTTATGCATAGTTGTATTACTAACTATTTCAGCGGTTAGCTTATATAGGAAGTATAGAAAATGAAGGAATGTTAGCAATGTAAATTTTTTATGAAGAAAGTCTAAAGAAATGTTGAATGAGCGACATTTCTTTTTTTATTTGTTGTATAATCAAAATGTAAATGAGATTCGTTTTCAATTTCGTTCATTACCTCTTTTGAAATTACCTGTAATTTTAGCCATAATTAGCTGTTTTTCTTTATCGTTATTTGCATGATTTATTTTATTTAAAAATTTTTCAGCATCATTTCCTTTTAATGCTATAATCTGTTTTCCGTAATATTCAATTAATAACATGTTATTTTTTGTTATCCGATAATGAAACATCTTATCATCTAAACGATTGCGTTTATCGGTGTTTTTCATAATACATCTCCATTCTTTTTAGTATGTAACAAATGTTACAAAAGAATTTGAAATTATATTGTAATGCATCCGATTGTATGTTGGAAATTTTGCAAGAAAGAAATACAATAGAGAGTAGTCAAAATTGAAAGTGAGAAAAAGGAATCTAGTTTTAACAGAGTGAATATTAAATAATATTATAATATACTTGATAATTAAAAGATATAAAATAGAATGGATGTACGTTAAGTGAAACTAGATAAAAGAGGGCTCCTAGTATGTTAAAGAAATGGTTAATCATTTTCTTTATTTTTGCTGTTTTTTGTGGAAGTGTTGTTACACTAATACATGCAAATAAAGGAAAAAAATATGATGCAAAGGCATTTTCTAATGTAAATAGTAAGCAAAAAGATGTTAAGCAGGAAATTGATGCGAATGAGAAAAAGCGTTATGAAATTGCAGCTGGAAAACTAGATCAGTACTTAAAAGATAAAGGATTTAATGGGAGTGTTCTTGTAGCAAGTAAAGGTCATGTCATTTTACGAAAAGGCTACGGTTATGCGAATGTGAAAGATCAAGTACTAACAACGCCAAGAACGAAATATCGCATTGGCTCTATTACGAAAACAGTTGTTGCAATATCTATTATGCAACTAAAAGAAAAAGGGAAGTTGAACATTGAAGACAATGTAAATAAATATATCCCATCGTTTCCAGCAGATAAAAATATTACGTTACGAAACTTGTTAACACATACGTCTGGATTACCAGAACAGGGACAAGGTAGTGTTGACGCAGCATCACGGTTAAAATTAGTAACGTGGATTGGGGCACAAACGTTACAATTTCCAGCAGGGACAGGATGGAAATATACAGATTATAATTATATGGTGCTTGCATATATTGTAGAAAAAATATCAAATAAACCACTTGCTGAATATGTGAAAGAAAATATTTTGAATCCTGTTGAAATGCATGAATCTGGAATGGGCGCAACACTCCCAGAAGATATTTTCTTAGCAGAAGGGTATACGAAAAAAAATAATAAGTTAATAGCCACACCTCGCTTAAAAATGAACTGGCTGTATGGTTGTGGTGAAATGTATACGACTGTTGAAGATATGAAAAAGTTAGATGAAGCTATTATGGATGGTAAACTACTTTCTAAACAAAGTGTATCAGATATGTTTTCTGCATCACCTGCAAGAAAATATGGATTTAGTTTCTATATTTACCCAGATTATTATCATAACCACGGTGTATTAGCTGGCTGGAACACTTTTAATAATTTTAACTGGGATAAACGAACGTTTGTCATATTATTTTCTAACGTCCAAAATGGTATGAATGATGCATTTAATCAAGAATTTAGGAAAATGGCGAATGATTTAATAGAAGGAAAATAATTATAAAAAATCGGTATTGATATGGAATTATCAATACCGATTTTTTTATTTTGTAAAGTTTTACTTACTGAATAAAGTGAAACTTTACTCAGTGGAGAGGCTTTGTTCATCCACCACTGAGTAGAAGCCCTCATCAATCGGGCTTTTACGGGCAACAGGGCCCCACTTAAATTCTTTGCTTCCGCTGAATTTTGAGGTGGGGGTCTTACTGCCCATAAATAGCGGGATAAATAGGTAAGAAAGGTGATTGGCATTTGAATAAATCTAAATAGGTAGTTAAATGTTAAGGAATGCAAAGAACAATTGGTAATTTTTACATTGATAAAAAAGCTTGAGCTTCACACTATGTGAAGCTTTACATTATTGGAGACAAGAACAGGAGGTTGAAAAAATGAAAAAAGCAATAAAGTTTTGTTTAATAGCTACATTATCTACAACGATTATTAGTGGATGCTCTTTTGAGGGTAACAATGAAAATGTTAAAGGGAAAGAAGGGGAAAAAGTAGAGGTACAGAAAAATGCTGGGAAATATACGATGCCAGATGAAAAAGATAAACATGAAGGTACATGGCTACAATGGCCACATGAATACACATATGGTGAAGAGTATAAGAAGGAAGTTGAACCTATTTGGGTTAAGATGGCAAGTGCTTTAACTGAGGGTGAGAAAGTCCACATTGTTGCATATGACCAGGAAGAAAAAGAAAGAATCAATAACCTTTTAACAGATGAAGGGTTAAATATGGAGAAGATTGATTTCTTTATCGCGCCTACTGATGATGTATGGGCAAGGGACAGTGGATCAATTTTTGTTTATGACAGCAATAAAAATCTCAAAATATTAGATCCAGCATTTAATGGTTGGGGGAAGAAAACACCGTATAAAAATGATGCTCAAATACGTAAGAATGTTAGTAAACAATTAGGAATTGAAAGAATTGATTGGGGAAAATTTGTCCTTGAAGGCGGCGCAATTGAATTAGACAGCAATGGGACTGCGTTATTAACTCGAAGTGCGGTGACGAATAAAAATAGAAATCCTGATTTATCAGAAAAAGAAATTGAAAAATATATAAGTGATCTTGGGGTATCAAACTTTATTTGGTTAGACGGAGTACCTAATTTAGATATTACGGACTTTCATATTGATGGATTTGCTAAATTCCATAATAAATCTACCATTGTAACGATGAAAGAAGATGACCTAGCCGAATGGGGTTTATCTAATAAAGATATGGATACATTGTTAGATGCAAAAAATGCTTCAGGACAGAAATATAAGTATGAATACTTGCCGCTTAGTAAAGAAAAGGTTGCTTTAGAAAATGGAAAAACTCTCGATTATAAGGGGTCATATATCAATTATTATATCGGAAATACAGTTGTATTAGTGCCTAATTATAATGATCCGAATGATAAAATCGCAAACGATACGATTCAGAAGTTATACCCAGGTCATAAAGTAGTCGGTATTGATGTGAGAGAGTTGTATAAAAACGGCGGTATGATTCATTGTGTGACACAACAACAACCCATTGCATTGAAGTAATTGATTGTAATTTCGTTGTTCTGCTATATAGACAAAATAGGTGGAATCTTATTACCTATTTTGTCGTTCCTTATTATTTATAATAATAAAATTTTAATATAATGATAAATTAATTATAGTGTATATTCGCTTTTCGTTTTATATGGTAAAGGAGAAAAATGTTTGTGTTAAAGAATTTTAAAATAGTGTTTTCGTATTTCCCTATCGTTTTACAGTACATTTTAAATGTAGCTTTAATTTGCTTAGGGGTTATTCTAAGTGTGTTTCTTATGAAAGAAGTCATTCAGTTTATACAAGAACTGAAATTGGATGGTAATGAATCGAGTTATCATTTAATCATTTATTGTTGTTTTAAAATATGGTATTAAAAAAACTTGTCAAGAGTCAATATAAGGCTTAACGTCAGCCTTATATTTTTTATATAAATATATAATATTTCTCCATGCTATAATCCATTCATAAAATGTACATGTTGCATGAGTTGTAACGAAAAAAGACATAAATTTAGGAATAGTTGGCTTTGTAAAATCAGTTATGTAACTACTATTAAAAAGCGAGATGAATAATATGGAACAAAAACATAATGGCATTATTTTTACTGCAATACCAGACGAATCAAATGAATATTATCAACCATTTTATGAAGACTTGATTTACTTTAATGAATGTTTAAATGAAAAGAAATCAATTGCGGATCAACTTATATCTTTATCTGTTGAAGAACAAGACTTTCATACGAGCTGTTTTGAGTATGATGATATTTGGCTAAGAGATGTTGCACCGGTTGTCACAAATCATCTAGTTAAATTTAAATATCGACCAAATTATTTGCCAAATGATCAAGGGCGATATTTAGATCAACAATTTAATAAATGGTTGAAAAAGAATGACTTTGAATATGTAAAATCCCCATTAATATTAGATGGTGGTAATCTTATTTGGAATAAAAAAGATACTGTAATATTAACAGAACGCATATTTGATGATAACGATGATTGGATAGAAGAGGAAATTATTGAGCAGTTAGAATGGGATTTAGATGTGAGCCGAGTTATTATTATTCCTGCTGAGGAAGGGGATGTACTAGCACACGCAGACGGAATGGTTAAATTTATTGATGAACATACAATGTTTATTAGTGATTTTTTAGGAGATCATGAATTTAGATATAGTGTTCAAGAGATTATTAAAGAACAAATGCCAGAAGCTGAATTTATAGTTGTTCCTTCATCATATACAGAGAAAGGACAATATGATCAAGAGATAGCATCGGCAAAAGGGTTGTATATAAATATGTTAGAATCATGTGATGCTCTTTATGTTCCTAAGTTTGGGCTAGCTAAAGATGAGGAAGTTTTACGATATATTCAACAGTATACGGAGAAACAAGTTATTCAAATTCATGTAGGAGAAATATCAACAATGGGAGGCGCGATGAATTGTTTAACGTGGTATTGTCCAAGTCATTTGTTACCTTCGAAAATGAGAAGATTTTTGATTGGTTTTAATAAATAAGTAATGAAAAGAAAATATATTCAAGGAGTATTGATATGTATACCATCGCTGAGTTTTCTCGGATTTGTAAAATGAGTACGCGGATGTTAAGACATTATGACAAAGAGGAGATATTAAAACCGGCATATGTGAATCCGGTTAATGGGTATAGGTATTATGAACAAGAGCAGCTGGAAGTAGCATTGAAAATAAAAAAGCTAAGGGAGTATAAATTTCCTCTTCCAAAAATTAGAATTGTTTTGCAGTCATCGGATCAAGATTCGTTTGTTCAGCATATACAATCACAAATTATCGAGTTGTCTCAGGAAGTGAAGCAAAACTTACAGGTTATTTCAGAAATGAATGAAATGGTAATGGTGAATAGTAGTCTAAATATTGCTCGCCATAGAAGTTACGATATATTAATGGGAATGAGGAACGAAGTAATGTTAATTACTCAAAGAGTAAAAATAGATATAGATGATATGGATGATTATTTTTATGACTTATATGAAGAGGTACAAAAAAATAACTTTCAAATAGCTGGTTCTCCATCTGCAGTCTTTTATGATGAAGAATATATTCCAAGTAACAGTGATATTGAGTTAAGAATTCCGGTTATGCAGGGGAATGATGAAGACGTAGCACAAGAGTATGAAATGAAACAACTAAGTCCACATCATATCGTTACTACTATGCATTATGGAAGTTACGACTATATAGGTTACGCTTATATAGCGTTAGAAGAATGGATTGAAAGAAATGGGTATGTAATAATTAATTCGCCATATGAGGTTTATATAAAGGGACCTGAATGTGATTGTTTAGCAGAAGAGTATGTGACACAAATTTGTTTTTTAGTTACGAAAATAGAATGAGAATAAGGATTGACATTAACATTATGTCAATCCTTATTCTATGTATGAAAGCAATTTATCATAATAAAAAGGAGAAGTAAAGAATCACCTTATAAAGTTGCTACAAGTAAATGAAGATATTCCTGTTGACCTTAACACGATGTCAAAGTATAGACTGTACGTACATTCATATAAGGGGTGAACACGTATGAGAAATATAGAGAATAGTTTGTTTTATATGCCTGCGGAATGGGAGAAACATGAAGGTACATGGCTCCAATGGCCACATGATAAAGCACATAGAGGTGAAGGCTACAGAGCTAAGTTAGATGATATTTGGATATCGATGGCAAAGGAGCTTCACTATGGAGAAAATGTCCATATTGTTGTATGTGATGAAGAAGAGAAAATACATGTCCAATCGAAGTTAATTGAAGCTAATGTAAATATGGATAAAATTGATTTCTTAATTCAAGAAACTGATGATATTTGGATACGAGATAACGGACCAATCTTTGTAACGGATAAGGAAGGGAATCGCTGCCTAACGCACTGGATATTTAATGGTTGGGGAAATAAATATCCGTACGAAAAAGACGCTAATATTCCGAATAAAATAAGTGAAATGTATCGTATTCCAAAAGTTGAATCTAGTGTCTGTCTAGAGGGTGGGGGAATTGAGATAAACGGAAACGGGACCTTAATGGCGGCGAAAACGTCTATTATAAATGAAAATCGAAATCCCACACTAAGTCAGAAAGAAATTGAAATGGAGTTAACGAAATATTTAGGAGTAACAAATTTTATATGGATAACTGGTATACGCGGAGAAGATAATTATGATGAAGATACGGATTATCATATTGATGGCGCGGCACGGTTTGTAAATGAAAATACGATACTGTATGAATATGATCCTTTCGATGAAGGAGAGCCATACCTTTTGGAGGCGTATGAAAAGCATTATCAAGAATTACGGCAAGCGAAAAATATAGATGGAAAGCCATTTCAGCTCATTCCAGTACCAGTAACAAGAAAAGTGGTAAAAGAAGCAGATTGTAAAGGATCGTACTTAAATTTTTACATTGGTAATGAAGTTGTATTGGTACCTATATACGGTGATGAACATGATAAATTAGGGCTTCAAATCATTGAAGGTCAATTTCCAGGGAGAAGAATTGTTGGTATATATGTTAACGAATTGTATGCATACGGTGGTATGATTCATTGTGTGACGCAGCAGCATATAGAATAGAGTAATTCAAATAAAAAGCATGCAGAGCATATACTCTGCATGCTTTTTATAATGTTGAAAACTCCTCAACAAGTTGAGTGAATTGTTTCAATGCACTTTCAATCGGTTCTGGCGTTGTTAAATCGACGCCAGCTTTTTTCAATAAGTTTAATGGGTAGTCTGAACTTCCGCCTTTAAGGAATTCAATATAATTTTTCTGAGCATTCGGATCACCGCTTAATAGTTTATCAGCGATTTGAATGGCAGATGCGAATCCAGTTGCATATTTGTATACGTAAAACGGGCGATAGAAATGAGGGATTCTAGCCCATCCGTATTTTACTTCTTCATCAAATACAAGTGAATCACCGTTATATTCTTTAAATAGCTTTTCATAAATTTCACTGAAGACTTGTGCATGTAATGGTTTACCTTGTTCAGCCATTTCATGTGTGATTTTTTCAAATTCTGCAAACATAATTTGTGTAAAGAAAGTACCTTTAAATTTCTCAATAAAATGGTTAACTAAATGGTTACGCACGTTCGTATCTTTTGCTTCTTTTAATAAATAGTGAATTAATAACACTTCATTTACTGTAGAAGCGACTTCTGCGACAAAGATAGAATAATGTGCAGAAATTCTTGGTTGGTATCCATGTGAATAGTGCGTATGCATACCGTGACCACATTCATGAGTAAGAGTGAACAGGCTGTTTAAATCATCGTGATGATTTAAAAGAATGAAAGGATGAACGCCGTATACACCAAAGTTATAAGCACCAGAACGTTTCCCTGGTGTTTCTCTTACGTCTATATATCTTTTATCTTTAAAACTTTTTAATGTCTCAATATATTCTTCTCCTAAAGGAGCTAGTGATGCAATCATAATGTCAAATGCTTCACTATATGGGATGTCTTGTTTTGCACCTTCTACTAAATCGACGCCTAAGTCGTATTGTCTTAGTTCATCTACGTTTAATTTTTCTTTTCGAATTTCATTGTATGTATGTAATGTTTGAATGTTTTTTTTCGTTGTATCAATTAGGTTTTCATATACTTCTTTCGGAACCATATCGCCAAATAATGATTTCTCTAGCGCTGATGGATAGTTTCTTAATTTCGAAACAGTAACATTATTTTTAATAGCAGCGGATAAAGTAGATGCGATGGAATTCTTTAACTGAACATATGGTTTGTAATATGCTTTATAAGCTTCTTTACGCTTTTCACGATTCGTATCTTCTATTAACTTTGCATACATTCCGCGTGTTAAGTTCACTTTTTCTCCATCGTCAGTCGTCACTTCACCAAATAATATATCTGCATTATTTAACATACCAAATGTGTGCTGTGGAGAAGAAAGAGCTTCACCCATTTGTGATAAAATTTCTTCTTGGTCCTTATTTAATACGTGTTTTTTATAACGGTATAATTCAAATAAGTCTTCTTTATAATATTGTAAGCCTTCTGTTTCTTCTATGTAAGAATGTAATGTGTTTTCGTCTATGCTAAGTAAGAAGGGGGAAAAGAAAGATTTCGCTGCACTTACTTTCACGTGTAATTGTGATACTTTATCGACAAGAGATTGCGCGTCAGTATCGCGTGTATCAAGGTCAGATTGTAATCGTGCATAAGCGAACATTAAAGATATTATGCTAGAAATTTCTTCACTCTTCGTTAAATAAGCTAATAAACTATTGCCGTCGTGAATATTTCCATTAAACTCGTGTAATTCCTTCGTTAATACTTCAATTTTATGAAAATCACTTTCCCAATCTTCAATTGTATGGTAAATGTCTGTTAAATCCCATTTTTCTATATCAGCTACTTGTAATCGATCTTTAAGTTCTGTCATAATCATTTCCTTTCTAAACATGTAGTTATATTTCTATATAACTATGAAATACAACAAATTGCAAAAAATCCCTGCTGAAAATTGAAAAGCCCTGCTAAAATAACAAGGCTTACTTACTTATAGTGTAATTCCGAATTTTGAATGTAAAAGGTTTGTATATTGCATGTTTGTAACGGTTTCTTTCGTTTTTTTACCATTTTTCGCTACTGTAAGGCTATCTTTCGTTAAAGAGGCATGCCCATCTTCAGTTAGTTTTACAATAAGAGGTACTTTATTAAAGGGTGATCCTTCATGTTCAACGATAATTTTTTGTGCTGTATTTGCTTTTTCTTCATCCACTTCTTCTATATAAAATGCATAGCCTAACGTCCAATCATCAGCAGAAGATTGATCCAAGAACTCATTGTTTTTCCGCATCTCTAAAATGTAGTTTCCCTTTTCGGTCATTTCTTTACGAATACGATAATCTCCTGTAACAGAGTGAATGACTTCACCTGAGAAAGGGACAGGGGCAAGAGGTAAGTATGATCCGAATCCTACTTCAATTAAATAAAGTTCATTATGATGTGTTAAAACGATTGCGATATGGCCAGAATTAACAGCCCATATGGAGTTTGCAGCGTTATAAACTGTTCCTGAAACGAGATGAACATCGAATCCAGAATCTTTCAGGAAGTAATACATAGTAGGATTGAGTTCATAACAAAGACCGCCACGGTTATTTACTAAAATTTTCTCTTTCAAATTTTCTTTTGATATTTCTTTAAAATTCTTTTCGAGAATATTTAAGTTTTCAAAAGGAACAGTTTGTGCTATTGCGTACATAATGTTAGATAAATCTTCAAATGAAACTGTGTCTTTTTCTTCTATATGTAATCGTGCGAAAAATTGTTTTTGAAAGTCTGTCATCGAAATCCCTCCGTTATGCTTTTATAGGTAAATTGTAAACAATCTTGAATAGGATGTGAAATTAAAACTACGTTGAATATTTGAAATTAGATTAAAAATAATATGAGAGAGTGAGAGATTGCTACTTTACTAACGGTGGGACGAATATTATAATAATTCTGATAAAATATGCAAACGCTTTCTTGGAAGGGGATGGTGTACAGATGTTTAAAAGAATAACAATAGTCGGATTGTCAGTTGTTATGTTTTTACCTAGTATATATGAGGGGAGTAAAGCATATGCAGATACAGTTAACAATGGAACGTTAATGCAGTATTTTGAATGGTATGCTCCGAATGATGGAGATCATTGGAATCGTTTGCGTACTGATGCTGAAAATTTAGCGCAAAAAGGAATTACATCTGTTTGGATACCACCTGCATATAAAGGAACTACGCAAAATGACGTAGGATATGGAGCATATGATTTATATGATTTGGGGGAATTCAATCAAAAGGGAACAGTGCGGACGAAATATGGGACGAAAGCACAATTGAAGTCTGCAATTGACGCTTTACATAAGAAAAACATCAATGTATACGGTGATGTAGTTATGAATCATAAAGGTGGGGCTGATTATACAGAAACTGTCACAGCAGTTGAGGTAGACCCGAGCAATCGGAATATTGAAGTATCAGGTGATTATGAAATTAGTGCGTGGACGGGATTTAACTTTCCAGGGCGTGGAGATTCTTATTCTAATTTCAAATGGAAATGGTATCATTTTGATGGAACGGATTGGGATGAAGGAAGGAAATTAAACCGAATTTATAAATTTAGGGGCATAGGTAAAGCATGGGACTGGGAAGTGTCTAGCGAGAATGGGAATTATGATTATTTGATGTATGCAGATCTTGATTTTGATCATCCAGATGTTGCGAATGAAATGAAAAAATGGGGAACGTGGTATGCGAATGAATTAAATTTAGATGGTTTTCGTTTAGATGCTGTTAAACATATTGATCATGAATACTTGCGCGATTGGGTAAATCACGTTAGACAGCAAACAGGGAAAGAAATGTTTACAGTAGCTGAATATTGGCAAAATGATATCCAGACTTTAAATAATTATTTAGCGAAGGTTAATTATAATCAATCTGTGTTCGATGCACCACTTCATTATAATTTTCATTATGCTTCAACAGGAAATGGAAATTATGATATGAGAAATATTTTAAAAGGAACGGTAGTTGCGAATCATCCTACACTTGCGGTTACTCTAGTTGAAAATCATGATTCACAGCCTGGTCAGTCATTGGAATCTGTAGTGAGCCCTTGGTTCAAGCCGCTGGCATATGCATTTATTTTAACGCGTGCAGAGGGGTATCCTTCTGTTTTCTATGGTGATTACTATGGTACAAAAGGAAATAGTAACTATGAAATTCCAGTGTTAAAGGATAAAATTGATCCGATTTTGACGGCACGAAAAAACTTTGCATATGGTACGCAACGTGATTATTTTGATCATCCAGATGTGATTGGCTGGACAAGAGAAGGTGATAGTGTACATGCTAATTCTGGTTTAGCAACATTAATCTCTGATGGACCAGGAGGGGCAAAGTGGATGGATGTTGGAAAGAATAACGCAGGGGAAGTATGGTACGATATTACGGGTAATCAAACAAATACTGTAACAATTAATAAGGATGGTTGGGGACAATTCCAAGTAAGTGGAGGATCAGTTTCCATATATGTTCAGCAGTAATTTGGTGATGAAATAGGAGAGGGAAATATAAGTTTTCCTCTTCTTTTTATATTGTTATCCTTCCTAAATCTTTATGTTTATAAATGAACTAGTCGGCTTTTGAAACACCAAGAGATGCATTGGAATAAATAATGTCATCTTATTCGTACTCGAGGAACATCTCCTTACTGTGATTGCTATAGAACTAAATATTAGTATGTTTTTAATGTGATTTTAATAGATATTATATTTGCTTTACGATAAAATTATTATAATGCAAAATTACACTATCATCATAAAATGATAGTTAATGGGTATTTTTATACTTGTGGTTATTAGTGTTTTCTAAAGCAAGATGATGAGTTTTTATTATTCAAGTTAGCGAAGATAGTTTGATGTAGCGCTTTTTAGAAGAAGTTCTTTATATAAATCGTAATTTAAAATCCATAGGCACATTTCTGTATAGGTGGTAGTAGCAAAAGGAGAGGCAATATGAAAAGAACAATAATGAAATATAGTATAATGTTTAGTTTATTACTATTAACATCATGTGATATATCGAATGAAGAAATTGAACAAAAAGCACAAAGTTATACAAAATCGGAGTATGGTATGGTTGTTAAATTAAACGGAGTTGAAACTCTGGATAACGGAAAGGACTTCCTTGGTCCAAAGGGGCGGATAGTTACTGTGCAGCAAGTCGATGAACCACACTTGCAATTTCAACTGTACTTCGAGGGGCAAATCTCTCCAGAAGTAAATAATGATAACTATGAAAAGAAAAAGGAAGCAAATAATTTACAAGGAAGATTTAATACATATTATGGAGAGAAAAACACTATATTTACTTTTGATCAAATGCAGACTGGGGATAATGTTTCCGATAAGAATACTGAGGAACAAATAGCGAAGAAAAATTTGCAACAGTATTATACGGCAGTTTTTAAAAGTAATACTGTTTTAGATGTAAACAATTCTGTACATATGGAAACATTAGCGGGGGTTGCAAGAAGTATTCAGGAATTTAATAAAACGATTGAAAATAGTAAAAGTAATGTAGAAGATATAACGATTCAGTTGCCAAATATTAATAAGGATGTACTACAAAATATTCCTGTAGATTATATAGTAACGGCTGAAGATGCGAAAAAGACCCTTGAGAAAAAGGTTGATTATATGAACATTTTACAGTCTGCAAGGAAATAGTTTGACACCTTTACTTCTTACAAAACATATAGTATGATGATTTCAGTAAATTAGATTTCAATGACTATAATATAAATTAATGAGAGGTGCTTTTTGTGAGTGCGGTAGGTACTAAATAGGAAAAATTTAATGAAATAAATCGGATAAGACCAGGGGATTTTTATGTACATCATACCCCTAATTTTGTCATGCATTTATTTCAAAACCTATGAAGATACCTACAATACTTTATAAAGCGTGTAATAAGGGACTGCCATCTATTTTTTTATGGCTTATTTCCTCATATGTTATTACAAATGCCTTGTAAATGTAAAAGCTGCGGTATCCCCGCAGCTTTTTTGTATATGTTTTTATTGTATAATTATGGGATTTTATATATGACTCATTGGAATCTAATGAGTAGGTATCTTCATTTATGATAAAAATCAATCATAGTGAGGAGAAACAAAATGAATACGATGACTTTTGAAAAGCTACAATATAACGAATTAAAGGATATAGTGAAATCTTATTGTGTAAGTGGATTAGGTAAGGAATTATTAAACAAATTAGAGCCGAGTACGAGTATAAAAGTAGTGAGAAATCGGTTGAATGAAACGACAGAAGCACGAGCTATATTAGATGCAGAAGGGCATGTTCCTTTCTTCGGCATTTCTAATATTGCTAGTACAATTCAAAAATTAGAAAAAGGGATGATTTTAGATCCAGAAGAATTAGTCAGTGTTTCAGACTTTTTACGCGGATGTAGAAAGATTAAAAAGTTTATGTTAGATAAAGAATTTTTTGCACCAGTATTAGCTTCTTATGCAAATTCAATGACTGAATATAAAAGTATTGAAGAGGAAATTAACTTTTCAATTAAAGGAAATAGTATTGATGCAGCTGCAAGTAAAGAGTTAAAACGAATTCGAAATAATATCGATTCTGTAGATGGGAAAATAAAAGAACGTTTAACGAAGTTTTTAAATAGTAGTGCAAATAAGAAATTCATTCAGGAATTCTTTATTAGTAAAAAGGATGACCGTTATACGATTCCAATTAAATCTTCCTATAAAAACCAAGTTGCTGGAAGTATTATTGAAGCCTCGGCAAAAGGTTCTACTGTATTTATAGAACCGCATACGGTTACGAAATTGAATGCGGAACTAGCGGGTTTGAAAGCAGAAGAAGCGGTTGAAGAATATCAAATTTTAGCGACTTTATCAGGAATGGTGTTAGAAAACATTTATAGTATAAAGATTAACATGGAGCTAATTAGTCAGTATGATATGGTATTTGCAAAAGCGAAGTTTAGTAAATCGATCAATGGAATAGAACCGAAGTTAAATGATCATGGCTACGTTCATTTAGTGAATTGTAAGCATCCGCTTTTAACAGGGCAAGTTGTACCCTTAAATTTTGAAATTGGTCAAGAGTATCGTAGTTTAATTATTACAGGGCCGAATGCGGGCGGAAAGACAATTGTATTAAAAACGATTGGATTGTTAACATTAGCTACAATGTCAGGTCTTCATATTGCAGGAGATAAAGGTACAGAAATCGCTATTTTTGAAAATGTATTTGTAGATATTGGTGATAATCAAAGTATCGAAAATGCACTAAGTACATTTTCATCTCATATGAAAAATCTTTCTGAGATTATGAGGATGTCAAATAATAATACGTTACTTTTATTTGATGAAATAGGAAGCGGTACAGAACCGAATGAAGGTGCAGCACTTGCAATATCTATTTTAGAAGAGTTGTACCTTGCGGGATGTATTACCGTTGCGAGTACGCATTACGGAGAAATTAAACGATTCTCAGAAATGCACGATGACTTTATGAATGCAGCGATGCAGTTTAATAGTGAAACGCTAGAGCCGCTTTATAAATTAGTTATCGGAAAATCAGGAGAAAGTAATGCACTTTGGATTGCGAATAAAATGAGCGTAAAAGAACATGTGCTGAAAAGAGCGAAAGAGTACATGGGAAATAAAGAGTACGCTTTAGAAAAAGTGAATGAAAGTAAAATTAGAAAACCGAAATTTGTACAAGAAAAAAGAGAATTTCATTATGAGTACAAAATCGGCGATCGTGTGAATTTATTAGATTATGATGATTTTGGTATCATCTATAAGGAAAAAGATAATTTTTATAACGTTGTTGTATATTATAACGGTGAATTCGTTGAAGTAAATGTAAAACGTATTACTTTAGAGGTAGCAGCGAAAGAATTATACCCAGAAGGATACGATTTAAATACACTATTTGTTGATTATAAAGAAAGAAAAATGCAACACGATATTGAGCGCGGATCGAAAAAAGCACTGCGTAAAATTCAAAAAGAAATAAGAAAGAATAGAGGATAAGTTAAAATGGTAACGATTAGACAAGAACAAAAAAATGATTATAGAAAAACAGAAGAAGTCGTAAAAGAAGTATTTTCACTTGAAGAATTTAGTGATAAAACAGAACATGAACTTGTAAAACGTATTAGAGAATGTGACGCGTTTGTTCCGGAGTTATCAATCGTTGCAGTAGATGAGGAAATAGTCGGTCACATTATGTTATCTAAAATTGCGATAGAACAAGATGGAACTTCTGTAGAATCGCTAGCACTTGCACCAGTGTCAGTTGCTAGGGGCCATCAGAAGAAAGGAATTGGCGGAAAACTGATCACGGCTGCTTTAGAAAAAGCGAAAGAACTTGGATACGGATCAGTTGTAGTATTAGGACATCCAGAGTACTACCCGAAATTTGGTTTTAAGAAAGCAAGTGAGTGGAATGTAAAAGCACCGTTTGAAGTGCCTGAAGAGGTATTTATGATAATGGAATTAACAGAAAATGCTCTTCGAGGTGTAGAAGGAATTGTACAATATTCGAGTGCTTTTGCTGAGTAGGAGTACCGGTTAAGAAATGTAATCATAAAAGATGCTATCTTTTTGTATGGATATACAGAAAGATAGCTTTTTTTATTAAGCGGATCTACTGACGTATATTTTGCTCAATGAATAATTGAGGTGTTAAAATTGATATAGAAACGTAAAGGGAGAGAATGAAATGAATAAGCGAGAAACAGATAGCAATGAGAATGTAGTGACGTTATATGTTACAAGACACGGTAAAACAATATTAAATACGAATCATCGCGCGCAAGGTTGGGCAGATTCTCCTTTAGTAGAAAAAGGTGTTGAAGTTGCCACAAATTTAGGAACAGGATTAAAAGATATTCATTTTATGAATGCATATAGTAGTGATAGCGGCCGCGCAATTGAAACTGCTAATTTAGTATTAAAATATAGTGAGCAATCAAAATTAAAACTTGAGCAAAGAAAAGATTTGCGAGAATTAAATTTCGGTATTTTTGAAGGTGAAAAACTTGAGAATATGTGGGATGTGGTTGGAAAAGCTGCAGGCGTTGCATCACCAGAAGAACTCTTGAAGCTTTCTATTCAAGAAGTGATTAATCTTATTAGAGTAGCAGATCCGACAAAACAGGCGGAAGATTGGGAATTGTTTTCTACTCGTATAAAAACAGAGATAGATAAAATTAGTGAAGAATCTGCTGCAAATGGTGGCGGTAACGTTTTAGTTGTCGTTCATGGGCTTTTGATTACTACCTTAATAGAAATGTTAGACAGTAGCAAAACAAAACTTGGAGTGGAAAATGCTAGCGTGACGAAGATTGTATATCAAGATGGAACATACACAGTTGAGTCTGTTGGAGATATGAGTTACGTTGCAAAAGGGAAAGAAAGTGTGGAAATATAAAAATAAGAAAAGGAAGGTAGAGAACTCTAGCTTCCTTTTTATTTTTTAATATATCATTTATTAATTCGAATCGGAATATTCCGTTAAAAATGAACTATGAAAATTATTGTAATGGTATAATTAGAGAGTAGGAACAACAAATTAGTTTGCAGTGTATTGGAGGGACATTAGCCTTACATTTCATCTCGGAATCTAAAGTAAGTATACGAGAAATAAAGTGAAACTTTAATCAGTGGGGTTTTCTTCATCCCCCACTGATTATCATCCCTCACCAATCGGACTTTAATGGGCAGCCCGCCCCCCACCTAACTTCTTTGCTTTCGCTGCATTTTGAGGTGGGGGTCTTACTGCCCATTAAAGCGGGATAAAACAAAGTAAGGAATGTGTGAATATGGGTGGTACATGGTATGTGATTTATGTTCAATTCTAAGAAGAAAAGAATATTAACAATTATATGGAGAAGTGATTATGTTGATTAAATTCGTTCATTTGTTATTTGGGAAACCGTGTGAAAAAGGTGATTCGTTCCAAACTAAGTTTCCACGTTTTATTTATTGGAGTGCAGTTGTATTTTATTTTTTTGGAATGCTATTATTTGGGATTCTTTCTTTTATTGATACTGTATTTATTGGATCGTTGATATCAGGAGGTTTGTTCTTTCCTTTAATATTTAGATTCATTTATTATATAAACTTAAAAATGAGGGGCCTAGAAAGAGAAGCGTAGAGAAAAAATATAAATAACAGGGTTATTGAAAAGAAGCGAGATTGATGTTAAGAGATAATAAAGTTGTTTAATTTACAATAAAGTCCTTTGAAAATAATAAAGTTGTTTAATTCTTATTGAATTAACGGTGCAGGATAGTTGAATAAGGATGATGATATACTTAAGGGGGAATTTACTTTATTTTATAATTTATGAGGTGGAAAATGGACTCTTTAGAATTAAACAAATCTAAATATATTGTCTCTAATATCAAAGAAATTTTGCATAAAAAGCTTATTCTTGATAAACCATTAACTAAAGATGAGGTAAAAAAATTAAAACTAGTTAATCCCCCTGTATACGAAAAAGAGAAGTATCTCATTCAAAAACGGTGGTTTTATAGTATTAATATCGGAGAATGGGAAGATGTGGAGATTATTATTCAGGGGAATAATGAAAATCCTGATATGGAAATTATCGAAATGGCAGAAAAAACATTCGATGAACTCCATCTACATATAAGCTGTGCATTAAAATATTTACAGAAGTTCTTCCCTAATCAAGAAATGAAGAACTACTATCTATCCACAATATTTTTTGGAAAGATGGTTAATTTTGACGATTATATATTTTCTGGGTTTAGTTTAGCTTTTATTTATGATGGTCACTTTGAGTTTCAGTATAAAGTAAAATTTAAAAACGATGGATGGCCTATTGGTTTTGAAGGTGGGCCACTTTAATAATAATAGATAATTTTTTCTTATTGAACTAACGGGTGCTTTAGTTGAACAAGATTTAAACAACTTTATTATTAATTTTTGTCTACAAGCACATTTAAATGGTTAGAAATTAAACAACTTTAAAGAGCTTTACTACAATATGATTTGTAGCCAGGCTCTTATATTTTTAGATCAGAATTAAATAACTTTATTATCACTTTACAATTGAACATAAATAACGTTAAAAAAGGAAGCAAAGAAATACATTCTAGCTTCCTTTTTTATTGGAACGATTATGGGATCAATAAAATCTTCCCTGTGCTTTTTCGGCTCTCTAATAATTCATGAGCACGGGCACCATCTTGTAAAGAGAATGTAGTAGAACTTGCAATCTTTAATTTTTCGGTCGCAATCCATTCGAATAATTGAGAGGAGCGTTCTATTCTCTCTTCATAAGATGTAAGCACGTTCCAAAGGTCTCCGCCAATTAAAGTTTTCGAAGTATCCATAAGCATACGTGGATCAACTGGCGCAGGATTACCGCCGGCCATTCCGTAAAATACGACAGTACCGCCAGTTTTAGTAGCATTAAAACTCTCCTCTAATGTAGAACCTACTGATTCATATACAACATTTACTCCATCACCATTTGTTATTTCAACTACTTTTGTATGCCATGCTTCCGTATATAAAAAAACGTGATCAGCACCAGCTAATGTAGCTATCTTTGCTTTTTCTTTTGATGACGTTAGGCCGATTACTTTTCCGCCTAGTAGTTTAATTATTTGAATAAGAAGTTGCCCAACACCACCAGCTGCAGCGTGTACTAAAGCTATATCACCTTGTTTTATTTCATAGCTATCTTTCGTTAAATAATGTGCGGTTAGACCTTGCAATAAGACAGAAGCGGCTGTTTCAAAAGAGATAGAATCTAAAAGCTTAATTGCTTTCTCAGACGGAACAGCAACTAGCTCTGCATTTGCAAATGGGACATCAGCAAATGCAATACGATCTCCAGGATTAATATTCGTAACGTCAGCTCCTACTTTTTCAACAATGCCAGCCCCTTCATAACCTAATATAAAAGGCGGGGTACCAGCGAGATGATAATCACCGCGGCGTCTATAAATGTCGGCGAAATTTAAACCGATTGCTTTCGTGCGGACAATAATTTCATTTGGATTTATGATTGGATCATTTAGTTCTTTATATTGTAGTACATCCGGATTTCCGAACTGTTCGAAACAAAGTGCTTTCATATGGAATACCTCCATTTTTATTGTTTGTAGATGCTCTTTATCATACAATACAAATATCAATAGACAAAGAGGATTATTTCGATGAAATCAATCGGGAATATCGATTGAAAAGAGGGACGATAAATGGAGATAAAACAATTAATTACATTTAAAGTAGCGGCGGATACTTTGAATTTTACACAAACTGCGAAGAAATTAAACTTTGCTCAATCGAGTGTGACAGCGCAAATTAAAACGTTAGAAGCTGAGTTAGGTACGCCGTTATTTGAAAGATTAGGAAAACGCCTTTTCTTAACTGAAGCAGGTAGGAAGTTTCAACTATATGCCGACAAGATGATTGCGCTCAGCAACGAAGCAAAAATGGCTGTGAAAGATGATGAAGAAATAGCAGGTACGTTAATAATCGGTGCGCAAGAGAGTCAATGTACATATAGACTTCCATCTATATTAAAGAAGTTTAAAGCACAATTTCCTCAAATAAAACTTATATTTAAACCGGCACATTCCAATAAAGATGCGAAGGAACAATTGATGGAGGGAAAAGTCGATCTTGCATTTATTTTGGACGAATGTAAAACAGAAGATACTTTACATGTGGAGCCGCTTATGAAAGAAGAATTAAAAATAGTAGCTGCTTCAGGGCATCATTTACTCGAGAAAGCTTCCATTTCTACAAAAGATTTAGAAAGTGAGACGTTGTTGCTAACAGAGCTAGGGTGCTCGTACCGGACTTTATTTGAAGAGCTACTTCGTACAGAAGATGTGTATCCAGTAAATAAAATTGAGTTCGTTAGTGTCGAAGCAATTAAACAATGTGTTATTGCAGATTTAGGAATAGCTGTGTTACCAGCAATAGTAGTAGAAAAAGATATACGAGAAGGGATGATAAAAGAGTTACATTTAGAAAATGAAATCTCACCGATTTATACACAAATTGCTTGGCATAAAGATAAATGGATGACAGCGCCACTGCAGCAATTTATTGATGTAACGAGGGAGTTTTTTACAACAGATTAAGTGGAGAAATATTTATTTTATATAAAAGAAAAAATGGCAATTTTGTATAAAGAACCGATGCTTGCATGTAACAAGTATCGGTTCTTTTATGTTTTAAATAAAGGATGCTATAAAATGTGTATTTCTCAACTTTTTTTCTTAGACGGTTACGTAAATTTCTTCGTATATTCCAATAATCATAAGGAAATTTACAACGTTTAGTCGTTTCCATAAGATGCCTCTAGGAAGCATGAAAGGAGGGGCGTACATAGGGGATAGATTGTCTTTATTATACGTACTTATTTTGAGGGAGGAAATTGAAAATGTTTAAAAAGTTAATGAAAGTATGTGTATTAAGTGTAGCGAGTGTAGGGCTATTATTTAGTTTCCAAGGAAGTACATTTGCTGCTACTGATTTAAGTAGTTACTATGACGGGAAAAATCCAGCAACAACGAAAGTATACGGAGGTAGTACAACGTGTGATGCAGATGGATTTAATGCAAAGTCTACAGCTGTGTATGAAGGGAGTAAAAAAGTAGGGACAGTGTATTTACGTTACAGCAATAAATGTCATGCAGCTTGGGCTAAGTTTGTTTTAGATCAACCAGCACCAGCTGTGTCTGGAGGAGTGTATGCGTACGCTGTTGTGAATAAATACAAAAATGGTGTATTTCAAAAATCAGTCACTTCTAATCAGGGAAACGGTACAATAAAAACAGGTCAAACGAGCACGTATACAGGAATGGTATTTGATTTAACTGCTGATTTCGGATACACAGCAGATGCTGAGGCGGTTACGTTTAATAACGGTTATGGAAAAACAGGACGCTATTAAAAAGGAGTGGAATACTTTGAAACTTTTAAAAAAGCTAAGCGCATGTTTTTGTCTATCATTGCTCGTTTTAACTAGTGTGTTTAGTACGACTGGTAATGATAAAGCATATGCAGAAGATCATTCGTATGATGGAAAAAGTCCGTATTACAATAGCTGTGACCAATCAGCAGTAACGAAAGAAAAGAAATGGATTGATTCCAATTCTTATGTGGAATTAAAATTTAGCACGACGTGTAAGACAGCGTGGGCAAAAGTTACTGTAACCCGCCCAGCAGTATATAATAATGAAGCTGATGCAAGAATTGTAAGAAAAACAGATGGAAAGGCATACACTTGCGGCAGTGCTGGAGGAAATGGTGTTGTAAATAAAGGGCAAACATCATGCTATACGCCAATGGTATATGATTTAGATCCAAGAAAGGCACAGGCGCAGGGGAAACATGCCATTCCGAATAGTGATGCATATAATTATGCGGAGACTATTTGGTATTGATGAGGAAATGGAGAATGTAAGATAGAATATTTTAAGAGCATGTTTTGAGTGGTTTTCAAAGCATGCTCGAATTGTATTCATTCTAATTTTTTTAGTAATCATGGACCATTGAATTAACTAAGGTCTGTATCAGGAGGAGTATATCCAAGATGCCTAGCCATTGATACAATTTGTCCTTTATGATGAAATTCATGTGTTTCTGTATGAGTTAAAAGCCATAGTGGTGTTGTACTCCAAGGTTCTTTTTGCCACTTTACTTCATTTGCTATATTTTCGAGCCAACGGTCATTGTATTCATCTAAAAAACGTTGTACAGTCTCATCTACTAACTTAAATCTAGCACGGACTTTTTCCACATCTGCATGCTCAATTTTATAATCACTAGCGAATGAAAAATCTGCTCGTTTTTGTTTGAATGCGAATGATCCAAGCCAGTATCGATAGCAATCGGCTACATGAATATGTGTCTTTATAATGCCACCGCTCCCGAAATTCGGAACAGTGCTATGTAATTTTTCTAGTGGGATTTCTTCCAAAAATGAAAAT
Organism: Bacillus cereus group sp. MYBK15-3; assembly: GCF_051916765.1. Taxonomy (NCBI): domain Bacteria; kingdom Bacillati; phylum Bacillota; class Bacilli; order Caryophanales; family Bacillaceae; genus Bacillus; species Bacillus cereus group sp. MYBK15-3. Next base: position 255,531 of record NZ_JBQAHG010000003.1, read on the forward strand.
AGAGTTTCTCTTGTAGAGCTAATAAGATTATATTGTTGTTTTAAAATATGTAACATGTAAGTACACTCCTCTTTTATTTACATAGTAAGTAATTCTATATTTACGAGGAGGGAACCTTTTTATTATTTTTAATAAGCATATTAGATGTATTTCTTATTTATTTCTGATAGATTAAACAAGGTAAAACTTTAATGAATTGAACATTCTTAGTTCATAATAAATTGTACATCAAGAAGGGGAACGATAACATGAATAGACTAGTGGGTTTAAAACAATTTGAAATAACGCGCGGGGCATTACTTAAATTTATGGAGACGCTAGATGATAAAATTGCAGATACGCAGCCAGAGGGTTTTAACAATACAATTCGTTGGCATATTGGTCACGTGTTAACAGCAGCAGAAGTTTTCATGTTTGGAAAAGAATTCAAACAATTACCAACTGAATATCCAGGTATGTTTGGATATGGATCAAGACCATCTAAATGGAAAACAGAAGGACCATCATTAGAAGTGTTAACGACTCAATTAAAAGAACAAGCAAAGCGTATTAACGAAATGCCAGCAGAAGCATTTGAAAATAAACTACCAGAGCCGTTTTTAGGATTGGAAACTGTTGGTGAGCTTTACGGTATGATGCTTTATCATGAAGCTGATCATATTGGGCAAATGAAGGCGATGGAACGTATTATTAAAGCTCTTTAGTCTTAATTGCATATAACAAGCAATACAGTTGTAATGTTAAATAATATATACAAAAAAGGTAGATAAATTATTATCTACCTTTTTTGTATAACTTCTTGAAGGATTAGAGAATTTTATAATTTTTTAGGTTGTGATTATTAATTGTAGTATTCCTAAATATGGAATATAAGTATAATGATAGAGAAGAACTAGAAATAGGGGTGAATACTATGATTACATTAGAGCAAAAGTTAGAGCAATATAAACATACATATGTACAGTTAAAGGGAGAACTAAAATGGAAAACGAGTGATTCTCGAACAGGAATGATGATTGCTGCTATGTATGCAGGTAGTGATAAATTGTTTAATCTCGAACGTTTTTTAGAAATTAGTAGTTATATTAAGAATCAAGTAGGGATGTTTTCATACTTAAAGTCTTATCATCGTTTTGTAGTGGCCGCAACATTAGATATTCACTTTACAGATTACAAGAAAGCTTTTCGGACGTTTTTAGATTTATATGAACAATTGGTCACTAGTGGCTTTAGCCGGAGTATATTTACTTATCTCGCAGCAGCTGTGCTTTTAACAGAAGAAAATGAACAGCATGGCGCGCACATTCAGCGTTCGATGCAAGTATATAAACGCATGAAAAAGGATCACCTCTTTCTTACAAGTACAAATGATTATCCGCTCGCGGTTTTATTAGCAGGACAATCAGAGAATGTAGAAACACTTATGGATCGTGTAGAACGTCTGTATCAGAAACTAGCGAAAGCTGGTTTGCGTAAAGGGAATGATCTTCAGTTTTTAAGTCATATTCTTTCACTAAAGAAGGATGTCCGTGAAGAAATGTTAGTTGCAACATGTACAAACATATGGAATTTGTTAAAACAAGAAAAGGTAAAAGTGAAACAGATGCATTATCCAGCAATCGGGCTACTAGCGTTACTTGAAGATGGAGAAAAAGAGATTTATGCTATTAAAGCGTTGATTGAAAAACTGCAGGGGGAGAAATTATTCCGTTGGCATACAGATACGAATATTCTTATTGCTATTCAACTGTTCGTAAGTCAGAAAGGTGAGGAAAGTAAAGCTACCAACACAGGTTTACAAACTATGATAGAAGTCCTCATACAAGCACAACAAGCAGCTATGATGGCAACGATTGCCGCTTCATCTGCAGCAACATCTTCTGCTAGTAGTAGCTCATAATATGTAACTACTTTAATAAGGAAGGTAAAAAAGCCCATCACTTTCTAATGAGTGATGGGCTAACTATTTTTACATAATCAGCATTATTTTTTCGACTCTTTCAAATGTTTGAGTTGTGTAACAATCATAATGCTAATAACAACGAGTAAAAACCATGAACTAATTTTGCTTAAGTGAACGAGATTCCACGCTTCCCGTTGATTTGGATATTGCCATGCTCCGAAAAATGTTGCGATGTTTTCTGCAATCAAAATGAAGAATCCGATAAGGAAAAAGGAGAGAACGAGTGGCATTGTATATGTAACGCCTTGTAATGAAAATTGTACAAATGTGCGAGAGAAAACAATGAATAGTAGTAAAGTTAATATCCATCTAAAATCGTATGTAAAGTGGTGTGTGAAAAAATTGAAGTAAATCATAGCTCCTAACGGCACGGCAAAAATAGCTTTCGGCCAATGATGCATTTTTAAATCCAACCTTCTCCACGCTTGGCATATGTAACTTGCGACACTTGCGTACATAAAGCCGCTGTAAAGTGGAACTCCAAAAATCTTTGAATACGCCTCTTCAGGATAACTCCATGAACCGAAATGAACTTTATATATTTCTAGTAAAAGGCCGATGAGGTGAAAGACAGTAATTACTTTTAATTCGTCTTTCGTCTCAAGTCCAGTCTTGTACATAATCCACTGCATAAGAAGACATGCAATGAGTATGAAATCATAGCGATATAACCCTGGAATAGAAACGATTTTTGAAAGGGCTAGTGTTAAGAAAATAACGACTGGGAATAAGCAAGATAATGCTTGCTCGTAAGTGAAGTGTAGTAGTTGTTTTATATATAACATTGGGTCACCTTCGGTATTTTTATTTGAAAACTCGAAATAATGATTAAGTATACTACACTTTTAAAAATAAGCTAGTAGTCTATTTTGTGTGTATTTGTAATTTTTGGAAGGGAATTGTAATAAGTATTTTAATATTTAGCGAAGTGAAAAAATAGTTTGCTATTTAAAAAAAGTGGCGATATAATATCTAAATGAAAATGATAATTATTATCAATAATAATTACAAATAAAAAATAATTATAAAAAACAACTGAATATAAAGGATGAAATGAAACATGTTACATAAGTCTACTGTACATGCTGGTAATAACCGCTGGATACATATTAAGTTCATATGTTTCATGAGCTTAACAATTTTATGTTTAATTGGATCTATATTTTTAGCCATTTCATTTGGTGCAAAAGATATTCATTTACAAACGGTGTGGGCAGCGGTTTTGGATTACAACCCGAAACTAACACAGCACCAAATTATTTATGAATTAAGGCTCCCGAGAGTAATTGGTGCAGCAGTTGTAGGGGCAGCTTTTGCGGTTGCTGGTGCTGTTATGCAAGGTGTAACACGAAATCCTTTAGCTGATGCAGGTGTACTCGGAATAAATGCAGGTGCGATGTTTGTAGTAGCACTTAGTTTTGCTTTTTTCCCACATATGTCGTATTCCTATTTAATGATTGTTTCCTTTATTGGAGCTGTCTTAAGTACAGTACTTATCTTTGTTATTGGATCAGCAACATCAGGCGGGTTAACACCAATGAGGTTAACGATTGCTGGAGCGGTTATGGCAGCGCTTTTACATTCATTAAGTTCAGGTGTTGCGATTTATTATGATTTAAGCCAAGATTTAGCGTTTTGGTATGCTGGTGGTGTTGCAGGGGTTAAGTGGGAACACTTGAAATTTTTAGTCCCTATTATTCTTATAACGATTATTTTTGCGACAATGCTAGGGAGATCAATTTCACTCATATCAATGGGAGATGATGTTGCTACAAATTTAGGAGTGAAAACGAACCGAACGAGAATACTAGGGATGATTATAGTAGTTATTCTGGCAGGTGTTTCTGTTTCAGCTGTTGGTTCTATCGGATTTGTAGGACTAGTTATCCCGCACATTGCTAGAAAATTAGTTGGTGTTAATTATCGACTCATTATTCCTATGTCAGCATTATTAGGAGCTATGTTATTAGTTGTAGCTGACCTAGGAGCAAGAGCAGTAAACCCTCCTAAAGAACTTGCGATAGGAATTATGGTAGCTCTTGTTGGAGTTCCGTTCTTCCTCTATATAGCACGTAAAGTTGGGAGGGAGCTATAAGTGAAGGGTCTTATTAACACAGATAAAAAAAGAGCCATTACTGTAACTACAATATTCGGTTGTATTGGTATCGCTGTCATTTTACTTAGCTTAAATACAGGGACACTTAGTATTGCACCGCTCAAAGTAATTCAAACGCTTTTCGGTTATGGTGATTTTGAAAGTGCAACCGTGCTATACGATTATCGTATGCCAAGAATTATAATCACAATGTTAGCTGGTATTGGCCTTGGGATTTCCGGTGCGATTTTACAAGGATTATCACGTAACGCACTTGCAGACCCTGGTATTTTAGGACTGCATTCAGGTGCATCTTTCGGGCTAATTATATTTGTTACTTTCTTTCATTCTATTAATGAGAATGCATCGATTTTAATACCGTTATTTACATTTGGTGGGGGAATACTAGCTGCATTTTTAATTATTATACTTGCGAGTGATCGATCAAAAGGTTTACTTCCCATTAGACTTATTCTCGTTGGTATTGCTGTTTCAGCTGGATTTAGTGCGATTTCGTTATTTTTCTCTCTCAAGTTAAATGATGAGACATATACATTCGCTTCCAGATGGTTAGTTGGTAACGTGTGGGGAAGGGATTGGATTCATGTCCTTGCATTATTACCTTGGATTTTCATACTAACCCCGTATGCATGGCTAAAATCTAAAACGTTAAATGCATTGTCACTAGGTGATAGTGTAGCAGCAGGACTTGGTGTTTCTGTTCAAAAAGAACGGTTATTACTTTTAGCTACAGCGGTTGGATTATCTTGCGCAAGTGTATCGATGGCAGGAGGGATTGGTTTTATCGGTTTAGTTGCTCCGCATATCGCAAGGAAGTTAGTAGGTACTACATATCAACACTTTCTTCCTTTAGCTGGCATTATCGGAATGATTATTTTAGTGCTAGCAGATACGATAGGTCGTTCTATATTTGAGCCAAACTCTATTCCAGCTGGTGTAGTAGTGGCAGCTTTAGGAGCACCGTATTTTCTTTATTTACTTACAAAAACAAAATAAATACTTCAAAGAGGAGAACATATGAAAAAGAAACTTACTATTTTATTTAGCATGATGTGTATTTTAGTATTAGCAGCATGTGGTCAAACGAAAGCTAATGAAGAGGCAACGAAAAAAACGGAAAAAAGTAATGACCCAAAAATTGCTTCAATGTCTATTCATTTAACGAATGATTTACTTGCATTAGGAATTACACCAGTAGGTTCTGTTATTGGTGGAGATTTAAAAGATTTCTTACCGCACGCAAAAGAGCAGTTGAAAGATACGAAGAAGCTTGGTGTTGTAACAGATCCGAATATGGAAGCGTTACTTCAATTAAAGCCAACTGACATTTATGTTGATGAAAAATATGCTGGTAAAGATGTAGCGAAATACGAAAAAATTGCAAAAACACATTCTTTCAATTTAGATGAAGGTACGTGGAGAGATCATTTAAAACAAGTTGGTAAACTTGTAAACCGTGAGAAAGAAGCAGATAAATATATTCAAGATTACGAAGAGCAATCAAAACGAGTAAAAGGTTTAATAGATAAAGAGCTAGGTAATAACGAAAAAGTAATGGCAATTCGCGTTACTGCAAAAGAATTGCGTGTATTTAGTACGAAAAGACCGATGGGACCAATTTTATTCCAAGACTTAGGGTTACAGCCTGCGAATGGTGTAGAGAAAATTGATGGAAACCGCCCTTTCGAAGTCATTTCACAAGAAGTATTACCTGACTTTGATGCAGATGCGATTTTCGTTGTTGTAAATAGAGATGATAAAGCAAAAGCAGCATTTAAACAACTTCAAGAAACGCCAATTTGGAAAGACTTAAAAGCAGTTAAAGGCAAGCACGTATACATTATCAATGATCAACCATGGCTGGACTATTCTGCTTTAGGAAACAAAATGGCAATGGATGAAGCGGAGAAAATGTTTACGAAATAATATAGTTTTGCTATTAGGAAAGGCCCTCTAAATTTGGAGGGCCTTTCTATTGTTGTTAGAATAAATAAAAAATTATACAATGAAGTTAATTCAATATGGAGGAGATGTGCCAATGTCAGCGCTTATTGTAAGTATCCCGTTTATGAAACAGTTTATGGAATAAGGGGATAAATAGGCTAAAATAAGTATCCCTGTTATTTAAAAGGGGGAGTTTGAAATGACAATGAATCTTTTTCGAAATAAAACGATTAAATTATCAGCTATGAGAGAAACAGATGCTGAAGTAATGGCTATGTGGCAAGAAGATAGTGAGTATTTAAGACATGTTGATACAGATGTAGCATTCCCGCAATCTTTAAATGAAATAGCAAGTGATGAGTTATTAAAAGGACGGAGATCGAATAGTGTTTCTTTCATGGTAAGGACAGTTCAAGAAAATCGCTTAATTGGTTTTGTGGCGATTCATGGTATAGAGTGGAATAACAGAAAAGGTTTATTAGCCATTGGTATAGGAGATACGAATGATAGAGGAAAAGGATATGGGAAAGAAGCAATACATCTTATTCTAAAGTATGCTTTCTATGAATTGAATTTACACCGCATCGGTCTCGATGTTATTTCGTATAATAAACCTGCCATTGCATTGTATAAAAAGATGGGTTTTCAAATGGAAGGCTGTATGAGAGAAGCGGTTCAAAGAGATGGGAAGTGTTTTGACCGTATGATTATGGGGATATTGCGAGATGAATGGATAGAGCTGCAAGGTTAGAAAGTACATTCGAAATTATATATGTAGTATGCAGGAGATATAATGGTAATTGGCGAAAATTTACAGTGTGTTGATTGAATTTATAAGGAGTCATGTAAAATGAATTTAGAAAAGGCAAAACCAGTAAATGAAGAGGTCGCCGAATTAAAAGAACTTATTAAAGAGTTGCACGGAAGTGTGCACCAACTTCAAAGTGAAGTGCAGCAACTAAGGCACGAAAGACCAATTGTTGAAGTGAGAAAAGGTGTTCAATTATCACCAACAATTGTCGGACAAATTGGTGGTATGATTTTAGGTGGTTTAGCAATTATCGGTATATTTTGGTGATGACAAAAGGTTTGCAGCACGCATGCTGCAAACCTTTTGTATTTGACGACATAATTTCATGCAATACAACTTTTACATTAAATAACGTAAATATATATAAGCATGTGATAACAAGAGTGCAACAATAGTTAATGGTAAACCAATTTTTAAGAAGTCCATATAAGAGAAGCCATGTCCTTCACGTTTTGCAATACCAGCAACGACTACGTTTGCAGATGCACCGATTAGTGTTCCATTTCCTCCTAAGCAAGCTCCAAGAGATAACGCCCACCATAGTACTTCGATTTGCGGAGAATCGACAGATAGTCCGAGTCCTGTAGCTAAGTCTTGAATAAGAGGAATCATCGTTGCGACAAATGGGATGTTGTCGATTGTCGCAGATGCGATGCCAGATACCCATAAAATAAGTATAGCTGCGAATCCGATGTCACCGTTTGTTACGTCGATTACTTCTCTTGCAAGTGAAGAGATAAGTCCGATATCAATTAACCCGCCAACGAGAACAAATAATCCGGCGAAGAAGAAAATGGTTACCCATTCAACATGGGCAAATACATCTTCAATATCATGTTCTTTCACGCCGATTAACATAAGAAGTGTAGCGCCTGTCATCGCGATAACAGCAGCGTCTACATGAATAATCGAATGAAGTACGAAGCCTAAAATAGTTAGTCCTAAAATCGAAATAGATTTTAAAAGGAGGCTTTGATCTTTAATGTAATCTTTTTCGTTTAATGCCATTAGTTTTTCGATTTGTTCAGGTGTTGTTTTTAGTTTGTTACGATACATGAAGTAAATAATGCCAAGTGTCACGATAGAAATAATAATTACGATTGGAGCTAAGTTAAGTAAAAAGGCGTTAAAGTCTAAATGCTTGTTTGCTGATCCAATCATAATATTAGGTGGATCACCGATTAATGTTGCTGTTCCGCCTATATTTGAAAACAGCACTTCTGAAATCAAATAAGGCACAGGATTTACTTTTAAAATACGTGTAATGGATAATGTAACAGGAACGATTAATAAAACAGTCGTTACATTGTCCAAAAATGCTGATCCGACAGCAGTTAATAGGGATAGTAATAATAAAATGCGAATCGGTTTTCCACCAGCTGCTTTTGCCGCTTTAATGGCCACAAATTCAAAGACGCCTGATTGACTCGTAATATGTACGAGAATCATCATCCCAATTAAAAGGGTAATCGTTTCCCATTGAATATGTGATGTGAAAGCAGTATGTAAATCTACAACTCCAAAAATAATCATAATAGCAGCACCGAATAGTGCGATTACAGCACGATTCAATTTCTCAGAAATAATAAATCCGTACGTGATTAAAAATACGGCAATTGCAAAATAATATTGCCAATTTGCTACTTCATGTGCTGACTGTTCCAATCATGTCACCTTCTTTAAATTATGTATTCAATTGTCGAAATGTATCTCGCTGCAATAATACGGGATAAAATATATTGTAGCAAATTCAAAAAAGAAAGAAAACTATTTAACAAAGTGAAGGAAAAAATGTATTTTTTACATATCATATAAAAAATATAAAAAACACAGTGCAAATTATTAGGAAAAGTGAGCGTTGTCCTCTAATATAGAGATAGCAATTTACATTATTTTTGCGTAAAATGGTTTAAAGAGGTGAATTCCGATGGAAATAGTAAAAGATAGTTCTCTTATTCAAAATGAAATTGAACGTTTTGTAAATAAAGATGTATATATTCATTTAGAAACGACAAACGGAGCGTATGCATCACACATAAATGAAAAGATGATGACAGTTGGTGCTTTCATTCGAAATGCGATTATCCGTTTTGAACGCGGGAAGATAACTGGAACAAATCCATACCGAGTTGGTTTGAAAATGGATCACGGTTGGGTATATGCTGAAGGTATTACGCACTGGGAAGTAGACGATCAAGAGCGTTTATTATTAGCTGGACATGATAATTTAGGTCGTCTAGCAGTTGCACTTGAGTTAAGCTTAACACCATTTAAGTAAGAAGGAGGGAAACTTATGGAGAGACATGTACTTGTTGTATTTCCGCATCCAGATGATGAAGCATATGCTGCGGGAGGAACAATTCGCTTATTAACAGATCAAGGAGTACCTGTAACGTATGCATGTGGTACTCTAGGACAAATGGGACGTAACATGGGTAAGAACGTATTCGCTAACCGTGAAACGATTCCACATATCCGTAAGAAAGAATTGAAAGATGCTTGTGAAGCGATGGGTATTAAAGATTTAAGAATGCTTGGCTTCCATGATAAAACGTTAGAATTTGAAGATGTTGATTTCGTTGCTGACAAAATTGAAGCAATTATTCAAGAAGTAAATCCATCTCGAATTATTACATTTTATCCAGAGCACGGTGTACATCCAGATCATAATGCATTTGGCCGCGCTGTCGTTCGCGCTGTATCACGTATGCCAAAAGAAGAGCGCCCAGTTATCCATGCTGTTGCGATTACGAAAAATCGTGAAGCAGTATTAGGAGAACCGGATGTTGTAAATAACATTAGTGAAGTATTTGATCATAAATTAACTGCATTAGGTGCGCACCGTTCACAAACAGAAGCAATGCTTGAAGACACGCATGCAAAAATAAAAAACAAAGATGCAGCAACATTAAAATGGCTGCAACTTGAACAGTTTTGGACTTATAAATGGGAGTAGGCTAGAAGGATACCTTCTAGTTGCTCTTACATAGAAAAAGCGCCGTCACTTGTGATGGCGCTTTTTCTTGTTGAAGACTATATATTTCTTAGGGTGCTTCAAAATTTTTAAATTAACGTGCAGTATAGCCTCCATCAACAAGAAGTGTTGTACCGTTAACAAAACTAGCATCATCACTTGCTAAAAATAAGACAGCTTTAGCGACTTCTTCTGGTGTTCCAAGTCTGCCTTGTGGATGAAGTGAAGCTAAATATTCTTTCTGTTCAGGATTAACACTACCAAGTAAAGGGGTGTCAATATAACCGGGGCACACCGCATTAATACGTATTCCATATTTAGCGTAGGCAGTACATAAATTTTGAGTTAATAGTTTCACACCACCTTTTGCAGAGGAGTATGCTGTTGGGGTAGGTAATGAAACAAAACTATGAATCGAACCAGCGTTAACGATGACACCACCTGTACCTTGTTTAAGGAATTGTTCAATCGAATATTTATTAGAAAGGAATACCCCAGACAAATTAATATCAATAGTCCTTTTCCACTTTTCATAGGATAATTCGTTTGCTGGTGCATCATCAGCAACGCCGGCATTGGCATACATAATATCTAATTTACCGTATGTACTTACTGTCTCATGAATTAGCTGTTTAATATCTGCCTCTTTTGTTACATCAGTTTTAATAAATAAAGTATTATATCCATGTGCATTCAATTCATCTGATAGTTCTTTTCCACGTTCAGAAAAGTCAGCAATAACTACTTTTGCACCTTCTTCGATAAAAAGACGAACAGTAGATTCGCCAATTCCACTTGCTCCACCAGTTATGATTGCTACTTTGTCTTTCAATTTCATATAAACCTCTCCATTCATCAATGAATTTAAGTCGAATTTTAAAATCTGGTTATGTCACTATTAACCTTAAATAGTAAGTAGATAGAAGAAAAAGCTCGCGTTTACTTAATTGTGAGAGTGCTATTTTTTCTTTAGTGTACTTTTTGATACAGTTATGGACGAAAATATTAATTTGGTCAATCTTATCATTAGATTGAATATTTGGTAAAGAGCTCTCGAACAGAGCGAGTACGGATGCTGAAAAATTAAAATAAATATGAAGTATTATTTGTAGGGTAAGGAACAAGGGGGAGAGAAGCATAACGAAAACTACTACTCTATTTAAATAGGAAAAAACCTTGCAGGGGGGCAAGGCTTTAAACAGGGTATTAAAAATGGTTGATTTATTAAGAAGAACTTCTTCTTGTGAATAAACTAATTTTAGCATGATAACTCATATGTATGTGTTACGAATTTGTGAATAAAAACTCAATGATAAAAGTATGAGTGAAAGGAAATAATGTATTTGAAATATGTATTATTACAGAAAGTTTAGTTGAAATAGTGAGGAAAATAAAAAAGCGCAATGAGCAAAATAATTAAGAGACGAATTATATGAAAGATTAGTGGAACGCCTACTATTTAATTCTTTAGAACTGATTTTTAATAATGCATATAAGAAACGTATATTTTGAATTATTTAATAGAATAATATATATTTATATTGATTTAGTGATTTTAGTTTGTTAAAAATGGGGAAATCGATATGAAGGTTAAATTTGCCGTAATAAAAGATGAGAGCTTTGATTGTAGTTTATTGGAAACAAAATTATTGAAAACTTTTAAAGAAGTAGATTGTGAAGCAGATATTGTAAAGGTTGAGGATGAAATTTTTGAAAACAATGATGTACAAACGCATTTATCAGAAATAACCATTCATGTTACTGGAAAAAATATCGGATATAGATCCGTTTCAGCCAGTATATTTATTGTTCTAGAGAGTTTATCAATACAGCTATTTCGTATTCATATTAGTATACTTTAAGCAGTTCAAAAATTGGCTTCTTCAGAAAATCATACTGATTATATGGAGTTGTAAATATGAAAACAATAGAAATTATTGTAGGAGATTCCAAATGTTGGATTGCACCTTATTTGTTGTTAAATAAACAAGGGGTTCCTTTTAAAATTTTAATGTATCTTAACGCTAATTTATAAATAGAAGAATAGAAACATGTGAGTAATTCAATTAGATTGTACAAATAATTTGGTACGCGAATGTACGCAATGTATTCACAGGTAAGAGGGTTGTCTCATAATATATATAGATTTTTCTATTAAGATGAACAGAGGGTGTGAATATATGGAAGATGTTTACGCTAAAATTGACAGTCTCAAGGCGGAGCAAAAAGAAATGATGAGAGACATTCGAAATTTAGAAACGCGTACCACTATTAATGAGAAAGATATAGCAACAATCAATAAGCAATTAGAAAAAATAAGTACAAACACTACTTGGATTTTGCGAATTATTATTAGCACGATAATAATGTCAGTTTTAGGATTAATATTAAAAGGAATGATTTAGTCTTGTGAAATAGAACGATATAAAAGAAAGGGGGGGCTCCCTCTTTCTTTTATGTAAATGGGAAGCTATAAATTTTCTGTTTCCTTTTCACCTGCATATTTTTCCTCTAAAGAAATTAATAGAGGAATGGATACGGTTACTAGAGTGATTAAAGTAGTTATAAAAGATTTAGAAAGAGAAAAAGAACCTTCAATTAAAGGTGATAAAAACTTGAATGAAAGTAGACTTGTTATGAAGGAAATTACTAAAAAGCTAAAAAGAGAGATATTTTTATTCTTTATAGATGTTTCTATAAAGTCTTTAACACAGGTTATTACAACAAATATAGTTAATATGATAAGAGAAACAAAATAATGTGTTAAATTCGTCATACTAATAGTAGGATCGTCTATTATGTAAGCAAGTAACTTAGATACTAATATTCCTCCAAACAATAAAATAATAAAAGCAAGTAATCCTTCCAATATATAAGTGCTGAAATTGTCTTTCTTGTTAAAGAGTTTATAGTTTAGAGTAGATTGGGTTATTTGAATTAGGAATAGGCTAATAATCCATACATAATATACAATTGGTAATTCTCCTGAGAATAGAGAAATTAGAAAGTTTAATACTGTCCTTAAAATTTCAATCATTACGAAAGTCCTCCTGTTTGTAAGCTTGTGACATTAAAATATGCTAGTCTATCGTTTAATAATTAAGTTTATGAATTCAAACTATTTCTAATTATTCCATAAAAAGGTGAATGCATCAAGTTATCTTTTTAACAATCCTCCAAGGTTGAGCACTAGTAAAAGAAACGCAATATGTAATATAATTGAAAAAGTATATTTAAAAATCGATGTTAATATTACCCTCCTATAAGTATTAACATACGTAATTGAGGTGTTTTCTTTGTTGTTTTATGACCGGATTTCTATAATGGCCCCTCCTGTTCCGTAGCTAAGGAAAGTCTTTTTATTTCTGAGATTTTCAAAGTTATAGGAGGGTATGAAAAATGAAAAAAGTCTCAGTACCATCACTTTTGTTAATGATTGTTCTTGTCGCATTTCCGCAAATTAGTGAAACGATTTACACACCGTCTTTACCGGACATTTCAAAGGCGTTACATGTAAGTAATAATGAGGTGCAGTTAACGCTTAGTGTGTATTTTGCTGGATTTGCTTTAGGTGTATTTTTTATTGGATGGCTATCAGATATAATTGGCCGTCGCCGGGCAATGTTATTTGGAATTGTCGTATATGGCGCTGGGAGTTTCTTGTGCTTTATTGCAAATTCCATTGAAGTTTTATTGGTAAGTCGTTTTATTCAAGCGTTTGGAGCAAGTGCAGGATCAGTTGTGACGCAAACGATTCTTCGTGAAAGTGTAGAAGGGCATAAGAGGCATGTTATGTTTGCTCAAATTTCAGCAGTCATTGCTTTTACACCAGCGATAGGACCGTTAATTGGTGGCTTTCTTGATCAAATGTTTGGATTTAAAATAGTATTTTTAAGTTTAGTAGTTATGAGTATCGGTATTTTTCTGTATACGTTTGTTTCTCTTCCTGAAACAAAAACGGGCTCAGTAACGAATAAAATAAATGTATTTTCAGTCTTGAAGAGGTTAATTACAAATCCAAAAGTGGTAACATATGGGCTGTTAATTGGAGGAGCAAATGGTGTTTTATTTAGCTATTATGCAGAAGCGCCGTTTATCTTTATTGAATACTTTCAGTTATCGCCTAGTATGTATGGCTTTCTAGGAATTGTTGTAGCGTCTGCTTCTATTGTTGGAGCGAAAATTTCAAAACGTTTACTTGCTACTTATAAACCAGAGAAAATTATATATATCGGTTGTCTCGTAATGAAAGGAGGAGCTATCCTTTTATCTGTTATTACGTTTGTGGGATCAAATCCGAATGTAATATATATGGTTGTATTTTTAATAGCGATGTTTATATTGCTATTAGGAATTGGAGTAGCGTTACCTAATTGTTTAAGTTTAGCGTTAGTAGATTTTCAAGATGTCATTGGTACAGCTGGAGCGTTGTTTAGCTTAGGATACTATGTAATTGTAACGATGACAATTTGGGGAATGAGTCAATTGCATACGGGCTCGTTACTGGTGATGCCACTTTATTTTCTAGTTATTGTAGTTATAATGGCAGTGTTTACTAGGGTATTTATCTTTGGTAAGTAAACTTCGAAATCGATTTAAATATGAAATTGTAAAAGAGTCTCATTTTTTAATGAGACTCTTTTATATTTTATCCCGTTGTTTTGAGGCAGAAAGGTTTCTGCCTCAAAATTTGGCTGGGGTAAAGAAGTTAGTAGTTTATTAATATATTAAATTTCTTATTGGTATATGAATCGAATGTGTGGGAAATTACGTTATCAACTATAAAGGTTGAAGTATTTGAGATATGAAACCGAGGAAGATAGCATCTCCTCGTTTATTTATATTGTAATAATATACATGTCGGAATCATATTGAATAGATGTATTTTATTGTTAATTTAGTTAAAAATTAATCAGACTTATGTATAATAATTTATTGAAAAAATAATTGAATTTTTCAGATTAATGAATTAATATAAGGTGAGTAATTTTAAGATTTATAGAATATTGGAAGATGAAAGGTTCTGAGAATTTTATTAGGAGCACAAAACGATTTTAGGATAGCTTTAAAGCTAGTGTAAAATGACGTTTGCTTCATCATTTTCAGGGTCGAAAGGAATTAGGGGAAAGCATCTTGTGTTAAAATGCGGCTATGAATCATCTAAGAGGGGGAAGTGAAGTGGCAAACAAAGAATTGAAAAGAGGTTTAGAAGCACGTCATATTCAAATGATTGCTTTAGGCGGAACGATTGGTGTTGGTTTGTTTATGGGATCAGCCAGCACAATTAAATGGACAGGTCCGTCAGTAATGCTTGCTTATGCAATTGCAGGTATTTTCATCTTCTTCATCATGCGTGCCATGGGAGAAATGTTGTATATGGAGCCAAGTACAGGCTCATTTGCGACATTCGGTCATAAGTATATTCATCCACTAGCTGGTTATATGACAGCGTGGAGTAACTGGTTCCAGTGGGTTATCGTTGGGATGTCAGAAATTATCGCGGTTGGAGCGTATATGCAATATTGGTTCCCGGATTTACCAGCTTGGATACCAGGTATAATTGCAATGGTTATTCTTGGTGCAGCTAACTTAATTTCTGTGAAGTCATTTGGTGAATTTGAATTTTGGTTCGCGATGATTAAAATCGTTACGATTCTATTAATGATTATTGCGGGATTTGGCCTTATTTTCTTCGGAATTGGTAACGGCGGAGAAGCGATTGGCATATCTAATCTTTGGTCAAATGGCGGTTTCTTTACAGGTGGTTTCTCAGGATTCTTCTTTGCTTTATCACTTGTAGTTGGTGCATACCAAGGTGTGGAATTAATCGGTATTACTGCTGGTGAAGCGAAGGATCCAAAGAAGACACTTACAAGAGCGATTCAAAGTACAATTTGGCGTATTTTAATTTTCTACATCGGTGCTATTTTCGTTATTGTAACTGTGTATCCGTGGGATCAATTAAGTACAATTGGTAGTCCGTTCGTAGCAACTTTTGCGAAAGTTGGTATTACGGCAGCAGCTGGATTAATTAACTTCGTTGTTATTACAGCAGCAATGTCTGGTTGTAATAGTGGTATTTATAGTGCTGGTCGTATGCTTTATACGTTAGGTGTAAATGGACAAGCACCGAAATATTTCACGAAACTTTCTGGAAATGGTGTGCCTTTATTTGGTACAGTTGGCGTAATTATCGGTCTGGCGGTTGGTGTTGTTTTAAGTTACATCGCACCGAAAAACTTATTCGTATATGTATATAGTGCGAGTGTACTTCCTGGAATGGTACCATGGTTTGTCATTTTAATTAGTCAAATTAATTTTAGAAAAGAAAAGGGAGCAGAGATGAAAGATCATCCGTTCAAAATGCCATTTGCTCCTGTTACAAACTATTTAACAATTGCCTTTTTAATTATGGTATTAATCGGAATGTGGTTTAACGATGATACTCGTATTTCATTAGTTGTAGGTATTATTTTCTTAGCTATCGTTACAATTAGTTTCTATGCTTTTGGAATAGGAAAGCGAGCTCCGTTAGACGTTCAAAATAATAAAGAGATTTCAAGTAAATAAAGAAGAGGCTGTTCATCTGGAACAGCCTTTTCATATTGTTGCTATTTGTCGATAAATCGATATAATTTGATTTGTGATAGATATATTTGAAAAATCGTTGATATATTGTACGTTATGATAGATATATTCGAAAAATCGTTAATATAATTTTACATACTATCTGTCGCTATCATGATTAAAATTTCTCTAATACGATTTTCCCAATGGTGTGCCCGCTTTCAAGTAGTGTATGTGCTTTCTTTAAGTTTTCAGCGTTAATCGGTGTTAATGTTTCATTTAAAGTAAGAATCCTTTACTTCTATATTATAGATGGTGAAATATTGCTATGTAAAAAAATACCCTTTTTTTATGCAAGCTGTACTGATAGTCTAGAAGGAGTTTATTTTTAAAAAGAAGAATTTTTTACTGTATTACTTTATCCAAAACTAAATGTAAAGGTGGATACATAATGACAGTAAAGAAACTTTATTTCATCCCAGCAGGTCGTTGCATGTTGGATCATTCGTCTGTTAACAGTGCGTTAACACCGGGGAAACTATTAAACTTGCCGGTGTGGTGTTATCTTTTGGAGACGGAAGAAGGTCCTATTTTAGTAGACACAGGTATGCCAGAAAGTGCAGTTAATAATGAAGGGCTTTTTAACGGTACATTTGTTGAAGGACAGATTTTACCGAAAATGACTGAAGAAGATAGAATCGTGAATATATTAAAGCGTGTAGGGTATGAGCCAGACGACCTTTTATATATTATTAGCTCTCACTTACATTTTGATCATGCAGGAGGAAATGGTGCTTTTACAAATACACCGATTATTGTGCAGCGAACCGAATATGAGGCAGCACTTCATAGAGAAGAATATATGAAAGAATGTATATTACCGCATTTGAACTACAAAATTATTGAAGGGGATTATGAAGTGGTACCAGGTGTTCAAGTATTGTATACGCCAGGTCATTCTCCAGGCCATCAGTCGCTATTCATTGAGACGGAGCAATCCTGTTCAGTTTTATTAACGATTGATGCATCGTACACGAAAGAGAATTTTGAAGATGAAGTGCCGTTCGCAGGATTTAATCCAGAATTAGCTTTATCTTCAATTAAACGTTTAAAAGAAGTTGTGGCGAAAGAGAAACCAATTGTTTTCTTTGGTCATGATATAGAGCAGGAAAAGGGTTGTAGAGTGTTCCCGGAGTATATATAGTGCAAAAAGTCATGAGTTCGCGTGCTCATGACTTTTTCATTTAAATAATTTTTTTAAATAAATTATAAACTTTTTTTGAACTATCTTCGTTTAACTGATAGTACGTAAGGTTTACATCATCAGGAGTATCTTGCTGAGCAATCATCACTTCGCTGCTGTGATGATCAACTATCCATATGAAATATTTTTTATAAGTTCCATCCTCGAAAGTAATCCACATATCACAATCTATTAAATCTGATCCTTCTTCATCCAATGTTAATTTTCCTTTTTTTGCGGTATTCATACTGTTAATAAACGTTTTTAATTCATCTGTTTTTGTGAGAAAGATATCCTTTTTTGTTTTAATTGATTCTACATGTATATCTTTTATTTCCTGCTTTCCTAAAAAAACAGGGGGCTCATTTGGATCTCGCGAGCTTGAAATAATAGTAGCTTTCTTTTTCGGTTTGTTTGCAGTATAGAGATCTTGAATAGATTTTCCCGAGTTTACAAACCATACAATTCCACAAATAATTAATACGCTACCTAGCAATAAAATAATTTTTTTAATAGGGTTTTCTCCTCTCTATTATTTCGTGTGAAGAGCTTTTCTATTAATATATGATAGGTAAGCGTAAAGTATTATAGTTGAACTTGGTTATGCTTCACAGTTTTTATCGGGCGATCTATGAGTAAATTGTAAGTGAGCCCAATTAATACGAAAATGCCACCGATAACTTTACCGATTGAGAGTTCATTTGTCAGGAAGAAATCAATAATAGTCCCCGCAAATAATTGTCCGATAAAGATGAGTAATGTTAAATAAAAAGCTGATATTTTAGGAGTAATATAGTTGGATAATGAAATAACGATAACGCCTACTAATCCGCCTAAGTACACAGCAATAGGAATAGATTGTAACGTCTGCATTGGAATATACAATGAATCTGAACTGAAAATTAAAAATAACATAGAGAAAAATAATCCAGTAATATAATTGAAAAATGTGCCTTCCCAGTTTCCAATTTCCTTTGCTAAATTCGCGTTAATAATTCTAGCAACGACGATAGAAACACCAGCTAAAATAGCGATAGTAATATATAACATATTTTTGCCCCCATTAATAAATTGTCATGATAATAATCCCAGAAGAGATGAATGCTAATCCAACTAGTTTTTTCTTTTCAAACTTTGCAACTTTCATTCCTAATAAGCCGAAATGATCGATAATGATGGAAGCAATGGATTGGCCGAGTAAACTTAATGCGATCGTAATAGAGGCACCAAGGACGGAGAAACTTATATTATTAAAAAGAACAGTGAATACTCCAATCGCTCCAGCGCTATATAAAAAAAGCGGAATACCTTTATTGAAATGAATTTTATGTTTGTTTAAGATTAAAACGAAAATAACTGCAATTAAACCGACAAGGTGAATGACAACGCTTGCTGTATACTTCCCAATTAACTCGGATAAAATTCCATTCAATGGAAGCATAACGGCGATGAGCACACCAATAAAGACAGAAAGAAAGTTATACAATGTAATATCCCCTTTATATTTCATATTTGTAATGACTGTATCATGCTGAAATTGTGAATTACTATGACATATGTCATAGTGGAAGGGGAAAATTTTGATTACAATGGGGAGTAGTTGTAAAGGCGGGGGAACTATGAAGAAAATATGTAATTCTATTAAATTAACAAATTATATGAAAGAAAATAATATTGACTCCTTTTTTAGTAATGATATGAAACCATATATGGAACTAATATTTTTTAAAAAGAATGAGTTTATTTGTAGAGAGAATGAAGAGATAGATTATTTATTTTTCTTCGTTGAAGGAAAAGCGAAAGCGTTTAACACATTAAGTAACGGGAAATCCGTATTACTGTGTTTTTATGATAGTTTGCAGTTACTTGGAGATGTGGAGCTAATTCATTCCCAAAGGATTACATCAAATGTACAAGTAATGGCAGATTCATATTGTGTTGGTTTACCATTAGGAAAAGTGAGAAATAAGCTATTTCATGATGCGAAATTTTTAAGATGTATTTGCGGATCATTAGCACATAAGTTAAACCGACTTTCCAAAAACAGTACAATTAATTTATTGTATCCGCTTGAAAATAGACTTGCGAGTTACATGTTAGCAGCAGGGGAACGAGCAGTTCAGCATGAAAATAGAATTGTGTTTAGTGGGAATTTAACGGAAATAGCGGAGTTGTTAGGAACGAGCTATCGGCATTTGTTGCGAACATTAAATATTTTTTGTGATAAAGAGATAATAAAGAAGAACGATGGATGCTATGAAGTAGTAAACGTGGATGTTTTGAGAGAATTGGCAGCAGATGTTTATAAATAGGAGGAGAGTATAAATGATAACACCTATATTTAGAATTTTTGATATTGAAAAAGCAAAACTATTTTACTTAGGTTTTTTAGGATTTAAACTGGATTGGGAACATCGGTATGAGGAAAATAGGCCATTATATTTGCAAATTTCGTTACAGGATGCTGTGATACATTTATCAGAACATCATGATGATGCCTCACCAGGTGGTGCGATTCGGATCAAAATAGATGATGTAAAGGATTATCATTCTGTATTATTAAATAAAGAATATGCTTATTCGAAGCCGAATATAGAAAAAACACCTTGGGGTACAATTGAATTAACTGTAATTGATCCGTTTTCAAATAGAATTACACTGTACGAGGAAAAATTGTAGAAATGGAATGAAGAGTAGTTCATAGAGCAGTGAACTGCTCTTTTTTATTTTGAGTAGATATTGAATCATATAAAAAGAAAATGTTATGATTATGGAAACGTATGAATATATGAACAAGTATTCATACGTTTAAGAAGAGGAGGGATTAGAATGAAAGATCTAATTATTATTGGGGCGGGTCAAGCTGGATTAACAATGGGATATTACTTGAAGCAAGAAGGGTATAATTTTTTATTACTTGAGGCAGGAAAACGAGTTGGTGATTCATGGAGAAATCGATATGATTCTTTGCAGCTTTTTACCTCAAGGTCTTACAGTAGCTTGCCGGGTATGACGTTAATAGGTGAAAAAAATGAATTTCCATATAAAGATGAAATTGCAACTTATTTAGAAGAATATGCAAAACATTTTCAATTACCGGTACAATTACAAACGGAAGTTCTAAAAATAAAGAAAGAAAAAGAAATATTTGAATTACATACTCCTACAGAAATTTTACAAACGAAAAAAGTTATTATCGCATCAGGTGCTTTTCAGCAACCGTTTATTCCCTCAGTTTCAGCAAATCTATCATCACATATTTTTCAAATACATTCATCACAATATAAATCACCATCACAAATTCCTAAGGGAAAAGTACTAGTAGTAGGTGGTGGGAATTCAGGAATGCAAATTGCAGTAGAACTGGCAAAGACTCATGAAGTTACGGTGTCTATTAGTCATCCTTTAACGTTTTTACCGTTACAACTTTTTGGAAAAAGTATTTTTAATCTGCTAGAAAAAGTGGGTTTATTGTACGCTGAAATAAATACAAAGAGGGGAAGATGGTTTCAGAAGAGAAAGGACCCTATTTTCGGTTTTGAAGGTAAGAAACTTATTCGTAATGGAGCAATCAAACTGCAAGAAAAAGTAGTAAGTGCACCAGGAAATAACATTATGTTTCAGAATGGTGATATTTATAGTGCAGAAAGCGTTATATGGTCAACTGGTTTTGTTCAAAATTATAATTGGATTGAAATTGAACAGGCAGTGAATGAGAAAGGATTTCCTAATCATATAAAGGGAATCAGTCCAGTAAAAGGATTGTATTATATCGGTTTACCATGGCAATCTCAAAGGGGTTCCGCACTTATTTGTGGTGTAGGAAAGGATGCAGCGTATGTACTTTCTGAAATCAAAAAAATAGATCAGTAGCGATAACTACTGATCATCCATATGTACATGAATTAGGAGAGGTCAAACATTTATTAACTTTATTATAATAGATTTTTACGGAATTAAAAACTGAAAATTCAAATTTAATGTTGAGAAAGTTTTTTGTATCGAAATATATGAAAAAATAGGGATTTTTATTTAAACAGAAAAAGATATTTCTATTTTAGTAAATTATGATATAGTCTAAATAAGCGTGTTTTTCCATAAATGTAATTATTTTCATTGTAGTTTTGTTTATATGAGGGAAGGAGAAGTAATTATGAAGTTTGATGATCAACGCTTATTAGGAGTCCGATTAGGTTCTGTACTTGTGACAGAGGAAAATCAATATTTAGTAATTAAGAAAAAAGATCATTATGCACTGTTAAATATACATAATTTAGAATGCACACATGTTGAAGTGCAGTTAGAACATTTGGAAGAAATGTTGCGGGAAGATTTCCAAGAAAGTATAACGGAGATTATCGCACCAGAACATATAAAAATTGTTGCGAAAAATGTTATATAGATAAAGAAGCTGGAAGGAACAGCTTCTTTATTTTCATTATAAGGATAACGTTTTTACAACCTCACCAATGAAGTGTTTTCTTTTTTAGTTAGTTTGAAGTGAACTTTTGAAAAAATTTGTCTCGGTACATGTACATAACCCATGAGATTGTTATTAAAGAAATGATGATTTGTTTGTTTTTAATTGGTGCATTGAAAACAAGCCAACCAACTATATCAAATAACAAATGTAGCACGATTGAAAGAACTACAAATTGAAGTAACGTATTTAAAAATCTTTTTATAAAGTGTCCTCTTAAAATAATAGGTTTTATTAACAGTTTGATATAGTGATATTATACATTAAATGTGTATTGTGGTAAAATTTACATAAGTTAGTGGAATAAAGCAAATGAAAGTTAGTAAGGGGGAACATTCATGGAATTCTGGATGGTTATACTGATAGTAGCTGTTGGTTTCATTTATATCGCTGAAAAATTAACTACAATTGAAAAGAAAAATGATGCGCGTTTAAAGAGAATTGAAGATAGATTACAATTAATTACGAAAGAAATGGGAATTATAGAAAGAGAACCTGAAATTAATAAAGAACTACGCCAGCTTGTAGAAGAAGGCAAAAAAATTACAGCAGTTAAGAGAGTAAGAGAAGCTTTTGGTTTTTCCTTACTAGAAGCGAAGCAATATGTTGATAAATTATAAAAAAGATCATCCATTTGGGTGATCTTTTTCACTGCACCATGCGTGTATTTACATAAGCGGCGATTATAAAGTGTCCAATTAGAGTGATAGGAATAACGATTGTGACATTAGGCGTAGTGAAGACACTACCGATTGTCGCAATGACACCAGCAATTAAATTATAAAGACCTACTATTTTTGATAGTTTCACTTTATCAGGCACGCGGCGTTCGTTGAATCCTGATAAGAGCCAAGTGTACTGCTTTACTCCGATGAAATAAGCTAGTGCAAATGAAATGATTGCTACTATAAATAATGTTGGTGAAGCGAAGAGAGTCATTGCAAACACCTCCGTTAATGGACTATAAATAAATTATAGTCCGAATGTTATAATTTAACAAAATATAATTTAGGTTTTAAGTGTAATAGAAAAATGGAGTATTGTTAATGAGGGGAGATTAAGTATGAATATTGTGGAGTTTCAGAGGTATGTATCAAATTTCAGTAAAGAAAAAGGATTTCAAGATACAACAATTGAAGAGCGTACGATATATACGATGGCGGAATTAGGTGAATTAGCGGAAGTCATATTAAAGCGTGATACAATACAAGATGCGAAAAGAGAAATCGGTTTAGAAATGTTTGATGTAATTTGGAATGTATGTGATTTAGCAAATAAATTAAATATTGATTTAGAGAAGGCGTTTAAAGAAAAAATGAAAATTAATAAAAAGCGTGAATGGTAAGTAGAATTTTAATTTGTAAAGATGGGTGATATGAATGAAAAAGAAGCTTTTTATAGGAGGAATCTTTACTTTAATAAGTGTAATAAGTGTTGTCGTTTACTTAGTTTTTCAAGGCATATTCATTCCGAATCAAATAAGTGCTGATAAGTATGAAATAAAAGGTGTAGATGTCGCATCGTATCAAGGGGATATAGATTGGAGAGAGTTGGAAAAGCAAAATATGAAGTTTGCGTTTATAAAGGCGACTGAAGGAAGTTCGTTTGTGGATGAGTACTTTTCGAAAAATTGGAGGAATGCGAATAAGACAGATATGCGCATCGGAGCGTATCATTTTTTTAGTTTCAATAGTAAGGGTGAAACACAAGCAGAGCAATTTATACGAACTGTTCCAAAATATAAACAAGCATTGCCACCCGTGATTGATGTTGAGTTTTACGCTAACAAAAAAGATAATCCGCCTAAGCGTGAAGATGTTACGAAAGAGTTGGCGGTCATGATTGAAATGCTAGAAAAACATTACGATAAGAAAGTAATATTGTATGCAACGCAAGAGGCGTATGATTTATATATAAAGGATGCGAATCCAAAATGTGATATATGGATTCGTAGTGTTCTTACAAAACCGAGTTTATCTGATGAGAGAAAATGGACGTTTTGGCAATACACGAACCGCGGGAGATTAAGCGGTTATAATGGAAAAGAAAAGTATATTGATTTGAATGTATTTTATGGGAATGAGGAAGAGTTTGAGAATTATGGAATGGAAGATTAAGTTTTAAAGCGTACAACATTTTGTACGCTTTTTTTATCATTTGTGTAAAAAAATGTAAAAAACGATGGAACAAAGATTTGAGATGAATTGTCTAATATAGGTAATAACTATTTAGTTTGAAAGGAAGGATGGAGAAAATGAAAAAGAATACATTATTAAAATTAGGGGTATGTGTTAGTTTACTAGGAATAACTCAATTTGTTAGTACAATTTCTTCTGTGAAAGCAGAACAAAAGCTAGAGCAAATAGTAATCAAAAATGAGACGGGAACCATTTCAATATCTCAGTTAAACAAGAATGTATGGGTTCATACGGAGTTAGGTTATTTTAATGGAGAAGCAGTTCCTTCGAACGGTCTAGTTCTTAATACTTCTAAAGGGCTAGTACTTGTTGATTCTTCTTGGGATAACAAATTAACGAAGGAACTAATAGAAATGGTAGAAAAGAAATTTCAGAAGCGCGTAACGGATGTCATTATTACACATGCGCACGCTGATCGAATTGGCGGAATAACAGCGTTGAAAGAAAGAGGCATTAAAGCGCATAGTACAGCATTAACCGCAGAACTAGCAAAGAACAGTGGATATGAAGAGCCGCTTGGAGATTTACAAACAATTACGAGTTTAAAGTTTGGCAATACAAAAGTAGAAACGTTCTATCCAGGGAAAGGACATACAGAAGATAATATTGTTGTTTGGTTGCCACAATATCAAATTTTAGCTGGAGGCTGTATAGTAAAATCTGCGGAAGCTAAAGATTTAGGAAATGTTGCGGATGCGTATGTAAATGAATGGTCTACATCGATTGAGAATGTGCTGAAGCGATATGGAAATATAAATTCGGTAGTACCTGGTCATGGAGAAGTAGGAGACAAGGGATTACTTTTACATACATTGGATTTATTAAAATAAGAAATTGTAGAAATACAAAAGAAAGGAGAAATAATTTTCTCCTCTCTTTCTTCTAACTATATTTAAATGCTGAATCTGTCGATTACGTCAGCATATATTACTGAGATTTTAATTCCAAGTATACAAATACTAGTACTGTCATAATTGCAATAACAACGTAAGTAGCATCAAGCATTATAAGTGTTTTTAAAGTTTCAGTCATCGTAATTCACCCCTGTTATAAAAATATAACATGATCTTTTTATTGATTAGATTAGAGATCATAAAGATAAAATGTATATGAAATTTCTTAAGTAGCTTCTATATAAATATATCATATAAATAATGTAAGTAATGTTAAGATAGTGTAAATGTATTGTAAATAAAGAGGTTTACAATGAAGGCTGTAATAAAAAAATGATAGTTCCTTAAAATAAAAAATACGCTATTTTCATATGTGATGAATTGCAATTATTTGTATAAGGGATTCAAAAAAATTTTTCGTTGTATATATTTCTCCAAATTAATTATTTAGCTATTTAAAAGTATCGAAAGATGTGTGTACACTAATGTATATTTTTTGGATGTCAATAAAAGTATTATGTCAACAATATGAACTGTCACAAATCTTTATATATTATTGTGATTGATATCACATCACTTTTTTTCAATGGGTATTATGCTTAAGGTGTAATGAATGATTGGGAGAGGGTGGGATGATATGTTTTGTTATCAATGTGAACAAACGCCAACAGGCGGATGTAAAGTAATGGGTGTTTGTGGCAAGAATGAAACGATTGCGAGTTTACAAGATACGATTGTGTTTGGGCTAAAAGGAATTGCAGCTTATCGCACACATGCTGCTCAGCTAGGGTATACGGATGCATTTGTAGATGCTACAACACAAGAAGCTTTATATATGACATTAACAAATTCTAACTTTAACGAACAAGAGCATATTGATATGGCTATGAAAGTTGGGAAATCAGCTTTACGGGTGATGGAGTTATTGGATGAGGCACATACGAATCATTTTGGTGTGCCAGAGCCTGTACAAATTACACAAAATCGTGTAGAAGGTAAAGCAATTGTAGTTACGGGCCATAATTTATTTGCATTAGAAGAACTATTAAAGCAAACAGAAGGAAAAGACATTAATATTTATACGCATTCTGAAATGCTACCAGCACACGGATATCCGCAGCTGAAAAAATATAAACATTTAAAAGGAAACATCGGTAAGGCATGGTATGATCAAAGACGCCTTTTTGAAAAATTTACTGGTGCCATATTAGCTACAACGAACTGTGTTATGCCAATTAAAGGCTCGTACTCTGATCGATTCTTTTCATATGAAATTGCAGGTTTAGAAGGTGTACAAAAAATTGAAAATGATGATTTTACATCATTGATTCAAAAAGCACTAGAACTTCCAGAAGTACATATGGAGTCGGATGAACAGTTAGTGACAGGGTTTCATCATAATACAGTATTATCATTAGCTCCAGAAATTATTGATGCAGTAAAAGAGGGGAAGATAAAGCGTTTCTTTGTTATCGCCGGTTGTGATGCACCGGGAAAAGGCGGAGAATATTATCGTGAATTAGCAACGTCACTTCCGCCAGAAACGGTTATTTTAACAACTTCTTGCGGGAAATTCCGCTTTAATGATGTGGATTACGGTGTTGTACCTGGTACGGAAATTCCGCGTTACATTGATTTAGGACAGTGTAATAATTCAATTTCTACAGTGAAAATAGCGGCTGCTTTAGCTGATGCTTTTCAATGTGAAGTGAATGAATTGCCAGTAAGTATTGTACTATCATGGTTTGAACAAAAAGCGGTTGCCATTTTACTAGGGCTATTTAGTCTTGGGATTCAAGATATTCGCATCGGTCCAAAGGCCCCTGAATTTATTTCACCTGGCGTGCTTGATGTATTACAAGAAACATTTGGTTTAAAACTAATTACAAATGCAGCAGAAGACATGGCTATGATGTTATCGTAACAAAAAATGATCTGTCTTATTAATAAGAAGAGCTAGCCATATTCATTAACTTTGGTACAGTATAGCGCCCCAAAATAAAAATGTAGAATTTTTGTTTTGGGGTATTTTCTTTTCTTAGTGGGATAGGTATGGGGCAAAATAAAAAAAGAAAATAGGCTGTATCGAATAGGTAATAGTTGATTTTAGAAAAATATAAAAATCGAGTTGACATCCATCTCTACTTAGTCATACAATGTACTTGTAATAAGCAATACTGAGTAGTGTTGTTTCTCAAAATATTTTCAGTAGACAATAGGTAATAGCGGATTTTAGAAAAAATTTGAAAATCAGTTGACATCTATCGCTACTTAGTCATACAATGTGGATGTAATAAGTGATACTGAATAGTATGAATTCAAAAAAACTACTCAGTAAAAAATTCGCCTTAGTACTCTGTAATACTGAATATAAGTCAGACAGAATAGGGGGTAAAGGAGGACCAGGATATGGAAAATTTAACTGAAATGTTGAAAGGTTCACTGGAAGGGTGTGTACTAGAAATCATTAGTCGCCGTGAAACGTATGGCTATGAGATTACCCGCCACCTGAATGACCTTGGGTTTACCGAAGTTGTGGAAGGTACGGTGTATACTATCCTCGTACGATTAGAGAAGAAAAAGCTTGTGAATATTGAAAAGAAACCATCAGATATGGGGCCGCCTCGTAAGTTTTATTCATTAAATGAAGAAGGTCGCCAGGAGCTTGAATTGTTTTGGAAAAAATGGGATTTTGTATCGTCAAAAATTAACGTCTTGAAGTCAAAATAGGTTCATAAGATAAAACGTTCCGGCCGATACTTTGGGAATTTCTTGTTCGGTTTTATAAAAAAGGAGGAAAATAAGATGTTAGAAATGTTCAAAAAGTTAATTGGTGATAAAAAAGAGTACAAAATGATGATGGCACGAGTTGAGGCTCTGCCAGAGGACTACCAATTTGTATTTAAGAAAATTCAAAACTACATGTGGAATTTCTCAGCGGGTAACGGGATGGATATGTTACACATACAGTATGAATTAATCGATTTGTTTGAAGCTGGTGCAGCAGAAGGAAGACAAGTGCTTGACATTACTGGGGATGACGTGGCTTCCTTTGCTGACGAACTAGTGGCAAATGCTAAAACTTACGTCTCCAAGTATCGTGAAGATTTGAATGAAAGTATTATGAAGAAATTGAGAAAAAAATAAATGGAATAAGTAGTACCGACTGATTAGCTGGTTACACATATGAATTGCCATCATAGCTATTCAGTTATATTTTTAACTCGGTACTAA
This sequence comes from Bacillus cereus group sp. MYBK15-3, assembly GCF_051916765.1. Lineage (NCBI taxonomy): Bacteria > Bacillati > Bacillota > Bacilli > Caryophanales > Bacillaceae > Bacillus > Bacillus cereus group sp. MYBK15-3. The sequence goes on from NZ_JBQAHG010000003.1 coordinate 283,954, forward strand.
GTAATACAGAATATCAGTGATACTAAATAGATAGAGATAAATAAATAGTCTTCGCAAAACATTTTTATAGGGAGGAAAAAAGTATGAGTCATGCAGCGATTTCTGTAAAAGGCTTGAAAAAATCCTTTAAAGACAAGGAAGTTTTAAAAGGGGTAGATTTTGAGGTGCAGCGTGGAGAAATTTTCGCGCTGCTAGGCTCAAATGGAGCGGGAAAGACGACAACGGTCAACATCCTTTCGACACTAATGAAGCAAGATAGCGGTGAAGTAAGTATTTGTGGATTTGATGTACAGAGTCAATCAGATCATGTTCGTCAAAGTATCAGTTTGACAGGGCAGTTCGCAGCTTTAGACGGTATGCTGACTGGGAGGGAAAACTTGATAATGATCGCCAAATTACGTGGTGTTTCCAATCCCGCTCAAGTTGCTGACAATCTACTTGCAAGATTTAGCCTGACTGATGCGGCAAACCAAAGGGCAGATCAGTATTCAGGCGGGATGAAGCGCCGGCTTGATATCGCGATGAGTTTGATTGGGGCGCCAGCAGTTATTTTTCTTGACGAACCAACGACTGGACTTGATCCTGAAGCGCGAATCGAAGTGTGGGATACAGTCAAGGAACTTGCTGGTAGCGGTACAACTATTTTGCTTACGACTCAGTACTTGGAGGAAGCAGAACAACTGGCAGACCGTATCGCTATTTTGCATGGCGGAAAAATTATTACGACAGGTACTCTTGCTGAACTAAAAGAGATGTTCCCGCCAGCAAAAGTGGAGTATATCGAGAAGCAACCGACATTGGAAGAAATATTCCTTGCGATCATTGGCAAAAAGGAGGAGATGTAAATGAAAAGTAAAACAGGTGTATTACTAGGTCGTTTAATGCGTAACATTATGCGCAGTCCGGATACAATTATTACAGTAGCGATTACACCGATTATGATGATGCTATTATTTGTCTACGTGTTTGGCGGCGCAATAAAAACTGGAACGGAAAACTACGTTAATTATTTATTGCCGGGAATTTTGCTAATGGCTATCGCATCCGGTGTAGCTTACACTTCCGTGCGACTCTTTACGGATGTAAAGAGTGGGCTGATGGCACGTTTCATTTCGATGCCTATTAAGCGCTCATCGATATTGTGGGCTCACGTTCTAACCTCTCTGGTTGCTAATGTACTTACTATCGTGGTGGTTATTCTTGTTGCACTCTTAATGGGTTTCCGTTCCAGTGCTAATATTCTAGATTGGCTCGCGGTAGCTGGGATACTTGGGATGTTTACGCTGGCGCTAACATGGCTAGCTATCATTCCAGGATTGAAAGCGAGGTCTATGGAAGGGGCGACTGCTTACTCGTACCCGCTAGTTTTTCTTCCATTTATTAGTTCGGCCTTTGTGCCTACCGAAACGATGCCAAAAATTGTTCGTGTGTTTGCAGAGAATCAGCCTGTAACTTCAATCGTGAATGCGATTCGTGCTCTTTTATATGAAGGAACTGTTGGAAACGATATTTGGATTGCGCTCGCTTGGTGCGTAGGTATAATGGTCATCTCTTACTTTTTCGCCAGTAAAGCATTTAAACGTCAGTTAGGGTAAGAAACGTGATAAACGAAACCTTCAGGAATAATATATATTTAGAAAAGCACGGGAGATTTTCCGTGCTTTTATTATTTATCATGCTCTCATTGTAGTAAATGAAATGGTATTTAAAAATAGGATAATTATCCAGTGATAAAGCTTAATATTTGAGGCTCACTGCTTATGGAATGTATAAGCACACTCGTTTTTGTAAATCTGCTAATACTTCATCGGGTATTTCTTTGATTTTAATATCCTTCCCTAGAAAAAGCAGCCAATTTATTATTTCCGTCACTTCATCGGGATTGTTAACATTGATAAAAGTTTTTAAAATGGCTGTAGATTGGTAAGGATTAGTATAAGATATTGAAATTTTTAAAGGATGGTATTTTTTGAACTGGGCAATTGCTTTTGGTCCAAGTTCAAGTACCAAGTTGATTATTTCGTCCTTCTTACTTAGTTTTTCTAAAATCTTTTTCTTATTTAGCCTTTTGTTCGTCGTGTATGGTTCGATATTAATGAGATCATCGACAGGAAACATCATCTTCTTTTCTTTTTTTAAGTCAAACCCTTCAATGATCCAATGGCTTTTTTCTTGATAAAGGTGCAATAGATAAATTGGATAAGTCTTGATTTCTTCATCTTCTTTCATAGTAATCAATAAATGGTTATCCAAAAGAAGGATTTGAATGAGTTTTTCTAACATAGGATGGGGGAGATCAGAAAGCTCAAGTAGATCGGGATTATGAGGGTTAGTCCCTTGGAAAAGCAAGAGTTGATTTAAAAGAACGAGATCATCTTGCTGGGTTTCTGAGATGAGTCCTAGTAGTTTTTCGGCTAAAGATTGACGACTCTTTAGGTAGGGAAGTTGTTGATTCCTCGTAGCCATAAAGGCAATAAAAAGAGCTTTCACTTCATTATCAGTAAAGCGAACAACGGGCAGGATAGAATTATGCATAACAAAATATCCACCCGTTCTCCCAACTTCAGCGACCAGTGGCATTCCCATAGCTTCAATTTCTCTAATGTCTCTAATAGCTGTCGACCGTGAGATGTTAAATTCTTGTATAATTTCAGAAATTGTAAAGTGAGAGCGGTTGTTGATATACCGCATAATTGTATTAATCCGTTCAACTTTTTTCATTTTGGTCTCCTAAACAGTATCATTTTTTGACATGGTTTAAAGGTATTATAAACGTATCAGATGAAAAGATAAATCGTTTGATTAATAAAAAAAGAGGCAGGTTTTGAATATGAAAAATTATACTATAGAAGAAAAAGATAGCTTTATTGTGTTAGGTATTGGAACTGAAATTAAGAGTGAATACACAAACTTTGCTGGAATAAATAAAGAAAAGGAAGACTTTTGGTCGGCTGTTAAAGAAGATGGAAGGCTGGACACTTTAAAAGCTTTAGCTACAAATGAATACATTTTTTCCGTGAGCGAAGCGGTGAATAACAAAATGATGTATTATGCGGGTGTCATGACAGAAGCACAAATAGAAGAAGAATCTAGAGTGATTCAGTTTCCGAGGGGAGAATACTTAGTAGTGAAAGGGGAAGACAAAACGGCTAAAGAGCTAAGTAATAAGCTTACTGGCATCGCCTTCGGTCAAGCTTTACCAGAAGAAAAGGATTTTGCCTATGTTGGTGGACCGAATACAACGGTTGAGATGGGACAGAGAAATGGCCTAGTATTTGGTGAAATGTGGATTCCGGTTGTTAGGAAGTAAAGTGATAAAAGGTGCGAATATGGAAAGTAGAGGCTAACGATCTTGTATTGTTGGCCTTTTTGAAATGAATATAATATTCATATACTGCTACACAGTATGTTCTGATAAAATGGAATAAAAGGGAATTGTTGTAAGGTGGTGGCAGATTGAATAAAAAAAGATTATTTGAGCTATTCATAGTAACGTTTGTTTTTCTATTCCTTCATGTAAGTACATTTACTAATGAAAAATTTAACGATAAATTGGGATCTTTTACTTTCATTGTGCTACTTCTTATGCTTTCTATTTACACTGCATTTATAGAAAAGTATTTTGATGATATACAAAAGTGGATTCGAAATATTACATGTTGCTTTGCTTTATTCGTAGTGGTTTTAGTAGCTCTATGGATAGGTTATTTTTAGTCCTTACTTAAGAGAATGAGAAATATGTGATTACACTACATTCGATCCGATACTATTACTTAGCTGCATCGGTTTATATTAATTTTTTCTCTCCTCAATCATGATAAAATGTACAATAGGAAATTTTATGTAACATAAAGAAGGAAGGTTTATGGTGAGCCTGAGTACTTTGCTAGCTTTTGCGCTTGTTTCACTTAGTATGGTTTGTTCACCTGAGCCTATTTTGATTTATCTTATTTCTCATTCCATTACGTAGGGGCGTATGGCAGGATTTATTTTTTTATTGAGCATCATGCTTGAATTTGTAATTCATATAAATGAAGCAACTTTAGTATTCACTCAAAAATCCATTGTCTATGAAACAACTAGATTTGTAAACGGCTTTAATAGAAAGATGTCTATTGTATTTTTTGCGGCAAGATTAAATAGCTTTTTTGTTACTTTACAATAAAGTATACTTAATATCAGTAATTCATATAATTAGGAGTGGTTTCTATATTTAGAGAAAATACAAAAAGGATACTTCTGTCATTAGTAACAAATCCAATACTAATAATTGTATACGGGATTTTTTGTTATGAGTTGGCCTTATACTGTCAGTACGGAAGAATGAATTATAATATTTACATTTTGTTATTATGTATAGTACTTTTTATATCCATAACTACATTTACTACAATGCGGGTGATAAAAAATAGAGAATATGAATCTAAAAAATTAACAAATTCAATAGCATGGAGATCCATTTCTATTATCATTATTGTTGCAATTACATCATTTTATGGGATGCAGATTTATAAAAGTGCAATAAATTACAATGGCAAATTGGCATGGTTTATAGAAAAGTTAAAACATGAAAGGTCAGTTAAACTTAAACATAATAATATATATAAATCTGGAGTAGAAGGTATTTTTGAAGATATCAATAAAAAATATCCTTTGCCAAAGAAATTGTATATGGCAACTGATTTTGATCTTACATTTCATTCAGATGGAACAATCACAGCGTTTGATACATTTGTTTATGGGAAAAATGTTGATGGGAAAGAAGAAACTTATTTAATCTCTTATAATAAGAAGAAATCAGAAGATATTACTATAATACGAGATGGATATGCAAAGCCTGATTATAATGATGATAAATTAGTAGAACCTTTAATTAAAACGGTTAAGGCGATCCCAGTTAAGCAAACGGTCAAAAAATGGAATGAAAGTAAGTATGGGTTGATTTATTATGGAAAAAGAAATTGGGGATCCAATACAGAGGGAATTATTAATATTACTGAGGATGGTAAGAGGCAGAGTGTTAAAGAAGCAGCTTCTGATATCATTGGATATACTGTATCTATATTTGTCCCTGGAAAAGAGAAAGAGCTAGTCCCTGCTAGATATAATTTAATAAGTGACGCAAGTTGGAGTAAATCAAAGACGCCTCCAAAAGAAGATAGGCTTAAAGAGAAGGAACAACAAGATTTAAAGAATGAAAAAGAACAGTTTTTCCTATCGAAAGAAGTTGGTTATAAACTAAATATGACAGATAAAGCATTAGGGAGCGCCTTTTATTCATTAAGCAAGACTAGTGATGAAGGGAAAACATGGGAGGTTATCAATCCAGACCCATTTAATGGGGGGATTGGTAGTGTATCAGGAATCATTTTTATAAATGATAAACTTGGGTTTTTAGGAGCAATTAGGCCTTCTGGTAATGAAGGAGAGTTATATCGCACAGATGATGGGGGAGTATCTTTCAAAAAGGTAGAATATCCGCCGCATGAAGTGAAATTAGATCATACACAGTCCACAATAAGTCCTTTTGATTCTCCTAGTATGCCATATGAGAAAGATGGGGTTTTTAATATGTTAGTTGGACAAGGGGCAGATGGAGACTACAATGGCGATAGTAGTGCACTTTATCAATCAAAAGATAACGGAGAGACATGGGAATTTGTAGAAGAAGTGAAAAAGAAATAATCAGAATGTTTTTTTAAAAATAAGGTAACTACTCAGCTATACATTTCATGACGGACAGGAAGAATTTAAGAGTGAAATAATTAAAGTTCTTTCTCATGCTGGAGGTTGGTTAATATGGTCTACTATTCTTGCATCTTCCATCATGTATACTGTTACTTTATATAAGAATCATCCAGATATCAGAAAAATTATACATGCTCGTTTTGAAGAAATAAAGCAACGAATAAAATATTAATGTAACTAATAAAAAACGTTATTCTTTCTAGTAATTTTGCTTATTTAGAAAGAATAACGTTTTTGTTTTTTAATACTCAAGTAATAGTTTACCTGCAGTTCCTATCATATAATTTATTGAATTTTAATATACGTTATGTATAACAGATATTTACCTTATAAAATAAGGGGGGAATATTATGACTGAGACAAACGAATCTTTAGGAGTTAATTTGAAAAAAGATGTGAAGTTTTCTATTATAATTCCTGCGCATAATGAAGAAAAGTACATTAGAAAATGTTTAGATTCAATTGCAAAGGCATCAGAGGCATATAAAGAGCAAACGGAAGTTATAGTTGTTTTAAATCGTTGTACAGATAAAACAGAGGAAATAGCAAAATCTTATAATTGTATTACATTGAAAAATAACGATAAAAACTTATCTAAAATTCGAAATGCAGGGGCTAAAATAGCCAGTGGAGAAATAATCGTTACTATAGACGCTGATACGATAATGACAGAGTCTATGTTGTTTAATGTAGATAAATATTTAGCTTCAGGTAAATACATTGGTGGTGGGGTGAATGGGAAGTTTGAAAGAATATCTTTAGGAATATTTCTCTCCGCAATGTTAATCATAATCCCTTTACTTTTTAAGTACGGAGCTATATCTGTAGGGATTTTTTGGTGCTATAGAAAAGACTTTATGGAAATCAATGGATTTAATGAAAACATGCTTATGGCAGAAGATGCAGATTTCGCAAAACGTTTAAAAGAGTGGGGAAAGAAAAATAATAAGAAATTCGGTACTATTAAAAATGGAATGATAACTTCATGCAGAAGATTTGATACATATGGAGACTGGACTTTATTTAAAAATCCAAAAGTAATTTTAGCTTATCTAAAAGGAAATGATAGAAAATACGCAGATAAGACATATTATGATAACCAAGAAAGATAAAAGTGGAGAAAAGCGGCAGAGGATAGCTAGTACTTTTTTTAGATATGATGAGAATCCAACTTAATTTAATAGATACTATAAGAAAACCATCAATTTGATTACCCTTTTTCAAATTGATGGTTTTTATTTTTGAAATAAATATGTATTTTTTTATGAAAATATTTTTTGACCCCCATAAAACTTTGTACTCCTCCGAATATGTATAGTGGAAAAAATAAATAGAAGAAAAATGACTATGAAAGAATATAGAAGTATTAATAAAATTACTAGATTAAGTGGGCATCCAAAGTAAAAGGATGAAATTACCAATTATATAGAGGAGAGTTATTCAAGGATTGCAGATAAAATAGAAAAAGAATAAGCAAAACGAACGGTAGAAAATAAGAAAGTAGATAAAAATACAAACTTAACTGTAGTGCCGAGAGAAAAGAAAAAATCATTAAGAAAACGTTAGACTCTAAAAATATAACTAACAGCAAGAAAACAAGACCGAAGAAAAGTACCAAGAAAATCTGGTTAAATGGTCACTTGTGTAGTGGCCATTTTGCTATTTGAAGGAGGCTGGGAGATTACAAGTGTTGAGTTTAGTAATGAAGATCTTAAGAAAACCGAAAATAGAAGATATCGTATGTAACATACAAAACAACGAAGAAGACAAAGAAGCGTTTATCGTACAGTATCAGCCTTTTATTAGAAAATCAATCTCATCTGTCTGCCGTCGATATATTACAGAACAGGATGATGAATATAGCATTGGATTGTTTGCTTTTAACGAAGCAATTGAACAGTATTCCTATACAAAAGGAAAATCCTTTTTAGCGTTTGCTGATCTTCTTATAAAAAGAGATGTAATTGACTATATACGTAAGGAGTCTAAACATAACTTTGTCTTTTTAAAAGAAGATGAGCAAGAGGAAATGTTAGAAATGCAAGTGTCGCTTACGGAGTATATGAAAGAGATGGAAAATAGTAACCGTAAGGAGGAAATTCTTCATTTTCAAAGTGTGCTAGCTGAGTTTAAAATCACATTCTCAGAGCTTGCTAAAGAATCTCCTAAGCATCGTGATACACGTGAGCACTTAATAGAAATTGTGAAAATTATTATAAAAGAAGAGGAAATGATGGAAGAGCTGTTCCGAAAGAAAAAGTTACCGCTTAAACAGATTGAACCGCGTGTTAGGGTAAGTCGTAAAACGTTGGAACGACATAGAAAATACATTATTGCAATGTGTATTATTTTTGCAAACAACTATACATATATTCTGGATTACATAAGAGGGGAAAAGCATGATGACTAAAGGAATTGTGATGGATATAAAAAAGCATAGCGTAGTTGTTTTAACACCAAATGGAGAGTTTATTACGTGTAAAAGAAAAGGGGATTCTTGCATAATCGGGGAGGAAATCTCGTTTGATGAGCAAGAACAAAAAGCATCGCATTTTTCGATTCCTTCCTTTTTAAAGCCTGCATCAATACTTGTTGCTTGTTTTCTATTTGCAGTGCTGTTTTTCTACAACCAACCAGAAGAAAAAGTATTTGCTTACGTCTCAGTTGATATAAATCCAAGTTTAGAGGTGAGCGTAACGAAGGATTTTCGTGTTATAGATTTGCAGGCTTGTAATGATGATGGAAGGCGTATTTTAAAAGAATTGAAGCAATGGGAAAATAAACAATTACAAGAAGTAATACGTACTATTATAAATCAAAGTCAAGAGGATAAGTATTTAACGAATGATAAGCAAGTTATGCTAACAGCTGTTGCAAAGGACAAGGCACTAGAACCACTTTTGGAAAAGGCAATGAAAGAATTAAAGAAAGAATATGAGCTAAAACATATTACAGTTGAATATCAAAGTAGCACAATGCAAATACGAGAGAATGCTAGAAAAGCTGGAATTGGCACAGGTGTCTATATAAAGCAAGAGAATGAGAAGAACAAATCACTTACGCCTCCTGTCACCCCGTCTAATCCGGTGGAAAACGAAGAAGAGGTGCAATCACAGCCGGAGTCATCTCCTGATGCAACACTCGATTTGTCTCCTGTAAAAGAGAAAAAATATGAAAAGCAAGAGCAGAAAGAACAAAAGAAAACAGAGGAACAGCCATCGAAGCAAATAAAAGAAAACAATGGAAGAGGATCTCAGCAAGAAAATAGAGGGAATCAACAGGAGAATAACAGTAGAGAAGCTCAACAAGGAAATAATGGGAATCAGCAAGGGAATAACGGAAGAGGATCTCAACAAGGGAATAATGGAAATGGGCAAGGGAACAACGGAAGAGGATCTCAACAAGGGAATAATGGAAATGGGCAAGGGAACAACGGAAGAGGATCTCAACAAGGGAATAATGGAAATGGGCAAGGGAACAACGGAAGAGAGCAAGGGAACAACGGAAGAGGATCTCAACAGGGAAATAACGAAAACGAGCAAGGGAACAATGGAAGAGGGTCTCAACAAGGGAATAATGGAAATGGGCAAGGGAACAATGGAAGAAATCCTCAACAAGGAAATAATGGGAATCAGCAAGGGAACAATGGAAGAGGATCCCAGAAAGAAAATGACGGAAACGAGCAAGGGAACAATGGTAGGGGGTCTCAACAAGAAAATAGAGGCCACCAGCAAGGGAATGAAAAGAAGAATCAATAGAATATGGAAGTGAGAGATTCATTTCAAAGCTAAAAGGATTTATTCCGCTATTTGCTGGGCAGCCCGATTGGTGAGGGCTGATGATTAGTGGGGGGTGAACAAAACCCCCACTGATTAAAGTTGCACTTTAATATTCTATAGTTCTATTAAGAAGGAGTATGTGAAAAATATAATGGAGAAAAACATTCAACAAGATAAAGAAAAACCTGTTTTTTATGATCCGAAAGGAAGGAGAAACATAGCCTTTATTTGGTTTCTATGTATCTCAATAGTTAGTGTAAGTGTTGTATTTTATTTTTTCTTTCAAAGTATTTTTTCAACACCAGAAATTCCAAATATGAATACCGCTGTACAACAAGATACTAAACTTGTACCAATTAATCAAAAACTTAGTGATCAGCAGTTAAAGAAGGAAGAATTTAACCCAAATACCGAAACGAAGGATAATAAAAATTTGGTGAATCCGCCGAAGGATAGTAAACATCCTAAAGAAGTGTATGGTTTTTATGTAAACTGGGATGAAAATAGTACCGCTTCTTTAAAAGAAAATATCGATTCATTAACTACGTTAGTACCAGAGTGGTATCATTTAAAAGCAGATTTAACGATTAGAAGTGAGATAAAACCTGAGATTGTAAAACTAGCAAAAAAAAATCATGTGAAGATTATGCCGTTACTTACTAACTATACAGAAAAAGCTTCTGGCCCTGATAGTGAGCTTATCCATAAGTTACTGAATTCGCCGAATGATGTGAAGACGAAATTTATTAATAATTTAGTAAGCGAAGTTAAAAAGAGTCAGTTTTCAGGTATTAATATTGACTTTGAGTCCGTACCTGAAAGTGATAAAGAAAACTTAACAAATTTTATGAAAGAACTTACTAAGGAATTTCATGAACATGATTTGCTCGTTACACAAGATGTTCCAGCTAATGATAAGGCTTTTGATTATAGTGCGTTAGCAAAAATAATAGATCGAATGATTGTAATGATGTACGATGAGCACTATGGAGCCGGGGAACCAGGACCAATTGCTTCAAATAAATGGTTCCAACATACATTGAAAGAACTGAATATTCCGTCTAATAAACTTATAGTTGCTTTCGGTAACTATGGATATGATTGGGAAGTAAATAGTAAAGAAGCTGCAAAGTCTATGACTTTCTCAGAAGTTATGGCAATGGCTCATGATTCAAATATAAAAATTCAATGGGATAAGATGAGTGGAAATCCGTATTTTAGATATAAAACAGGAGAGAAAGAACATACTGCTTGGTTCTTAGACGGTGTTACTCTTTATAATCAAGTGAAAATCGCAATGGACAATCATGCAAAGGGGTTTGCGCTATGGAGATTAGGAGCAGAAGATCCTACAATATGGAAAGTTTTAAAAAATCCTATTGAGGTACAAAAAAATCCTAATGTATTACATAAAATCAGTAGTTTAGATGAAGTGAATTATTCTGGACAAGGTGAAATTTTACAGATTGAGAATGAAAGAAAAAATGGATTGAGAGATTTTAAAGTAGGCAAAGATGAGTATATTACAGATGAAGTATATAGATCCTTACCATCTGCATATGAAGTGCAACGATATGGAAAACCAAATGGGAAACAAGTAGTATTAACATTTGATGATGGACCAGACCCGAAATATACGCCAGAAATATTAGATATATTAAAAGAGAATCAAATAAAAGCTGCTTTTTTTGTACTTGGTGAAAACGCGCAACTAAATACTAGTATTGTAAAAAGAATATACGATGAAGGGCATGAAATTGGCAATCATACTTTCAAGCATCCTAACATAGCAGATACGTCTTTACTACGAACGAAAGTAGAACTTAATACGACGCAACGTTTAATTCAGGAAGTAACTGGACATTCTACGGTTTTATTTAGACCGCCATATGAAGCGGATGCTAACCCAGATTCATCAAATGAAATATTGCCTATTTTACGTGCACAAAATATGAACTATACAATGGTAGCGGAAAAAGTTGATCCCGAAGACTGGGCAACACCATCAACAAATGAATTAGTAAAGCGTGCTCTTAATCCCATTTATAAGGGAGAGGGAAATATTATTCTTCTCCATGATGCGGGAGGGAACCGTACACATACAGTAGAGGCGCTCCCAATCATTATTAAAGACCTAAAAAAGCATGGATATAGTTTTGTAACAATTTCAGATTTAATGAATAAAGAACGAGATGAAATTATGCCTCCTGTTTCTTCTGAGGGGAAGCAATATTTACTTTACAATAAAGCTGTCTTTTCAGGGGCAGGATACCTTAAGCATATATTAACAACTATTTTTTATATTGCTATTGGATTAGGGATTTTTCGATTTTTATTCTTAATTTATTTTGCATGGAAGCAGAAAAGAAAAACGTTATCTCGCTATATTAATTCGTCCTATCAACCTTTTGTTAGTGTTGTCATAGCGGCATATAACGAAGAAAAGGTTATAGCTAAGACGATTCGCTCAATTTTGGATAGTCATTATAAAGAATTTGAAGTTATAGTTGTGGATGACGGATCGAAAGATGATACGTCAAAAGTAATGCAAGAAACATTTAATAAACACCCTAAAGTACGTTTAATCCAGAAAGAAAACGGCGGGAAATCATCGGCAATGAACCTAGGGTTTCAACAATCGCGAGGAGAAATCATTGTCACTTTAGATGCGGATACTATTATTGCGCAAGACGCCATTTCTCTAATGGTTAGACACCTTGAAGATCAGAATGTAGCTGCAGTTTCAGGTAATGTCAAAGTGGGGAATAGACGGAATTTGTTAACTACTTGGCAACATGTTGAGTACATTACAGGGTTTAATTTAGAACGTAGAGCTTTTGATGAGTTAAATTGTATTACAGTAGTTCCAGGAGCTATTGGGGCGTGGCGCAAAAAGAATGTAGTTGAATCTGGATATTTAAGCGAAGATACGTTAGCAGAAGATACGGATCTTACTATTACATTTTTACGTCAAGGGCATAGAATTGTATATGAAGAAAAAGCGCATGCTTTTACGGAATCACCTGAAGATGTGAAAAGTCTCATTAAACAGCGGTATCGTTGGTCATATGGTACACTTCAATGTCTTTGGAAACATCGAAAAGCGTTATGTAATCCAAAGCATAAAACATTAGGATTTATTGCACTGCCTAATATGTGGTTATTCCAATATGTGCTGCAATTCATTGCTCCTTTTGCAGATATATTAATGATTATAGGACTATTTAGTAGTAATCCGCTAAAAGTTTTAGGATTTTATCTTGTTTTCTTTTTAATGGATCTTCTTGCTTCTCTATTCGCATTTAAATTAGAGGAAGAGAACCCAAAACCACTAGCATGGTTAATTTTACAACGCTTTATTTATCGTCAATTTATGACTTATGTTGTCATTAAATCTATATTCTCATCAATTCGAGGAGTAGCGGTAGGGTGGAATAAATTAAAGAGACTGGGGAGTGTTAAACATTCCACGGAACATAAGGAGGCATCATAAAAGGGCAGACTATCTGCTCTTTTTTTCATTGGTTTTAGTTAGTTGAATGTAGAGGTGTAGTATAAAAACTGCTGCTTCTATAATGAGATTCCTATTCATCATTAATGGTGAGACATTATGTTAAGCTAATCCTTTAGTTTCGGATTAAAGTTTTTTTATATTTTTTTAAAATGACGGACACAAAAACGCATATACCTTCGAATTATATATATGGATAACATAAATATGTATATAAAAAGGGGAGAAATAAGATGAAAGAAAAAAAAGAAATGTTTCAAGAAATCGCTGAGGTGTTAAAGGTATTGGCGCATCCAGTTCGTCTATCTTTAGTAAAAATAATGCTTGCAAAAGGTCCTACTAATGTAACAACAATGTATGGGGATTTACAAATGCCTCAAAGTACAATTAGTCAACATTTATCTAAACTAAAAGCTGCTAAAATGGTTACAGGTACTCGGAAAGGATTAGAAATTTATTATGAGGTAACTGACAATCGCACAAAATCAATATTAGCATGTTTAGTTTAAATGATGATTTCTATTTCAAAATAAAAAGCGCTATTCTTTTCTATGATTTTACAGAGAGAATAGCGTTTTTTATTTTTAAGGAGTATCTTTTTATTAGCTTGATGGTGAAAGGGTATTATCTCTAAAATACAAAAATATTGATTTCGCTTTTATTCTTTCTCAGGGGTTTGAGCTCAAAAGGTCGACTATCACTTTGTTTCCAATGAACTGGACAGTGGAAGAACTTATATTTTTGAATAGAGGGCATTCTATGTTTTTGATATATTAATAGTTGGGGAACAGAAATAAGGGGGATATAGAAATGGAATTATTTGATTACTATAAGCGAAAAGGAAAGATGAAACTGTTAATTGGGACGGGTATTTTTATTCTTGCTTTATGCGCTGTATATGAAGATTGGGGACATATTAATTGGGGGCAGTTTATATTTTTTGTTATCGCTGCTTCTATCTTTTTGGGAATTGGATTTTGGCAGTTAAGAAAAGGAAAGTTGATACAAAAGAATATGATAAAAAGTAATGCAACATTTTGGGATGTTGATACTTTAGTTGTATTAGAATTACCAAAACGAAACAAGCAATTTGGTTTATATCATCCTGATGGTAAGTATATAGCAGGAACAAAGATGGTTTCATCAAATATTCTTTTTTCAGTAATACCTTTTTTACATAATAAAGATGTTTACGGATTAGAAACGAGTAGCGGGGAAATTCTAGCTTATTTTCATACTGAAGTGGACGGATATGATTGGGTAATTTATGACTCGAATTATAACCAAATTGGTATGTTTAAAGAAAAAATGATACAAGGATTTACTATGATACGAGGTACTTTGATGACAGATAAAGCCACAAAATTGTCAGATGTAGAAGTTGAGTTTGATTTTATTCAAAGTACTCTCCGTACAATAGACGGACGTACATTAGCAATTGGTAAGCAGGGATATATGCCTATAGAATGGAGTGAAAGGTTCATGGGTTTAAATGTACCTACTATTACCTTAGGTTCTAATGCGTCTAATAATGAAAAAATTCTCGGTTTAGGGGTGCTTCTTTATAGCTTACGTACAATTGAGATTAGAAAAAGTAGAGCGAGCGTTTAATGAGGCGGAAGTAGTGTTTATATGCGAAACTTTATAGAAATCTCATTTTTCTAATTGTATCTTTTTAGATTGATGGATGTGGGGTCACGTCCATCAATCTAAGAAAACAAGTTAGCTAAAAAATGATGAAAATAAACTTTATAGAAATAAAAAATATGAACGTAGAGGATGAAACAAAGTATATAGTGCTTTTTTAGTCATGTAATCTTTTAATCTGATGATCTTTTCCCCATTCAAACAGATTATCCATTATTTGCATTAAAGATTTTCCGTATTCACTTAGTGTGTACTCAACCTTTGGTGGAACTTCTTGATATACGGTACGATAGATAATCCCATCAGCTTCAAGTTGCCGAAGTTGTTGTGTAAGAACCTTTTGTGTAATGTTTGGGATTTCTCGTTTAATTTCATTTGTTCGCATTTTTCCATCTGACAAAATACATAAAATATGAACTTTCCATTTTCCACCGATTACATCGAGTGTTGTTGCAATTGGGCAATTATCATTTTGATTCATACAACACCTCCACAGGTACTTTAAGGTTCCTATAGCACTTTAAAGTACGTACTTTTCAATTATATGTGACTCATTCATACTAATACGTAAAGGGTTGAATAATTTATAAAGGGGATGAAAAAAGATGAAAACACTTGTAATTGTAGCACATCCTGATATTGAAAAATCAAAAATTAATAAAAGATGGATTGAAGAACTTGAGAAATATTCGGATGAAATTACGGTGCATGAATTGTATAAAGTGGCACCGAATTGGGAGTTTAATATTGAAGAAGAGCAAAAGTTATTAGTAGAACATGACAGATATATATTTCAATTTCCGCTTTACTGGTACAGCTCACCACCATTATTAAAAAAATGGTTCGATGATGTATTAACATATGGATTTGCGTACGGATCTAAAGGAGATAAAGTGAAGGGGAAAGAATTTGGTGTAGCTATTTCTATAGGTGGATTAGAAAAAGACTATGAAAATAGTGGAATTACAATGGATGAGTTGACGAAACCATTCCAAGCTACATGCTTATACACAGGTATGGAATTTATACCTTCCTTTTATTTATATGGTGCAGAATATAAACTAAGCGATGAAGAGATTGATAAAAGTGCACCTGAGTATGTGCAATATGTGATGAACAAGAAGTATTCTAATATATAATGGGAAATATCCATTTACTTGTAAAGTAAATGGATATTTTATATTCTTCTTATATTCACTAAGTGTAATCTTTAGTAAATTAATAGTTAATCTGGTAAAATAAAAAACCTAACATATATAAAGGGGAGTTTTACTTGAGAACGATGCGACAATTATTACAAAAGAGAGCAATGCAATCACCAAATTTGGAAGCGCTTGTAGGGGGGAAGAAAAGATATTCGTTTCAGCAATATAATGAACGAGTAAATCAGTTTGCACATTATTTGTTACATAATGGTGTGCAAAGAGGAGATCGTATAGGAATACTATGCAAAAATAATCACCCATTTCCAAGCGTTATGATGGCAAGTTTAAAAATTGGAGCGGTATTTATTCCGCTAAATCATCAGCTGACTGTTTATGAATTAGAAACGATTGTAAAAGAAGCGAAATTAAAAGTGTTAGTTATTGATGAAGAATTTAATGAAGTGTTATTAAAGGTTGATGCTGTTAAAGAAATTCCTTATGTAATTCAAACAACAAAAGAAGACTTTGGTTCATTTGAATTAGAGTTGCAAAAACAGCCAACGACAGAACCGAACGTAGAAGTTCATGAAGAAGACGATGCCATTTACTTGTTTACATCAGGAACGACTGGACAGGCAAAAGCATGTGTAATTGGACATAAAAACTTACATCATTATTTTGCTGAAATTGCGGGACAAAGAGAAATCCCAGCAGGTGAACGCTTTTTATCTGTGCATCCATTGTTTCATATGAGTGGCGTGCTTTCTATTTTAAATTGTATTTATCATGGCGTTACGATGATCTTCTTAGCTGATTCGAATCCTGCTCTTATTTGGGATAAGATTGAAGAAGAGAAAATTACTACGATGCTTGCTTTCCCAGCCGTTTATAGTTACATGCTTGATGAACTAAATAAAAAAGAACGTAACATTTCAACCTTTAAAGTAGCACAAAGCGGTGGTACAAAAGTGCCAGAAACACTCATTCAAAAATATATGGAAAAAGGCATATATATGGTGCAAGGCTATGGTAGTACAGAAGGTTGGGTTGTAACCTCATGGCATCCAATGATGGGAAAAGAAAAGATGTCTTCTGTAGGAAAGACCTTGAAAAATGTAGAGGTGAAAATTGTTCACCCAGAAACAGGACATGAACTAACAACAAATGAAGTTGGAGAGATTCATGTGAAAAGTCCATACATGTTTAAAGGATATTGGAATAATGAAAAGGCGACAAAGAAGGTAGTAAAAGATAGCTGGTTTAACATGGGCGATGCTGGCATGATAGATGATGATGGATTCCTGCATATTATGGGAAGATATAAAGACGTTATTATACGCGGTGGTGACAACGTATATCCAGATCAGGTAGAAGATGTTATTCATGAAATACATGGTGTTTTAGAAGTTGCAGTAGTTGGAGTTCCAGATGACTTTTGGGGAGAGGTTCCAAGAGCTTACATTGTGAAGGATGGCGAAACAACATTAACAGAAGAAAGTATTATTCAGTATTGTAAGGAGAAGTTAGCAAGTTATAAAATACCAGAAGTAGTATTCATAGATGAGTTACCGAAAAACGCTTTAGGAAAAGTGTTGAAGAGGGAATTACGAGATGCAGTTCTTGTGAAATAGAAAATTATGAAACGATGGAGAACCCAGTTATGTATAAAGCATGACTGGGTTTTTATGTATCAAAAACATAATGATTTACTAGATTTTGTATTTTGTGTAAGATAATAAAGAATATTCAATTAATATTTCGAGGGATGAAATTAAATGAAGCTATCGTTATTAGAAGTAGAGACGGATAGACTTATTATCCGTCCATTTCAAAAAGCTGATTATGAAAGTTGGTTAGATCGATTTTCTTATTGATTATAAAAATAAAGAAATGGACAAATAAGGGGAAAAGAAAATGAAGACTATAAACGTATTTCATTACGACGCATTTACGAATAAACCAAATAAGGGAAATCCAGCAGGTATTGTATTAGAAGCAGATGGATTAACGGAAGAGGAAATGCAAATTATTGCTGAAAAAGTTGGATATAACGAAACAACTTTTGTTCTTTCCTCAGAAGTAGGAGATATAAGAATGCGCTATTTTACACCTGGTTTTGAAATGGAGTTATGTGGTCATGGGACAGTAGGGACGATATATGCCTTGCGCGAAAAAGGTTTATTAGAAGAGAAAAGTAACCTTATGATTGAAACGAAGGCTGGGATTTTACCGATACAAATAGGTGTAAATGAAAATGGAGAAACCTTTATTAAAATGAGACAGGCAGCACCTCAGTTTAAAGAATTTACAGGTTCAGCAGAAGAATTAGCTCATAGTATCGGTTTAGAAGTAAATGATTTAGATGTAAGTTTACCGATTGTATATGGAAGTACTGGTAATTGGACTGTAATTGTACCGATTAAAAATCTTAATGCATGTGAGAGAATGAAACCTAATAATGCTGCATTTCCATCAGTATTAAAAGAAATACCTAATGCTTCTATTCACCCAATTTGTCTAGAAACTTATGATGAAATAGCACAAATGCACGGCCGTCATTTTTCATCAGCTTACGCTGGGACGATTGAAGATCCAGTGACAGGAACAGCTTCAGGTGTAATGGGAGCGTATTATGCGGAGTATTTAGAGAAAGGTTTTGAACATGAATTGAGTTTAATCGTTGAGCAAGGACAGGAAATAAATAAAGATGGTCGTGTAACTGTTTATGTAACGAAAGGGATAGAAAACGAAAAGTTACAAATAGATATTGCTGGAACAGCGGTGTATGTGAAAGAGTTTGAAGTTTCAATATAAAGTGAAACTTTAATCAGTGGGGTCTTACTGCCCGGTGAATAGCGGGATAAAAAGAAAGCCCGGAATACATCCGGACTTTCATTATCTGTTCAATACTTCAATGTACGAAGCATTTCCAGTTGTTCTTAAAGCGGAGCGGAAATTATTATTTTCTAACGCCTTAGCAACTTGTTGTAACTGCTGTGCATCATCATGATGAATAAGTAAGCTGTCAGCACCGCTTTCCTCTATATGAATGTGTTCGACATTTCCGATTGCATCATGTACAGCTTTTAAAAATTCAGGTTTCATATTGTCCTCCTATATGTATGTAACGTTGTAATTTAGTATTTCCTTATTTATGAAATATAAAAGTAAATGAAAGGAGAAATAAAAATGAATATAAAGCAGTTTAATGAACATATAACATCACTATTTGGAGAGCATCTTCATAAATATGGCGATGATGAATATGGTTTTACTTATATAAGTAAAGATGAATTTCACAAAATCGGTTACACAACAAATTTAACGTTAGAAACTATTGAAGAAGCGTATCGAAATGGAGTCGATATGATAGTTACACATCATGCGCCGTGGAGTTTTTTATTTGGTATGGAAGAGGCTTGTATTGAGAAATTGAAGCAATATGAAATGAATCATTTTTGGATTCATTTGCCGTTAGATTTTGTAAAGTTTGGCACGTGTACATCGTTATTTAACGCAATTGGGATAGATACAATACTGGAATATTCAACCTATGAGGAAGAAGAACTACCGGGAATAGGAGAATATAAAGAAGCGATTCCTTTTTCAAACTTAGTTGGAAAACTTGAAGAAAAAATGGAAGAGAAAGTGAAGAGCTGGAGAAATCACGATAAACCAGTAAAACGGATTGCGATCTTAACCGGTGCAGGAAACAATACAAATTTGATTGAACGTGCATTAGAAAAAGGATGTGACACGTACATAACAGGTGAAAAAACATTATATACAGTGCAACATGCGAAATTTAAAGGAATTAATTTAATTGTAGGCAGTCATACGTTTACAGAAGTGTTTGGTGTAGAAAGTTTGGCTCATAAATTACAAGACAGAGACCCTGCAATAGAAATTATTAGAGTATATGAAGAGCATTTAGAGTGATAAAATCACGTTATCATAAATGGAATATTGAAGAAAGTCATTGTAATAAAATAAAATTGTTGTTTGTTATATCAGGGCGATTGAAAGGATTTTACTTTTGTTTGTCAAATGATAGTAAAGTTGTCTTTTGAATTAAGGAAATATTCGGAGTTGAAGGGTGAGAGAATGGACATTTCAATAATCACTGCACAACTAGTTAAGGAAAAAGTTATTTCACATTATCCAAATAGCGTAAAAGCATTAAACGGGGGAACGACAAGTACTATATATTTGTTAGATGAACAATACGTTATAAAGTTGAATGAATCGGATGTCATACGTGAAGAAGCTTATTTTCTTCAGTTTTATAAAAAGGACGAATTATTTCCAAAGCTTTTATATAAGGAACCTTTAAATCGCTATATTGTTTACTCATTCCTTGAGGGCACAACTTCTTGCAAACTAGGCCATAAACGGAGTGTTCTTAGTAAACTTGTAAAGGAAGTTATCAATAAGTATGAAGTAGCTACAGAGGTTGATGGCTGGGGATGGAAAGAAAGCCCAGTTCAATCTTGGAATGAATTTTTAACGACAAATGTGATGGAAGCTCATGAAAATGTAAGACGTTACATAAGTGAGGAAGAGTATAGAACGGTTTTTAAGTTAGCAAATAGTCCAAGTAGGGGGACTGGAATAAATCAGCCATTTTTATTGCATGGTGATCTTGGATTTCATAATTTTATATTTCAAGGGAATAAACTGCACGGTGTAATTGATCCTTTACCAGTGTTAGGAGATCCTATATATGATTTGATTTATGCGTTCTGTTCAACCCCGGAAGATTTAACAAAAGAAACAATCGATTATGCGATGAAACAATGTGTATTTTATAAAAAAGACCGTGATTTATATGAAGAAATAGTCATAGGATTATATTTGCGTATAGATACATGTTTACGGCACCACCCGAAAGATTTAGAAGATTATTTAGCAGGTTGGCGTTATTGGATGGACGAGGTTGAGGTGACTTTATAGTACAAATATTTTGGGGGAGATAGTGAGATGAATGTTGCAGAAGCCAAAAAGGATTTACTGTAATTCCATTGTCAGTTACAGTTGTTTATTTACTTACTTTTATAAGTTTATTAATTGAAAATAAAAAAGTAGATTATTATCAACAAAAATCAGTTTAATAAAAATATAGGGATAGGGGGAATTATTATGAAAAATTTCGTTTGTACAACGTGTGGTGTGCAGTATGCAGCGAGTGTAGAGGAACCGGTGAGTTGTCATATTTGTGATGAAGAGAGGCAATATGTGAATCCAAAAGGGCAGTCTTGGACGACTTTAGAAAATTTGCAAACAGATGATACATATAAAAATGTAATAATCGAAGAGGAAAATGGACTTTATAGTATTACGACAAAACCAGGATTTGCGATCGGTCAAACGGCATTTATAGTGAAAACAGAGTCATATCGTTTACTATGGGACTGCATTACGTATTTAGATGAAACGACAATTGCGAAAATAAAAGAGCTTGGTGGATTAGATGCGATTGCATTGTCTCATCCTCATTATTATTCAACGCAAGTAGAATGGGCAGAGACATTTGATGTACCAATTTATATACATGAAGATGATAAAGAATGGGTGATGCGCCCAAGTAGTCGTATTATTTATTGGTCTGGTGAGTCTTTACAATTAGCGGATGGGATTACTGTACATCGTCTTGGAGGACATTTTAGTGGTGGTTCTGTATTGCATTGGGAAGAAGGTAATGATGGAAAAGGGATTTTGTTAACAGGTGATATTATTCAAGTTGTAGCGGATGAGCGGTGGGTAAGTTTTATGTATAGCTATCCAAACTTAATTCCATTACCAGCGAGAAAAGTGGAAGAAATGGTGAACCGAGTGAAGCCGTTACAGTTTAATCGTTTATACAATGCTTTTCATCGAGTAGTAAAAGAAAATGCAGATGAGGCAGTTGAACGTTCTGCTGAAAGATATATAAAAGCAATAGAAGGAAAGTTGTTTCATACGTAAAAGGAGAGTAGCTTAATGAAAACGTTAGTATGCTTTGGAGATAGTATTACAGCTGATGAAACATTTTTTGATGGAATGCCGAGATTAACACCACGTTTGCAAGAGATGTTTCCGAAGTGGAAAGTAGTGAATGCAGGTGTTCCAGGGGATAATACATTCGATGCGTTACATAGGATTGAAGAAGATGTAATATCATATAAACCAGATTTCGTAACAGTTTTTCTTGGTACGAATGATGCAGTTTCTTTTTCTCAAGTGTCATTACAAGCATATAAAGAAAACTTAGAGAAGATTGTGAACCATATTTCATCACATAAAGTACTACTGATTAGTCCTGCACCAGTTGATGAAGAAAGACAGCGTAATAGAACAAATAGAGTGCTTGGTCAGTATGCAGACGTGGTGGAGAAAGTGGCGAGGGAAACAGGAAGTTATTTTCTAAACGTATTCGCTGAAATGATTCAAGAACGGGATTATAAAAGATTTGTAGAAAATGGTGAAAAAGATGGATTACACTTTGGACCAGAAGGCTATGAGTATGTAGCGAGGTTAATTGGTGAAAAGTTAAAAGGAATTTTATAAGGAGCAAAGCACTTAGTGTTTTGCTTTTTCTTGTTTTTTTGCAGTCTATAAACTTATTCACCGCTGTAATTTGCACAGATATTTTGTTTTTTTTATATGCGTAAAAGGTTAGCTCTGTTTTAAAGTAATATAAATTTATTTTTAAAAATTTATATTTCATAGTTGAAAATCAATAAAGGTGTAACTATAATAGTTACAATGAGTTTGTTATTTTGAAATATACACATTGAATTACAAGAATGAAAGGAGTTTTTATGTAAATCAAAAAGTTATAAAAATCTATTAATTTTTATAATAAGATAAAAAGCTTTTCGGTTCATACACATTATTAAATATGTTAATTCTAATAGAAAACTAGAGGTGGAAAGATGAAAAATTTTAAAGGTATGTTGATATCATCACTTGCAATTACAACTTTTGCTGGGGTAGGTACGACATTTGTAACAAATACAGTACATGCTGTTAATAACGATTCTAGTAAAATACAAGTTCGTTCTAATAAGAGTATAAACACAACGCCTAGCTCGAGATTGCCTGTATTATCAATCAATCCTTATGATGACCCTAGATTTTCGAGACAGGGATATCTTGAAGAGGCACCTTTAGGAATTAATGCTCCTTATGCTTGGGGAATTAAAGGAGGAGATGGTCAAGGAGCAACTTTTGTAGATTTGGAAGAAGGCTGGTTATTAAATCATGAAGATTTAGTCGGTCAAAATATTGAATTTATGTCTGGAAAAATGAGTAATGATCTTTCTCATGGTACTTCAGTTCTAGGTGTTGTTTCTGCAGCTGACAATCGGATTGGGAACATTGGGATTGCACCAAAAGCAAAGGCAAAAGTAATTTCAGTGATCCGAGATAATGGGAGAATCGATGTAAGAGATGCTATTTTAAGTGCCGTAGATTCTTTACAGGCTGGAGATGTTTTATTAATAGAGGAATCCTTTAAATATGATGGATATGGAGATGACCCTTTACCAGTAGAAGTATACCCGAGTATATTTAACGCAATTCGCAAAGGTACAGATAAAGGCATTATTATTGTAGAAGCAGCTGGTAATGGTGGGATTGATTTAGATGAATTTAAAGACCGTAATGGTAAACAGATTTTAAATCGAAATAGTCCAGACTTTAAAGATTCAGGAGCTATTATAGTTGGAGCATCTACTGCAAGAGTTCCTCATAAACGTTTAGGTTTCTCTAACTATGGTAGTAGAATTGATGTATATGGTTGGGGAGAGTATGTTGACACATTAGATACATATCAAAATCAAAATAGTAAAGGACAAAAAGTTACAGATCAGAGTATAATGAATCGTTATACTTCTAATTTCCGTGGTACTTCTAGCGCTTCGCCTATAATCGCTGGGGCTGCTGTATCAATTCAAGGGATTGCTAAAGAACATTTAGGTAAGGCATATACACCAAAAGAATTGAGAGCAATTTTAAGTAATCCTAATACAGGCACAAAGTCTAATAATCCATCATCTGATAAAATAGGGGTTTTACCAGATTTAAAAGCGATTTTGTCTAACCTTGGTTTTCATAGTGATTTGACTACCAATGATTCTATGGTATTTCCAGATAACGTAGAAAAAAATGAAGGAAAAGAAAATTCAACTTTCGTATTTCCAGGTGAAGAAACAAAAAAAACAGGGGATAAAAATTCAACTGTAACCTTCCCAGAAGAAGATTTAAAACAGGAGGAAAAAGAAGAGGGATTAATTGTTTTTCCTGATTAATAAAAAAATACTACCTTCCATTTGGAGGTAGTATTTTTTATTTCTTGTCATTAACAAGCAGGCATGAAATTTGTATTTGTTTATCTTTCATAATGAACTTAACCACAAAGTCGAATGTTTGACTGTTAATTAACTTTTTCGTCTCAATCAATTACATGAATCAATCTAGAAATGCTTGCTGCAATGCTTTCAGTCCATCGCTGTATATACCATGAAACAGATTTATTGCCTCTTCATCACTAACCGCAACAGGAGTGAACGTACCAGACCACTCTACTAACGATGTGTTACTTTCAGTACCTTCTTTAACTTGGATTGTAGATAAATAATTAGTGACCGGGAACGGTGCATTCATGATTGAATACGTGTAGTAGCGTTCCTTATCATTGAATACTTCTAAGCGTTCTATAATTGTTTCACCATCTGGATTAGCTAGATGACGTACACGACCGCCTTCAGTTAATTTACTGCTAGGTATATAAGGTAACCAGTCTGGAAGGGAGTTGAAACCTCCGATTAATTGCCATACTTGTTCAGTTGATCCGAAAATTTCCATAGATATAGTAGTATATGCCATGTTCATTACGCTCCTTTTCATCCCGGTATTTACGGGTAAATAATCAGTAGAGAATAAATCGCCCCACTGATTAAAGTTTCACTTTATAGGTCCATAACTTATAGTGAGAACGAATTTTATCGTGGATTTTTTATTTAATATATAATTATAAAGTTAAAACTATATACTTTTAATAATTAAATTATATAATAAATATAGAAACGAAAATTTATGAGCAAGGAAGTTGAAAAATATGACATTAACAATGGGCTTTATTGGATTTGGAAAGTCAGCTAACCGCTATCACTTACCTTATGTAAACACGCGTAATAATATAAAAATAAAAACGATTTTTGTACGTCAAATAAATGAAAAATTAGCGGCTCCATATAAGGAAAAAGGTGTTTACTTCACTACTGATTTGGACGAATTGTTGAATGACAAGGAAATTCAAGTGGTGACGATCTGTACGCCAGCACATACGCATTATGAATTAGCAAAAAAAGTTATACTTGCTGGAAAGTCAGTTATCGTTGAAAAACCATTTTGCGATACAGTGGAACATGCGAAAGAATTATTAGCTTTAGGACGAGAAAAAGGTGTAGTAGTTATGCCTTATCAAAACCGCCGTTTTGATGGTGATTTTTTAGCTGTGAAGCAAGTAATTGAACAAGGATTCCTTGGTGATATTATTGAGATTGAATCACATATTGATTATTTCCGTCCTGGTTCAATCACTCATGAAGCTCCAAAAGAAGAAGGTTCATTTTACAGTTTAGGTATTCATACGATGGACCGTATGATTTCACTATTCGGCCGTCCAGATACGGTGACATACGATATTCGTAATAATGAAATGGAAGGTGCGGTTGATAACTATTTCGATGTTGGTTTACATTACGGAAATCAGTTGAAGATTAAGCTGAAAACGAACCATGTCGTAGCAAAAGATTATCCACGCTTTATCGTCCATGGAACAAATGGATCATTTATTAAATATGGTGAAGATCAGCAGGAAAATGATTTGAAAGCGGGTGTTATGCCTGAGAGTGCAGGATTTGGTGAAGATTCACCGATGTACTATGGAGTTGCTAAGTATCGTAATGCAAATGGTGACTGGATTGAAAAACAAATTAAAACGCCACTTGGTGATTACGGTCGTTTCTATGATGCCGCGTATGAAACAATTATAAATGGTGCACCAAAACTTGTGAAAGACGAAGAAGCGGTAACGAATATTGAAATCTTAGAAAATGGATTTGCTGCCCCATCACCTTCAGTTTACAAACTTGAGGCTTTACATTTGAATGAATAGAAGAGAGTTTGCAGTATAAAGGAGGTATGGAAATGGCAAGCGGATCAACACAAGTAAAATACCTCGGCATTTATCAAAAGATTAAACAGCAAATTTTAGATGGTGAATATAAAATCAACGAAAAAATTCCGAGTAGCCCCGTCCTTGCTGAAGAATTTGGTGTTTCAGCCCTTACTATTAAGAAAGCGCTGGATCTATTAGTTAGAGATGGCTACATCATCCGCCGGCGCGGAAGTGGAACAGTGGTGCAAGATTGGCGTCAACAGGAAAAGGCACGAATCATTCAAACTTTAACGGGTACGAAAGCTGTATACGGCAGTGAGGTAGAAAGTAAAATTATCGAGTTTGCGATTGTTGGGGCTGATGAAGTAGTTGCTGAGAAATTGGGAGTTTCAATCGGTGATTTCGTCTATAAAATCATTCGCCTCCGCATCATTCACAGCATTCCGACGATTATGGAGCATACATGGATGCCAATTTCGGTTATCCCAGGTGTTGAGGCTTCTGTTTTAGAGGAGTCGATATACTCACATATTCAAAATAAACTTGGTCTTGAAGTAGGGACATCTGTTGTCAGGGTTAAAGGAATTCGCCCAGATGATAGGGAAAAGCAGTTTATGAACTTAACAAATCAGGATTTCCTAATGCGAGTTGAACAAGTAGCTTATTTAACGGATGGACGAACTTTTGAATATTCTTATGCAGATCATCTACCCGAAACCTTTGAGTTTGAAACAGTCATTACTGCAAAAAATTATAAAGAGATATAAAAATCGGTTGAGGCAAGTATTGTCTCAACTGCTCCTATTATACGTTAATAGAATGAATCCAAGACTTAACATTTGATTTATAGAACTGTAAAGTTTAAAATTACAGTATAGTTTTTAGAAGTGAGTTGTTATCGTCTGTAAAATGTAGATAAATTAAATATTCTCGAATAAATAATATTGCTTGTATTTGATTCTAAACTGTAATTTTTTTTAATACATTTCAATAACCGATGTTTAAAATGTACGTTTCATAACATTAAAGGAGTGAGTTAAATATGGTAATTCTATATACAACAGCAAGCTGTGCCTCATGCCGAAAAGCGAAAGCATGGCTTGAAGAGCATCAAATTGATTATATTGAAAAAAACATCGTATCAAATTCTATGACAGTTGATGAGCTGAAATCGATTCTTCGTTTAACTGAAGAGGGGGCTACTGAAATTATTTCAACTAGATCCAAAACTTTTCAGGACTTAAATATAAATATTGAGGAGCTCTCGCTCAATGAATTTTATACATTAATAATTGAGCATCCACTAATGTTACGTCGCCCAATTATGCTGGACGAGAAAAGATTGCAGATTGGTTTTAATGAGGAAGAAATTCGTAAATTTTTACCACGTAGCGTTCGAACGTTTTTGAACATTGAATTGCAAAAATTGGCCAATTAATAAGTAGTATTTTTAGAAAAAGTTTTTTGAAAGGAGGAAGCAGAAGATGATTGAAGTATGTGTTACAGTTAATTATAATGATAGAAATTATCAAACAAATGTTATTGTGAGTAAAGATACGATTTGGACAAAAATTAAACAGTTGGCAGAAGAACAAGTGAAGAAACAGTGGAGTGTTTAATTTTATTTTCAACTTAAAAAGCTAAATGAAGTTATCAGATATAGGTGGGACCGGATAGAATATAAGAGAATTAATTTTTTATGGCAAGAAGTATTCTATATGTTTTAACGTTCTAACCTATCTGTAATATTTATGGCTACAGTTAATATATGAGAAACAATATTTTTGATCGTAGGAGGAAAATCATGAACAGCGACTTTACCTTGGCCATACACAGTTTAACTTATTTAGCTTTACAGCCAGATCGGATGTCAACAAGTAATGCTATTTCAGAAAGTGCAGGTGTACATCCAGTACGCATTCGGAAAGTACTAAGTTTGTTAAAAAAACATAAGTTTATACAATCGAAAGAGGGGACTGGTGGCGGTTTTATTTTCGCTCGCGATTTAGATGAAATTAATCTTTGGCATATTTATCAGATAACCTCTGAAGGTGCTTTGCAGCCGAAGTGTCCAGAATCAAACAATCAGTGTGTTGTAGGTTCGAACATGCGAAAAGTTCTTTTCGCTATTTTCTTAGGTGCTGAAGAGCATCTAGGTGAATACTTAAAGAATTATACAATGAAAGAAGTTGTTGACCTTATCAATCAAGAGCGTTAAGCGGCTTAATTATTATATAGCCGTGAGTTCTTAACACTTAAATGTAATGAAAAATATTACAGTATAATTGTTTTTATATCTTTTTTATCGTCACAAAAAATATTTATAGGAAGGTGAAACGGTATGATGTCAAATAATAATCATGTTTTAAAAGTAGGAGATTGGGTTCGTGGAATATCAAATGAAGGTGAATTAATAGTTGGTTATATTGTATCACTTGATGATGTAGAGGATATAGTTACAGTTAGTATTGTGAAACGTGACGGCCAGTACACAATAAACGAAGCGATTTTACTCTTTAGTAAACACGTTAACAAACTCCCTGAATCAAAGGTAATAAATACGGAACAAATCCTTTATCTTATAGATCTTGCATTATTAACAGGGGATGAAGAATGGTTTATCGAGCTTTCTTCAAAATTAAACTCGATAAAAGAGCTAGTTAATGAGGGATTTTAAAATTTAAACTTTTGAGGGTGCACACAATCCGCCTTATGAAGAGGACACAATTACTTTTCGCATAAAAGGAAATGATGTAAAAACAATGCATTACAAACATAGAGCTATCCCTGAAGAAGAGCCGAACAAACTACAATTAAGATGATATTGAAGTGATTTGTTTGTGTGTGTATTCCTGATAACGATAATTATGTAAATGAGCTGTCCATATGGGGCAGCTTTTTTGCTTTTTGCTCAGTGTAGCTTTTTAAATTGTATATGAATTCAATATTAATAATATATATCCTAAAATTTGGTTTTTGTATTTTGGGATTTTTTTCTTTTTACCTACATTAATTA
Organism: Bacillus cereus group sp. MYBK15-3; assembly: GCF_051916765.1. NCBI lineage: Bacteria > Bacillati > Bacillota > Bacilli > Caryophanales > Bacillaceae > Bacillus > Bacillus cereus group sp. MYBK15-3. Next base: position 312,965 of record NZ_JBQAHG010000003.1, read on the forward strand.
TTTATTAGAATATCTTTTATGTTTAAAATAAGATTTTTTGATAAAAGGGGATATAAGTATCTTTATAATAAGTCACCTAGAAAAACAATGTATTATTATATTTTTTTACTAACTAATTCAGCTTTAAGCGATAAAAACAATGGCTACATGCTAACTGTAAAATATTATCCATATAAAATTATTCCTCTTTAATATTTCTGAAAATATAAAAATATTAATTTTATAAATATACACGTTATAATGAGGGCGTCGAGAGAAATTTTATTATCTCTGGAGAAAATATAAAAAATGCGATTATTAGTAAGAAAGGTGTGTGATTAGAGGCGAAATGTATGTAATGTGCTTCAGTGGCTTGTGTAAGCAATATCATCAGTGCTACCGAAGTTATGAAGGTAATGTATAGAATTGAGAAAGAAATGCCTCGCAAATGAAGAGAGGCCGGTTTAGCTAAAATTACTGTTAAAAGTAAAAAAGAGAAACCATTAAAGTAATACACTGTTATTAGAAATGTTGCAACGTATTTATGAAGTCTATTCTATATTGTTCTCTTAAGGGGTCTTTATATAAAGAGCGGATATTACGAGTAAACTTTTTTGTGAACGCTAACAATTATATTAGGACGCTAATTAGTGAATGTTTCAATTTGGATTTATTATGATGAAGGACATACAATGTGGGGCAACTTGTAAGGAATTCATTTTCCAGAAAGGGAATATTTGTTAAATGTAAAGAGAGATGCAGGAATAGATACAAGGGGGAGTTATTATATGAACGGGAATACTGCAAAGAAAATAGAAGTTCAAGCTGAAAATACCGCACCAAAAAATGAGCAATATGCAGATCCGAAAAAGTGGCATAAGCAGGATACTACATGGGCACTGAGTCTATTTGGAACTGCAATTGGAGCAGGGGTGCTCTTTTTACCGATTAATGCAGGTTCAGGTGGTTTATTATCTTTACTACTAATTACATTACTTGCATATCCAGTTATGTACTACTCACATAGGGCGCTTGCTAAAATGATATACGCTTCTAATTCTGCTGATGAGGGGATCACAGGTACAATTAGAGAGTATTTCGGAAATAAAGCGAGTATCATTTTTAACATCGTATATTTCGGTTCAATTTATACAATCGTACTAATGTATTCGGTTGCGCTTACAAACACTGCAAGTAGTTTTATCGTGCATCAATTGCACATGCCAGAACCTCCAAGAGCTATTTTATCACTTGTATTAGTTCTTGGTCTTATCGCTATACTAAATTTTGGTCAAGATATTACTGTAAAGGTAATGAGTATGTTAGTGTATCCTTTCATAGTTTCTCTACTTTTTATTGCAATATCTTTAATTCCACAGTGGAATACGTCAATGCTTAGTTTTTCAGCTGTTTCAACTGCTTCAACAGGAACAGGCTATTTTGGGGCGATATTGATGATTCTACCAATCATCGTATTCTCATTTAATCATTCACCTATGATTTCATCATTTGTTGTGAAACAGAGAGCTACGTATGGAATCGAAGCCACTGATGCTAAATGTGCGCAAATACAAAAGGTTTGTTATATCATGACATTCGCTGTTGTTATGTTCTTCGTTTGGAGTAGCGCATTGAGCTTGACTCCAGATGATATAAAAATGGCAAAAGAACAAAACTTATCAATTCTTTCATATCTTGCTAATGAGCTTAATTCGCCTGTAATCACTATTGCAGCTCCAATTATTGCTTTTGTGGCTATTACAAAGTCTTTCCTTGGCCATTATATCGGAGCATTTGAAGTAATGCGTGACATGATTATTAAGTTCGGTAAATCACGTGGAAAAGATATTGAAGAAAAAACAATTAAGACAATAATCCTTACTTTTGTTGTATTATCATGCTGGTTTGTTGCTTATACAAATCCAAGTATTCTTGGACTTATTGATTCTCTAAGCGGTCCTTTAGTTGCTGCTATCTTATGTCTATTACCGATGTACGCGATTCAAAAAGTTCCAGTACTAGCTAAATACAAAGGGAAAATGAGTAACGTATTTGTTATTATTGTAGGTGTACTTACTGTCTTAGCAAGTATTAAATCATTATTCTAATTCACTACTGTTGGTTTTAGTATCAAAATAGTTGGATCTGAGAAAAGAAGGAGCAAGTTTTGAATAGTTTTTTTCAAAACTTGCTCTTAAAATATTCTAATGAATTAATTTTACAAATAAGTTTATTCATATTAGTCATCTAGCATTTTGGTTATATACTCATCCAATATTATCAAGACCTAAATCGAGAAATTTTAAATATCAAGCGCCTAACGTATTATATATCCCTAATATGTTAGGCGCTTTTATTTTGGATAATAAATTTTGAACCTGAATTTGAATAGTATCTCTATTTGATGCTTATTTAATATTGTAAAATTTGTATTGAAAATTCGAGGTTTTAAAAGTACTATATACATATTCAAACATTTGAAGATGTATATGGTACTTTTGAAAATTGAGGAAAAGTAACGGAGGGATTTCAATGGGAAACGAAATGCAACAATTTAAAGCAGATTTCTTTAAAGCCTTAGCACACCCTTTGCGAATAGGTATCTTAGAATTATTGTCAGAAGGTGAAAAAAGCGTAAACGAAATTCAAGATATTCTAAATAAGGAAGGTTCAGCTGTTTCTCAGCAATTAAGTGTACTACGTTCAAAAAACATTGTTGTTGGTAGAAAAGATGGAAAAAGAGTTTTATATTCTTTACGAGACCCTATTATTGTGGATTTATTGGTGGTTGCACGGAAGATTTTTAACAACCATTTAATCGATACGATTTCAATGTTAGAAGAGCTAGATGGAGCAGAAAGTGAAATGATGGCTAAGGAGGGATAGGTTGAGTATTGAGGTTAAGAAAGAAGATATCATCCAACATGGGATTGAAACATTTCGCTCATTAGGAGCTCATTACGTTTGTGAAGTTTGTATAAAAAGTGGAAATTCTTGTTGTTTTTCATGCCAACATTTACAAGATGGAGTTGGATGTCGAAAAAGAAATACTGCTTGTACAGCTTGGTTATGTGGAATTCAAGGTTTTTTATTTGATCAAATAGGATTACTGGATGAATGGAATCGTTTTTGGAGTGAAATTCCAGGACAAATGTTTCGTAGAGATATTACTCCAGATAAGGTAAGGATTAGATCGTTTATTGATACGAAGAAGCTAGATAGTCGAGCCGGAGAACGTCTAGCAGAAAGATTGAAATCCTATGTACAACAAGGTGGAGATATAGGTGAATTGGAGTGTCATTTAAGTAAAACATATAGTAAATATTAGGATGGTTTTTCTTTTTGTGAAAAGGACAATTTTCTGTATAAGGGACCGAGAAATACATTTGTAATCCAGATCTATTAAAAATAGAAAAGAAGGGTTTGTAATGAGAAAGTTATTTACAGGAAGGTTTGAAGGATATTCATTAGCACATTTTCAAAAGGATCTTCTTTCAGGAATGATTGTTGGAGTTGTTGCGATTCCACTTGCTATGTCTTTTGCTATTGCCTCTGGTGTTAAGCCAGAGTATGGGATTTATACAACCTGTATTGCTGGAATACTCATTTCACTGTTTGGTGGTTCGAAGTATCAAATTGGAGGACCTACAGGTGCTTTTGTTCCGATTCTTTTAGGAGTTGTAATTACCTATGGATACGAAAATTTACTACTCGCGGGTTTGTTAGCTGGAATTATTTTATGTCTTATGGGAATCTTCAAGCTAGGCTCTTTAATTAAGTTTATTCCACGTCCTGTAACAATTGGTTTTACTTCAGGTATTGCTGTTATTATTTTTACGGGACAAATTGCTAGTTTTTTAGGTTTAACAGGTATAAAAAAGCATGAGGAATTTCTAGCGAATTTGAAGGAACTCTTCACTCATATCAGTACTACCAATTTTTATAGTGTTATAACTGCTTTGATTTGCTTTTTTGTTATACTCATAACACCAAAGATTTTACCAAAAGTGCCTGGTTCATTAGTAGGTGTTGTTATTTCAACTGTAATTGCAACTGTATTTTTCTCAGGTTATGTACCTACTATTGGTACAGCATATGGTACGATTCCAAATACACTTCCTCATTTTGATATACCAGAAATCACATTAGAACGTATAAAGCAGTTAATTGGTCCTGCATTTGTTATTGCGATGCTCGGTGGAATTGAATCACTTTTATCCGCTGTCGTGGCAGATGGTATGACAAATAGTAAACACAACAGTAACAAAGAGCTTATCGGTCAGGGGATTGCCAATATTGTTACCCCGTTATTTGGCGGAATTCCGGCAACTGGAGCGATTGCACGTACAGCAACTAATATTAAGAGTGGAGCTGTATCTCCGATGGCGGGTGTTATTCACGGAGGATTTGTGTTATTTACACTTCTACTGTTAGCGCCATATGCTTCACATATTCCACTTGCTAGTATGGCCCCGATTTTAATGGTGGTAGCTTGGAATATGAGCGAGCAGAAACATTTTTATCACATACTTAAAATGAAGACGGGAGATTCTCTTGTATTATTGGTAACATTTTTACTTACTGTATTTACTAGTTTAACAACAGCTGTAGAGATTGGTCTTATATTAGCTATTATTTTGTTTACAAAACGTATGAGTAATATGCTTGTCATATCAAAAGTGCTTCCTGATCATACAAAAAGAAATGAAAAATTGCTACCACATGTGGTAAATAAAGCTCATGATTGCCCACAAATTAGCATTTATACAATAGAAGGGCCATTATTTTTTGGGGCTGCTCAAACATTTGAACAAAATATTTTAGCGACTATTCATTATAAACCTAATGTTTTAATTTTACGTATGGGAAAAGTTCCTTTTATTGATACCACAGGAGAGTCTTACTTTAGGAATATTGTTCAGCACTTCAAAAAACAAGGTGGCGTACTTCTTATTTCTGGAATTCAATCAGAGCTAAAAGCCAATCTAGATAAGAATGGATTGTACGCTGAGATTGGGGAAGAAAACTTTTTTAATCATACCGGAGAAGCAATTAATTGTGCTTTAGGACATCTGAATACAAAAAAATGTATAGGGTGTAAGCATTTTGCTTTTCATGAATGTACAGGGCTTTCTCAGCAATCTCAGGAAATCAATACAATAAAGAATAAAGAAAATGCATTAGATTTTTAAAAATTTCACTTCACATACAAAGTTTGTTTGAGTTAATCTACTTTTTTAATCATTTTATTAAAAAAGTAGAGAAGAAGAAAGTTTGCTTTGGAGAATGTGGAGAAGATTTTTTACAAGGTGTGAACAAGTAGTTTTTTTATACATTCAATAAATAAGTATCAAACAGCAAGAAGAGAATATTTTCCGTACATTTAAACGAAAAACGGAAATTAAAAATAATATTTATTTAATAGAATAAATGAAAACGAGTGGAGGAAATAAAAATATGCCTAATTTACCAAATTGTCCAAAATGTAATTCAGAATACACTTACGAAGATGGGAATCTTTTTGTTTGTCCAGAATGTGCTCATGAGTGGACTTTAGAATTAGAAGCTGAAAATAGTGAAGATACAAAGGTAATTAAAGATGCAAATGGAAATATTTTAAACGATGGTGATTCTGTAACAGTAATTAAAGATCTTAAAGTAAAAGGAACTTCATCAGTTGTAAAAATTGGTACAAAAGTAAAGAGTATCCGATTAGTTGATGGAGATCATGATATTGATTGTAAAATTGATGGTTTTGGAGCTATGAAATTAAAATCTGAATTCGTTAAAAAGGTATAAATACAAATTTTGTTACATCAAAATTAGTTTGAAGTTAATGAATATACACTGTTTTTCAGCTGTACCCCGTGCCCGACAACTTAAGAATTTCGAATTACCCCGAAATGATAAAATGAACTTTTTGGTTATGATTCAGCAGATTTTTTTTGAGTACCATGAAATTTTAGCTTGCTAGCGATATAGTACTGCCGAAATATTTGAAATAGCTATAAGACTATTCTTTCGATGGTATGATGAAAGATGTGGAAAAGGAATAGGTCTCAATCAGACCTCAATATTAATCTTCACCATTAGCAACAAAAAACCACCTCTCATAAAGGTGGTTTTTCAGTATTAATATATTTTAATTAATCACGTCTAAATGGACCTTTTGGAGCAATTAGCTCTAAATTAGTACTATCTGAATCGGGGGAAGTAGGCAATTCCTGTACCAAATCCAGTTTTCTAGCCGTCTTCTTGAAAGATAATTGGTTCGTCATCTGGGTGCTATCCTATGCCCATCAAGCTAACAAAATGGATTGCCTCTGAAACAAAAATGATTTTTATTACTATAAAAAACGTAAAGTATCTGTTTTTAGAAAAAATTAATTTTTATAAATTGATGGAGATATAACTCAATTCTTTTATATATGTAGTTAAATATGATTGTCAGAATGAACTTAAAGTAATTATGATTTCTAGAAATACGAACTGATGTTTTGAATTGGTTTAAAGTTGCTGGAACAAAATAAAACCAATTGAGCAAAAAACTTGCAAAAATAAAAAGAGAGATGTATATTAATTGATGTATCAATAATTGATACATCAATTAATATTTTAACAAGAAAGAAAAGGAACATTTTATGAAGGAAATGTTCGTAAATATCAGTGGAGAAGAACGCAAAATACTTATTCATGTTCTATTACAGATGCAAAAAAATGTAGAGAATATTAAAGAATAGAGAGTGTAGGGGGCAGAATAGTGTGGAAATAATCGCAGCTATTTTAGTCGGGATCGTAGCATTAGAACATTTGTTTATCATGATCCTTGAAATGTTTTTTATTGATTCAAAAGTAGCGAAACGTGCTTTCAAATTACCGAAGCATTTAGAAGGAGATCGAAACGTAGCCATTATGTTTGCAAACCAAGGTTTATATAATGGATTTTTAGCGGCTGGTCTCATTTGGGGACTTGTACTTGGGCTCAATCCAATTGGTTATATGGTCCAATTATTTTTCGTGATTTGTGTGGTGATAGCAGCTATTTTCGGAGGTTTCACATCTAATAAATCAATTATTGTGAAACAAGGACTTCCAGCTGTTTTAGCATTGGTTGCCCTTTTATGTATAATATAGAATCAAAGTTTTTCAATAAAAGAACTCATTTTTGAAAAGAATACGCTATTCTTTCTTTAGAATTATAGGAAAGGATGGCGTTTTTGTATGTCTATTTCTATATGTAGTGAATTATAACTATTCTCTCAAGGGACTCAACTGCTTTTCAGCTTTTGGATATATTTTCATCCATCTTTGTTTCCTCCTATTGTTGGATAGTGTAATAATTGATAAAAATTTTGATGAAATTGGATTATAACGATTGATCAAAAAAGTTAGTGATTAAAAATATTATTCTTTAGTACATACATTTTTAAGATGTTAAATATATTTCATAATAGTCTCTGTAAGATAGGGATAAGTAGAATAGTACTTTTTATAACTTTGAATGTCATTCATAATAGCACCAGTAAGAAGAAAACAGGCTTTACGGTACTACTAGTTACCAAAGATGTTACAGTAGTTTATTTAGAATCAGATTGATTGAAAGGTTGTACTATATGGCCTAATAATTTCGGAAAAATGTCGGTGTGGCATAAAACAATTATGGAGGTTAAAGATATGAGTACTTCAAATTTGAATGAAATAAGTAAACAAATTTTAAAAGAGGAGGAAACACTTCAATTTTCCTCTTTTACAAATGAAGATGCCTTGCAACTAGGTTTATTTATCGTTGAAACAGCAAAGCAAGAGGGGAAATTGATTGCTGTTGATATAACGAAAAATGGTGTGCAATTATTTCATTTCAAGATGACAGGGACAAATGAGGAAAATACGAAATGGATTGAGCGTAAAAAACGAGTCGTTTCCCTGCATGATCGTAGCTCGTATTATATGCAGATACAAAGTGAAATAACTGGGGTCTCCTATAATGAAAAATATCTTTTAGATACTTCAGAATACGCTGCGTTTGGTGGATGTTTTCCTATCAGAATAAAAAACGTAGGGGTTATTGGAATGATAACAGTTTCAGGATTACCACCAGAAGAAGATCACGAATTGGTAATAAGGGCAGTTAAAAATCATTTGAAGCAATAGTAAAAATAAATGTGATGGTTAAGTAAAAGCCAAGAATGAACATATTATTGTTCGTTTTTGGCTTTTTATTATTTTTTCTTATAGTCGGCTAAGAGGGTTCTTTTACAGGTAGTATTTAATTTTACAATGTTCTTTAAATTGCATCGTTTTGTTCGAGTGAGCGAAATTGCTGTAATTGAAGATGCTCTAAATTAATGTGAAATTTGGTGATTAAAGTAGCTACATTTCATATTTGTGTAAATATGAAACAAGCAGGATACATGAATAGAGAATGGGTAAAATAGTACCGAATGATGATTAGATTTTATGAATGATGTTATAAGGCTTTTTTTAGGAAAACTGAAGGAAGCAGTGTGTTTAGATTTAGAATGACTGGCAATGGGTGCTAGGAAGTTCAATGATTCAAAAATGAACTCATTTAAACGCATACTATCTTCGAGATGTATCATTTTGAAGAATATTAAAACTTAGGAGGGACGGAATTATGACAAAAGATTTCTATACTGCACTGAAAGAAAGACGTACTTACTATGGGATTAATAAAGAGGTACAAGTATCGGATGAAAAAATTAAAGAAATCGTGGAGTTTGCTGTGAAATATACTCCATCCGCTTTCAATTCTCAAACTGCACGATTAGTTGTATTATTTGGTGAAGCTCATGATAAATTATGGGATATTACCACTGAAACATTAAGAAAAGTAGTTGGAGATGGAGACTTTTCAGGAACGCAACAAAAAATGGATTCTTTTAAAGCTGGTTATGGAACAGTATTATTCTTTGAAGATGAGGCTATCGTTAAATCGCTTCAAGAAAAGTTTGCTGCATATGCTGAAAACTTCCCAATTTGGTCACACCAAGCATCAGGCATGCACCAATTAGTCGTGTGGACAGGTTTAGAAGCAGAGGGATTAGGGGCATCATTACAACATTATAATCCATTAATTGACGATGAGGTAAAACAAGAATGGAATGTCCCTGCTAATTGGAAACTAATTGCACAAATGCCATTTGGTAATCCAACAGCTGCACCAGGTGAAAAAGAATTCCAACCACTTGAAGAGCGTGTGAAATTTCATAAGTAATATTCGAATGTAATAAAATGGAAATTTAATCAGTGGTGGTCTTACTGTCCGCAAATAGCAGGGGAAGCTAACTGTATTGTAAAAATAAAACTGTTTATTAATAAAAAAGCTTATTCGTTTTTTTTATTAATCGAGTATGTATGAATAAAAGATTTTAAAACACTATTTTAATCTGTAAGGGAACAAGGTGATCATTTTGATCACCTTGCTTTATTTCTTACATTTTATTTATTAAAAAACGCTAGCTTTTCATAAATGCTTGAAAAATTAGCGTTTTAATAATAGGTATCTGTAATTTGATTACTTAAAACTATATACGAAAAAGCTTTTATGTTATTCCTCAAGTTCTATCCATTCCTGTGACCATTCTTCTATTCCGCGAATAATAGCTTCTAAAGCAAATCCTTTTTGAGTTAAAGAATATTCTATACGAACTGGTGTCTCAGGAAAGACTTTACGTTCGACAATTCCTTCTAGTTCTAATTCTTTCAATCTTTCTGAAAGTAATCTTCCGCTAACAGGAAGAGAAGATTCAAGTGTACAAAAGCGCTGAGATCCAGAAAAAAGTTGGTAAATAATTAGTGCTGTCCATCGTTGACTAAAAAATTTCATTCCTTTTTCAAAGCGAGGGCATAATGTAGAATCATTCATTTTCCTTCACCTCCTAAAATAAATTATATAACATCTTACTATTAGTAACAAATGTTTTTATAATTAATTACTTGACGTAAATTGATTACGAATGTATACTCACTTACATAAAGTAACTAAGTTGTTTTATGTAACTAAAACTCTTTTCTTTAAATGGCCAAAGTTGTAATGATACATATTGCATATAAGCTGAGAGAAAAAAGAATAGCATCTGTAAAAACACTTACGTTGTGTAAGTTAAACAATAAAAAATATAACAATGGAAGAGAATTTTAGAGATTCTCTATACTAGGAGGTACCAAATGGTTACAACAGATACAATTCATATGTTAGAAGATAAAATTCAATTTATACATCAAGATGGAAAGGATATTTATTTAGTAGGCCCTATCAAATTGCCAATTAATTTATATGGGGAGACTAAAGTTTTTCAATGGTATTCTTGGTTACAATGTAGTGAGGTTACAAATAGTGTAGAAGGAATTATCGAAAAACTCTCATCTATTAATTTAGCTGATATGCAGCAATCTAGTGTACTTGTATATGGTGATTTTGAGAATTCTGAAGATGCCCTAATTCGTATGCATAGTATTTGTCACACCGGTGATATCTTTGGTAGTAAACGTTGTGACTGTGGATTCCAATTAAAGCAGTCTTTACAAATGATTACAGAACATGGTTCAGGTGCTTTATTTTACTTAGCGAATCATGAAGGAAGAGGAATTGGCTTGTTTAGTAAAGCGATGACGTACCTCTTGCAAGAAAATGGGTTAGATACAGTAGAAGCTAATCTGAACCTAGGTTTTGAAGATGATGTTCGAAACTATGATGATACAATTGAAGTATTAAAAGCGCTACGCTCAAAACCTGTAAAACTTATTACAAATAATCCGAAAAAATTAGAAGCGTTACAAAAAGCTGGATTAAATGTTACGAGTCGTGAACCGTTATGGGGTGATGTCTCAGAGTTTAATGAGAAATATTTGCAAACGAAGATTCAGCGTTCTGGACATTTTGAAGGGGGACACTTACATGCTTGAGCATGAATTGTATATGAAGCTAGCACTAGAAAATGCCAAGGCTATGAAGGGACAAACGACTCCAAATCCATTGGTTGGATCTGTAATTGTAAATGATAATCGAATTGTAGGGGTCGGAGCACATATGAAGGCCGGAGAACCACATGCCGAAATACATGCGATACGTATGGCTGGAGAACAGGCACGTGGTGGTACAATTTATGTAACTCTTGAACCTTGTTCTCATCATGGTAGAACAGGGCCTTGTGCTGAAGCAATTGTACAAGCAGGAATTAAGAAGGTAGTAGTTGCTACACTTGATCCAAACCCGCTTGTTTCTGGACGTGGAATTAAAATTCTACAAGATGCAGGTATTGAAGTACTTGTAGGAGTGTGTGAAGAAGAATCTAAAAAAATGAATGAAGTCTTTAATAAATATATTTTGACAAAGCGCCCATTTGTAACGATTAAATCAGGAGTTACATTAGATGGGAAAATCGCTACGTCTTTATCGGGTAGTAAGTGGATTACATCTACAGAAGCAAGACAAGAAGTACACCAAATACGAAACGAAAATGCGGCTATTTTAGTAGGAGCGAATACTGTTCAAAAGGATAATCCATCATTGACAACGCGTATTCCAAATGGCCGAAATCCAATTCGAGTAATATTGGACTCGACATTACGCATACCGATGGAAGCTAACGTTGTTACAGATAGAGAAGCTCCTACCTGGATATTTACAACAAGTAATCATGCAGAGGAAAAAAAGAAAGCATTAGAAAATGCAGGAGTTAAAGTATTTGTTACTAGCGGAGAAAAGCATATAAACTTACATGAAATGCTTGATGTTTTAGGACAAAAAGGAGTTTCCTCCCTGCTTATTGAAGGTGGTGGAGAAGTAAATGCTTCGTTTATTGAAAATAAACTAATGGATAAAATTATTTTATATTTCGCACCTAAAATTATTGGAGGTAGATTGGCGCCTAGTTTTGTAGAGGGGACTGGTATTACTAAAATGAAAGATGCAATTGAATTTAAGGATATATCATTTACCCAGATTGGAAAAGATTATAGATTTATTGGCTATCCAGCATATCGGAAAGATGAGCAATAAGGGGAATAAAAACTACTTATATGTTCCGATAAATGGATTGCAGAAAGGAGCGATGAAGAGTGAAGTTTGGATTTGATATCGATGATACACTAATTGATTTAAGGCAGCATGCTTTTCATTTATATAATAAGAAATTAAACAAAAAAGTAGGGTTGGATGTATTCCATTCTTTAAAAACAATTGAAATTCATGAAGCATTTGGCATGACTTCCGAGGAAGGCGGTCATATGTGGAATAGTTTGCTGGATGAGATTTATTATACTTCTTGTTCACCGTTTCCGTATGCTGTAGAGACATTGCAAGAATTAGAAAGACAGGGACATGAAATTTACTATATAACGGCGCGACCTAAAGAGCATGGAGAGCAAACAAAAAAATGGTTAATAGAAAAAGGATTTCCGGTACATGAAGATCGCTTTTTCTATGGAATGAAGGATGAAGAAAAAATACACTTTATACAAGAAATAAAATTAAACTATTTCTTTGATGATAAGCCGGCTGTTTTAGAAACGTTAATAGGAAAACCGATAAATGTATATGCAAAAACTACTTCTTACAATCAATATCTCAATATCCCGCGTATTACAAATTGGATGGAGTTAGGAGATATTATAAAGAAAGATATGTGAGGATTTAAATGGAAAATCAAATAGAGCCAAGAGCATATTGAGTATTACAATTTTAGAGGAAAGACATACGTATTATGTCTTTCCTTATTTTTTAATATTATCGTTTTTATTAGTGTGATGTGCTAGGAGTACTTCTAATAGAGGGGGAATAGAAAAATGAGCAATAAGAAAAATATTTTTAAGCTAGTCTTGTATGGAAGCGTAATTTATATATCATACCAGTGATGGTTTTCCCTGGTGCCACAGTATATGCGGATATTTTGGGTAAGAAGTTCAAGAATTAATGAGATGTGTTCATGATCATGAATTTTTGGAAAACGAAAATTACAATGTTAGGTTATTTTGAATCAGTAGTGGACGATATGCAAATTTACATATTACAAAATAAACATCGTAATTTTTGGATTCTTGGTATAAAATACATTAATTAAACTATATATTAGAATGGATAAAGTGAATTGGAATTATTAAGAAACAGTAAGATTGGTACAAAACTAAACATATTAATAACTATATCAAGTATTGCATGTATAGTATTATCCCTAATAGGGTTTTGGGGGTTAGAAAGAGGGAAAAGTACTTCCTCTAATATGTATGAGGATAATTTACTGCCAATTGAGTGGATTGGAATTGTAGAATCTAATTTTTATCACGTTAATATGAACTTTATGGAAATAATGTTATCAAAAGATGAAAAAAGAATGAACGAATTAATAAGAGAAATGGATGGGATTCGTAAGGAAAATGATCATCTTTTAAAGCAGTTTGAGGCTAAACTTATTTCTACTAAAGAAAAAGAATTATATAACACGTTTCATGAAACATTTAATGAATTAAGGACTCAAATGAAGAAAGCACAAGAATTAGGGAAGTCTAATAATGAGGAAGCATATGCATATTATCTAAAAGAGATTGAACCTAATATGCAAAAATCAATAAAATCAATTCGTGAATTGATTTTATATAATAGTAATAATGCAGAGCTTTTACAGAAGGAAAATAATAATAGTGCTCAAAATACAATGATAATGTTTGTTAGTATTTCGATTTTAGCAATTTTAATAATTATATTAATTGGATATGTTATTAAATTAACTATCCGAAAACCACTTGCATTACTACAAAATGATATGGAAAAAGTAGCAGCTGGAGATTTAACAACACGTACTCCTTATAAAGCAAATAATGAATTAGGGCATATTGTTCAGTCTTTTAATAGTATGTTAGATAACCTTCAACAATTAATTGCGAATGTTAAGATGACAACACAAGAGGTTATTTTTACTACGGAGGGTGTATTACAAGATACAAATCGAGCGTCTAGTATTTCAAATGAGGTTGTACAGACTGTTTTAGAAGTAAAAACAAAAATAGAAGGACAGGTAACTAGTATTCAGGAGAGCTCATCCTCAATGGAAGAAATTACAACCGGGGTGCAAACTGTAGCTGAATCTTCAGCAGTAGTCGCTGAGGTAGCAGTAACGACTACAGAACGAATAAATATCGGTAGTGAAGTGATAAATCACTCTATTCTTCAAATGAATAGTGTGCATGATGTTGTCGAGGAAACATCAAAAGTAATAAATAAACTTGTTACACGTACACAACAGATTGATACAGCTCTCGCTGCAATTACTAATATTGCCGAACAAACGAATCTTCTTGCCTTAAATGCCGCTATTGAAGCGGCACGTGCTGGAGAGAATGGGAAAGGATTTGCAGTGGTTGCCGCAGAAGTTCGAGACTTGGCTGAGCAATCTAAAGAATCTGCCAAAGAAGTTAATCATTTAATAAAATCCATTCAAAAAGATACCCAAGATACAGTTAATGTCATGCAAAAAGGACAACAAAAGGCAGTAGAAGGAAAAGAAGCTGCTTACAAAGCGAATCAAACCTTCTTGTCTATTATGAGAGATATTGATAAGATTACAGGTCAAATTCAAGAAGTATCCGCAGCGACAGAAGAGATGTCTGCTGGTACAGAAGAAGTAAATGCTTCTCTTTCGCTAGTTTCTGAAACTGCAACGGATGTGAAAAAGGAGACTCTTCAAACTGTAAATTCAATTCAATCACAGGCCGTATCAATTGAACAAATATCAATCCAATCCAACAAAATGAAAGAAAAGGTGGAAGAATTAACGGAATTGGTTTCAAAATTTAATATTACAGAACAAAAAGAATAAGTAAATTGTAAAAGATTAGGTACGGCTATCAGCCTAAAAATAATTGATTTTTTACGATTAAAAAGATTTTAGTAATTAATTCAATCACAAGTGTAATAACATGTATAAAAAACATGAAGACTTAAGAGTCTTCGTGTTTTTTTTATTGAATAATGTCTGAAAAAATATTGATAATTATACGATATTTTGGAATTTATCACAAAATATTCATATATGCAAAATTACATACATTTAATGATTGATAATCACGAGTTAATGTAACTATAATAATTACACTGATAAGTAACTTATTGACGACAATTATAAGTGAAGAAGGAGGGCTTTATTGTATTTTGTATATAAAAAAATAGAGAAGGAGATATGCAAATGAAAAGGTTACTTGTTATAGGCCTAATGTATACAATGTTTTTCCTCATAGGAAATATACACTTACATGCTGATGAACGAATAAATGCAAAAAAAATTACTAGTTTAGAAGAGCCTACTTGGATATTTCAGGCGGGCATAAGTAAGGGGAAATATCATGATCGACAAGATTTAGGATTTATTTTGAAGAGAAATACACCATTAAAGGTAAGACAAACAAATCCTAATTTTAAAGACAAATTAACATTACGTTTATTGTCTAATGACTCAAAAAATGAAAAATTCATACAAGTAGGAAATGAATGGGTTACTATCCAAGGTGATACGTCTTTAGTTCCTTTCATAGATACTCCGTATGGTGAAGAGCACGCTGTACTTGAGTACCAAGTAGGGAATGAAAGTGCTACTAAACCCCTTCCCATTTATAAACAACAAGGAAGTGTATCTCAATTTTTTAGTACATGGGATCAATTTGATGGAGAGTATGCGTTACTTCAAGGGGAGAGTTTTCAATTATTTGTACCTAAAAAAGATAAAGAGTTAGTAAGATCTTTAAAAGATTTTCAATCATTGGATGAGTTAATTGCGTATTATGAAGATATTTTTGTGATGTATGATTCAATTATTGGTTTAGATGGCTCAACGTTTGAAAATAAAAAAAGTCAAAATCGTTATTTCTTAAAAGCAGATATATCTGGTGCTGGCGGTGCCTATTATGGCACAAATTGGACAGCGAATAGTACAGATAGTACAAAGATGTGGCTAGATAAACTAAGTTGGGGAACTTTACATGAAATCGCTCATGGATACCAAGCTGGTTTTGATAATCAAGGAATATTTACAGGAGAAGTTTCTAATAATCTATTTGGTGTTCAATATCAATATAGTAAATACGGCAAAAAAGCAGATCAACTTGGTTGGTTGTTTAATTTCGGGAAAAAGGAACAGGTAGAACGGAATTTATATAATGCTTTAATGAAAGAAAATAAAAATTATGATGATTTAGATTTACGACAAAAACTTATTCTTTTAACGATGGCGAAACAAAAAGCTGGCGATGAAGCATTTGCAAAAATGTATCAAGGTTATCGAAAACTAGCTAGCAATGCTGCTTTCAAAAAAGGTGACCATTCTTTACCAGATTTAATGAATCAGTATTATAGTGAGAATGGACAAGTTGATTTTACACCTGTTTTTGAAAGGTGGGGCTTTAAGCTTAATCATAAACAAATAGAGATGAATAGGGCGAAAGGTTTTCCGGCTGTTACTTCTTTAGCTTATATAGTGCCTGAATCACAATTAGCGAAAGCAAGAGCTATAGTTGATCCTGATATTCCGATAAACTCCAACTTCGAAATAGTTACGAATCAGCAAATTGCTCCACTTGGGCTAAAAGGGAATTTGCATATCCATTTAAATACAAATGAAATAGATACATTAAAAGGAGGAAAAATTAAATTAAAAGAAGGGAATACAGTTATTCAAGAGAAAACAATTGAAACAACAGATATCAATTTACAAGACATACCAAATGGAGTGTATACGGTTGAAATTTCAGGTGGGAAAACGAATAGTATGTACCATTTCAGTTCGTATTATGCCTATGTAAAAGAAAAAGATAATAGTCTAAAGATTGATATTAACGAAATGAAAGTGAGTAAGTTGGTAAATGAAACGATTCAATTCCTAGGATTAGGAGATGATCAGTTTGCCGTATTAAATACAGACTTAGAGCAAAATCGAGCTATTTTTACGATTACTACTAAAACGCCTCATAGCTATTATGCAGGTGAAAAATATGCATCGATAGAGGTCTTTAATGAAAAAGGTGAAAAAATTTATACGAAGGAAATGGAAGGAACAAATGTAACAATTGTAAAAGATATCATTCCACTAAAAGAGGGATATAGAATTAAAATCTATCATGATGAAATAAAAAAACGATTAACTAGTAAAGCTACTATTATTAATCCTATGAATAAAACGAATGAATTTATAATAACAAAATTGGGATTGAAAAATACTTCTTTGCAAAATAATCCAGAAGAAAATCTTATACAAAGAATTGATGAAGAAATGGAAGCGATTATAGGTAATCAGTTTTTAAAAGAGATACCAATGCAAAAATTAGAAATGAAAAAGAATGTGTGGATGGCAATAAATATGTTATCAGAACCACAAAAAATAACGTATATGAATAAATATAAAGATAGCTTATATAATGAGTAATTTTTGAGAAATGAATTGAATTGAATCTAAAAAAGTAGCAAACCAATCTATTAACCTATGTATGTAGAGGTATGTAAAAACGATTGGCTATAGTTAAAATTTTTTATCTATGCTTAAAATTCTAAAATACATTTATTTAATTTAATAATACGATTATAAAGGAGTAAAAATATGAATAATTTCGTAAAGGTAGGTCTAACTACAGGAGTGGTGTTATCGGCGATTATGCCTTATGGAGGAGTACATGCGGAAACAGAAGATTTAAAAGTGGAAACAAAGGAAGATACGTTCCGAACAGGTAATTTAACAGCACCTTCTCAAAATTCGGCAGAAAATGTAGCAAAGGATGCACTAAAAGGAAAAACAGAACAAGCATTATCATCAAAGCAAGTTAATACGGAATCCAAAGTTAATTATAATGTTACGCAAAGTCGTAAATCCTATGATGGTACTACATTGGTACGTCTTCAACAAACGTATGAAGGACGTGATGTATACGGATATCAACTAACAGCACATATTAATGATGATGGTGTACTTACGAGCGTTTCGGGAGATAGTGCCCAAGATTTACAACAACAGGAAGATTTGAAACAACCTATTACTCTATCAGAAGAGGATGCAAAGAAACAGCTTTTCAACATCTATGGAAATGATCTCACATTTATTGAAGAACCAGAAATTAAACAAGTGGTATATGTAGATGAAAATACAAATAAAGCTACAAACGCATATCAAATTACTTTTAGTGCATCTACACCTGAATATGTATCCGGTACAGTATTAATTGATGCTTTTGGTGGTAATCTATTAAAAGAACTCGTTCAAAAATTGGGTATACAAGTAGAGAGTAGTATTGTCCAATCTGCGACATCAAATAAATCAACAGATCCTTCAAAATTAACAGGTACAGGAAAAGATGACTTAGGTATTAATCGTACGTTTGGAATTACACAAAGAAGTGATGGAACGTACATGCTTGCAGATTATTCTCGTGGTAAGGGAATTGAAACATATACTGCTAATTATAAAGATTATAATAATTATAGAAGAAATGTATGGGGTTATCTCGATGATTTAGTAACAAGTAATTCTACAAATTTTACAGATCCTAAAGCAGTTAGTGCCCATTATTTAGCAACGAAAGTATATGATTTTTATCAAGAAAAATATGGCCGTAACAGCTTTGATAATAACGGACAAAAAGTAATTTCTGTCGTTCATGGTTGGAACACAAATGGTACGAATAAAGGAAATCCTAAGCAGTGGTTTAATGCATTTAGTAATGGCGCTATGCTAGTATACGGAGATCCAATTGTTAGAGCATTTGATGTGGCAGGACATGAATTTACACACGCGGTTACAAGAAATGAGTCTGGACTTGAGTACGCGGGAGAAGCTGGTGCAATTAATGAAGCGTTATCTGATATTTTAGGAGTAGCCGTTGAAAAGTATGCCAATAACGGAAAGTTCAATTGGACAATGGGAGAACAATCAGGTCGTATTTTTAGAGATATGAAAAACCCATCATCTATCTCTTCTAGATATCCAGAGGATTATAGGCATTATAATAACTTACCTATTGATGCTGACCACGATCATGGTGGTGTACACACGAACTCTAGCATTATTAATAAAGTAGCTTACTTGATTGCTAGTGGTGGAAGCCATAATGGAGTAAACGTACATGGCATTGGAGAAGATAAAATGTTTGATATTTTCTATTATGCAAATACGGATGAATTAAATATGACTTCTGATTTTAAAGAATTAAAAGAAGCTTGTATTCGTGTAGCAACGAACTTATATGGTAAAGACTCATTAGAAGTACAAGCTGTCCAACAAGCCTTTAAAGCAGCGTATATTTAATATTATTGTGATGAATTGCAAACTCTTTCATTTTAATATAGTGATTAATTTGTATTTATAGACAAAAACCTTGTAGAATTTTTCTGCAAGGTTTTTGAATGTTATCCCGCTATTTGCCGGGCGGTAAGACCCCGCCTCAAAATTCAGCTGTTATTTTTTTACTTGTTGTAAAGGATGGAAAGCTTTTAAGGTTGTGGCACGCCTCTTAAGAAAAAGATAAGGCGAAGCGATCTCGCTGTTATTTTCAAACAACAAACATTTGTTATTTGTATTATTTAGTGAAAGTTACCAAACGTTTTTCAAAACTATTTTACCTATTGCTTTATTTGACTCCAAATATTCATGTGCTTGTGCAACTTCATCAAACGTAAAAGATTTAGAATCTAGCAATGGACGAAGTTTTCCTTCTTCTACAATTTGCGTTATTTTCGTTAAGATTTCTCCGCAATCATTACGCTTATCTGTATGTAATATTTTTAATGCCATAAAAGTAACGTGCAGAGAGAGTCCTTTTGCGTGTAAAGGAGAGAGGTCATGGGTTGAACGAGCTGCAATAGTTATGACAGTTCCATTGACCGCAGCAGCTTCAAAAGAATGATCAAGATTCTTGCCGCCTACTGTATCAAATATAACTTCAAATCCGTTTCCGTTCGTATGTTTTTGTACATATTCTTGAACAGATTCTTCTTTATAATTAATAGCTATATCGGCTCCTAAACGATGGGCTATTTCCATTTTGTTTTGCTGAGAAGCTGTTGTAAAAACTTTAGCGCCTGCCCATTTAGCTAGTTGAATGGCTACGTGTCCTACGCCACCAGTAGCTCCATGAATGAGAACATTTTGACCAGGTTTAATATTTGCACGATCAAATAAAGATTCCCAAGCTGTAATTGCAACTAATGGTAGAGCAGCAGCTTCTTCCATTGTTAAATTGTTAGGTTTGTGAGCAATTAATCGTGCATCAGCAAGCATAAATTCTGCAAGTGCACCTCCAGTTTCTTTAAAACCTCCGGCACATCCGTATACTTTATCCCCTGATTTGAATTTCGAAACACCTTCTCCTACTTCAATAACAATACCAGCTACATCGCCGTGTAATATAGCTGGAAACTCAGGAGCGACGGCTGAAACGGCCCCACTACGCATTTTTGTATCGATTGGATTTACACTTGTTGCTTTTACATCGATTAGAACATGACCTGGTAAAAGTCTTGGTTTTGAAACTTTTTCTAATTGAAATACAGATGAATCCCCAAAAGAATGGATAATTTGTGCTTTCATAGTTTATACCTCCTGTTTGTGGTTATAGCATAGCAAAGTACGAAAAATAAGTATAATATTTTGAATTTTGTTAGTGAGAATTTTATATAAAGAAGAGGAAAGTGCATGAAATGAAATAATGTAACGTACTTCTAAAAACTACTGTAAAGCTTTTTGAAGAAAGGGTAGATGTTATTTTTGCAGCATGATTTATTCATTATGTTTATTATTACTCACTTAGTATAGGTATTTTAAAGTGCTACATCACTTTAAAGTACGTACTGCTATTCATGTTATGGCCGATTTATAATAACACTCGTAGCACAAAGAAAGTTATAACGATTACA
Source organism: Bacillus cereus group sp. MYBK15-3 (assembly GCF_051916765.1). NCBI lineage: Bacteria > Bacillati > Bacillota > Bacilli > Caryophanales > Bacillaceae > Bacillus > Bacillus cereus group sp. MYBK15-3. The sequence goes on from NZ_JBQAHG010000003.1 coordinate 333,849, forward strand.
ATAGGCAACAATGTGGTGTTACAGTATTGCCTATCAATTTTGAGTAGAAATATGAAAAGTATAGATTTATATGAATGAAGGAAAGAAAGTGGATTGTGAGCTACAAAAGGATTAAATCGTCTTATTATAGAGAAGCCTTTTGGTTATAATGTAACGTCTGCTCGTGAGTTTAGCGCTAAATTAATTGAATGTTTTGATAAAAATGATATTTATTATAACGATCATTATCTTTGAAAATGAATGGTAACTAGGAATACACTTAGAAAAGTATTACGAAATAAATCGTATGTAATTCAAGACATTTTTATTGACGATAATAATTTATGTGGTTAATATATTAGACATAAGATTATTTAATTACTAAAAGTAATCTGATATAAAATGTTTCGTTAAATTCTATAAATAAGTAAGTTGTGGTAGAAATGCTTTGAATTGCCACTATTAATATTGGGGACAATTAAAAAGCGAAAGGTATAAAAAGAATTGGGATTTGATAACTCTTTGTTTTTATAAAACATGAGCTTCTGTACAATTCATTTTTAAAATATTGACAAGGATTATACAACAAGAGGGGGACTGAAATTGGAATCAATGACCTTTGTTTTATTTGGAGCGACAGGGGACTTAGCGAAACGCAAAATTTACCCAGCACTATATAATTTATATAGAGATCAAAAGCTTCCAAAGCAAATATCCGTTATCGGGCTTGGGAGACGTCAAGTATCTCATGTAGATTTTCAAGAAAGAATAAAAGAATCAATAGAGACGTTTTCCCGTCATAGAGAAGAAGGTACTCCGGAACTGGAAGGTTTTCTAGATAATTTTCGCTATTGTCCATTAGATGTGAGTAAGCCGGAAGACTATGAGAGGTTATTACAAGTCGTTCGTGAAAGGGAAGAAGAATTACATATAAAAGGAAATAGAATGTTTTATCTTTCCGTTGCTCCTGAATTTTTCGAGACCATTGCTTTAAATATTAAGGAAAGCGGACTTGATAAAACGGATGGATGGAAACGTCTGATGATTGAGAAACCATTCGGGCACGACCTTACATCTGCTCGTGAGCTGAATGATAAGCTTAGTCGCACGTTTGAAGAAGACGAGATATACCGTATTGATCATTATTTAGGTAAACCGATGATTCAAAACCTTGAAGCATTAGAATTTGCAAATCCTGTTCTCCAATCAATTTGGAATAAAGAACATATAGCGAATGTGCAAATCACAGCGAGTGAAACAGTTGGGGTTGAAGAAAGGGCAGGATATTATGACCAGGCAGGGGCCATTCGAGATATGGTTCAAAATCATATGTTACAAATATTAATGATGACTGCTATGAATCTGCCGGAAAAGGTTAATGCATGTGAAATTCGAGAGGAAAAGCGAAAGGTAATGGAAACGCTTCGTAAAGTGAAAAAAGAAGACGTTCAAAGCCATATCATTCGCGGACAATACGCTGCAGGTGAGATAAAAGGCGGACAAGTTGTAGCATACAAAGAGGAGCCAGGAGTAAATCCTTCTTCTAACATAGACACATTTGTTGCTGCTCGCCTGTGGATCGATAATCCATTTTGGACTGGCGTTCCCTTCTATATACGAACAGGCAAACGAATGAAAGAAAAGTCTACTCGTATTGTAATTGAATTTAAAAATACGTTAAAACAGCAATATCAAGATAGTAATCCAAATGCAGCACCTAACTTATTAATAATTGAAATTAGTCCAGGTGAGAACGTTTCATTACAGTTAAACAGTAAAAATCCATTGAAAAATGGAGAAATTGAACCGATGCGTATTAACTTTACTTGTGAGCAAGCGGATGTGGGAGTACCTGAAGCGTATGAAAGACTCATTCATGATGCTGTGAGTGGAGACGCTACATTCTTTGCACATTGGAGAGAAGTTGAATTGTCATGGGAATGGGTACAACCAATTCTTGAAGCGTTCGAGGAAAACTTATTGCCGCTTTATGAATATGAGTCTGGTTCATATGGTCCAGAAGCGTCTAATGAACTGTTGCAAGAAAGTGGATTTAAATGGTGGTTAGATCAAGAGACGGAAAAATAAGTACTTTCTTTAATAAAAGCATTTAGGGGGACGATTACTATGACACAAAACATAAATCAATTAGCAGTGAATACACTTCGTACGTTATCGATTGATGCTATTAATGCGGCAAACTCAGGTCATCCAGGTCTTCCGATGGGAGCAGCACCAATGGCTTATGCATTATGGGCGAATCATTTAAATTACAATCCTAATCACCCAGAATGGTTTAACCGTGATCGTTTCGTTTTATCGGCGGGACATGGATCTAGTCTGTTATATAGCTTACTTCATTTAGCTGGATATGATGTTTCAATTGATGACTTGAAAAATTTCAGAAAGTTAAATAGTAAAACACCAGGACATCCTGAGTTTGGTCATACTCCTGGAGTTGAAGCGACTACAGGCCCGTTAGGACAAGGGATTGCTAATGCTGTCGGAATGGCAATGGCAGAAGCTCATTTAGCAGCGAAGTTTAATAAGGATGGTCACTCTATTATAGATCACAATACGTATGCTTTAGTCGGAGATGGTGACTTAATGGAGGGTGTCGCTTATGAAGCGATGTCAATGGCAGGACATATGAAACTTGGCAAGTTAATTGTACTGTATGATTCAAATGAAATTTCACTTGATGGTGAATTAGGCATTGCTTTCTCTGAAGATATTCAGAAAAGGGCAGAATCTGTACATTGGCAATATGTAAGAGTTGAAGATGGAAACGATGTTGATGCGATTACAAAAGCTATTCAATCAGCGAAAGAAAATACGGATCAACCTACTCTTATAGAAATTAGAACCATTATAGGTTATGGAAGTCCAAAAGTTGCTGGAACGAACAAAGCACATGGTAATCCGCTTGGAGTAGAAGAAGCGACAGCGACAAAACAAGTGTATGGTTGGGATTATGAGGAAGATTTCTTTGTACCTGAAGAAGTAAAAGCTCATTTTAATGAACTGAAACAAAAAGGTATTGAAAAAGAAAATGACTGGAATGAGCAGTTCAACTCATACAGAGAGTCGAATCCTACACTAGCAGATGAATTAGAAAAAGCGATTACAGGTGAGGTTTTAATTGAAGCGAAAGACATTCTATCTTTTGATACTGAAAAAACGATTTCCACTCGTGTTGCAAGTGGGGAAGCTATTAATTATTATGTGAAATCGATTCCTTCTATTTTCGGTGGAAGTGCAGATCTTTCTCATTCCACTATGACAGATATAAAAGGTGAAGCTGTGTACGCGGTAGAATCGTATGCTGGACGAAATATATATTTCGGTGTACGTGAACATGCAATGGGCGCTGCAGCGAATGGATTGGCGCTTCATGGAGGAGTAAAACCTTTCGTAAGTACATTCTTTGTATTTAATGATTATCTTCGTCCGTCCATTCGACTGGCTGCACTGCAAAAGTTACCTGTTACTTACGTATTTACACATGATTCGATTGCTGTAGGAGAAGATGGTCCAACGCATGAACCAATTGAACAATTGGCAGCTCTTCGAGCAATTCCTGGTCTAACAGTTATCCGTCCGTCAGATGCAAATGAAACAGCAAGTGCTTGGGCGTATGCTTTACAGCAAACGGATGGTCCAGTCGTTTTAGTACTGAGCCGTCAAAATTTACCGGTGTTTAATGAAACGAAAGCGAACATAGAGAATCTCTCTAAAGGAGCTTACGTATTAACACAAACGAATGAAAATCCGGATGTGATTTTAATTGCGACAGGTTCTGAAGTATCCTTAGCTGCTAGTGCGAAAGCAAAATTAGAAGAAGATCAAGTTTCTGTTCGCATCGTTGCAATGCCGAGCTGGGAGTTATTCGATCACCAATCGAACGAATATAAAGAATCCGTTCTTCCGTCTTCTATAACGAAACGAGTATCTCTTGAAATGGGTGTATCTCTTGGTTGGGAACGTTATGTAGGACAAGAAGGAAAAGTACTATCAATTGAAACATTTGGAGCTTCAGGTACTGGAGCTGAAGTCATGAATCTATTTGGATTTAAGACAGAAAATGTTGTTCAAATTACAAAAAATGTGTTGAATTCTTAAGCTATGACTGTGAATACCTTTCTGTACATATTAAAATTTCAGTGCTGAAAGGTATTCCAGATTGTAGTGATATGGATTTTTAATAAAAGATGATTTGAGGAGGAATTATATTATGCAAGTAGGATTAATTGGGTTAGGTAAAATGGGATTAAATTTAGGGAAAAATTTAATGGATCATAAACATGAAGTAGTAGCATTTGATTTAAATACGAGCGCAGTAGAAGAAATGAAAGAGTACGGGGCAACAGGTACATCTAGTTTAAGTGAACTTGTTCAGTCATTACAATCACCAAGAATTCTTTGGGTAATGGTACCACACGCTGTTGTTGATTCTGTTATTGATGAGGTTACACCACTTTTATCAAAAGGAGATATTTTAATTGAAGCTGGTAATTCACATTATAAAGAGTCTATCCGCCGATATGAGCAATTAAAGAAAGATGGCATTCACTTTATGGATGCAGGAACTTCTGGCGGAATGGAAGGCGCTCGTAATGGTGCTTGTTACATGATCGGAGGAGATCAAGAAGCTTGGGACATCGTTGAACCTATCTTCCGCGATACTGCTGTAGAAAATGGATTCTTATATGCTGGAAAAGCTGGTAGTGGTCACTTCTTAAAAATGGTTCATAACGGAATTGAATACGGTATGATGGCTGCTATTGGTGAAGGATTTGAGATTCTAGAGAAGAGTGAATTTGACTACGATTATGAAAAAGTATCAAGAGTATGGAACAACGGTTCAGTGATTCGTTCTTGGTTAATGGAATTAACAGAAAATGCATTTTCTAAAGATGCAAAACTGGATGAGATTAAGGGTGTTATGCATTCTTCTGGTGAAGGAAAATGGACAGTAGAAACAGCATTAGACCTTCAAACAGCAACTCCTGTTATCGCAATGTCTCTATTAATGCGCTACCGCTCATTAGACAATGATACATTTACAGGAAAAGTTGTAGCAGCTCTGCGCAATGAATTTGGCGGACATGCAGTAGAAAAGAAATAAAGTGAAACTTTAATAAGTAGGGGCTTCATTCCACACCAATCGGGCTTTTACGGGATAAGCATATTAAACATGTAACTCATCAACGTTTAAAAACTGGAGGGAATTAATCATGAAATTTTTTATTGATACTGCAAATCTTGAGGATATAAAAAAAGCATATAAACTTGGAGTTTTAGCTGGTGTTACAACGAATCCTTCTTTAGTAGCAAAAGAGGGCATTAAATTTGAAGACCGTATTGCAGAAATTTGTCAGGCAGTTCCTAAAGTTGAATCTGTTTCGGCAGAAGTAACGCCAGATGCTGTTACAGCTGAAGAGATGATCGCCCAAGCAGAAGAACTGATTAAAATTAACGGTGGCGATGAAAAAGTTACAATTAAACTTCCGATGACGTTAGCAGGATTAGAAGCTTGTCGCTACCTTACTGAAAAAGGTGTGAAAACGAATGTTACACTTATTTTCACGGTGAACCAAGCACTTTTAGCTGCTCGAGCAGGTGCAACGTACGTTTCGCCATTTTTAGGACGCTTAGATGATATTTCTGAAGATGGTGTACTATTAGTTGCTAAAATTGCTGAATTATTCGATGTTCATCAACTAGATACACAAATTATTGCGGCTTCTGTTAGACATCCAGATCATGTAACTCGTGTAGCGATGGCAGGTGCTCACATTGCAACAATCCCTTATAAAGTAATTGAACAACTTGCTATGCACCCATTAACAGACCAAGGTATTGAGAAATTTGCTGCTGATTGGGCGAAAGCGCCTAAATTATAATGTTATGAAAGTGAAGGTGCTTTCCGAAAATTGTTTTTCATGAGAAGACAAATCCTAAGTAACTTCATCGTTTAAACTGGAACCTGAGTTTGTAGTCTTACTACGTGAAAACAGCAAGAGAAGAAAGTGTCATTCACTTTTAAAAAAGGGAAAATTGATCGCACGAAGCGTTTATCACAATAACATTATAATTATGGAAGAGAAATCCCCTTATCAGAGAGGTGAGTTAACATGTATCTCTGATAAGGGAGATTCTTTTTGTATAAATTATTATTTTGTGAAGATGATTTGTATATCGATATATAAATTCTTACTCATGAAAGAACTATATAGGTTCTCTTAATTGTATAGCAATTTTGAAAGGGTTTACATAAAGGGGGGGAACTGCGTATGAATATGTACCTTTTAATGATTACATTATTATCAATCGTAATTGTTATTTTAGGGGTATCGTGGTGGAGATGGCATGCATTTATTAGTTTAACGATTGCAAGTTTGTTTTTAGCAATTATGTCTGGGATGCCAATGGATAAAATAGTGAGTGCTTATGAAACGGGAGTCGGCAGTGTTCTCGGGCATTTAGTAGGTATTTTAGTATTAGGTACAATTTTAGGGAAAATGATGGCAGAGTCAGGTGCTGGAATGCAGGTGGCAGAGTTCTTTATAAAATCCTTTGGGATAAAAAACTTACCATGGGCTATGTTAATTGCAGGTTTTATTATTGGAATCCCGGTGTTTTTTGAAGTAGGCATTTTAATATTACTGCCGTTAGTAATTTCAATTCATAAAACAACGAAACAAAATATTTTATTGATAGCATTACCAGCAATTGCTGGGCTATCTGTCGTACACGGCCTTGTTCCTCCGCATCCAGGGGCCATAGTTGCAATTGGTATTTATAAAGCGAATCTTGGGAAGGTACTAATGTATTCACTCATTATTACATTTTTTGCAGCGATTATTGCAGGTCCTATATTTGCGAAATGGATTCACAAACGTGTAATTCCTGAAAATGAGCCAGAATTGATTCGTGTAAATACAAAATCAACGAAATTACCAGGAATAGGAGTTTCATTTTTAGTTATATTGTTACCTGTTATGTTAATGGTTTTAGCTGCAGCAGCTCCTTATGTGCCTCTTTCTAATACTTTGATGAAGATTGTCACATTAATCGGTAGTCCTATAATTGCACTATTGATTGCATGTTTTACGGCGTTCTATTTTCTTGGATTTCGTCAAGGTATCGATAAAAAAGCTATTAAGAAGATAACAGAAGATAGCTTATTACCAATCGGTTCAATTGTTGCGATTATTGGTGCCGGCGGGGGATTTAAGCAAATTCTCATCGATAGTGGGGTAGGGAATGCTATTGCTCAAATGTCTGAGCATTTAGCTCTATCTCCAATTGTATTAGCATTTATAGTAGCTGGGTTAATTCGAATTGCGACAGGGTCAGCGACAGTCGCTTTAACAACAGCAGCCGGTATCGTTTCGCCAATCGTTGAAAATACGACAGGTGTGAATTTAGAATTACTCGTCATTGCAACAGGTGCAGGAGCGTTAATGTTTTCTCACGTAAACGATGCTGGGTTCTGGATGGTAAAAGAATACCTAGGTTTAACAGTGAAAGAAACATTTAAAACATGGACAGTATTAGAAACATTACTTTCATTTATCGCTTTTGGAGGAGTTTTACTACTCGATATGTTTGTTTAAGATAAAGATGTTTCTATTTAGATAATTATGGCTTACAACGTTTTCAATAGATAAAAGGAATGTATTTTTATGGTGGGATACTGTAGCAATTTTTTGTTAGGAGGAAGAGATGGTGAGCTCAAAATATATGATTGGTGTAGACATTGGGACAACTAGTACAAAATCAGTTCTATTTTCTACTGATGGATCTGTTATTGCTAGTCATGGAATTGAATATCCTTTATATTCCCCTACACCTGAAACAGCAGAACAAGACCCAGAAGAAATCTTTCATGCAGTAATAAATACGATTAAAGAAACTGTACGAATAAGTAGTGTACAGCCGAATGATATTCTTTGTGTCTCTTTTAGTTCGGCAATGCATAGTCTCATTGCTGTAGATGAAAAAGGAGAGCTATTAACGAGATGTATCACTTGGGCAGATAATAGAAGTGCAAGCTGGGCGGAGAAAATAAAGAATGATATGAATGGTCATGAAATTTACCTTCGTACTGGGACACCAATTCATCCGATGTCACCACTTTCGAAATTAGTTTGGCTACAGAATGAGCAGGCAGAGTTATTCGCAAAAAGTTATAAATTCATTTCTATTAAAGAATATGTTTTTTACAAGTTATATAAAGAATATGTAATTGATTATTCTATAGCATCAGCGACAGGAATGTTCAATTTAAAATCTTTAAAATGGGATGAAGAGGCTTTACATGTAGCGGGAATTACAGATAAAAAGCTTTCAAAGCTTGTTCCAACAACGCACAGTTTAACAGGATTAGATGAAGAGCTTGCCAAAGAGATGAATGTACTTGTTTCTACGCCTTTTGTAGTAGGAGCGAGTGATGGAGTACTATCTAATTTAGGTGTAAATGCAATAGATCCTGGCGTTGTGGCTGTTACAATTGGTACAAGCGGTGCGATACGTGCTGTAACAAATCGTCCTGTAACAGATCCAAAAGGTAGAATTTTTTGTTATGCGTTAACTGAAGACCATTGGGTAATCGGTGGTCCAGTTAATAACGGTGGTATGATTTTCAGATGGGCTCGTGACCAATTGGGCACTTCAGAGATTGAACTTGCAAAGCGCTTAGGAAAAGATCCATATGAGGTGCTTACTGAAATAGCAGCAAAAGTGAATCCTGGATCTGATGGTTTATTATTTCACCCGTATTTAGCAGGGGAAAGAGCTCCTTTATGGAATGCAAATGCACGAGGATCTTTCTTTGGACTCGGATTGCATCATAAAAAAGAACATCTTATCCGTGCTGTTTTAGAGGGGGTAATTTATAACTTATATACAGTTCTTCTCGCTTTAAAAGAACTAATTGGCGAACCGAAAAAAATTCAAGCGACAGGCGGTTTTGCAAGGTCGGAACTTTGGAGACAGATGATGGCGGATATTTTCCATCAAGACGTATATGTTCCGGAAAGTTTCGAAAGCTCTTGCTTAGGAGCTGCAATCCTCGGTTTATATAGTTTAGGTGAAATAGATACATTATCCGTAGTTTCTGAAATGGTAGGTGCAGATTTTCATCATGAGCCAAACATGGAAAGTGTGGAAAAATATAAAGATTTAACGCCAATCTATATCCGTTTGTCCCGTCAATTGGAAGAAGAATATGAAAGTATAGCAGCGTATCAAAAAAAGTGGGTTTAAAAGCTATTTACCAAGAAAATATGGTAACGTATAAAGAGGTACTCCGATTTTTTAGGATACTCTTTCAACATAAAATATTTTAAGAAGTATGATGAATGAAAAATATAGGGAGAGAGGGTTATGAAAATGAAGGATAACAAAGAGTTTATCGGATATATTGGAACATACACGAAAGAAAATAGTGAAGGAATATATAAGTTTATTTTAGACACGGAAGCAAAAAAAATTGGTAATGTAACACTTGCCGCTAAGTTGGATAACCCTACATATGTAACGATTAACCGAAATAATGAATATCTCTATTCCGTTGTTAAGGAAGGCGAATCTGGCGGTGTAGCTGCTTATTCCATTGACAGTCATACTGGAGAACTAAAAGCGAAAAATAGACAAGTAGTAGAAGGGGCTTCTCCTTGTCATATTAGTGTTGATAGTGGAAATCATACAGTAGTTACAGCAAATTACCATAAAGGAACGATTGAGTCTTTTGAAGTAAATGAAGAAAATGGAACTGTAAATCCTGCTTCATCTATTATGGCGCATGAAGGTTCAGGTCCGAATAAAGAAAGACAAGAAAAACCACATGCACATTACGCGGGATATACTCCTGATGAAAAATATGTAGTGGGCGTTGATTTAGGGATAGATAAAATAATTACGTATGAAGTAAAAGATAGTACATTAATAGAAGTGAATAGCCTGTCTGTGAATCCGGGAAGTGGACCAAGACACATTGCTTTTCATCCAAATGGAAAATACGCTTATGTAATGACGGAGCTTAGTTCAGAGGTTATTGCGCTAACATATAACTCGGAAGAAGGATCCTTTACAGAATTACAGTATATTTCTACTCTTCCAGAACAATTTGATGAAAATAGTCAAGGCAGTGCTATCCATATTTCTTCTGACGGCCGCTTTGTATATGCAGGTAATCGTGGTCATAATAGTATCGCTGTTTATAGCGTAGATCAAAACTCAGGCCAGCTTACATTTGTGGAACATACATCTACAGAAGGAAATTGGCCAAGAGACTTTGTATTAGATCCTACTGAAAAGTTTCTTGTTGCTACAAATGAAAAGTCACATAATCTTGTGTTATTTTCAAGAGATGAATCTACAGGTAAGTTAACACTTTTACAATCTGATGTTGTTGTGCCAGAGCCTGTTTGTGTGAAGTTTTTAAATATATAATTTCAGATGCCTAAACAAAAGCAAAGCGATATCGCTTTGCTTTTTATTATTTCTTTTTCGGTCTACGTACTAATTCGCCGCCGCAGTTTGGACAAACGTTATGTCTTTCTTCTGTACATGGTGCGCAAAATGTACATTCATATACACAAATGTATGCTTCAGAATCTTGTTCGAGTGATTGATCGCAAATTTGACAGTTTGTTTTCATTTCTAGTGTCATAATAAGTCCCCTTTTTAGTTAGAAAATTTATAATTTAATTATAATTCATTAAATAGAAATAGTCCTTTTCAATTGAAAGGAAATCGAATGATAAAGTTATGAATTGAAACGAAAGATGCTGGTTTATTTTAAAATTGATTATTTATTACAGTTGGAATATTATGAAATAGTCAAAAGACAACAGGGGGTATAGATTTTGACTAATCATAACGATCATTTAAAAGCAAACTGCGAAAAATGCTTCGGTCTATGTTGCGTTGCATTACCGTTCGCAGCATCGGTAGATTTTGCAGTGAATAAAGATGGTGGTAAACCATGTTCTAACTTACAATCAGATTTTAAATGTAGTATACATAAAAATCTTAGAGGAAAAGGTTATAAAGGTTGTACAGTATTTGAGTGTTTCGGTGCTGGGCAGAAGATTTCTCAGGGTACGTTTAAAGGGATTGATTGGCGGAAAGATGCAAAGCATGCAAGAAAAATGTACGATGCTTTTCCGGTTATGCATCAACTTCATGAAATGCTTTGGTATTTGAATGAAGCGATTCTTTTAAAGGCAACACAGCCAATTCATAAAGAGCTGGAGACCGCAATTGAGGAGACAGAGCGACTTTCGAATTTAAATCCAGATGAGTTAATGAAAATAAATGTTCCAATGCATAGGGCAGAGGTGAACATTCTTCTTTTAGAAACGAGCGAATTAGTATGGAAGGAAATGAATACTGCACGTAAGAAACGAATCATTCACCGCGGAGCAGATCTTATGGGAGCAAATTTGAAAAAGAAAAATTTACAAGGTGCAAATTTAAGGGGTGCTTACTTAATTGCGGCTAACTTAAATGGAGCAAATTTAAGAGGAGCAGATCTTATCGGAGCAGATTTAAGAGATGCAGATATTCGCGGGGCTGATTTTACAAATAGTATTTTTCTGACGCAAGTTCAAATTAACGCAGCGAAAGGGGATAAGCATACGAAATTACCGAAAATGTTATCCCGTCCATCGCATTGGAGTGCGTAAAGAGTGAGGAGTGTTTAGTGTGGATATATTTCAGTATTTAGAAGAGATGCAAGAGGATGTCTTTTCGTTAGCAGTAGAGCAAATAGAAGCGAAGTATTTTGAAATTTGTAGCATGTTAGCGTCTGCAGAATATGCAGAACGAATTAAAGCAATTGATATAGAGTCATATAAGGAAAGTATTCGAGTAGGTTTGGATGCAGCTGTAGAAATGGCTACTAATGAAGAATCAAAAGCGATTTATTTTGAGTATGACCTTGATAACGAATGGGATAGTCAGTTTTATATTTGTGAGGAATATATTCCACTTGAAGAAGAGGACGATGATTGGGCATCTGAATGGACATATAATATTGAGGGGCCGGGGTCTGTAGAATTAGCAGATATGTATAATGGAAATGGCTTTGACACAAGTGAAAAAGCAGTCGGTGTAACTTTATATTTAATTGCTAAAACGCTGTGTAGTTTTATAAGTGTACGTAGTGAAGTGCAAAGTAATATACCGATTTGTATTGGTTTTCACGACCAAGATCCAATAATGCGAACAGGCAGAGACTAAGAATCTCTGCCTGCTTTTTATTTCTTTTCAAAAGTAGTAATGAAAACGCTACATATAATGAGAATACCACCAATGAAAAAGTTACTATTTAATGTCTCATTTAATAAGAGCCAACCAAGTAATGATCCAACGATAGGTTGGAAGAAGAAAAATAAGGAACCGATGCTTGCATCCATTAAGTCTAATCCTTTATTCCAAAGGAAAAAGGCACCTGCTGTTGAAACGATTCCTAAGTATAATACGCCTAATATTACGTACGTATTTACTGTTCCGATAGAGGATGTTTGTAGTTCTCCTATCATAAAAGGTGTAATAAAAAAGAGTGAAAAGAATATGGCATACGTTGTAATAACTAAGGATGAAAATTGGATTGAAGCGATTTTTACATAAATAGATAGTAAGGCCCACGTAATAGCGGCTCCAACTAAAATGATTGTTCCGATAAAATAGGAGCCAATTTCAATATCCCATCCGATTACGATAATGACACCGATTGTCGCTATTATAGTAGATAAAAGTCTATGAGCGGTTAGTTTTTCTTTCAAAATGAGCGCTGCAAATATAACCATAAATGCAGGCGTAGCTGATGTAACTAACGAGCCTGTATGAGCGTCGGATAATTTTGTTCCGATAAATTGGCATGTGATTGAAATGAAATATCCAATAAATCCTATCCAAGCGAAGAGGAGCCAATCTTTTTTGCGAATGGTTACTTTTTTCTTTTGCTTTTTCTCAGCTAGTTTCAAAATGCCATACAAAACAACAAAAGCAATGATAAAGCGTAGCCAAACGAGTGTTAGTGGTGGGATAAAATCGAGTACGTATTTGCTAACAACATACATACCGCCCCATATACTTGCTGCTAGTGATAAACATATAGCTCCTAAAATGGTTTGTTTCATTTGAAGTACCTCCGTCTATTTTTAGGGTAATATGAGTTCCCTAAGACGAGGCATAGTGTATGTGTTATAAGCCCGTCTTAGTTTATAGACGGCCTACAGGTTGATCGTTTTCGAATGAAGTGTTGTAGTACATGCGTGCATTCCTCCTCTTTAAGTTATAATGATATTATAACTTAATTTTCTGATTATTAGAGGTTGTTATGAAATATATCGTTATAAAATCACATGTTAGCAATTATCCTAATCCAATTCGCTTAGAAGAGGGGGATGTAGTGAAAATGATAGAGAGTTACGCTGGTCCGGAAAACTGGGAAAACTGGATGTTTTGTCACGAAGAGAAGTATAACCGGAAAGGATGGGTTCCGGAGCAAATTATAAGAAAAGATATGAATGGAACAGGAATTATTATAAAACAATATACTGCGAAAGAATTAAATGTGAGTATTGGAGAAAGATTGATCGGATTAGAAGAATTGAATGGATGGGTTTGGTGCGAAGGAAGAGATGGTGAGAAGGGCTGGGTACCAAAGGAAAACTTACAAAAATATTAATAATAATATTTGATCAATAATTAGGAAACATATTTTTGCTTATGAGTATATTGGTTGTAGGATAAAAAGTAGATTAATAGAGAAAGAGGAGGAGATTATTATAACTACAACCGTTATTTCACATTTTTACAATGAAGAGTATTTATTGCCATGGTGGCTTATGCATCATACGAAACTTTTTGATCATGGTATTTTAATTAATAAAGGTTCAACAGATCGTTCCGTTGAGATTTGTAAAAAATTCGCACCGCATTGGGAGGTGCGAGATTCTGTAAATCCAGAGTTTGATGCATATGCGACAGATCATGAAGTGATGAGGATAGAACAAGAAGTACAAGGATGGAAAATGATTTTAAATACGACTGAGTTTCTTTGCGTGCAAGATAAAAATCAGTTTTGGAAATCGCTAAATGAATTGGGGGGGAGGATGTATTGGCTGGACGGGCTTATTATGGTTGATGATCCTAACTACAACTATCCGGACCTTAACTTTGGAATACCTTTAATGAAACAGCGATTTCATGGTTATTTACCAGAAGATTGGCCGTTATGGAGAAGAGGTAGATTTATTCATAATCATGAGCATGGAAGTTATACGGTTGGAAGACATTTATCTGCGCATGAATCGATGATTTATCCACCTCTTGCCTGTATATTATGGTTTGGGTTTAGTCCGTGGAACGATGCGATGAGAAAGAGAAAGTTACAAATTGGTCCGACTCTTTCTGAAGCTAGTAAGCATGGGGGAATGGGGACGCACCATATTATTACGTCGGAAAGATTAGGAGAATGGTATAAGGAATTAGCGAGAGGAACGAAGGATTTACGTTTTAATGATGCATATCGTTATGTTTTTGTATAAATGATTTCCACCATAAAATTGTTTCTTCAATTCCTGTATTTAGATCGTATGTTGGTTTCCAGTTTACTTCAGTTTTTAAACGTTCTACATTAACCCCGACAAATAAAGGTTCATCTTTAGAGAAAGGGATTGCACCTAGTTTAATTAAATGTTCTTTTCCTATCTTTTTAGCAATGATAGAAGCTAACTTTTTAATTTGTACAGATTGACCAGAAGCGATATTGATGGTGCCTGTAACGCTGTGTTCTAATATTGTTACGAGAGCGTCAGCGACGTCACTCACATGGAGGAAATCTCTCGATTGTTTTCCATGTGTACATAGTGCTTCCTCGTTTTTTAATAAGGAAGTGATAATGTTAGAAACGAGCCGATTACCTTGTTCGTGAGGTCCATACATATGAAAAATGCGGCCCCAACACATGCTGAGGCCTGTTTGTTGTGCATACGTTTCTAGCCAGGAGTGCAGTGCATTTTTACATAAAGAATACGGGGTTTTATAGGAAAGGAGCGGTGAATCTTCAAATAATACGCCGTTAAACCATTCGTACTCTGCGCCAGTACCTGCAACGACAACACGCTTTCCGCCGCATGTTGTGAAGTGTTGAATCAATGAAATACTAGACTTTAGCCAATAGTAATTATTAATAGATACATAGCATGCTGGTGGCACTGCTTCCCAAGCAAGGTGAATGAGATGGCTAGGCTGAACATCCGAAATGAATTGTTTTACTTCGTCATCGCGAAGCAAGTTTACTTTATGCCAATGGCAAGGGAGGTGAGAGGGGTTATTTTTATTATACGTGGCGTGCACTTCATATCCCTTTTGTATAAGTGAATGTACAACATATTTACCTATCCAGCCACTACCACCTGTTACAACAACTTTCTTCATGGCTCGATCACCTCAATTTCTGGAACCGTCACTAAAAATTTACCGCCCCATTCACGAATGAAAGAGCATTCTTTCATAATTTCGTCTTTCAAATTCCAAGGAAGTATAAGAATGTAATCCGGTTTTGTACGTTTAATTTCTGCTGGAGATTTTATTGGAATACGAGTTCCTGGTAAAAGGAGATTTTGTTTGTGAGGATTTTTATCTACTGTATAAGCTAGAAATTCTTTACCTATCCCGCAATAATTCAAAAGGGTGTTTCCTTTAGCTGGAGCACCGTAACCGATAATTTGTTTGTTTAAAGCTTTCGCTTCAATAAAAAACTTTAAAATATTTATTTTCAATTGTTCGATGCGTTTAGAAAAAAGGAGATAGCAATCTAATGTATCTAACCCGTGGTCGACTTCTTTTTGAATTAATTTTGTAACATTGGAATGGATAGTTGATTGGGCACTTAGATGGTTTACAAAAATCCGTAAGGAACCACCATGCGTTGAAAGTTCTTCTACATCAACAATTTGTAAATGATGATAACTTAAAACTTTTTGAAGGCTTATAAGTGAGAAGTAGGAAAAGTGCTCATGGTAGATAGTATCGAACTGTTTAAAGGATATGAGGTTTAATAAGTGTGGGAATTCAATTGTTATCGTGCCATCTTGTTTTAATAACGTTTTTAAACCGGCAACAAAATCATGCAAGTTTGGAACATGTGCTAATACGTTATTTGCGACGATTAAATCAGCTTGTGGCAATTTTTTTGCTAAGTCATTACTGAAAAAATTTACATGAGTAGGAATTCCTTTTTTGATAGCAATTTCTGCTACGTTTTTCGCGGGTTCAATTCCCAATGTCTCGATATTTTCTTTTTTAAAGTATTGTAATAAGTACCCATCGTTACTTGCGATTTCAATCACTTTTGAATGTTTCGTTAAGTTGAAACGCTTAATCGCCATTTCTACATATTGTTTAGCGTGTAGTAGCCAACTTGAGGAGTAAGAGCTGAAGTATAAATAGTTATGAAAAATATTTTGCGGGGATTCAAATTCATCTAGCTGTACGAGTAAACAAGAGTTACAAACAAATGTGTGTAGCGGATAAAAAGGTTCCATTTTATATGAGCTTTCAGGAGCTACAAATGAATTAGCAAGAGGGGAAACGCCCAAATCTAAAAAAGTGTTGGTTAGTAATGAGTGGCAAAAACGGCATTTTTTCTGTTCCATTTTATAGCCCCCTTATAAATTTTTGAATGCATCGATTTGTTGTCGTGTGAAAGATTCTATATTTTCACCAGATGCATATTTTTTGTACCAATCAACAGTCCAAGCGATAGCATCATCTGTTGATAACTTAGGAGTCCAGCCGAGTTTGTTTACTGCTTTTGTACTATCGAGTGTTAAAACAGGTGATTCATAAGGAGTATTTGTAGAGGAGGAAATGATTGTTAGTGGGTTATTCCATAATTTTATTACAGATTCAATAACATCATGAACGGTTCTGTTAGGTTCATTCATTGGGCCGAAATTCCACGCTTCTGCATATTTAGCATCATTCCAAAGTTTCTCAGCTAAAAGGATATAGCCATGTAAAGGATCTAAAACATGTTGCCACGGACGGACGGCATATTTGTTTCGAATACACAAAGTATGATTGTGCAAATATGCCCGAATGATATCAGGGAATAATCGGTCTTCTGCCCAATCACCACCGCCGATGACGTTACCAGCTCTGACTGAGGCGAGTTTCTGGGTATTAGTGCGGAAGAATGATTTTTGATAGGATGTTGCCACTATTTCAGCGCAAGCTTTACTAGCGCTATAAGGGTCGAAACCTCCTAGTCGGTCATTTTCCACGAACGCTCGGTCGCCACTACCGTCATTCTCATAACATTTATCGCTTGTCACATTAATAATGGCACGTACGCTTTCGATGGACTTTGCTGCTTCTAGCACGTGAACAGTACCTAAAACATTCGTTTTGAATGTATCGATAGGGTTTTTGTATGAAGCGGTTACGATTGGCTGAGCTGCTAAATGAAATATTATGTCAGGTTTATGCTGCTTCATGGCATGAAATAAAGAATGGTAATCTGTAATATCGCCTTTCATTGTCGTGCACTCTTTTGCTACGTTACCTTGTTCAAAAGTGTTAGGAATGGATGGGGGATGAGAAGAAAAGCCTACTACTTCTGCACCTAAAGAACTTAAGAAAAGGGTGAGCCAGGAGCCTTTAAATCCAGTATGTCCTGTAATAAATACTTTTTTCTTATTCCAAAAAGATGATGAAGCCATATTACCAAACCTTCCACGGAGCGTTATTACTTTCCCATAGCTCGACTAATTTATTTTTATCGCGCAATGTATCCATCGGATGCCAAAAACCAGAATGTTGATATGCGGCCAATTCATTTTTGTTTACTAACTGAACTAAAGTGTCTGTTTCAAAAACAGACTTATCTCCACTAATGTAATTGAAAACTTCAGGATTTAAAACGAAAAATCCACCGTTAACCCATCCGCCATCACCTAATGGTTTTTCTTGAAAAGATGTTACAGACTGTTTATCTAATATGAGAGAACCGAATCTACCAGGAGGTTGTACGGCAGTAACAGTAGCCATTTTTCCATGTTTTTTATGGAATGTAATAAGTTCTTTTATATTTACATTACTTAATCCATCACCATAAGTGAGGCAGAAAGGTTCGTCTCCGACATAATTTTTAATCTTTTTCACTCGGCCACCCGTTTCGGTATTTACACCAGTATCGATTAGTGTAACTTTCCATGGTTCTACACGATGAGAATGGCTAGTAATTGTATTATCGTTTAACTGTATTGTGAAATCAGACATGTGTAAGTTGTAATTTAGAAAGAACTCTTTAATTGCATATCCTTTATAGCCTAAGCAAATAATAAACTCAGTAATCCCGTAATGACTATACAAACTCATAATGTGCCATAGAATGGGTTTTGTTCCAATTTCAATCATAGGTTTCGGTTTTAAATGTGTTTCTTCCCCAATTCTTGTACCGTACCCACCAGCAAGAATAACAGCTTTCATTTTTTCCTCCTAAAATAAAAATTTATTATTTATACAGTATTCATGTTTTATGCAAATGAGATTGTTTTTGATTAAGTGAATGAAAATGTTTGAGGTGATGACGATGCAGAAAATATTACGGTTTGAATTTTGGAAATAATTTTTGATATTCAGGGTTATGACGGAGGTCTTGTGTTAGGTTACTAAGCTCTAAAAAACGTATGTCCAGTACTTCAGGAGATTGACCGTAATGTGTTTGAAGTCCCATTTGAACACCCCTTTTTGAAAGGGTAGGTGTAATTTGTAATTTTCTTGCTTTTGATTGTTCATTCCAAGGGCTAAAATAAAATTTTAAAATAAATGAAGGATAGTCATAAATTATATATCCGTGCCGCGAATGATGTCTACCAGGTAAATATGCACCGTCTAGATGATTGTGAATAAATCTCCAAGCACATCCGAGATTTGGGTTATAAGGGAAGACACCGTGGTATCGCTGTTCTACTAAGGGGATAGAATATCTAGGCTTTGAATAATTATAATTATGATTATCTATCATTAAAATCATTCTAATCGCATACATGTTTTGGCCTAGTGTATGAAGAGATGAAAAAAATTCTTCAGTATTATTACAACAAAAGAATTCAGTAGTATTTAAAACGATTTTCCAACCTGAAACTTCTCTTTCAATTTCCATCACTTCAATATCAGTATTAGTTGGATCAAACTCAAGAAATCTTGAATTTCGTACTTCCCAGTGGGGTGCTAATAGTTTACAAATCTCTACGGAACGATCTGTAGACCCTCTATTAATTAAAATGCCGTGATCGAATATTTTCGTGTGATGCATAAGCCACCATGGAAGTAGGTATTCTTCATTATAAAAATGAGAAATGATTGTCTTTTTCATATTAATTCCCTCCTATACAAGCAATCATTATTAGTAGGATATGCTTTTAAATAAGAAAGGTTAAAAGTGGCAGACAATGTAGTGATTAGGTAGTAGTTTAGTAATTTTATTGTATAAGTGTAGATTACTCGTATTGAATCATCATAGGAGGAGATTGGGATTTTGTATAAATTGTGAATAATAAACCGTCACGTTTGACTGTACAGTTTATGTATTGTATGATGTAAGTAATATAAACAAGGGGGGAAGATCGTTGGGAAGGTGTATCGAATCGGACAGTTGGCTCTCATGGCTCACGTGTCGAAACGAACGATTGATTATTATACGAATCTAGGTATCTTAAAAGCGGAGCGATCTCAATCTAATTATCGCTATTACGACGAAACAGCATTTGAGACATTACAATTTATTGAGAAGTGCAAAGAAATGCATATGCCGCTTTGTGAGATTAAAGAGAAAATCGAGGAGAAGAAGAAGCTGCTCGGTATCAATGAACACGTTTCGAAACAAGTGAATGAAGTGACAGACCATATTCATCAATTAGAAGTGGAGCTTACTGAGTTAAAGCCGCTTTTAGATGGATTGACTGATTCACAACGTGAAAAAATATCGAAATCTTTATCTGGTCAAACGACAGCTTTAATACAGACACTTGCTCTATTATTATAGAATAAGTGAAATCCGACCTCTTTAATTTTTGTATCGGGCTATGTTTTCTAACGAACAAATAAGAAAACATTATAGTATACAGGAGGTGGACACCTTAGTTTTTTAACTAAGGGGATTCATTGGAAATATTTAATTTAGTCATGGTTGCGATTTTAATCGCATTTACTGGATTTTTCGTAGCAGCAGAGTTTGCGATTGTAAAGATACGTTCAAGTCGTATCGATCAGCTTGTTGCGGAAGGAAAACGCGGTGCTTTAGCAGCGAAAAAAGTAACAACAAATTTAGATGAATATTTATCTGCTTGTCAATTAGGTATTACAGTTACAGCTATGGGATTAGGTTGGTTAGGTGAACCGACAATTGAAAAGTTATTACACCCGTTATTTGAGAAATGGAACTTAAATCCTTCTATTTCATCAGTATTAACATTTGGTCTTGCTTTTATGATTATGACGTATTTACACGTTGTAGTAGGGGAATTAGCTCCGAAAACGATGGCAATTCAAAAGGCTGAAAGGGTAACGTTATTATTGGCAGGTCCATTAATGATGTTCTATAAAGTAATGTATCCATTTATTTGGGTATTGAACGGTTCAGCTCGTGTGATAACTGGTTTATTCGGTTTAAAGCCAGCTTCAGAACATGAAGTAGCTCATACAGAAGAAGAATTACGTCTTATCCTTTCAGATAGCTATGAAAGTGGCGAAATTAATCAAGCTGAATACAAGTATGTAAATAACATTTTTGAATTTGATAATCGTATTGCAAAAGAGATTATGGTACCGCGAACAGAAATCGTTGGTTTCTACCTGGAAGATTCAGTAGAAGAACACATGAAAGTGATCCAAAATGAGCGATACACACGTTATCCGATTTTTGGAGAAGATAAAGATGATATTATCGGTATGGTCAACGTAAAAGATTTCTTTATTCGATATATGACCGAGGATCAAAAAGATTTATCATCTATTCGCTCGTATATGCGTCCGATTATTGAAGTGATGGAAACGACTCCAATTCACGATTTATTACTTCAAATGCAGAAGAAGCGAATTCCGATGGCTGTTTTATATGATGAGTACGGAGGAACAGCCGGAATTGTAACGCTTGAAGATATCTTGGAGGAAATCGTCGGCGAAATTCGTGACGAATATGATGAAGATGAAGCACCGCCAATTCAACATGTGAACGAGCAACATATCATTGTTGATGGAAAAGTGCTTATCTCAGAAGTGAAAGATTTATTTGGATTACACATCGAAGAAGATGATGTGGATACAATCGGTGGATGGATTATGATGCAAAATCATGAAATCGAAGAAGGACAACACGTTGAGGCGGAAGGTTATGAATTTAAAGTGTTAGAAAAAGACGCTTACCAAATTAAACGTGTTGAAATTCGTAAGATGGAACAAGAACAAGAAGAAGAAGAGAAAGCAGCAACTGTGTAAGTTGCTGCTTTTCTTCTAAAGTACAAAAAATGAGAACTTAGGAGCGGATATTTTGATTCAAGAAGCCTTACGTGTATATCGATTACAATTGTATGTGATCTTTAGTGGTTTACTACTTATGTGGACGATTACTCCGTTTGGAAAACAAGTGACAGGGTTCGGTATTGGATTAGCAGTAAGCGCCTATTGTCTTTGGTTATTAGCTCGCAGAGTGGAGAAACTCGGAAAAAGTATCGTAATGAAGGAAAAGGCTCCTGGATTAGGAGTTTTAAACCGATTTGCAGCTGCTATTTTAGGAGCTATCATCATGTATGAAATTGAGCATGAAATGGAAATGTGGGCATTCGGTACAGGTATTTTAGGTGGTCACTTTTTAATGATTGCAAATTTAGCGTATGCAAATATGCAGTTAGTGAAAGAAGAAGAGAAGCAAAGAGAACATGCTTCGAAAAACATAGAGCTATGATGAAAGGGACCTAATCAGGTTCCTTTTTTAGTTTAGCGATATGATACAAGTAATCAAATTAATGACAAATATAATACGCTTCTTTTTTGTGTTTTTCAATAGTATGAAAAATAATAAAAAAATTTTAAAAAACCCATCGATTTCTAAAGGTTATGTATGTTATTATGACAAAAGACTTTTTGAAAGAGGTGGATACCAATGTTACAAGCGCTACTTATTTTTGTGCTTCAAATTATTTACGTTCCAATATTAACAATCCGTACGATTTTGCTTGTAAAGAATCAAACAAGATCCGCTGCTGGTGTTGGATTGTTAGAAGGAGCTATTTACATTGTCAGTTTAGGTATTGTGTTTCAAGATTTATCAAATTGGATGAACATCGTTGCCTATGTCATTGGCTTTAGTGCGGGACTGTTATTAGGCGGTTATATAGAGAATAAATTAGCAATTGGTTATATTACGTATCAAGTTAGTTTACTAGACCGTTGTAATGAATTAGTAGATGAATTACGTCACTCTGGATTTGGCGTTACAGTATTTGAGGGCGAAGGTATTAATTCTATACGTTATCGCTTAGATATCGTCGCAAAGCGTTCTAGGGAGAAAGAGCTTTTAGAAATCATTAATGAAATTGCACCGAAAGCGTTTATGTCTTCGTATGAAATTCGCTCGTTTAAGGGTGGATATTTAACGAAGGCGATGAAGAAAAGAGCGTTAATGAAAAAGAAAGATGAACATGCATCGTAAAAAAGAGGAGTAGTGCTGCATTAAAAGTGCGGTATAAGTCCAAATGTAAAAGAGAGGAATCTATTTTGATGTAGATTTCTCTCTTTTTTTATGAAAAATATTCATCTATTAATTCAAAAAAACTAAATCGTATAATTATTTTTTTTACTCATTCTCAAATTAATGATTAGCCATATAATTTGAAAAAATACCGGTATGATAAACGCAATTAATAAAACGATAAGTGATATTGATTTAATTTCAGGTGTTTGAATAACACCAGCCCCATCAACATCTCGTAGCCAAATAATAGCGGCCCATATTCCAAAAACGATAATCCAAAATATGTTACCAATCCACCAAGAAATCCATCGTTTTTTCATGTTAGCACCCCCTACATTTATCTACTGTTAAAAGTATATTTTCGTTCGTTACATTTATAATGAAACAACTTTAAAATCAGTTTTTAACTGTATATCTAACTTGTTTGAAGGTTACTATTTCTCCATCATCATTATCATCTTTCGTTTGCAAAAGTTGAACTTTTGGTTTGTAGTCTGTCCGATGAGCGTGTTCGATATCTTTAATGTTAAGCTTGTAGGATTCACCATTCTTTAGCTTTTGTTCTAACACTTTTTTATTAGCAACATAAATAAAAGTTACTTTATTTTCATCAATTCCTTCTGTCTTAATTTCTAACTCATTATCTTTTGCTGTGATCGTTGGTGTTAATAATTCCATACTGCCTTTCCCGCTTTCTAAAGAATTCTCTGCTATAGTTGAACATCCTGATAGTATGATTCCGGTGAATAGAAGAACAAGTAATTTCCTTTTCATAACATCCCCTCCGATTCTATGTGATTTTTGATTTTGGCATTGTTAGACTGCTAGTGTGGAGCGTAAATGTTTAGCTAGTACTCTTTTTATTGTACCATAATATGTAAATTAAAAAAGGCTGTATATCCAATGTAAGAGAGACTGAAAAATTTACTTATTGTTGTAAATTCGTGTGTTTTAGCTTCTAGTTCAATCGAAATGTAGACAGGAGAAAGAAATTTTTTGTGGGAATTACAATTTTTACATTTTACAATAATGATAGGGAATAGATGAATTCATTCACTTCGGAGGTAGTTATTTGAACATTAACGAGAAGGCAATTGAAATGTTTGAACAAAATAAATATGAGGAAGCAATGGAACTGTTTCAACAAGCAGTACATGAATCTAGAGACGTACAATCTCTCAATAATCTGGCTTGGATGTACTTCTATGAGGAAGAGAATGATGATAAAGCTCTTGAATTAATAAGAGAAATTGTTAAGTTGAATCCTTCTTCATACTTTCCTTATAACATCTTAGGGGACATTTACATGAAACAAGAAAAATGGACAGAAGCGAAAGAAGTATTACAAAAATCTATTTCGATTCAACCATCGGATGAAGCATATCATAATGTAGCTGTAGCTCATTATAACCTTGGAGAGCTGGAAAAAGCTTCGGAATTTTTTTTACGAGTTGCAGGGGATTCGGACTATATCATGTATAGCTATGTAAAATGTTTAATTGATTTAGAACGAACGACAGAAGCAAAAGAGAAGTTAGATACTTTTAACAGGGAATCTGATAATTTTTTAGGGGAAATTAATGTAGCAGATTTATATGTTGAATTGAATTGCTATAAAGAAGCAATTGAATGGTTCGAAAAGGGATATAAAGAATGCTGGAAAAGTCCTAATTGGATTGGTAGATTTGTGTATGCTCTATATAAAACGAATAATTTCTCCCGTATAAATGAAGTTATACGGGAATCTATCGAAGCGAAAACAGCAGATATAGAAGATGTTCAGAATGAAGAAGTAGAAGAAAACTGGACAGAAAATGATAAGAAAGAGTTAATTGAGGAATATACAGAAGAGAATAATTGTTATAAAACAATGGTAGAACGTATCAAATCTGGATATGTTCCAGGATTAGAGTTTGAAACTGATTATATAGGCGCTTGCTATTTATTTGGTTGTAAAAGACATAATCACCTTGAATATGAAAAATAAAAAGATTCGACTGTCACATATGATGGTCGAATCTTTTTCGTTATAGGTCGCTTGTATTACATAGGTGTATATCCTCTTTAGAGGCCACTTTTTTTATATTCAAAATATGTAGTGAAATAAAACCAATAAGTCCTATTCCGCCAAAAATAAGCCATGGTGTATACATTCCGCTTAAGTTGGATGTAAAAGATGTACCGGTATAATTACCAATGATAAAACCAAATGCGAGTGATAGTTGATAAAATCCGAAGAAAGTGGCTGTATATGATTCATTACTGTAATTTGCAATAGCGATATCAGCGTTAGGTAATACGAGTGTTTCACCGATTGTAAATAAAATTACACAAATAAAGAGCCAATATGGGTGTTGAAATAAAGGAAGGAGTAAAAAGGAAATACTCATTAATAAAACACCGTATTTAATAATCGAAAGTGTGTTGTATTTGTGGAATAATTTTCGGAATAATATCATAAATATGACGCCTGTTATCGCATTTATCGTAATAACGAGTGTAGCAAGTTGATTGCTATTACTAATGTTTTTCATATGAAGTGGAAGTGCGACAGTAAGCTGAGTAAACATAATATAGAAGAAAATCATGATAAAGGAAAACAGAAGGAAAGATTTGTTTTGTAAGATGACCTGTATTCCTAATGTAATAGACGTGTTTTCAGTAGTGACTTGGAAGTGATTTTTAAGTAAGTAAAAAATAAAAGCAAATAACAGCATAAGAGATCCTGTTAGAGAGAAAGCGTAGAGTGGATCGAGTAAGAGTAAGAATCCTCCTGCAATTGGTCCGATTATTGCACCGCAATTAAAGCTAAGGTTTAAATATGTAAATAAATTTTTTCTCAAATGAGCTGGCTGTGAGCCAAATATAGCGCGAGCGGCAGGTTCGTAAAATGCAGTTCCGAAGCCAATAAGTGCAGAAGAAATAGAAATTGTATAGAAATCAGAGCATATTCCTAAAGCGATAAATCCGACTCCTCTTAAAAATAATCCGGCTATCATCATAATGATATAGCCTATTTTGTCAGCAATTAACCCTGAGAATAATGGGATAACTCGTGATGTAATTGTCATAATCGTCAACACTGTTCCTACTTGGACAGCAGAAAAATGAAGAAAGGTTAATAGATAAATAGCTAAAAATGCGTATACTGCAAAATACCCAAAAGACATAAAAAATAAAGAAATAAGCATGAAACGTATCGGTGTTGAGAAACCTTTCATAGAAATCCTCCTAATTATGTAACCAGTAAAATTATTTGATGGTTAACTATTTTATACTATAATTATACATAAAGTCAGAAAAAAGTAAATTTTAAGAAGAAGGTGGATCGAATTGAATCAAAACGCTCCAAATGAACTAGAATATATTCGGGAATTTTTAAATACATGGAGAATACCAAACGATACGAGAGAGCCAATTGATTTGCTGCAAACAAAAGAAGATATAAAGCTCTTTATGAAAGAATATTTTGATGAAGAGTTTCCATTTCATAGGATAGAGGAATTAAGAGGTTTTCGAGAAGATATTCGGATGACAATTGAAGGCAAAGGATCATTGCAAAAATGGTTAGAGAAATACCCATTTCATGTACATATAAAGGATGATATGAAAGGTATTACATATGAACCAGTATATGAAAAGAATGTGTATACAAAAGTGTTAAGCATTGTATTAATGTCAATTCAAGAAAATGTGTGGGGAAGGTTAAAAGCATGTCCAGATTGCCGCTGGGTATTTTATGATCATTCGCGTAATGGAAGTAAAAGATGGTGCGGTATGTATGCTGGAGAAGAAGGAGGAAGAGCGTGCGGTACAATTGCAAAAGTGAAAAATTACCGAGCGAAGAGAAAAGGAAGAACGGGTTATGATGTGTAATTAATAGTGGGGAAGAAAATGGATGGGGGAATGTAGCATATGAAAGGTACACAAATGTTAGCTTTAAATAAAAAGTGTTGGGATACAGTTGCACCTTATTTCTTTCAAGTGGATTGTTTACCGAAATATGGTCCTTATACGGCGTCTGAAGATGAGATTCATTTGTTCGATTCAATTAAAGATAAAAAGGTACTTGATATTGGATGTGGAAGTGGGCATTCGCTGAAATATATGGGGGAACATGGAGCAGAGGAAGTATGGGGTCTGGATCTTTCAAGTGAACAAATTAAAATAGCGAATGAAACGTTAAAGAGTTGGAATCCAAAGTTAATATGTGGAGCAATGGAAGAAGAAGGGGATATACCGAAAGATTATTTTGATATTGTATACTCCATTTATGCATTAGGCTGGACTTCGGATTTAAGAAAAACGTTGGAATTGATTTATTCGTATGTAAAGCCAGGAGGAAGTTTTATTTTTAGCTGGGAGCATCCCATATATTCAAACTTACAGTATGGTACAGAAGAAGTTGCTATAAAGTCTTCTTATCATGAGGAAACGCCCATTACGTTTGAAACATTTAAAGGAGAAAATGTACAAGCGACATTATATAAGAGAAAAATAAGTACATACATAAATGAGTTAAATAGAGCGGGATTTAAAATTGAGAGAATAGAAGAGCCTGAACCATCAAGCTCGTTTGATGGAGAACTAGCTGAGCCGTCTACGAAGTATTATTCTTTATATAAAGCTAGAATGGTGCCGACTACTTTTATTATTAAAGCTAGAAAATAAACTGTTTTTATAAAAGAAGCCTATCATTTCAAACAAATGATAGGCTTCTTTATTTTAATAAAATTCAGGTTAAATGTGTACTTTTCTTATAAAAATGCATTTCATATAAAAGGTGTAATTATTTTGGGGAAGGGGGATTGTTGTGCGTCATCATAGAAAGTGCAAAAAATTTGGAGTGGCACTGCCTCTTCCGCTTCTAGGAGCAACGGGTCCGACAGGTAATAGTGGTCCAATCGGTCCAACTGGAGGGCATGAAGGTCCTGTTGGTCCTACAGGGGTGACTGGACCGACGGGAGCAACTGGGCCCCAAGGTCCTCAAGGTATCAGGGGGATACAAGGTCCCCGAGGGACAACAGGAGCACAAGGAATACAAGGGGTTATTGGTGATACAGGAGAGCAAGGTATAACTGGCCCAACTGGTCTCCAAGGTGCTCAAGGATTAATTGGTAACCAAGGTCTAATTGGTGATATTGGAGTACAAGGATTAGAAGGAATACAAGGAGCTACGGGTCCTGCTGGTAGTCAAGGTATACAAGGCATACAAGGAATACAAGGGGAAATAGGTGAGCGAGGACAAACAGGGGCACAAGGAATGCAGGGAGAGAGAGGCATAACTGGAGTCTCGGGTATAACTGGTCCACAAGGCCCTCAAGGTGTTCAAGGAATACAAGGAGAGCAAGGGGCTATTGGTATACAAGGGGAAGACGGCTTCCAAGGTATACAAGGAATTACTGGAGAAGAAGGCCCACAAGGAGCTCAAGGAATACAAGGTGAAGTGGGTCCAACTGGTTCTACTGGAATGCAAGGTGCCCAAGGTATAAGTGGAATAAAGGGGATAACAGGTGTAATAGGTTTACAAGGACCACAAGGTGTGCAAGGAATACAAGGTATAACGGGAGCAACAGGTTTTCAAGGGATAAAGGGAATAAGAGGTATAACAGGAGCGACGGGTAGTATTGGCGCTCAAGGCTCAGAAGGACCACCGGGCGGTCCGACGGGAGTGACCGGTCCAATTGGCCCTTCTAGTGGGGTGACTGGACCAGCTGGCCCACCCGGTCCACCAGGAGGTCCAACAGGTCCAACGGGTGCGACCGGTTCAACAGGTGTAAGCGGAGGGATAGGACCAATTGGAGCGCAAGGAGTGGAAGGTATAACAGGTCCAACAGGTTCTCAAGGTGTAAGGGGAGCGCAAGGTTCCCAAGGTGTAGTTGGAGCAGTTGGAGTACAAGGAGCACAAGGTCCTCAAGGTAACCAAGGTATAACAGGTCCAACTGGTGCAGAAGGTTCTCAAGGAATACAAGGTCCGCTGGGAGTAACTGGTCCAACTGGTGCAGAAGGTCCTAAAGGTATTCAAGGTATACAAGGTGTGATAGGTCCAACAGGTGCACAAGGAATGGTGGGAATACAAGGGATAGCTGGTCCAGTTGGTGTTACAGGAGCGGAAGGAGCTCAAGGAATACAAGGAATCCGAGGAGCAACTGGTCCTGCTGGAGCACAAGGTATACAAGGAGTTCAAGGAATTCAAGGGGAAACAGGAGCAGCTGGAACACAAGGTCCTCAAGGTGTTCAAGGGATACAAGGGACTACCGGATTGACAGGTACACAAGGTGCCCAAGGTCCTCAAGGAGTGCAAGGAATAATAGGACCGACTGGAGCTATTGGTTTGCAAGGTCCTCAAGGATTACAAGGAATAACGGGTCCAACAGGAGCGCAAGGAGTGCAAGGAATACAAGGAGTGCAAGGAATTATCGGCCCAACAGGTGCACAAGGAATTAGAGGTCCCCAAGGAAATACAGGGGAAGTCGGTATAACAGGCTCACAAGGAGTCCAAGGAGCGCAAGGTAGTCAAGGCCCACAAGGCCCACAAGGAAATGTTGGAATTACAGGAGCAACGGGCGAAACTGGAGCCACAGGAGCAACTGGGGCAACTGGACTACAAGGTGTGCAAGGTGTTCAAGGGATTACGGGAATACAAGGAATAACGGGAACGACAGGCAATACAGGTGCAACGGGTCCGCAAGGAATACAAGGTATACAAGGGATTCAAGGGTTGCAAGGCCCAATTGGAGCAAGTGGGGTGACAGGTGCTAGTGGTAGTATAGGCCCAGTTGGAGCACAAGGTAGTCAGGGCCCAAGTGGCGTGGTGGGACCGACAGGAGCAACTGGTAGTGCAGGTTCAATAGGTTTCTTGGGAATAGCGGGAGCGACAGGAGCGACTGGCTTACCTAGCGGGGGAGGTTATTTCTTTTCTACTTCAACGAGTATAATTGCAGCGAATGCGTTAATACCAATTAATTCTGGATCTACAGTTTTTGGTTCTGATGTCAGTTTAACAAATGCAACAACTGTAACGTTAAGTACGCCAGGAATTTATTTAGTAAGCTATTATTTTCAAGGCGATCCAACTGCCGGAAATGAAACAATTTCAGTGAGGCTTACTTTAAATGGAATACAAGTCGCAGGGAGTTTTATTTTTTATGTTACAGGAGGTACTTTTATATTAGAACCAGCAGTTTCGAATACGATGGTCATTGAAGTTACTTCTTCAAATGCAACTTTGTCTTTACAAAATGGTCCGTTAGCTATCGGGCATGTAACGACATTATCTGGTGTGATAACAGCTAGTTTAAATGTATTAAAAATAGTTTGATACGTTAGTTATAACGGGGGAGATGCTTGTGAAGAATCAAGATAAGTGTAGTAAGTTTCAAGCACCTATTCCTTTTCCACCGCCAGGTATTACGGGGCCCACTGGTCCAACCGGTCCAACTGGTGCTTTAGGTGGACCAACTGGACCGCAAGGAATACAAGGCGTACAAGGTCCAATCGGTCCAACCGGCCCACAAGGAATACAAGGAGTGCAAGGGGTGCAAGGAGAAAATGGTCCAACCGGCCCAACTGGTTTAACTGGACCACAAGGTTCTCAAGGTAATCAAGGACCTATGGGAGAACGAGGCCCACAGGGAATACAAGGTGTTCAAGGAATACAAGGAGAAAGAGGTCCGACTGGTCCAACTGGTATTCAAGGGATACAAGGAATTCCTGGCCCAATCGGTCCGACCGGTCCAACAGGAATACAAGGAATACAAGGAATGCAAGGAGAAATCGGTCCAACCGGCCCAACAGGAGTACAAGGAATACAAGGAGTGCAAGGGGAAATTGGTCCGACTGGACCAACTGGAAATACTGGTATACAAGGTGTGCAAGGTAATTTAGGAGGTAGTGGTTTACAAGGTGTAACCGGAATACAAGGAATACAGGGTCCGATTGGTCCAACAGGGCCAACTGGTTCTCAAGGAATTCAAGGGGAGCAAGGACCAATGGGTCCACAAGGGGAAACTGGTGTTCAAGGTTTACAAGGTCCCCAGGGAGAGATGGGGCAGGTAGGTCCAACAGGAATACAAGGAATACAAGGAGTGCAAGGTGTAATCGGTCCGACTGGTCCAACCGGTTTACAAGGTGATCCAGGTCCAACTGGCCCAACAGGAGCCACTGGGATAACTGGTCCGACAGGTTCTGCAACTGGCCCGACTGGAGCAACCGGTCCAACTGGTCCACCAGGAGGTCCAACTGGTCCAACCGGTCCAGCAGGATCACCAGGGGGTCCAACTGGTCCGACTGGAGCAACAGGGGCAACAGGAGCGACCGGAGCAACAGGAGCGACTGGAATTCAAGGGGTACAAGGAATCCAGGGACCGACCGGAGCAACTGGTGTAACAGGTTTGCAAGGAGTACAGGGACCAATAGGGGCAACGGGTCCAACGGGTGATCAAGGCATTCAAGGTCCACAAGGGATACAAGGAGTAACCGGTCCGACTGGTCCGCAAGGTCTACAAGGAATCCAGGGACCGGTAGGAGCAACCGGTCCGACTGGTCCACAAGGAGTGCAAGGGGCACAGGGGCCAATCGGTCCAACCGGCCCTCAAGGGATACAAGGCATACAAGGTGAGCAAGGAGTAAGGGGAGCGACCGGTCCAACTGGTTTACAGGGGCTACAAGGAATCCAAGGTTCACTCGGTCCAACCGGTCCTCAAGGTTTACAAGGAGTGCAAGGGATAAGTGGTATAACAGGTCCAACTGGTCCTCAAGGAATCCAAGGAATTCAAGGTCCACAAGGAGATATAGGTCCAACGGGAGCGACTGGAATACAAGGAGTGCAAGGCCCAGAGGGTCCAACCGGTCCACAGGGAATTCAAGGTCTGCAAGGAATTCAAGGTCCGATTGGTCCAACAGGCCCGACTGGACCTCAAGGCATACAAGGTATAACTGGCTCGACGGGTCCAACCGGTGCAACTGGAGCAACAGGTCCGACGGGAGTAACGGGTCCTCAAGGTCCTCAAGGAATTCAAGGTCCACAAGGAGTAACAGGCCCAACAGGAGCGACCGGCTCTACGGGAGTAACAGGTCCACAAGGAATCCAAGGAATCCAAGGTTCGCAAGGGATAACGGGTCCGACGGGAGCAACAGGAGTGACTGGAATAACAGGCCCACAAGGAATCCAAGGAATTCAAGGCCCACAAGGTGTGACGGGAGCAACCGGCGCAACAGGAGCGACAGGAGTGACTGGTGCAACTGGACCGACCGGAATACAAGGCATACAAGGAATAACAGGAGCGACAGGGGGAACAGGAGTAACAGGCCCAACAGGTGCCACGGGTCCAACAGGCTTAACTGGAGCAACAGGATCATCTGCTATATCGACAGGTGGCGGATATTTCTTTTCTACATCAACAAGTACAATTGCAGCAAGTGCCAACATCCCAATTAATTCTGGATCCACTGTATATGGAACTGGTGTATCTTTAACTAGTGCTACGACAGTCACAGTAACGACGCCAGGAATATATTTAGTAAGCTACTATTTTCAAGGGGATGCAAATGGTGGGAATGAGACAGTATCTGTTAGATTGCTATTAAATGGAACGCAACTAACAGGGAGTTTTATACAAAACGTAACGACATCAACTGTAGTAATCGAACCAGCCATTTCAAATACACTTCTTGTGAATGTGACGAGTGCCAATTCAACATTAATATTACAAAATGGCCCGTTAGGTGTAGGGCATGTGACTACTATAGCAGGTGCGATTACAGCAAGCTTAAATGTAGTGAGAATTTTATAAAGAATATAAAAAACACAAGGAATGTCTTTGTAAGACACACCTTGTGTTTTTTAATATTAAATAAACATTTTCTTTATCTTTTCGGTTGAAAAATATGCTGAAAGAAGTATTTGTGATGTAAGTTATCTACAACCTTATTTGCTTGATATGTGCGTTGTTTTTCAATTCGAAGTCTTTGCTCCATCATTTTAATTGCGTGATCAGATAAACGTAACATAATACATTCTCCTTTTCTATAAATATAGGTGACTATTTGATATCGATCCCATATTTATAATTAAGGAGGCAAAATGTGTAACATAGGCAAAAAGCACCTTCCTCTCCCATTACGCTTACGAGGTTAGCTGTCGGACTCGGGAAGTGAGAGTTTCCCTACTTAAAAAAGATTCGCCCCAAGTAGCATAGCTACAAAAATGGTTCCCCCGCTCCAAAATTTGGACTCAGCAAAAGGTTTTATAAAGTAAAAAATAACATAAAGGAGCGAACAAGTCAAATTATTTTGTGTATTCTGTCTTTTTTAATTGCGTAAGAATCATACCGTCAGGAAGTATTGTATCTGATACTGTAATGAATCCGTGTTTTTTATATAAAGTAATAGCAGGGGTATTCGCTTTACCTGTTTGTACAATGTATGTCATTGAAGAGGGAAACATGTTAAATATATAAATTAGGAGTTTCGTTGCGATTCCTTTTTGAAAAAAATCGGGCGATACAACTAACCTGTGGATATCGATTAGTTTTTCTTCTTGTACAAAAGAAATAAAACCGACAAGTTTATTTTCAGAAAAATATCCATAGAATGTTTCAACGCAATTTTGAATATCGTTTACAGTATCATATAAACGAGGTATGGCAGTACTATTTAAGTAGTCTGCTTCAACTTTATAAGCTGGAATTTGAACCTGTAAAATGGATGTTGCTACTTCAAAAGAAGTGGAATTTAACTTAAGAATCATAGATAATGAAGCCTCCTTTAAATATGGTATATGAATATAATTGCTTTATGGGTGAGTTTGACAATATTTTTCTTTTTTGCATATAATATATGTATCTCCATATGTAAAATAGTAGTAAATATATTTCTATAGTGAAATATGATTAGCAATGATAAATACATATGTTTGTATTAAATCATACAAACTATAATAGAAATGGAGGACTAAAAATGGGATGGATTATCACATTAATAGTTGGTGCTATTATAGGTGCAATTGCTAGTTCTATAACAGGTAAAAATTTCCCAGGTGGTATGTTCGGAAATATTATCGCAGGTTTATTAGGTGCTTCGTTAGGTGGTAGATTATTTGGATCCTTTGGGCCATCATTTGGTGGGATTCATGTAGTGCCAGCATTATTAGGTGCAATCGTGTTAATTTTTATTGTATCATTTGTAGTGAAAGCTGCAAAGAAATAGATATATAGATTATGATGAAGAGCCCTGAATAAGGGCTTTTCATCATTCGAAGAGGTGGTTTCATTGGAGAAAATAAATATAAGAAAAAGAGATAAGTTAAGAAAGTTTTTTAGAGAACAAAATTATTTGGCGGTATTACTTGGATTTGCGTTATTGTTCATTAATATTTTATTGCTAACAAAAATATCATTTGTTTTTACACCGTTTATCGTATTTTTAAAAACAATTTTCTTCCCAGTACTATTAGCAGGCGTACTATTCTATATTTTACATCCATTCGTTTCGCTTTTAGAAAAGAAAGGTGTTTCAAGAATCGTATCGATAGCTTCTATATATTTAATCGTACTAGGATTATTTGTATTTTTAGTTGTAACGGTTATCCCTATTATTAAAGATCAAATTGATGCATTAATTGATAACTTACCGTATTTTGGCCATGAGATTGAACAAGCAGCACGTAGATTCGGGGAAAGTAATTTACTCGGTAAAATTCAGGAGAATTTAAATATTAATGTTGCGAATATGGTAAAAGACTATACAGTTGATTTTACAAAGTCATTATCATCAGTAACTGGGAATGTAACTGGATTTTTGAGTACTATTACAGAGGTTGTTTTAACATTTGTAATGGTTCCATTTATATTGTTCTATCTTTTAAAAGATGGCGAACAATTGCCGAATCACTTCTTAAAGTTCATTTCAGAGCAAAGACAACCAGCAGCAATGAGAATACTAGATGATATGCATTATGCGATTAGCTCGTATATTAGAGGTCAAATTATCGTCAGCTTATTTATCGGTATTATGCTATTAATTGGTTATCTTATTATTGGTATTAAATATGCGGTATTACTTGCGATTTTAGCGATGATTGTAAATATCGTTCCGTACGTAGGACCAATTATCGCGATTACACCAGCGTTAATTATCGCATTCATCGACTCGCCAGCAATGGTGTTAAAAGTAATTATCGTTATGATGGTTGTACAATTAGCAGAAGGTAAATTTATTTCTCCGCAAGTTATGGGTAAAAAGTTAGATATTCATCCGATTACTATCATTTTTATCATTTTAACTGCCGGAAACTTATTCGGGATTATGGGCATTATTTTAGCCATTCCAGGATATGCGATATTAAAAGTGTTAGTTACGCACGGTTATAGATTTGTTAAGTTGAATACGTGAAAAAAAGCGTTAAAACAGTGGGAACTGTTTTAGCGCTTTTTTATTAACAATTCATTTGCATATTGGCGCGCCCATTGATCCGCTTCTAATATAGCATCTAGTGAAGGATCTTTTACGTTATGATGAGCTTCAACTGTTTTGTAAATTGTTTTTTCAATATCGAAAAAGGCAATTTCATTTTTTAAGAATAGTGCATTCGCAAGTTCATTTGCTGCATTTAATACAGCGGGAGTAGTACCACCGATTTTGCCACATTCATATGCGTATTGTAGACAAGGGAACTTCTCTAAATCTGGTTTTTCAAAATGTAAACTACCGATTTCTAATAAATTTAATTTTTCATAGGAAGAAGGTAGCCGAGTAGGATAGTGAAACGCATATTGAATCGGCATTCTCATATCAGGAGCACCGAGCTGTGCCATAACTGATCCATCAATAAATTCTACTAAAGAATGAATGATACTTTCTTTATGAATCATTACATCAATTTTTTCATATGGAATATCAAATAGCCATCTCGCTTCCATTACTTCGAACCCTTTATTCATTAATGTGGCAGAATCAATCGTTAGTTTTGCGCCCATTAACCAGTTTGGGTGCTTTAAAGCATCTTTAGCTTGTAATGTTTGCATTTCATCACGTGTTTTATCACGGAATGCACCGCCAGAAGCTGTAACGATTAATTTCTCAATTTCTTTATTATTTTCTCCGTTTAAACATTGGAAAATAGCTGAATGTTCGCTATCTACTGGAATTAAGCGACATCCGTTTTGTTTCGCTAGTTCAGTTACGATATGTCCAGCTGCAACTAACGTTTCTTTATTAGCGATGGCAATATCTTTCTTCGCCTTTAATGCTTCAATCGTTGGAAGTAGTCCGGAAACTCCGACAACAGAACTTAATACAAGATTTGAATCAGGGTGAGTAGCTACCGCAATTAAGCCATCAGTTCCGTATGTGATTTTTGTATTCGCTGAAATACGCGTACGAAGCGTGTCTGCTAAGTCTTTTGTTGCAACGCTTACAATACGAGGTTGAAACGTTTTGATTTGTTGCTCAAGAAGATCGATATTATAATTTGCGGTTAAACCGACGATTTTGAAATGTTCAGGATGAGCTGAAACGACATCTAATGCAGATGTGCCGATGGATCCTGTGGAACCTAAAATGGATATATATTTTACCATGAAAAAACCTCCAAAGTTGTTTCGAATATTTCTGCAAACCTATATAATATTAGACAATTGAAGTGGAAATTCCTGCTATATAAAATAGAAAATTCGGGTTTGTTTGGAAGTGAAATGTGATAAACTGTAAAAAATAACGAAAAAGCAATGAAAGAGAAGAGTACATATTCGAAACTTTTCAGAGAGCTGATATGTGGTGAGAATCAGTAAGGGATGAATATGGAATGGACTCTGGAGCTTCTAACTGAAATGAGTAGGTAAAGACGGTTACTTCACGTTATTGAAGTATGAAGTGAGCTAATGATAGCTAATTAAGGTGGTACCGCGGGAGTCTCTCGTCCTTTTTTAAGGATGAGAGGCTCTTTTTATTTTGAGAAAGGAGGAGTTAGTGTGAGTGAAAAAATAATGTTAACAGGAATTAAGCCGACAGGTTATCCACATTTAGGAAATTATATTGGTGCGATTAAACCTGCATTACAAATGTCAAAGAATAATGAAGGAAAAGCATTGTACTTTATAGCTGATTATCATGCATTAAATGCTGTGCATGATTCAGAAAAGTTCAGCAGTTATACGAAAGAGGTAGCAGCTACTTGGTTATCGCTTGGACTTGGGGAAGATGTTGTTTTTTATCGGCAAACAGAAGTACCGGAAATTCTAGAATTAGCTTGGATTTTAGCTTGCCTAACTCCGAAAGGTCTTATGAACCGTGCTCATGCGTATAAAGCGAAGGTGGAGCAAAATAAAGAAGTAGGGTTAGAGGTCGATGCGGGAGTGAACATGGGGTTATATACGTACCCGATCTTAATGGCAGCCGACATATTACTATTTCAAGCTACACATGTACCTGTCGGAAAAGACCAAATTCAACATATTGAAATCGCGCGTGATATTGCGACGTATTTTAATCATACATTTGGCACGACATTTACACTACCGGAGTATGTCATACAAGAAGAAGGAGCTATTTTACCTGGTCTTGATGGAAGGAAAATGAGTAAAAGTTACGGAAATGTAATCCCATTATTTGCAGAGCAAGAAAAACTTCGAAAGTTAATATTTAAAATCAAAACAGATTCTTCACTTCCAAATGAACCGAAAGAACTAGAAACCTTATTTACAATTTATAAAGAATTTGCGACAGAAGACGAAATACAGTCATTACGTGAAAAATATGAGACTGGAATCGGATGGGGCGATGTGAAAAAAGAGTTGTTTCGCGTTGTAGATCGTGAGTTAGCTGGACCTCGTGAAAAGTACGCAATGTATATGAATGAGCCGAATTTATTATATGAGGCGTTAGAAAACGGTGCTGAGAAGGCACGCGCTATTGCAAAGGTAAATTTAGCGGAAATTAAAAAACGGATTGGATTTGAGAGGGAACGTTAAGCGTTCCCTTATTTTTTTTGATAATCTGTAATAATCCTCTCAATAACAGGGGGAAGATTATTAGGTAATTCATTAAGTGAAAAGAAGCGTAGTTCTTTTGATTCACTTTGATCGCATACAAGTTCACCATGAAATTCTCGGCAAATATAAACAACGAGTACACCGTTTACTTGATCGCCGTTTGGATAGATTTGAAAGAAATCTGGCCCTGAGTATGTACGGAATAGTTCTGGATTTTTAATAATAAGTCCAGTTTCTTCAAACACTTCTCGTTTTAAAGCATCTTCTAACGTTTCGTTATATTCTAGGGCACCACCAATAATGCCCCAGCGGTTAAAATCTGTACGGAGCTGCAGCAATACTTCATCTTTTTCATTTAATATAATGGCGTGTGATCCTATTAGAATAAGTGGATGATTTCCTACTAGATTTCTCATATCTTCAATATAACCCATGTCATTGCTCCTTGTATTTAATAATAGTTAGGAATTTCTTTTAACATTCGTTCTGTTTTACGTGCTGTAAAGGCTAAGTTATGGTCGTCTTTCGTTCTGAAAAATAATGTGCGTAAAAAGGTTTTAATGTTGGCACATAAAATACAATACTCATTAAGCGAAAGGCGTTTTCTTATTTGAGGAAGCCTTTTTATTTTTTTATGAATAATAGAAATTAACTCGTTTTGAGGAAAATCATGATACAGCATTGCTAGTAATGGCGTAACAATGCGCTCATCTTCGTTATTATGAAAAAGGTCAGATGGAATAAAGATTTTATTTAATAAACAATGAATTAATTCTTCGTACCATTCAAAAGTTGTATACGTATTATGAACAATTTCAGTAAAGGCATCAGATACGTGAGCAAGACAATGAGCCCATCCTTTATTTTCGATATAGCCCCGAAAATCCGTTTCTAAGTTTGTGTATGTAATGAGTTTATTTTTTATTTCTTCGATATCTTCCTCTGTACAAAAGTAGTGCGAATTAGCGAATTGGAGTATTAACGCAATTAACGAAACAGTGTAAGAACGTGTGAAAACCCCATCTGTATGTGGGGAGTAAATGTCACAATATAAATACTCATCACTTAAACAAGTTTGCAGAAGTAATTTCAGCTGATCGTCCATAAGGAATTCATGATGAATGAAATGCGCAAAACATTTATATATAAGTTGGTAACGAACGTAGCTATCAGTCGTTCCGATATACTGGAGCATGTTCAAAGTTAACTCATTTACGTCTATATGCTGTAGTTGCGTATAGTCATTTTGTTGTATAAGCTCTAACTGTTGTTGCAATGCTGTAATATCCACTGGAGAACCTCCTCCGCACTTTAAAGATGCGATCTTTTCTAGTATTCTATATATTCAAGGACAATCCTGCTCATGCAAGGAGAACGATTAGAAATTCGAGTATGATATAGATGAGGGAAGAATATGACGACGATAGAACAGTTAGAAAAATATTTTAAAATAAGAAGAAATGCTTCTTCTATTATGATAAAAGAAAATAATGCAGAGATTTTTACAGAAGAGCAATTAGAGGGAATGATGCAATATTGCGTTGCTGAAGCTAAAAAAGATGGATTAGAAAAACTACATTTTGAAATCTCTTCAAAAAGTCCAAATTATGATGTGTATAAAAAATGTTTTGAAACGTATTCATTTGAATATGTTACGGAAAACATGATTGTATTTAAAGATATATATGAAGTAGAAGATGTAGAAAGTGAAATGGATTTTAAGCTTATTGAAGAAGTTGGAGAAGAGGCTTTTTATTCACTGTGGAATGAAGCGACGGGAGAACCAGTCGCTCATGATCAATTTGTGCATATGATGCTACAAGAAATTGGTGAGCAATGGAAAGAACATTGCTTAACAGCGAGTGTCGATGAAGAGCCGATAGGAATTGTAATCCCGCATATTGAAAGAGGTACGTTAGAAGAAGGGAAACTTATGTACTTCGCAGTTACTCCAAATATGCGTAATAAGGGATATGAAGCGGCATTATTTGCAGGTGCGATGTTTGTCTTAAAGGAAATAGGTGCATCTTATTATATTGGTGAGACAAATATACAAAATGAATGGATGAAGGATGTTTTTGAAAAGAATGGATGTCAGTTGCTGAGTTGTACTGAGCGGTATGTAAGGAAGTTTTAGGATATAATCTGGGACACATCTAGTGAGAACCCTTGTACAAATTTTGAACAAGTAAAAGAACTTTTCGCCTGTTTGTAAGATAAAAAGAAAAATGAGAACGACAAAGTAGATATTTGTATAATACAATAGAGTGAGATTCGATTATATGAGAAAGCGTTGGTGAAAGAATGGGACAGCAAAGAAATTGGTTACAAGCAACTGTAGAAAGAAATAAAGATAATACGTTACAAATAAAGTGGGAAAATAATATAGAAGAAGTTCGTATTTATTGGAGTACTTCACCAGAACATATTGAAGAAACTGGAGAATTACTTGCAACGGTAAATGGAGAATTATCATATACAATTGAAAACCCGAGTGAAAATGAACGTCCATATTTTAGATTAGTAGGAAGTAATGGACAAGCAGTAACAGTAGCTGAGCGTAGACTGCCATTACAAGGCGCGTTTAACTTCCGTGATATGGGAGGATATGAAACGACTGAAGGCCGTAAAGTAAAATGGGGCAAATTATACCGCTCTGAAGAATTAGCAGGGCTAACTGAATGGGATATTGCCTATTTACAAAAGTCTGGTTTAAAGTTAATTTGCGATTACCGTACAGACTTTGAAGTGAAGCATAAGCCGAATCCAGAAATTACGGGTGCTCGTCAAGTGTGCTTACCAGTTATGCAAGACTTAGCGAAAGACTTAAATATAAATGAGTTTTTCCAAGTTGGTGACCTTTCTATGTTAGGAAAACCAGGTGAGTATCTTGTGAAAATGAATCAAGATTTCGTAAGTGGTAACGAGGCATTCGTGAGCTTCTTAAACTTAGCGCAAAACCCGGAAAACTTACCGTTAGTAAACCACTGTACAGCTGGAAAAGATCGTACTGGATTTGGTTCAGCATTATTACTACTTTTACTAGGTGTACCAGAAAAAACAGTAATGGAAGACTACTTACTAAGTAACGGATTCCGTGAAAAGCTAAATGAAAAAATGATGGCCTTTTTAGGTGCGAAATTACAAAACGATGAGAGTAGAGCGATATTAGGTGCAATGTTTGAAGCACGTGCTGAATACTTGCAAGCTGCGATTGGTGAAATTCAAAAGCAATACGGATCAGTTGAAGCATACGCTGAAGAATCTCTCGGCTTTACGAAAGAGTCGTTAGAGGAAATGAAAGTGTTATTGCTGGAAGATAAGTAAGAAGAAGGAGGCTGGTTTTAATTAGCCTCCTTTTCTTATTGTTGATATAATTAAGCTATGAGAATATAGGAATTGAGGAGAACATCATGAAATACAAATTTATATTATTCGACGTAGACGATACATTATTAGATTTCCCTGAAACGGAAAGACACGCATTACATAATGCGTTTGTACAGTTCGGGATGCCTACAGGGTATAATGATTATCTTGCAAGTTATAAAGAGATTAGTAATGGATTATGGAGAGATTTAGAAAATAAAATGATTACGCTAAGTGAATTAGCGGTAGATCGATTTAGACAATTATTTGCCCTTCATAATATAAAAGTAGATGCGCAGCAATTTAGCGATGTATATCTTGAAAACTTAGGGAAAGAAGTACATCTTATAGAAGGTGCAGTGCAATTATGTGAGGATCTACAAGATTGCAAGTTAGGTATTATTACGAATGGATATACGAAGGTGCAACAATCGAGAATTGGAAATTCGCCTGTATGTAATTTCTTTGATCATATTATTATTTCAGAAGAGGTTGGTCATCAAAAACCAGCACGTGAGATTTTTGATTATGCGTTTGAAAAGTTTGGGATTACAGATAAATCAAGTGTAT
The DNA here is from genome assembly GCF_051916765.1 of Bacillus cereus group sp. MYBK15-3. Lineage (NCBI taxonomy): Bacteria > Bacillati > Bacillota > Bacilli > Caryophanales > Bacillaceae > Bacillus > Bacillus cereus group sp. MYBK15-3. The sequence goes on from NZ_JBQAHG010000003.1 coordinate 375,540, forward strand.
TAATGGTTGGAGATTCGCTTTCTTCTGATATGAGAGGCGGAGAAGATTACGGCATTGATACGTGTTGGTATAATCCGAGTTTGAAAGAAAATAGGACAGATGTTAAGCCGACTTATGAAGTGGAGAGTCTGCTACAAATTTTAGAAATTGTAGAAGTGACTAAAGAAAAAGTAGCTTCATTTTAAGTGTATTGATATATGTTCAGTTACAGTCAATATAGGAAAGAGCTGTGTAACAACTAGAGGTGAATAAAGGATGTTAACGTTTTTATTTGAGTTAGACAAGAATCTCCCGCAGAAGGATGAGCCACGGTATGATGCTTATTCAAAGGGCTTTATCGAAGGAGATGTAACGATTTGCGCGAGTGACAGTGTATTTTTTCAAAAATCATGTATGAAGGTTGCAGAGCTGGGGATTTATTTAGGTCAGTGGATGGAACAAGTTCAACATGGGCAGAACGTGCCTATGAAATATGAAACGGCTGACCGTGAAGAGGTAATTCTTGGTTTCTTCTACGAAGAGGATTATAATCAATGGAATGTTTTTTCCAGCTGGCAAGAATTTGAACTTCAAGAGCGTATAGCTACTACAACATTAATAGAGAGCGTTCAACGCTATTTATATGAGTTAAATAAGGAACTGCGCATGATAGAATATCCTGTGACGTTTGATCAGTACTTAAGAGGAGAGCGAATGATGCAACTCTCTTACAAACGACCGTGTGATAGCAAGGCAGATACGACGCCGATAGAGGTTTATAATGGAAGTGAGCAAGTAGGTGTAGTAAGGGGCTATTATAAAAATACGCTGATGAGAGTGCTGGATTTTATTCCGAAAATTGGTAGTAATATTATTTATGAAATAAAGGATAGTAAGGACAATATTCGCGTCATTGCAAAGGATGTAAGTAGGCAGCGCCAAAGAAGGATTTTAGTAACGTACAAAGATAATCATGATGCAGAGCATGAAATACTTGTATGTGACGGAAAGTTATTGGATGCAAATTTCTTATTTACCTTTACATATAAGGCAGAAGAATATGTTGTTCATAAAACTTCATTTGGAATGGGAAAGTTATTACGAAAGGGCTATGTAATTGCAGATTGGAATATTCGTCTTGAGGAAGATATGTATTACATTGAGATGAATGTATATGATGAAGATTACATGCAGGATCAATACTTACTATTAGGCGTATTTCATGCGGTTTTATATGGATAATCAATGAGAAATACCGTCATTCTTCTTGGAAAGAATGACGGTATTTTTTATTTATCCTCAAAAATAAAAATCTCATCAATCGTACTATGTAGTGCCTTCGCTATATCGTGAGCAAGTTGTAAGGAAGGATTGTATTTAACTTTTTCGAGATGACTAATTGTTTCACGTCGCACACCAACGCTCTTTGCTAAATCTTCTTGTGTCATGTTCAACTTGGCGCGGTATTCTTTTATTTTCGTTACGAACGCCATGGTGCATCTTCCGTTTCATCAACAGGTTTATCGTAAAAGAACATAGAGAAGCCGAACGTAAGAATGAGTGTGCTGAAAATAAGAGCGATATCAATCTCTTGTAGTACCGGGTTTGGAAATAACATTTCAATAAACAGAATGATAGCGGTAGTTAGTAATGTAACGATAAAGGCATTGCGGCACGATTTATTGACGATTTGTTCAAATAGTTCATCGTGTTGAACTGTTCTATACGATGTGAAAAAGGAGAAGAAACACAACATAGTAAACAGTCCTTTTTCATAAAAAAAGCCGAGGAAACCGAAGAAACCGAGAAACCCTAAATATTTTATCCAAGTAGTTTTCATGATAGGTCCTCCTTACGTTGTTAGAAATAAGTCACGTTATGTTACAAATATATCACAATTGGATAGGAATGGTAATAATAGTTTTCCAGTTTGCTTCATAATAATAGTAAAAAGAGGAAATATGCTGCAAAATAGAGAGGATAATATTGTAAAATGGTTGTAAGGAGGGGGAGGAAGAAATGCTAACTTGGATCATGATCGTTGTATTACTTGTAGTGATTACTGTCATTGCGACGGTGTTAATTGGGCGGAATGGTGATGCAAATTATAGCAAAGCGACAAAGGGGAATATTAAACGCTTAACAATGATTTATATTATACTAGCTGTCGTTTTAGTTGTTGGATTAGGGGTGTATATTTATTTTAAAGGTTAAATAAACTGAAAAATGTAAAAATCTTAAAATAGAAGTATGCTATAATATCAATATAGTTATTTGGTAATTAAGGAAAGGATTGGATGGAATGATTGAAATTACGAATGTGTCAAAAAGTTATAATGGGTCTACCTATGCAGTAAAAGACTTAAGTTTATCTGTACCTAACGGAGAAATTTTTGGATTTTTAGGGCCGAATGGTGCGGGTAAATCAACGACAATTAAGATGATTACTGGTATTCACGGGGTAGACAAAGGGACTATTACGATTAACGGAAAAAATATTATGGAAGAGCCGATGGAAGCGAAAAAGACGTTTGGTTATGTGCCAGATAGCCCAGATATGTTTTTACGATTAAAAGGAATTGAATATTTAAACTTTATGGCAGATATGTATGAAGTGCCGAAAGACGTACGACAAGAGCGAATTGAGTCTTTAGCGAAGAAATTTGATCTTTACAATGCGTTATCGGATCAAATTCAAAGTTATTCGCACGGTATGAGACAAAAAATCGTTATTATTGGTGTGCTCGTGCATGAGCCAGATATATGGATTTTAGATGAACCGTTAACGGGGCTTGATCCGAAATCCGCATATATTTTAAAAGAAATGATGAGAGAACATGCGGATAAAGGAAAGATTGTATTTTTCTCGACACACGTATTAGAAGTAGCAGAAAAAATATGTGACCGCGTTGCAATTATTAATAAGGGGAATCTTCAGTTTAAAGGGAATTTAGATGAAATGAGAGATCATTTTAAATCCAATGAATCACTTGAAAAAATGTTCTTGGAGATGACGGGCAATGAGTAAAATTTGGACGTTAACGAAAGTATTATTAAAATTAAATTATGCAGATTTTATAACAGATAAGAAGAAGCGATGGGCGTATGTATTTTCATTTGCAGCCATTTTATTTGTCGGCTTTTTACTATTTGGTTCTATCACGCACGCAATGTATGAGGGAATGATACATTTAGGGCAAGATCCAGGAATGATTATCGCAATGGGACTTGCGATTGCGAGTATATGGGTATTTTTAATGAGTATAACGAACATTTTAACTGTATTTTACTACAGCAATGACATTGAAATGTTACTACCATTACCATTAAAACCAGCCCAGATTATTTCGGCAAAATTTTTAACAGTATTAATAACACAATACGTAATGAGTTCATTCATTTTATTACCAATCTTTATTACGTACGGATTAAAAAGTGGCGCATTTATTACATATTACATATACATGATTTTTATTTACTTACTCTTCCCGATTGTGCCGTTAGTACTAGCTTCGTTACTGATGACAGTTATTATGAGGTATACAAATATAGCAAAAAATAAAGACCGAGGAAATATATTTATTGGAATTGTAAGTATACTATTTATTGTAGGAATTAATGTATTTTTACAGTGGAAAAATAAAAGTTCGTTTTCTGAAGATGCAATTGCGGATTACCTTGCGAACAACCAATCTTCTCTTTTAGTACAAATGACAAACTATTTTCCAACTACATATTTCGGAGCAGTGGCATTAGTAGAAAATGCAAATTGGAAGGGTCCTTTATATGTATTAATCTTTGCACTTATTTCATTTGTATTTTTTGTGTTGTTTTATTACATTGCAGAGCGTACATATTTAAAAGGGGTTATTGGACTTTCAACGAGTACAGCAAAAAAAGAGGTCATTTCAGCCGAAGGATTACAGAAATCAACGGTACAAAGTTCACATTTAAAAGCGTATGTGAAAAAGGAATTTAAAACGTTATTCCGTACACCACAATTTTTCTTAAATTGTATTGTACAAACTTTCGTTATGCCGATTATGTTGTTCTTTATTTTATTTGTGCAAGATGGGAATTTAAAGTTTATTACAGAGTATATTAACAATCCAGAGACAACGGGATTTGCAATTGGTGTTGGCCTTTGTGCATCGTTATTTTTAATGGGTAGTAACGTCATTGCAACAACGTCATTTTCGCGAGATGGAAGCTCTTGGTTTGTGAATCGTTATTTACCAGTAAAGGCTTCGGATATCTTTTTTGCGAAAGCAATCACTGCTTGGTTAATTAATGTGATCATTTTAGCAGTATTCGGTATTACGATGGCAGTTGTAGCTGGGATTTCTCCAGTCTTTATGATACTGTGGTTTTTACTAAGTGCGAACGGGTTGTTATTAATTAATTTAATCGGAACACGCTGGGACGCACAAACTGCAGATATTCATTGGGATACAGAGCAGAAATTATTTAAAAGTCGATATACCACTTTGTGGAATTTTTTGGCTAATATTTTAATAGCTTTAATTATTGTGGGGGGAGTAAGTGTATTATACTTCTTCCTTCATGTCGGACTATGGGTTATGTTTATCGTTTTATTTGTAATGTTTACGATTGTAAATTATATCTTTATTAAAATGTTAAAATTAGGTGCTGAACGTATACTGTCAAATATTCAATAAGAAGATAGATCCTCTGTATTCATGCAGGGGATCTGTGTATAGATGGAGGAGAAAAAGGTGAAGAAAATAGCAATTGTAACAGGGGCAACTCGTCTGAATGGAATTGGTGCAGCTGTATGCAAGGTGCTTGCTCAAAAGGGGATAGACATTTTTTTCACGTACTGGCCAAAGTATGATAAAGCGATGCCATGGGGAATGAGTGATCAAGAACCCTTTTTGCTGAAAAAGGAAATTGAAAGTTACGATGTTCGATGTGAAATGGCAGAAATCAATTTATCGCAGTCTTATTCGCCAAATCGTTTGTTTTATATGGTATCAGAACGGTTAGGTGATCCATCTATTCTAGTTAATAATGCAGTATATTCTACTCATACGAGGATTGAGGAATTAGATGTAGAGCAGTTGGATAAACATTATACAGTTAATGTTCGGGCTACTATGCTATTAAGTTCATTGTTTATAAAACATTATTCACTTAAAACGGGCGGGAGTATTATTAATCTTACTTCAGGACAGTCAGTAGGCCCAATGCCAGATGAACTAGCATATGCAGCAACGAAAGGGGCAATCGAAGCATTTACAAAGTCAGTAGCACCAGTTGCAATGGAGAAGGGGATTACAGTGAATGCTGTAGATCCAGGACCGACGAATACAGGATGGATTACAGAGGAGCTGAAGCATCATTTAGTATGGAAATTCCCGCAAGGTAAAGTAGGAGAACCGGTGGATGCTGCGCGCTTAATTTCTTTTTTAGTAAGTGAAGAAGCGAAATGGGTTACTGGGCAAGTCATTCACTCGAATGGTGGTTATTCATAAAAATATTATGTTAACAAATGTTGAGAAACAAAAAACGAAAGAAAATTTTATTTTTTTGTATAAATAAAATGTCAAGAAAGATAAAAATTTGATAGAAGAGTATATTGTCATATGAAGATAGTAATTCTTAATGTGACAATATACTCTTTTTCTTTTACTTGCGAGCAGAAAAATGAAGTAGAAGAAACTCGAATATTAAAATGAGTTTATCAGTTTTTGTACGTATTATTATGAAGATTACTGTCGGAAAGATGATAATTCGTATGAAAAGGGATTTTTTAAGGGGGAATCGAATCGTAAAGGGGAGGATAAATTATGTAAAACATAGGGGGATTTATATGAAAATGAAAAAGGTCGCTATCGCATCGATTACAATTGGTACAATGCTTACTATGGCAGCTTGTAGTCCTTCAGTAGATAAAGAAACGGAAAAGAAAGAGCAAGTAACTGCGCAAAATGATGGAGAAGCAAAAACGACAAGTGCAGATGAAGCGTCAAAAACAACGAAAGATACTGAAAAAGAAACAAATACTTCTTCAAATGAAAAAACAGATAAGGATGCAAAAAATACGAAAGAATCATCAGGAACAGAAAGTAACGGCAAAACGTCAACTCAAAACGAAAATGTAAAAACAAAAGAAAAAGAAACGACAGGAAAAACGAATGATCAAACGACTAGCGGGAAAACAGCAGATCAAAGCACAAGTACAAGCACAAACAATAACGGAAAGACAACGAAAGATCCGAAGAAAAGTGTTGCTGTGAAAACGAACGTTAAAGAAGTTGTAGCATTAATTGATAGCTTGGACAAGCAGTTAGCTGCTAATCCGAAATTGGAAACAGTGAATAAGCTTGGCAAACAAATTAATGAAAAGTGGGATGTGATTGAAAAAGAGCTAGAGGCATCACATCCGACGGATTCTAAAACAATCGGTCAAAGTATGTATCCGTTAATTGTAGGAGCGGAGAAAGAAAAAATCGATATTAATAAAATGAAATCTTTAACGACGAAAACGAAAAAAGATTTAAATCAGTTATTGACGAAACTTTCATAGTTTCAAAAGCCTACTCGTGTGAGTAGGCCTTTTTTAGGTTGTTGTAATGTGCACAGTATAACTTATTTATTTTCATTTTCAATTACGATGCGAAAGGAACTGAATGCTTGTTGACTGATATAATCTTCTTCGCTAACTTTAAAAGGAAATGGAAAAGCGACGAGTTGAAAATTACTTTCCTGATCCACTAAAGGCAATGTGAAATTAAAGATTTGTCTCGTTTCAGGTGCAAGCTTAGTATAAACAACTTTTCTATTGTTAAATATTTCAACTTGTTTCCAATCTTTAAAAGCCACGATTGCGTAAGTCATTTCATCATTTGTTTCATTACCGTTTGATAGAATTAATTGCTTGCCTTCCTTTTCAAAGAAGACAGTTTGTAAATTCTCTTCACGGTTCGTAACAAATACTGGTTCGTAAAGACCGTCTTTTAAAATTGCATCTGGATTTATAAGGGAGAGTTTTATTTTTTCGTTTTCTTTCTGAAGAGGATGTATTGAATATCGCATACTTAGAATATCTTCTAAAATAGCTGCTTTATTTAAGTTATTATCTTTTAATTTGTATTCAGGTTTTTTAATTATTAAAAAGGTTAATTCACTTGCATTAGGAGAAGTGTGTAAAGAGATTTTCGTAGTAATTGAACTGTTTGGTTTCATATCAAAAAAATAGTGTGATATTTCATTAGTAGTATCTTCTATTTTAAAAGGTTTTTGTTCGTAATCTTCTAGAACAATTAATCCATATTTTCGGTTTTCATTAATAGTATGTACGAATGATAATGTTACATTAATTTTATTATCCTCACTAGTAATTGTACTGCCATTGTTAATGTGTTGGCCTTGATTATCCTTCAATCCGTAAGAAATAGTATTGGTTTGTTGCTCTCGTTTATTTTCTATGGAAGGTGGATGAGGTTGTATGATTGAAGTATTGAACAAAATATAAATTGTAAGTACTGAAATAAGTAAAACACAGCTAATAATATATATTTGTTTCATAAATAGCACCTCAATATATGTAAAATATTAGAGAAAAAAGATATGCAAGATGCATATCTTTTTTCTCTTTCTTACCAGAAAGCTTTTGTTTCGTGATTCACATCATTATAACCACTTAATTTATAGGTATGATTACCGATAGCGTAATCATCTCCATAATAAATGCTTGTGTTGGTTGCTGTAGCACTTACAAAGGATGATTTTTTTGCACTATTACTTTTCGTATTTACTAATGAGCCATCGCCATTGAAAGTTCTTGCTTTTGCATAAACATAGTCTTCGGTCGTAGTTGATTTCGATTTAGCAACTGCATATGGGTTACCAAAAAAGGGAGTATATACGCTAATGTTAGAGTCATTCTTAGGTGCAGCTGCAATAGTCAAACTAGGAACACTAGATGTTTTTGTTGATTGAATTGTATCAAAGTCAACTAAAACGGGCTGCTTGTCTACAGTATCGATCTCTGAAGCACTTGCGTTATTAGTAAAACCAAAACCTAACACCGCTAACCCTAAAGTTGTCACCGATAAAGATTTTTTCATATTCACTAATTTTCCCACCTTTTTAAATTTTTGAGTTCGAACTCAATTCATACAATATATGAAAATTTCGAAACTCTCAATGGTTTATCCCATACTTAACTTTTCTTTTACTTTCGATTCAGCATGTCTTCATTTGCAAAAAAGCGAATATATCTTCTAATGCTTAGCCAGCAAGGGATACAGGTTTAATTTTATGAAATTCATGTAAATTTAAATCTATTCATGTCAGAATCTCTGTTATTTTTAAGTTCATATGGGAAACTTATTAAAAAAAGGATGGTGACAAAAATGACAATCGATCGAATTTGTACAATTGGACCCGCAAGTAATAATAAAGAAACGTTAGTGCAGTTAATAAAGAATGGTATGAAAATTGTTCGACTGAATTTATCGCATGGCACGCATGAAAGTCATAAAGACATCATTCGTTTAGTGAAATCATTAGATGACTCTATTAAATTTTTGGGTGATGTACAAGGACCTAAAATAAGATTAGGTGAAGTGAAGGGAGGGCAAATTACACTTCAGGCAGGAGATTCTTTTATTTTACATACACAACCAGTTACAGGGAGTAATACAGAAGCGAGTGTTGATTATGAAGGAATACCGAATGATGTGAAAGTAGGCAGTAGAATTTTAATTAATGATGGAGAAGTTGAATTAATTGTTGAAAAGATAAGTACGGACAAAATAGAAACGAAGGTAAAAACAGGTGGCAATATCTCATCTCATAAAGGAGTTAATTTACCAGATGCGGCTGTTCGTTTACCAGCTATTACAGAGAAAGATAAAAAAGATATTCAGTTTCTTTTAGAAGAGAATGTTGATTTTATCGCGTGTTCTTTCGTAAGAAAACCTAGTCATATAAAAGAAATACGAGATTTTATACAACAGTATAAAGAAACGTCACCTAATGTAATTGCAAAAATAGAAACAATGGAAGCAATCGAGAATTTTCAAGATATATGTAAAGAAGCAGATGGAATTATGATTGCAAGGGGCGATTTAGGAGTAGAGTTACCGTATCAATGCATTCCGCTTTTACAGAAAATGATGATTCAGGAATGTAATCGAACGAATACATATGTCATTACAGCAACACAAATGCTTCAATCTATGGTAGATCATTCTATTCCAACAAGAGCAGAGGTGACTGATGTGTTTCAAGCTGTACTGGACGGGACGAATGCAGTTATGCTTTCAGCTGAAAGTGCATCAGGAGAACATCCAATCGAAAGTGTGAGAACATTACGTCTCGTTTCAGAATTTGCAGAGCATGTTAAAAAAGATGGACCTTTTGCGATGAAAGATGTACTGGAGTTACTGCATAAATCACTGAATGAGTGATGAATAAAAACACGAGGGCGGATATGCACCCGCCCTCGTGTTTTTCATTCATACTATTCTTGCTCTTGCTCATCCAAAATCTTTTCAAACGCAGCAGATACTTTATCAAACTCTTCATCATTTTCAATGTATGAAAACTCATTATCTTCTTCTACTTTTAAAAAGAAAATATCAATGTCTTCCTCAGTTTCTGTTTGGATATCTTCAACAAAGGCAACTGCAATATATTCTGCACCTTCGACATCCATCGCTCCAAGTACTTCTACTTCTTGCTCTTCGTTATTCTCATCACTAAGAGTAAACACTTCGCCAACTTCAATATCAGACATATTCATTCTCCTCCTGTTCGACTCTAAAAATAGAGCACTCAAACTGTATACATACTAACATATCTTTCCATGAAAAACCAAATTCATACGTAAGAAAACAATTCATTCTTCTTTAGTATGAGTATACAGCTATTAGGAGCATTATTTGTGTGTGCTATATTACTTAATCCATTCAACAATTGTATCCATAGTCTGTCTTGTTTTATCACGTTTTGGATCTTCTTTACGGTAACCAAAGGCAACCATAACTGATACTTCAAGATTATCGCCTTGTATAATGCCTTCTTGACGAAGTAAGGAGTCTACTTTCTCTTTATCGAATCCTTCTATCGGACAAGAATCAATGCCGATTTGAGCTGCGCTCGTCATCATATTACCTAAAGCAATATAAGTTTGTTTAGATGCCCAATCAAATACAGTACGATCAGATTGTAATAAGTTAAAATCTGTTTCCTGGAACTTTTTGAAGAATTCATATCTAATTTTTTGAGTGTCTTCAGGCAATCCAATAATATCGTTCATCATATATTTAATATACTCTGCATCATAATGCATATCTTTAATGTTTCTTGAAAGAACAATGACGAAATGGCTTGCTGTTGCAAGTTGCCCACCAGCGCCCCATGAATACGGTTGTAGTTTTTCTCTTAATTCTTTATTTTGTACGACAATAAATTTCCAAGGTTCATATCCAAAAGAAGAAGGAGATAATCTGCCTGTTTCTAAAATGAATTTAAAATCCTCTTCTGAAATTTTGTGCATAGGATCGAACTCTTTACATGCATGTCTGAAATGAAAAGCCTCCATAATTTTCTCTTTTGTAATTTCGTTTGTATTTGTCATAAAAGTTCCTCTTTTCGTTAATTTATTTTGTAAGTAAATTATATTTTTAAAGTAACATAGATACAAGTACGCACATTTATGTGTTATAGTATCAAAAAAGATACTATTGTTAAGAGAAGGGATTTATTATGGATTGTTCAAATGAAAAAAATATAAATTACCCATTTTTAAATAAATATTCTTGTCCAGTTGAAGCGATGGTAGAGGTGATTGGTGGAAAATGGAAAGGTGTTATTTTGTATCATTTATTAGATGGGAAAAAGAGGTTTAATGAATTAAAAAGATTAAAACCTAATATCACACAAAGAATGTTAACACTTCAGCTTAGAGAACTTGAAGCAGATGGCATCATACATCGTGAAGTATACCGTGAAGTGCCACCTAAAGTAGAATATTCGTTAACCGATCTTGGTGAATCTCTTCGTCCAATGATTTTATTAATGATGGAGTGGGCAACTCATAATATGGAGAAGGTTTTGGAGAGTAGGAATACGAAAAATAATAATTAAGAGTTGAAATTAGTATAGACGAGATATGTGAAATAGTTGTAGAAATAAAAGGTGTTTCCATACGTGAAAACACCTTTTATTTCTATATTTTTACTTTTTAACTTCAACTGCTGAAGTTGGAAAGTTATTTAAGTTTGCAATTTGACCATACCAATCAGCGTGTTTAAAAACAACACCTTTTCCATATCCGTCCGTTGAAGTACGTTCCCATAGCGTTGTTGAATAGCTAGCAGTGGGGGATGCTGTACGTACAGAAACAATTTGATTTTGCCAACTAGCAGACAAGTTTTTATAACCGCTACTTAGAGAAAAATACTCGCTACCTTGATTTGTGTGTTTATAGAAGTCTGTACTACCAGGTCCGCTTCCACCAACACCAAGGGGAGTGATTGAATTATTCAACCTTTGTTTATCTTTTTCAATAAAAGACTCTAAACTTTCTTTGCTCGAAAATCCATAAGATAACCAGTCTCCATTTTGATTTTGTTTCGGTAGAACTAATGTTATTTTTACGTCTTTCTTTGATGGAGCACTCAATTTGTTAAACGAATCAACAGTCTTTTCATCTACAGTTACATATTCGAAAGAGGAAATCGAATAATCCTTTTCGGTACTAGCTGATACTAATCCCACTCCTCCAGTTAACGACGAAACAGTTAATAATGCACCTGCTATCAACTTTTTAAGCATGGATTCATCTCCTTAAAACTTAGATTTTTTACATAACTAAAATGTATGTTAATTTGAATGTTTTATAAATATTTAGAAATTTATAAAAATTAAACAGAATATTCTTTTATTATTCTGGAGTAAGGAAAGTAATTAAAAATGAAAAAAGGTTTACTTAAAAAGTAAATCCTTTTTGCTGACCTATTTCAAAACTCAATGGATTAAAGTTTCATTTTATCCATCTATGAATCATAAACTTCTTTTGCATTCGTAGAAGCAGCATCTAATATAAGGAAAATGGCTGCTATCATATGTAGAACGATGTCTATATAAGGGAAAAAGGCAACTAGAGTAACGATAATGCCGATATAATGAGGGTACGTATTCATGTCTACTTTTTTAGCTAATAAAATAGTAGTGATATGTAACACAATCAATAGAAGTAAAGGTATCCCATATAGGTTAACAAGACTTGGAAATACATAATAACAAGGAAGTAATAAAAGATGATAGATACCTGTAGTCCACTTTAGTGCTTGTATGTAGGTTTTCAAAGTGAATCCTCCTAAAATCATTCATAGCTATATATTACCAAAAATAATGAATAATTTGATATTATATATTTGTAGCTTTGAGTAGATTGTAATTATTTTATGTAAACTAATTATAATCTATAAAATAGAAAAACCACCCAAACGAGGGTGGTTCGTATTATAAATAACTACTTAAAGAAGAAATCGGAACCTTCATCTCACTACCTTCCTTCATATTCCGCAACACAACAGTGTTTGTACTAAGTTCTTCTTCACCAACAATAAGCACATAAGGGATATTCTCTTTATTGGCATAATTAAGGGCACGTTTTAATTTGCGTCCTGCTAGTTCAAGTTCAACTTTTAAGGAAGTGGTGGAACGTAATTGCTGGGCAATTTGTAAGCATTGTAATTCTGTCCCGAGCGGGATGATAAATAGATCCGCTGTAGATGAGATTGTTTCTTTCTGCGATAGTGCTGCATAAATAACGTCTAAACCGAATGAGATACCGACTGTTGGATAGTTCATACTATCACCACGGAATGCTCCGATAATGTTATCGTAACGGCCGCCGCTACCTATGCTAGATGTAATTGAGCCATCTTTTAGGAAGATTTCATATACAGTACCTGTGTACATTGTCAGTCCTCTTGCTAAAAACGGATTGAATATCGTATTTTCATTTATTCCGAGAGCGATTAAATATTGCTGTAATTGTTGCAATTCGTTTACTCCATCGGCAACGAGTTGGTTATTGAAAGCTTCTTTAAAGTCAGCTATTGTAAGCTTTAGACAAGATAATACAGTATTACATATTGTATCAGCCATTTCTTCAGAAATTCCGCGCTCTAATACATCTTTTCGTACACCATCAATCCCAATCTTTTCGATTTTGTCTAATGATAAAATGACGTCATTTGTTAATTCAGTAGGGATGTTAATGGCCTGAAGAATACCATTTAACAATTTTCGGTTATTATATTGAATCGTTATCTCTAAGTTTAATGTTCGGAACAGGTCAAACGCCATGCTCATGAGTTCCGCTTCAGCCATGACTGATTCTACACCGACAATATCAACGTCGCATTGTATAAATTCACGAAATCTTCCTTGTTTAATTGGCCCATCTCGAAATACTTTCCCAATTTCATAACGTTTAAAAGGGAGGCGGAGGTTCGGATTCATTGCCACAACTTTTGCGAATGGAATAGTTAAATCGTATCGTAAGGCGAGCTCACGTTTTCCTTGATCTTGAAGTGTATATATTTCTTTTAATATTTCATCACCACCGCCGTACTTGTAAGACATAAGCTCATACATATTTAACGTCGGCGTTTCTAAAGGTTTGCATCCGTATCGTTCAAACGTATCTTCACAAGCTCTTTTAATTTTATTTCGCAGCACTTGTTCCTCTGGTAAATAGTCTTTCGTTCCTTTTACATTTCTCATTTCCATTGTAATCACTCCTTTTTAAATTAAAAAAAGCTATGTGAGTATAAAAATACCCACATAGCTTTATGAACGCTTCGTGGGTCAACAGGAAAAGCCCTGTACCCACGAAGAAAAATTTTTCTTCGGATACACGGCGTTACGTATGATGATGAAGTTGGAAAGAAGTATTAAAATTTCGCATTACAAATCTCTCCTTAACATAAGTTTTTCCAAATTATATCAGATGATTTTTGAATTATCAATATTTTTAGTTTTGAAATATACGTGAAGTTATGTAGGAGAAATGGAAAAGGGTGTATAATAAAACTTAATAATATGAAATAACCTTTTAAGGAGAACGTTATGAAAAAAGATAAAACAAATGCGATGCGAATATTAGATAAAGAAAAAATTGAATATTCGATGATGTCATATGATCCAGACGATGGGAAAATTGATGGCGTATCAGTAGCCGAGAAAATTGGACGAGAAGTGAGAGAAGTATATAAAACGTTAATCGCTCAAGGGAATAGTAAAAATTATCATGTGTTTATTATTCCGGTAGATGAGGAACTAAATTTAAAAGCTGCCGCAAAAGCAGTAAGTGAAAAGAAAATTGAAATGATTCCTGTTAAAGATATTACGAAAGTGTCAGGATACATTCGCGGCGGTTGTTCACCAGTTGGAATGAAAAAGCTATTTTCTACATGTATTGATGAAAGTGCCCAATCACTTGAAACGATGATAGTGAGTGGCGGGAAAATTGGTATACAAATTGAGCTGAAAGTAGAGGACTTGGCGAAGGTGACGAGAGCGCAGTTTGGTGAGGTAACGAAGTAATGATACATAGGAAAAGAAGTTCTAGTTTTATCCCGCTATTTGCCGGGCAGTAAGACCCTCATCTCAAATTTCAGCGGAAGCAAAGAAATTAGGTGGGGATCAACTGCCCGTAAAAGCCCGATTGGTGAGGGCTGATTAAAGTCTCACTTTATTGAATTTAGATAATAATTTATAGGATAGTTAGTCCGTTATGGGGCTGATTATCCTATTTTATTTACAAACTGGATAAAGATTGAATGTTTAGTTTGATATAGGCATGTAATCTGAATTGTTTGTTTGGCTTTGGGAGAAGGTAAAACCTCGATGCAAGAACTTGAAATAAACAAGCAGGGTTTATTCTTAAAGATAGACAAAGAACAGGAGAGTGTTTTAATGAGGAGTCAAGAAATATCCATAAGAAAGCACAAATTGGGGGATGCCAGTATTTTTGAAAAAACACGCTAATAGTATGCAAGATTTTATACAGTTTTTTGGCTAATCCAGTAACAAACAAGAGCACTAAAACCACGTTAGGATAGGAATGTATATAATATGTATAGATTCATAGAACTAAAAAAGGGTTCATTTGTGAGAGCAGGGTTGTCCTTTTTCCTCGCTAACGCTAATGATGGGTTATGTTAACCTCATATGTATAGAATATACAGTTAACTAAAAATGAAAAGTTTACAATTAAAAATGAACAATAAAAAACAGTAATGTAAAATCACTACTGTTTTTTATTGTTTCTTATAAGTAAATCATTTGTACTCCTGTCTATATAATTTAAACGAATAAATAGCTCCAATAAAGAATACAAAAGCTTCAAATAATATAAAGATTTGACGGAAATTCTCAATATCTTTACCAACTAAAGAAATAAATATAGCATTCATTAGAATTTGAGTAGTAAACATACGAGAAGTAATTTTTAAATAAATAGTATTTGTTCTTTCAACCGGTTTACCAATTTTTTTGTAAATAATAATAAGTGCAATTACTGAACCCAAAAATAGAAGTGCTGTAAGTCCTACAACGATATTAAAATTGGCTGTACTTTCTAACATCCATTTATTTAATAGATCAATCATTATTATCTTCCTTTCCTACATAAGAGAATATTTTGTTCTTCTTTTTCACTATAATAAAAAAAGGAAAAAGAAAACATCGAACTTTCTTACAAACATTCGTGTATTCTTACAGTTTTGTCATTTTGTAAATGTATTCATCGCCCTGTTTTTCACTATTTTCTTTGGAAAACATAGTGAATTACGAGAAAGGGCGCTACAAAATCAACTTCCGAGAACAAAAATTATGTAAATAAGCTGTTCACTGGATTCTCGTAGAAAACTGTGGTGAGATAAAATTTTTGATTTTGTAGCACTTTAAAATCTTAGCTAGAGGGCTATTTATCGGTATCCCACAATAAAAAGGCAGGAACATATCAAATATGCTCCTGCCTTTGATTTTATTAAGTTTAATATCTATGACCTAAATATAATAGAATTTGAAGCTTCTTTTTATTTTAAATAAATTGAGTAATTAGGTTATAACGTTAATACGTATGATTGAATATCATAATAATATAATGGAGGTGATGTTATATGGCTCTTACTACAGGACCAATTGAAAACGTAGGAAATCAACCTGCTAATGCAAATAGAGTTAGGGTGAAAATCCTTAACCGTACTGCGGGCCCACTTACTGGAGTAGCTAGAGTTTTTAGACTTGACGGTTCATTAGTATTAATTGAACAGGTAAACTTCAATGTGAATTCTAATGCTTCTACTTTTGCAACTCTAAGTTTAGTTCATCCTACTTTTGGACAAGCATTTGAATATGAAGTTCAAATTGTTCCTAATCAACCTGGTGGACTATATAGTGTTTATGGACTAACAGCTGAAAATGTTATTATTACTGCACAACGTGTTGTGAACGCAGAATTGACACAGTTTCTTTAATTAAAATAGATTGGTGCCTACATGGTATCCAATCTATTTTTGTGCGTATTATTCAGGGAAAGAAAGGTTTTACACAAAAATAAAGACAGTTATGGAAAAGGGAAAAGTCGAGCTATCATCTTGATTTTTATTATTTCTGTCTTAGATTGTATCTGTTTTGTGGCACGGTTTTCTTTGAATGCATTTTATTCAAACTGTTTTTTAAAGTATTTATCAAATATGCATTATTGCATAAATAAATTTAAATTTATAAGTTAATATTAAACTACTTTTAAATTGTAAAGAATATTTTAATAATCTTTATAGGAGAAGGATATTTCTTGTTAAAAGTGAAATTGTTTGGAATGTGAATAAATAAAAAGTTTAGAAGTGATACAGACTGGATAGAGTCTTGTATTAAATAAACAGAAAAGGGGTAGGGGTTTCTAAAAGGTTTCGGGAGTTAGAAAGCATTTTTTAGTGAATAGCTTCAAATTATATTTTAAAGGGGAAATGGGTATATGAAGTTTCGAAATACAAAGCTTGCTATGATTACACTGTCTTCATTTTTTATTTTAGGTTCTGCATCTCTATCATTCACAGATACTATACACGGTGAAGTAGCTTCTGCATCAGCACAAGAGATTATTGTGAAAAATTATGACGATACATATTATAATAACGCAATAGGAAAAACGGGTTTAGAATTAAAGAAGGAACTGCATAATATTATTGATAATCATACAAAGCTATCATACAGTGCGGTTTGGGAAGCGCTAAGAGATACTGATGAGGACCCAAATAATAAAAATAATGTGATACTCTTATATACTGGTCGTTCGCAAGGGAAACTTACGAATGGATCAGGAGTAAATAACTGGAACCGAGAGCATGTTTGGGCAAAATCTCACGGTGACTTTGGAACGACTGCAGGACCTGGAACAGATCTACATCATTTAAGAGCGACGGATGTATCTGTAAATAGTTCACGTGGAAATCTGGATTTTGATAATGGTGGTGTGAATCATTCTGAAGCGACAGAATGTAAATATGATAGTGATTCTTGGGAACCTCGTGATAGTGTAAAAGGAGATATTGCTAGAATGCTGTTTTATATGGCTGTTCGTTACGAGGGAGACAACGGCGAAATAGATTTAGAACTAAATGAAAAAGTGAATAACAATAAAGATCCATACATGGGGAAACTATCTGTCTTATTAAAATGGAATGAACAAGACCCGGTCGATGATTTAGAGCGAAAGCGTAATGAAGTGATTTTTACAAAATATCAACATAACCGCAATCCTTTTATTGATCATCCTGAATGGGTAAATAAAATTTGGAACTAAGATTTTTAAAGGTATTATATTTTGATAGAAGGGATTGATCATTATGATCAATCCCTTCTTATATTTTTACTAGAATAAATGATTTTTATAGGATTGAAGAGGAGAATAGGATAGATATTTTATCAAGTTAATTATATATGGGTATTTTAGTAAGGTCCCCACTCAATATTCACCCCAACAATAAGAAAAACAAGTCCAATGATAAACCAAATGAGTGCAAGTGGAGCCATGAAACGAATCCATTTTCCATAAGAAATGCCGCTCGCTGCGAGAACGCCCATTAAAACACCGGAAGTTGGATTAAGGCAGTTTACTACACCCTCGCCGAGCATAACAGCCTGTACTGTAACTTGGCGTGTAATGTGCATGAAATCAGCTAATGGAGCTAATATCGGAATAAAAATAACCGATTCTCCTGTTCCGGATGAAATAAGGAAATGTAATGCGGCACTACTTACGTACATACCGATAACACCAAATACAGGGCTTTGTCCTTCAAGAGACTGTGCGAGCTGGTTAACGATAGTATCAAGTAATTTGCCTTGTTCTAAAATGACTGAAATACAGCGAGCCATTCCGACAATTAAAGCACCATAGATAAGGTTTTGGCAGCCATTTAGAAAAGTAGAAGCGATATCGTTTGCTTTCATGCCACCTATTATTCCGGCTGTAATTGCTATGAAAATAAAAGTAGCGGTCATTTCTGCGTCCGTCCAATGTAGACGAAAAGCGCCTATTAAAAATGCAATTAATGATAAAGCTGAAACGAGTAAAATTAATTTATGACGTATCGTCCAAGGAACTTCTTTTTTCTCTGCTTCCTTTTCGCTTGAAAGAGCGTTACTTGGAAACCAGTTGTCGCCAAGAATGCTTCCTTTATTCAATTTTTTCAAGCGCTTTACATACCAATTAATATAAAGGATAGTGGCAAGTAAAAAAGATATATAGATAGCTGTGCGTAAACCAATTCCCGAAAACATCGGAAGTTCTGCGATCTTTTGTGAAATGCCTAAAGGTGAGGGGGATAAAATAGTAGCGTTAAAACCAGCATAAGTGCCTAAATAAATAATTGCCACACCGACGATAGCGTCCCATTTTAATGTGCGTGCAACGATGATACCGATGGGGATAAAACCGATAACTGAATTAACGATAATGCCAGTCGTTCCAAGAATAGAAAAAAGTGCGGCAACGATACAAATGAAAAGTAATTGCTGATTACGAAATTTGTTAATAACATGATAGATTAAACCGTCAAGAGCACCTGTTTTTTCAAGAATGGCAATGGCACCGCCTGTAAATAAAATTAAAAAGATGATCGGAGCAGCAAGTGTCATTCCTTTTTCAATAGCGGTAAAAAAAGAAACAAATCCTACAGGTGATTGCGGAACAGAATGATAGCTACCTGGTATTGTCGTTGTAACGGTCCCGTTTGTAACTCTTTTAAATTCTCCAGCAGGAACGAAATACGTAGCAATGGCGCAAAGTAAGGCAATAAAAAATAGTAGTACGTACGCATCAGGCATTTTAAACTTTTGTTTACTAGGTTGTTTTTTTGCCTCAGTTTGTATTTGCATAAAATTCCTCCTTCTTCACTTTATTAATTTTAATATTCTGAATTCAATCTGTGAAATAGATTATAATAAAGGTAGCTTCTTAAGGCAATAGTTTTTGTATCCTTTTCCCGTACATACAAATTATTGCAATATTAGACAGGGAAACGATAATAAGCCAAGAATATGTTATGTAGAAAGAAAAAGGAAAAGAGGGAACAAGATGTGGAAAACTACAGATCTATGTGATGAGTTTGAAAAGGAATTACAAATATGTCGCCAGTCTTTTCGGTCTTTTGGGAAGAAAGAACAATTCCACGGGAAAATTGCAACTGTAAAAGTGAAAGATGATAATGTACTAGTGAAGGAAGGATTGCAAACATTACCAGAAGGAACAGTATTAGTTGTTGATGGCGGAGCGTCTAGGAATTGTGCATTACTTGGTGATAATTTGGCAGCTATTGCGGAAGAAAGAAAGCTAGCAGGAATTATTGTGAATGGGTATGTTCGTGATTCTAGTGAACTAAAGAATATTAATATTGGTATTTTAGCGTTAGGGACAATGCCAAATAGAAGTGTGAAAGAAGGAAAAGGAGAACGAAATATTTCATTGCATTTTGGACAAGTGGATTGGAATCCAAATGAATATGTTTATGCGGATGAAGATGGCGTCATTATTAGTGAAAAGAGTTTACATAGTTAAGAGTTAATAAGTTATTATTCTTAGAAAATAAATCCGATAAAGCATGGACAAAATTCTTTGTCAATAGTAAAATAATACAGAAATTTAAAATTTACAGAATGTATAGGTTTATCGTTTTACGATAACTTAAATGGAAGTAAGTTGTGCCAAGAAAAGTGAATGTTATCACAATGATACGTTCATAAACAAAATTATTTTTTCCTATACAAATATAGCCGCGAATAATGCGGGTAGGAGGTGTTGTACATTTTTGTTCGACACTTACAAAAAGAGAGTGTCAATCGCACGCCCTTGAAGGGCCTTTTTTTGTGTAAATGGTAGTAAGGGAGGAAATTTTGGGATGGCAATGTTGAAAAAGTGGCTGCTTACGTCGTTAATGGCAGTGACACTTGTATTTGTTTCTTTTGCGAATACAGTACATATTACGTTTGCTGAAGAAAATACAGCAAAACTTGCAATTATTGGGGAATCACAAAAAGGCATTATGTTATGTCCGAAAGAAGAGCAAATTAAAGATGGGGAAACAGCTTTAAGTTTGCTGCAAAAGGTCATGGGGGACAAGGTAGAATCTGAAACGATGTCGTTTGGAACATATGTAAAAGGCATCGATGGTTTAATGGCCGGGGCTACAAGTGCTTGGCTGTATGATGTAAATGATAAGTCTGCAGAAGTCGGAGCAGATAGTTATAAATTAAAATCTGGAGATGTTGTTGTCTTTCGCTTTGTTTCAGACTGGAGCAATATAAGCCAGGAAACATTGAAAGAAACGTTAGATAAGTTCGGGACGTGTAAACCAGAAGAACCTAACGGTGGCAAACCAGAAGAACCAAAACCAGAAGGTCAAGACGGTAAAACACCAGATGGGAAAAATCAAGGTGACCAAGACGGTAAAACGCCAGATGGGAAAAACCAAGGTAATCAAGACGGTGAAAAACCAGATGGGAAAAACCAAGGTGATCAAGACGGTGAAAAACCAGATGGGAAAAACCAAGGTGACCAAGACGGTGAAAAACCAGATGGGAAAAACCAAGGTGACCAAGACGGTGAAAAACCAAATGGGGAAAAACCAGAACAACCACAGCAAGAGAACATTCAAGTTCCAAGTGCACAATTAAATGAAGCCATTTCTAAAACATCAGACAAGATGTTACAAGATGGAATTGAAAGTGATTGGGTAGCTGTAGCGCTTTCTCGTTCTGGAAAGAATGTGCCAATTGAGGCAAAATTAAATTATGTTAAGTCAGTAACTGAAAAAGTAGAAAAGCGCATTAATCGTTTTTCAGCGACAGATTTAGCTAGAACAATTATTATGATGAATGCAATGAGTGCAGACCCTAAAAATGTAGGTGGACATAATTTAGTTCAAAAATTGTATGAGTCAGATAAAGTGAATTCTGTTACAGGTTATGCATTTGCTTTACTTGCATTTGATACGAAGAAGTATGAGATTCCAGTTGAATCAAAATGGAACAGAGTTGCTCTAGTGGAAGCACTGTTAAATAATCAGCATACAGACGGTGGATGGACTTATAATAGTTCAGGTAGTAAAGATAGTGCTAGTAGCGTTGATGTAACAGGTATGGTTTTATCAGCATTAGCTCCTTATCAAGAGCGATCAGATGTGAAACCAGCTATACAAAAAGCTGTTGCGTATTTATATAACGAACAGCTGCAAAATGGCGGTTTTTCAGCTGATGGACAAGAAAATTCAAATAGTACTGCGCAAGCAATTATTGGATTATCGCTTGTTAAAGATGTAGATCAAAATCGTCTTCATAAGGCAATGCAAAACCTATTATCATATCAACTTTCAAATGGTGAATTTAAATGGTTACCAAGTGATCAAAATGGTAACGGAATGGCTACAGAACAGGCTCTTTTAGCATTACTTCAATTTAAGGAAATGGGGAAATCTATTTATGATTGGTCTAATGTAGACGCTGGTAATGTAATTAAGCCAAAACCGATTGAAGAGCCAGAAAAGGTCGTTGAACCAGAAAATAATGTAGTAGAAAAAGAAGTTACTGAAGAACCGAAAGAACAAGACCAATTACAACAAGAAACAAAAGATGAAAATCTAAAAGTAGTTGTAGATAACGAACCGGTTAAGAATAAAAAAATCGGAAACGGTAACAGTCTACCAAAAACAGGAGCATCTTCTCATAGTGCAGCAACAGAAGTAGGTATGGGTGTATTATGTATTGCTTCTGCATATGTATTATGGAGACGTAAAGCAGCTTAACAAAAAATTAGGAGCAATTATTTGCTCCTAATTTTCGTATGAAAGGTGAGAGATAGGATGAGTAAGGTGAAATGGTTCATTTCTTTACTGCTTTCGCTCGGGCTACTTGCCGGATGTGAAGAGACAGCTGTAAAGCCTGAGAAGAAGGTAGAACCGAAGCAAGAAGAGGTAGCGAAACAAGAAGAACAAAAAGATGAAGCGAAGCCGGAAGAAAAAACAGAAGAAAAGCAAGCTGAATCAGAGCAAAAGCAGCAAGAAGAGCAGAAAGAGAAACAAGAACAAAAAGTAGAAGAGAAGCCGAAAGAGGAAAAGCCGCAGGCACAACCAGAGGTAAAGAAAGAAGAGAAACAACAGGAACAACAGGAACAACCGAAAGAACAGCCAGCTGTAAATAAGCAACCAGAGCAGCAACAAGCACAAGAAGAGAAACAACAACCGAAAGCACCAGAAGTAAAAGAAGAAGCAAAGGTTGTGAATCAGCCGAAAGAAACACCGAAGCAGGAGCAAAAAGTTGATCCGAATAAAGGTGGAAAAGACGTAACTCTTCCAGCACCACCGAAACCAGTACCACCTAATCCACCAGCACCACCGAAACCGCAAGCAAAACAAGTAACAATCTCGGTAAAAGGAAATAACGGATATATAATGGGTGCGAAAAAGATGGATATACAAGATGGCGATACTGTGTATAAAGTATTACAACGTACAGGATTAGATGTTGATGCAAGCGGATCTAGAGATAGTATTTATGTAAAAGGTATTAATGATTTATATGAAAAAGATATTGCGGATACTAGTGGATGGAAATATCGTGTGAACGGTGCTTTTCCAAACCATAGTGCTGGTGTAGCTACGGTAAAACCAGGAGATACAATTGAGTGGGTATACGTATTACAATAAGAAAGGCATTCGGTAAAGGGCTATGAAAATAAGTTTTTCTTCTTTACATCCTTTTGTGAATTTTTTCTATTATATCGGGGTGATGATACTATGTACGATGTGTCTTCATCCTCTTTTTTTAATTGGAGCAATAGTATTAATTATTATGTTAAATGTGATGCAAGGAAATAGCGAAAAGATAAGAAAGATGCTACCGAGCACAATTGTTTTCTTCTTTATGGTAATTTTATTTAATTCGTTATTAACGCATAGAGGTCGAACTACGTTATTTTGGTTAGGTGATAGCCGTATTAAGCTTGAGGCGATTATGTTTGGAATAGTAATGGGGTTATTACTAGTTGCAGTTATGTTTACGTTTGCGTCATACAATGATATTATTTCCAGTCATAAATTTTTATATTTGTTTTCAAGAATTTCACCGAAAGTTGCATTGTTAACGATGATTACAGTGAGATTTGTTCCTTTGTTTATGAGGCGATTAAAGAAAATCACACTCGTTCAAAAGACGAAAGGTGTGCAGGTAGATTCAGGTTCGATAATTGAACGCGTCAAAAATGGTATGCAATTGCTGCAAGTATTATTAATTTGTTCATTAGAAGATGCACTGCAAACGGCAGATTCTATGCAAGCTCGTGGATTTGGTGTAACGAAGCGTACGACGTATATTCGCTATAGAATGGAAAGGCGCGATTGGTATACGCTCAGTTATTTAATCATTTTATTTATAGCTGCTATTATATGTAGTAATTATGGCGGGGGGAAATTGATTATTTATCCGAAAGTCGAATCGATTCTATTTCAGCAATACGATGGGATGATGTTTGTCGTATTAACGATGTTTATTAGTTTACCAATCATAATGGAAGGGAGAGAATGGATATGGTGGCGCATGCAGAAATAAACAATTTATCATTTGTATATGCTGATGAAAATGAAAAAGCGTTACAGCATATTTCTCTTTCTGTTCAAAAAGGTGAGTTTATTGCACTTGCTGGAGGATCGGGATCTGGGAAGACGACTTTATTAAAACATTTTAAAAAGGAGTTACTTCCAATTGGTACGCGTTCTGGAGAGATATTTTATGAGGGTGTTTTAATAGAGGAAGTAGCTGATTTGTTATCTGCCCAAGAAATTGGGATGGTATTTCAAAACCCAGAAAATCAGATCGTTATGGATACAGTGATTCAAGAATTAGCATTTTCTTTAGAAAATATCGGATTACCATCACATATTATTCAAAAAAGAATAGCAGAGCTTATTAGCTTTTTAGGATTTCAAGATTTATTGCATCAATCTGTTCACACGTTATCTGGTGGGCAAAAGCAACTTGTTAATTTAGCTGCGGTATTAGTTATGCAGCCGAAATTGCTATTATTAGATGAACCGACAGCGCAGTTAGATCCAATCGCTGCAAAAGAGTTTTTAGGATTATTAAAACGGATTAATGAAGAACTTGGAATTACGATTATTTTAAGTGAACATCGTTTAGATGAAGTTATCCCGCTTGCAACACGCGTTGTTTGTATGGATAATGGCCGTATTATGTATGATGGTAGTCCTAAAATTGTTATTACGGATATGTGGGGAGTAGAATCATTCCGTCCATTTATTCCGCAAATTCCAAGGCTATTTTTAGAGTGGAATGTGAGAGATATTCCGTTTACAGTGCGAGAGGCGCAAATGAAAATGAATGATTTTGCAGCGATATCATATGTAAATGAGCCAATAGCACAAAGTGAAAAGCAAGAGGTAATTTTAAGCGCAGAGCATATTTCGTTCCAATATGAAAAAAATAGTCCGCTTATTTTACATGATTTATCAGTTTCGATTGAAAAAGGAAAATGGGTAGCGCTCGTTGGGAAGAACGGTACAGGTAAGTCTACACTGTTAACGATTTTAGCAGGATTACAAAAAGCGAGAAGAGGGAAAGTAAAGTGGAACGGAAAAGTGATACATAAAATTGATTCGAAAGAACGATTTAAAAGTATTGGGTATGTATCGCAGCATCCGTATTATCATTTTACATTTGATACAGTATGGGATGAGGTTTATGAACGTGCACGTGAATTATACGGAGAACAAGGAAAAGAAATAGCAGAAGATACGCTAAAACAGTTTTGGTTGTACTCGCTTAAAGAACGCCATCCGCACGACTGTAGCGGAGGAGAGCAACAATTACTTGCGCTATGTACAACGTTATTATCAAAGCCAACGCTATTATTACTGGATGAACCGACAAAGGGGTTAGATCCATGGAAGAAAGAAAGAGTAGGAGAACTATTTAGGGAGCTGCAAAAAGAAGGAACAACAATTGTAATGGCGACGCATGACATTGAATTTGCAGCGAAATACGTTGATCAATGTATGATGTTATTTGACGGAACAGTCATTATGAATGATGCACCGAAAGAATTTTTTAGCGGGAACTTCTTTTATACAACATCTATTAATCGATTCATTCGAAAAGAATTGCCATATGCATTAACGTGGGAGGATGTGTACGAAGCGTGTCCAAACGATATGTTGCATTCATAATATGTATCTTTGCAGTAATAATCGGCACATTACTTCTTACGACACTTGTCATGGACGGTTATTACATGTTAAGTAGTTTGTTTATATTAGCGGTTATTATGTTACCTTTCTATATCCGTTTTGAAAGAAAGGCGTTTGTTTCACGTGAAATTGTTCTCGTTGCTGTATTAGCGGCAATTGCAGCAGTAAGCCGGGTGCCATTTTCTATTTTACCAAGTGTACAACCAACTTCTTTTGTCATTATCGTTTCTGCAATTGTATTTGGTAGTGAAACTGGTTTTATGATTGGTGCTACAGCAGCAATTGTATCTAATATTTTTTTAGGACAAGGTCCATGGACACCGTGGCAAATGTTTTCGTGGGGTATGATTGGTTTTATAGCAGGTTTACTTCGTAATACATTTTTTATGAAAAAGCTATGGGGAAGACTTCTTTACGGAGTAATTGTTGGCTTTTTATTTGGCTGGATTATGAATTTCTGGGGCCTTCTCGGTTTTATACGAGAAGCAACGTGGGAAACTGTCATTTCGTATTATATTGCAAGTTTTTACTTTGATTTGAGCCATGCGATTTCGAATGTTATTTTCTTATTACTATTTAGTACTTCATGGATTACGATTCTTACAAGATTTAAAAAGAAATACGGTATATTAGATGAGCATAACGTGACATAGAAAAGCATACTCATATAAGGTAGGGTCGCGACTTACATATTCGTTTGCCTCTTTCATGCTTCTTACATATTGTAAGGAGCATTTTTTTGTCAAAAAATCGATTTAATATACATCCGTTATTATATAAAATTATTTGTATAATGGTAGGTGAGAACTTTTTTCAAAAGTGAGGTGTATAGTTAATGAAGTTAGTTATTCCGAAGCAACATGGTGCATGGGCTATGCTTGTTATTCCTTTTTTATTAAGTGTCATACTTGGGAAACCTACTATTTATCATATTCCATTGTTTTTAGCGTGGTTTTTTATCTATTTAGCCACGTATCCATTTCTTACGTACATAAAGCAAAGACGAAAAAAAGAGTTTTTACAAGCTGCCATTGTTTATTTCAGCATTGCGTTCCTATTTGGGATGATTTCTTTATTATATGAGTGGCGAATTCTTTTATTCGTAATAGTAATGATTCCATTATTTATAGTGAATATGTATTACGCTCGTCAAAAAAATGAAAGAGCACTATTAAATGATATTTGTGCGATTATTGTGTTTTGTATCGGTGGATTAATTAGTTATTCCTTTTCAATGAAGCAAATCGATCATACAGCTATATTCATTGCACTTATTTCATTTTTATACTTTTTAGGTAGTACGTTCTATGTGAAAACGATGATTCGTGAAAAAAATAACCCGAAGTATCGTCTTATATCTTGGGGATATCATACCGTATTAATAATAATCATATTTGTGATTAATCCGTGGTGTTCTCTTATTTTTATACCAAGTGCCATTCGAGCAATTGTGTTGTATGGCAAAAAAATTTCTATTATAAAAGTAGGAATTTTAGAAATTGCTAATTCTGTATATTTTTTAATCATAACGGCAATAATTATGAAGTATGCCATTTGAAAAAACTTCCCATCAATTGATGGGAAGTTTTTAATCTTTTTCTAAAATGTGAACGGTGTACTCGCAACGTTGAATAGCTTGTTCAACAGCATAAAGTGATTGTTCAATACGAGCGCGATTAAAATCTTTTTCAACTGTTTCGAGCGCTTCTTCTAAACAATTTTTAGCTTCTTGTAATGATTGAAAAGAATCTTGTACATATCCGCGAGCATTTTGATGCATTTCATAATCCTCCTTGCGTGTTCGTATATGGGTAGTATGAACAGTAAGGAAGAAAATATAATTTGTTATATTTATTTGACAATTAAAGTGGAATTACGTATAGTAAGAATTAAGTGAATATTTTCTTATCCAGAGAGGTGGAGGGACTGGCCCGATGAAACCCAGCAACCGCGATGCAGGTGCTAATTCCAGCAGAACATATTTGTTCTGGGAGATAAGACGAAGATATATACGTAACTTCTTCTTATCGGAGAGGTTTTTTTATTGCAAAAAAACCGATTACGAAAATTTATATTAAGAAGAAAGGGGTTGCGCATTACTGTGACACTCGAAAAATACGTAAAACTGCGTAGTACAGTTTATGAATATATGATAGAGCAAGATAAGCCGATATCATTGTTAGATATTCAAGAACATATCGTTTCGCATCATGAAGGAAAATTCACGAAAAAGATGTTGCATCAATTTTATTTATCAAGATTATTAGACGAACTAAAACTGGATGGGAAAATTACATTAGCTGATGAATATCTCTATGCTGAAAAAGGGGTATTGTATAAGGCGAGAAAAGGGAGCTAAGCTCTCTTTTTTTCTTAAAATAACGGAGTATGTAGAGTAAAAGACTGCTAAAGCAGCCTGATACAGGGAATGGTGTTGAGTGTGTAGTGTCAAAAATTGAATGTGCCTGAAAGAGGCAATTCATATCGGCTGCAAATGAAAAGAGACACCTTCGCCGAATAGGTGTCAGTCGTTTTGTCATATAGACTTGCTATTTGACAGTTATTAGAATAACATACAGGATTTTTGAAGTCAAAAGGGAATTAAAGGAAGGGGTACAATTATGTACGCTTACTTATTAAAAGATATAACGAAATGGATCCCAAAGTACATTGTAGATAAGGGATATGAATATTATGAAGATGGACATGTAGAAGATGTTGAAATACATGATAAAAAAGTGTTTGCTTTCGTTACTGGAAATGCAGGAAATTATGAAGTAGTTATCGATCTCGAAGATTTTTCAGAAAGTAGCTGCGAATGTCCATATGAGAATCTTTGTAAGCATATGGCGGCAGTTGTTTATGATATTCAAGGTGCTGGTGAGAGTGCAGTTAAAGAGAAACTGAAAGATTTAG
Source organism: Bacillus cereus group sp. MYBK15-3 (assembly GCF_051916765.1). Lineage (NCBI taxonomy): Bacteria > Bacillati > Bacillota > Bacilli > Caryophanales > Bacillaceae > Bacillus > Bacillus cereus group sp. MYBK15-3. Next base: position 404,249 of record NZ_JBQAHG010000003.1, read on the forward strand.
AAAAAGAAGAATTACTTATATTATTGAATCGATTATTGCAAAGTTCGAAAAACGTACAAATTGTAGAGAAGTTATTAAAGAAGGGGAAACTTTAACGTATAGAGGGAGTTGTTATGTAGTGAACGTACTAATTGTATACGCTCATCCTAATCCTTCAAGTTTTAACGCGGCGATTTTAAATCATGTGCAAAAAGGACTACAGGAAACAAATCATTCAGTTACGCTGCTTGATTTATACAAAGAACAATTTGATCCAGTCCTCGTATTTAATGAAGAGAAGAAAAGGCTCGTACATTATGAATGAAGTCGACCGTATTATAAACTGTATTCAGTATGACGGCGAACTTTTTCGGAAGTATGTTACGCGTTTACTTCAATTGAAAAAATGTAGCGAAACATTTCAGCAAATTCAAATAGAGTTAAGAAATGACTACTTGATAAGAGGAATTTGTGAAAGAGAAGTAGATGAGGTAGTACAGGGAAGTAAAGAATATGAAATGCATTTTCTTCCTAAAGTATTACAGTGGAATTTTTTGAGGGAAAATCCACATTTAATTGAAAAAGTGTGTGAAGATTTTTTTGCATTTGAGTCATTACATCTTACGGAGGTAGAGTGGAAGAAGATTATAAATTGCATGGGAAATAAGTGATTTATTATGTAAAAAAGCTAGTATAAAACTAGCTTTTTGTTTAAATAAATAAGAAACATAGACTAATGATAAAACCCGCATATAGTAAGTTCACAACACAAAATCCCATAATGTCACGAGCACCTAAACCAGCTATCGCTAATGCTGGTAATGCCCAGAAAGGTTGAATTAAATTCGTCCAAGCATCGCCCCATGCAATTGCCATTGCTGTTTTTGCAGCAGGTACACCAAGTTCAGCGCCAGCTGGAATCATAATTGGTGCTTGCACAGCCCATTGACCGCCGCCAGATGGAACGAAAATGTTAACAATGCCAGCACTTAAAAATGTAAAGAGCGGAAAAGTCGTTTCATTTGAAATGCTAATAAAGAAATTAGAAATAGCTCCTCCAAGTGAAAGTCCTTCACTATTTGCTCCAATCATCATGCCCATAATTCCTGCGTAAAACGGAAATTGAAGTAAAATGCCAGAAGCACTTTTCGTAGAGTCTGAAAAAGCGCGAATATACTGAATCGGAGTACGGTGGAAAATAAGACCTGCAATTAATAACATGAAAATCACGATATCGAGAGTAAGGTTAAAACCTTTCGTATAAAAGTAATTGAAAATATAAATGAGACCTAACAATCCAACGCAAAGTGTAATAATAATGCTATTTTCCATCTTTTCAGCGAATGTATTTTTTTCTACTTCTTGAGCAGCGGCTTCTTCATGGAACACGCTAGGATCTACAGTGATCGTATGTTTTTCATCTGGATGCATCGCCTTATTAATGAGAGGCATCGTAATGAGAAAAATAATAACTGGAACGAGAGCGTATGGTGAGAATAACGTTTCTGTTATTGGAATCGCCTCTTTAATACTTCCAGCAGTCGTTTTAATTAACGTTTCACCGCCTGTTGCTAACGTAAGAGGGATAGAGGCAGAAAGACCCGCATGCCAAATGAGAAATCCAGAGTAAGAAGAGGCGATTGCTAGTCTATAATCTAATCCGTCCAGCTGCCTTGCCACTTCTTTTGCGTATAAAACAGATACAACAATTCCAAAGCCCCAGTTTATGTATGCACCAAGTAAACTTACAATTGAAATGGCAATAATGCCTTGTCCAGTCGTTTTTGGTAGTCTGGCAGCTTTCGTTAATCCCTTTTTAATAAGAGGAGCATTTGCTAAAGCAGATCCAGTCACGAGTACAAGTGCCATTTGCATAGAAAAGGCGAGGAGTCCCCAAATTCCATTACCCCAGTGATTAATCATTTCTACAGGGGTTTGGTGAGTCGCAAACATACCAAAGAAGATAACAAAAACAGTTAGTAAACATGATAAAATAAACGGTTCTGGCAAGAAGCGTTGCACCAAGGCGACGCAACCATTTGTAAAGGAACGAAACAAAATAGATCACCCTCCTTATGTATATGTATTACAATTATTCGAGGTTGTTTAGGAGATAACCTCTAATATAAAGAAAATTCAGATATTTATAGGGTGATAATTTATTGATAGGTTGATATAGAGCCTTGTATCAGATTCTGCTTTTAATATACTAGAAGAAAACGGTTGGAAATGGGGTAGCACTTATAGGGATAGTATAGAGAAAGGTTACTAGCTGGCTTCAAAGCAACTGTTGCAAAATGGTCAAAAAATAAAGTTCATCATCCCGGAAGAAACTTTATTTTCATCTATAGAAGAAATTTTCGACCAATATGAACAGACAATCTTTGTAAGGGAAGTGTTTTAATACATTCTCCAAAAGGTGTGGATGTATAAGTTAACGCTCAATTAAAATTGTAAACTGCTTATAAAATTTTCGATAGGTGTATTTTAGGTAATTGTTTTTTCAATCTTTTCTAATAACGAAAAGATAATTGGTATAGTAGTGTAAATAATGTACTGTAATGAAAAAGCTTCCACTACTGTGGAAGCTTTTCTAAATGATGTGCAATATCAATATACATATTTGAGTAAACCGAATGTATTTCATTACTTGGCGTTGCATTAGAAGAGAAATGAACGATTACCATATTTGTTTTCGGATCGATGTAAAGTGTTTGTCCGTAACTACCTAACACTTCGAAAGCACCTTGTTCATTGTGCGGAATCCACCATTGATTATGATAAGAAATGGAAGCTCCAGGGCCAATTGCAAGTTCACCTTCTTGGACATTTTTTACACTTCCTGTAATAGAAGAAGGGAGAATTTGTTTTCCGTTATATTCCCCATTGTTTAATAGTAATTGCCCGAATCTCGCCATATCTCTAGCAGTTGCATTTAATCCAGCACTAGCTTGTTCTACTTTTGTTTCATCTGTAACGTAATACGCGTTTTCTTCCATACCAATTTGAGACCAAATTCGTTCGTTTACATTTTCAGCTAGTGATTTACCAGTAATAGTTCTAATAATCCAAGCGAGCGTTTCTGTTGATCCGTTATTGTAAGAAAAGGAAGAACCAGGCGGTGCAGTTTCTTCGGCTTCTCGTAACATATCATAAATTTTCATCGGACCGTCGTAATTTTTGCCGCGGGGTAAAATATTGCTAGCTAAATATAATTGTGCATCTTGATTTTCTAGCCCAGGCTGCTCATATCCATGAGTAGGATATTCAGCTGACACTTGCATGTCCATTAATTGCTGAAGTGTGGCATTACCGAACGGTGTGTTTTTTAATTCTTTTATGTAAGTGTCAGCTGTTTTTTCTAAGTCAATACGTTTTTCTTCAGCGAGAGATTGTATAATCGCCCCGGTAAAGACTTTTGCTAATGATGCCATACCATGAGGTTCATTCTGTTTATACCCATTGAAATATCGTTCGTAAACAAGTTGTCCATTATGTACAACGACAAAAGCATCTGTTTTGTTATCGTCTAAAAGTTTTTTTAGAGGAGTTGTATTTCCGAATCTACGCTCCACAGCAAAATCGTCTAAGTTTTGCAATGCGGAAGGGAAGTGAGCAATTTGGTCAGGATTGTTTTTTACGTTATTAACTAAAGTGAATTCTTTCATATGGGTATATGACCAACGTAAGTAAGGGTCATTTAACCAGTTTTCTTTTGTCACATTATGTTTTGATGGGGTCGTTTTATTTTGTTTGAAGTAAGTAAACCCAAGCCCTGTAATTACAAATATGAATGTTAGTATAAGTAAGAGTAGGGGAGATTTTTTTAGTTTCATATATGGCCCTCCTTTTTATTTCTACTATAAGTATACGCTCGTCTTGAAAGAAATACAAAATAAGGAAAGTAAACGGGGAAGTTTACTTTCCTTATTAACGTTAAGCGGAAATTTTTCCGTCTGTAGGTTGTTTCTTGAATTTTTGTTTTCGTCCGTGTAATCCATAATATAAAAGTAAAGTGAACGCAACGATAATAGCTGCGATAAAATACATATTATGATAACTGGATTTCGCTGCGACAATACCTAAAATGAAAGAACCAAAGCCAATACCACTATCAAAGAATGAGAAATACGTAGCTGTCGCAGAACCACGTCTATGGTTTGGAGCGGCAGAAATCGCAATCGTTTGGAAACTCGGAATTAATGTTCCGTAACCTAAACCGATTAGCATACCTGCGCCAAGGAACCAAAATGAAGTTTGTGCTTGGCTTAATATGAACATTCCGATTGTGAAAATAATGATAGCAGGGTAAACGAGTACATTTTCACCGAAGCGATCAAAAATCTTTCCTGTAAATGGACGAGAAATGACAACAACAAGTGCGTATAAAATAAAGAAGTAACTTGCAATTTCACTTAAACCGAGTTCTTTCGCATAAATAGGAATAAAGGATAAAATACCACTATAAGAAAAGGCTAAAACAAATCCTGTAAGTGCAATCGGAATAGAAGATGGTTCGATTAAGTCTTTCCATTTCATTTTTTCACGTTTTTGTTTGCTAACAGGTGCTTCGTGTGGAATATCTACAAGTAGTCCTAATAAAAATGCAAGTAATGAAAATACGGAACAAACGATAAATAACACAGTAAACGAAAAATGAGAAATAATTGTTAAACCTAAAAAAGGACCAATTACCATCGGCAGACTCATAAATACGCCGAAATATGCAAGTGCTTCGCCTCGTCGATGAGCTGGCGCAACATCAGTTACGATCGTACCAGTAGCTGTCGTTGCCATCCCGAACCCAATACCGTGTAAGAAGCGAAGGGCAAGTAATAAGAATAAACTTTGCGCACCGAAATACATAACAGTAGCGGCTAAAAATAATGAAAGTGAAATAAATAATATTTTCTTTCTTCCTAAATCATCGAGCCATTTTCCTGTGAATGGTCTACATAAAACAGAAGAAATAAGAAACACAGTTGCAACTAAACCAATTTCCTCAGGTTTTCCTTTTAGGCCGTCTATTACATAGACAGGCAGAGTAGTCATAAGCATGTAAAATGTTAAGAAGAGAAATAGACTACTAAAACAAGTTCCGAGGAAATCCTTCGTCCAAAGTTTCTCACTTTGCATCGTCATCCCTCCAATTTAATCTAAATTTTTAATAATTTGTTGTAAAACTTGAAATGCTTGATGTAAATCATCTTCATTAATACCTTCTAGTGTTTTTTCTTCGAAAGTATCAACTTCTTCTTGCCATATTGGAATCATCTTTATCGCTGTTTCGGATAAAGAAATGAGCTTCTCACGGCGATCTTTACCTTCTGTACGAATAATCCATCCCATCGTTTCCATACGTGTTAATGTACGAGTCATCGTTGGTGATTCAACATTTAAATACTGGCACAATTCTGTTTGCGTACAAGAACCAGTTTGATTAATGCGGAAAATAACAGCCCATTGCGCACTAAATAACCCTGTTGGAGATACACGTTCATTAAATTTCTTCGTAAACTTTCGAGAAGTCTGGCTGACGATGTGAAAAAAATGTTGTTTTTCGTCCATGTATTTTGATCCTTTCAAATTAGTTACCTAGCTAACTATATACTTTTTTATAATAATTGTCTAGTAATAGACATGTTGATTTATGTAAAAAATTCTTATAGGTTTTATGTTGCGAACGTACATTCTACGTGCTATTCTTTAATTAAGTAAAGAATTTTCTTTCTATTAAATAGAATGGGGGAACTTGTGATGATTAAGCCTGCAACAATGGAGTTTGTTTCACTATCGAACGGAGAAACGATTGCATATCAGGAAGTTGGAAGGCGAAATACAGATATTCTTGTACTCATTCACGGGAACATGACATCGTCACAACATTGGGATTTAGTTATTGAAAAGTTGCAAGATCAATACCATATTTACGCTCTTGATTTAAGAGGATTTGGACAATCAACGTATAATCAATCGATAGATTCATTACAAGACTTTGCAGAAGATGTAAAATTATTTATCGACGAGTTAAAGCTAGAGAAATTCTCATTAATGGGCTGGTCAATGGGCGGTGGCGTTGCGATGCAATTTACAGCGAATCACCCAACTTTTGTAGAAAAGTTAATTTTAGTAGAATCAGTAGGAATGAAAGGTTACCCAATCTTTAAAAAAGATACGAATGGGCAGCCGATTGTATCAAGTTTAGTAAAGACGAAAGAAGAAATTGCACAAGATCCAGTACAAATCGCTCCAGTATTAGACGCGATAAAAAATATGAACAAACTATATTACCGTACAGTATGGAATCTATTAATATATACGCATAACCAACCTGAACCGGACCGTTATGAAAAGTATTTAGATGATATGTTAACGCAACGTAATTTCGTAGATGTGAATTATGCGCTCATTACATTTAATATTTCAGATGAACATAATGGGGTTGTAGAGGGAAGTAAGCAAATTCATCGTATTAAAGCGCCAACACTCGTCATACAAGGCGATAGAGATTATGTCGTACCCCAAGTAGTCGGTGAGGAATTAGCGAAACATTTGCCAAATGCAGAGTTGAAGGTATTAGAAGATTGCGGACACTCGCCGTTTATTGATTGTTTAGATGTATTTATAAAACATGTAGAGAATTGGTTAGAACAGAAATAATCCCCGAAATGAAAGGTATTGCATATACTATAACATTGTAGGTAAAAGGGGAGATTATCAATGCATCAACCATTTTTCATCGCTTATTCGCCATATAATCATTACGCATATACAAAAATGATGATAAACCCGCTGTATATGCAAGTTTCGCCAGCTGTAGTTCCTTTACAAATGCAATATCCGCAGCCACCAATCGCTAACGCACAGCAATACTTATATGAAACTGCTTTTTATAAACATCCATACTTTAAGCAATTTCATAACAATGTGAAAGCGCAAGTTTGGGAAGGATAAGATAACAAGCTAAAAGGTTCATTCTTTTAGCTTGTTTTTTATTGTGAATATCCGTACACGCATTTGCAGAAACAGTTTATAATGAAAAGTGGAAGCGTGAGAAGGAGAGGGAAAGGGATGTCAATGCGTTTTACTTTTTGGATTATGGTTGGGATTGTAGCAATCTCAGGTTTATCACAAGGAATGCTCTTACCTGCCATTGCAATGATTTTTGAACAAGAAGGGGTTAGTTCAAGTATTAATGGTATTCATGCGACGGCATTGTACATTGGGATATTAGTCATTTCGCCGTTTCTTGAAAAACCGATGCAAAGGTTTGGAATGAAGCCGATTATTGTTATAGGTGGGTTTCTCGTTATTATTTCATTATTCTTTTTTACACAAACATTTTCGTTTTGGGTATGGTTTATCCTTAGATTTCTAGTTGGAGTCGGAGATCATATGCTTCATGTCGGAACACAAACGTGGATCACGACAACATCAGACCCAAGTAAAATAGGGAGACAAGTATCGATATACGGTGTATTCTTTGGAATTGGTTTTGCCGTTGGCCCGTATTTAGCAAGCACTGTGCAGTACGGTCTTGCAACGCCATTTATTATATCTACTATACTTTGTTTAATAGGTTGGCTTTTACTACTTCCAACAAAAAATGCATTCCCAGCGCAAGATGAAAGAGAAGCGAAGAGTGAATCATCATTTTCTCGTTATAAACAAGTTGTTGGATTAGGATGGATTGCACTGCTAGGACCACTTGCATATGGCGTACTTGAAGCAATGCTAAACAGTAACTTACCAGTATACGCACTTCGTAAAGGGTGGTCTGTTTCAGATGTATCCTTCTTATTACCAGCATTTGCAGTTGGGGGTATTATTACACAAATTCCGCTCGGTATATTGAGTGATAAATACGGAAGGGACCGTATATTAACGTGGACGTTTAGCATAAGTACGAGCATTTTTCTACTTGCCGCCGTATTTGATCAATATTACTGGATCGTCTTTGCCTGCATGCTTTTAGCGGGTATGGTTATTGGATCGTGCTTCTCTTTAGGGCTTGGATTTATGACTGATTTATTACCGAGACATTTACTACCGGCAGGTAATATATTATCCGGAATCGCTTTTAGTTTAGGAAGTATTATGGGACCTGTATTAGGCGGCGTATTTATAGAAAAAATACAGTATACAAGCTTTTTTATTGCGGTTATGATTATAATGGGAATTCTCGCAATGTTATATATGGTCTACATGAAAAATCAATTTGCATCAAGAAAAATAGAAAGTAGGTTAGGGCATGACAAAACAACCTAATAAAAAGAAATTTGAAGTACTTGAAAATGAAACAATTACAGACTGCTTAGCACGTATGGAACAAGAAGGCTACGCTCCGTCTCGTCGTATGGAAGAGCCAATCTTTCATGAAGTAAAAAAAGACGGCAAAACAGTAGTTGAACCGTGCGGTAGGAAGATTGTTTTTGAAGGGAAATTGAAGTAATCCAATAACAAATTCTCTTTATAGTATAGAGCCATCCAATAGTTGGGTGGCTTGTTTTTTTATTAATCAATGCAGGAATTGAATAGAATGAATCTCTCGTTCATTTCTCCTAATGGGCTTCTTTATATGGGACAAAAGATTGCTACTTTTTTCGTATATTGGTAAAATAAGTTCTTGGGTCTTACTTATTGTTATCGGTATAATGTTTGTCGCTTGAATGAAAGAAATTAGTTGCAAAAATTTCGCACTATGTAAAGGGGTACAGCAACGATCCCTTTTTTGGAGGCACCTTAAACATAAAGCGAGAGAAGAGGCTATATGAACGATTCTCCTATCTTGTTTAAATATTAAACGAGTTATTGCAATTGGAATAGGTATATCAAACTAGTCGACATCCTGATGGATTATGTTTTTCTAGTAATCTATTACTTCTGATGGAATCGATAGATTGCTAGAAAGCGGAAAACAATTATTAGTATATTCCGAAGCAGGTGTAACAGAGTGTCCTTCCATAATTAAGGGTAAAACCAAAATACGTTTTTTTAAAGAATGATTTGTTAGAACAGGTTATAAGGAATAAAACAGAAAAGAGGATCACATGTTAGATACTTTACAGAGAAGTAAAAAGTTTTTTTTAGTATGTCTTATTTTTTTAGTGCTTTTAACCGCTTGTGGTAATACTGATGTTAAGACATCTAAAGCTTCGTTACCACCGGCTGAATCCAATATAGATACATCATTAAAAGCACCGAATTGGGTAGATAAAAGTCCTATCCAACAGTCTCCTAATTTTACGGAAGATAAAAAAGTACAATCGGTTGTGAATTTAATAGCTACGGGTGATAATTTATATCATGACGCAGTAATTAAAGATGGCAAACAAAAAGACGGTTCATATGATTATAATTATATTTATGAAAATATCAAAAAGGCTGTTAAATCAAGTGATCTTGCTATAGTGAACCAGGAGACTCCGATTGCCGGAAATAATTTAAAAGTACAGGGATATCCGACTTTCAATACACCTGAAGAAGTAGGCCAATCTTTAGTGGACACTGGATTCAATATAGTGACGCAAGCGACAAATCACGCTATGGATATGGGTATTAAAGGTGTTGCGAATACAAGAGAATACTGGAAAAAATATCCGGATGTTATCCCAGTAGGTATTAATGAGAGTAAAAACGAGCGTAATGAAATAAAAACGATTACAAAAAATGGTATTCGTTTTGCGTTACTAAATTATACATATGGTACGAATGGAATTAAAATTCCAGCTGATAAGTCTTGGGCTTTAAATTTAATTGATAAAAAAGCGATACAAAATGATGTGGAAAAGGCAAAGAGTAGCTCTGATATGGTGATTGTTATGGTGCATTGGGGAGTAGAATATACCTCAACACCTTCAAAGCAACAAAAAGAAGTTGCTCAATATTTAACAGATTTAGGTGTAGATGTAGTAATTGGAAATCATCCACATGTAATTCAACCAATTGAGTGGAAACAAAATAAAGATGGACATGAAACGCTAATCTATTATTCTCTTGGAAATCTTATTTCTGCGCAAGAAAAATTAGAAACATTAGTTGGAGGATTATCTTATGTACAATTTGTTAAGTATGAAGATAAAACTTTTGGTATACGACAAGCGGCAATCGTACCGACAGTAACCGACTATGCCGATGGTAAGAAACAATTTAAAATTCAATTTTTAAAAGATTATTCGGATGAAAATTCTAAAAAACATGGAATTAAAAAATTTGTCGGCCCCGTTTCTTTGAAGGATTTCAAGGAGATTCCTAGAGACGTGTTGGGAAATTGGTATAAAGACTAATAAACAAAAAGGGAATGAGATACAATTAAGAAATTTATAATTTTAGCATTGGTATTAGCAATGGGATGGAGTCTTGCTGCTTGTAGTGGAAAGCAAACATCTCAGGCAACTACTAATAATAACGATAAAAATAAAAATGAAATACATGCGAAGAAAAAAGATGTTTTACCTATCTCTGATGTTAATGATTGGAGAATTATCCTTGTAAATAGAGAGCATATGTTATCAAAGGAACTAGGAATTGAATTAACAAGTATCACTCAAAATGCGAAGCCAAATATGAAAATAGATAGTAGAATTGCAACTTCCTATCAGGATATGGTAGCAGCTGCAAAAAAAGAGGGAATCAATCTTTATTTAAGATCAGGTTATCGAGCTATAAAATTACAACAAACTTATTATGATGCTTCAGTTAAAAGCTATAAATCTCAAGGCTTGTCGGATAAAGAGGCTAGTGCTAAGGCTTTGGAATATCTTCAGTATCCTGGTGCAAGTGAACATCATACTGGATTAGCGTTAGACATTATTTCAGTTGAATGGCAGAATACTGTAGAAGATTTAAATGCAAAATTTGAAACTACCGATGCATTCAAATGGTTAGATAAGAACGCTGCAGAATATGGATTTACTCTCCGCTATCCAAAAGATAAAGAGAATATTACTGGCATTAAGTATGAGCCATGGCACTATCGTTATGTAGGAAAAGAAGTTGCCGTTTATCTAAAAGAAAAAGGGTTAACTTTAGAAGAATATAACGAAAAAATTAAGTCTGGTAAGTAAAAATATGCTTTAATTTTATTAAACATTATGCACTGCTACAAGAAAAGGTGAATCTGAGGATGTGTTAACCATCCACCTAGTATTGTAAAAACTGAGTATGATAATTTGAGCACGTACGAACCAGTTATCGTGTAAAAAGATGTATGTATTAAGAAATTAAAGTTAAGGATCTGATATTCATATCAGATCCTTTTTCTATTGTTCTTTTAAGAGCGACTGAGCCAAAATATTGGAATGAATATAGAAACAAAACAGCCCAAGAAATAGTATAACGAATCAGGGAGCCTACTCGTACGCTTCATTGGGATTATCCAGAAATAGTTGTTGATGAAATAAGAAAGAACTGGTCTTACTCTCAAGCAAGGATTTAATACGAATGAATTGGATAAAAGGTAGTAATAAAAAACACTGCGCCTGGCAGTGTTTTTTATTATTTCTGCACATAAATACATAGTCATATTGATTAAAGTTTCACTTTATTGAAGAAAAATGCGAAAGCCATTCATAAAATATGGAAATGTTAAAATCCCTTTGATAAAATAGCAATATGTAAAAATAATTATTTGTTAATTCTTAATGTAATGAATATTCATGTTTAAATATACGAATTTAACTACATAGTTATTGTGCTAAAGGGGGAGAAAGATGTTAGATGAATTGTACAATGCTTTTTTAAATGCGTCTGGTTTTACAGAAAGTGCGAGGAAACGAGATCGGTATGATGATTTACATGATTATTTAAAAGATAAAGAAAGAGAGTTAAAGCAATTCATTCAAGAGGCTGAATCAGCGAAGAGAGAGTATGAGAGTAAAAGTAATGGCTTAGAAGCTAATAAAATTCCGGCAGTTGAATTTGAACAAAAACGTCATGAAAAGGATGAAGAATTACATACATTAGTATCCTATTTTAAAAGTGCATTAAGCGATGTTGGATCTGCAAAAAGTACAGCTTATGCAAAGTATTTGGAATATAAAGCGAAAGCAGAATCGGAGAAAGCGTCAGCATACGCTGCAGCGACCAAGGCTTTTGAAGAAAAGAAAAAGGAATTTGAAAAACTTATCCATTAAGCATACAAAGAATGGAGGGAACCAACATGAGTGGTAAAGAGGTTGAAATTATAGGAAGTAACACTGCAAGTGCCATTTCTTACGCACAAAACATTGAAAATGGTATGAAGGATTCTTTAAACCAAGCGAAAGACTTAAAAGCATATGTCACAGGTGCGAAATGGAATGGAAAAACGAGAGATGCATTTTTAAGTTATCTTGATTTGATCATTCAATATAATTCAGAAATGGTAGAGGCATTTGAAGGACATACGAAAGCTTTGAAAGAGTTAGATAAAAGCATTCAAACGTACGGAGATAAATCGGAAGTAAGGGCGATAAAACAACTGTGATGGAGAAACGAGGGATAAAAGAATGGGGAAAGAAATGAGTTTTGCACCTGCTGAATTATATGTTCTCGCAGGTGCAGCTGGGGTTACCGATATATTTGGATTGCCAAACCGTGACGCAATTATTTTACTTGATGCAGAATGTGTCACGAAAGCAACTACGAGTTTAAAAGAAAAAGGCCTACTTACAAGTGAAAATGGAATTACCCCTGCAGCTTTTCAAATAATTGAACTATTAAAGGAATATGAAAATTGTCATGAATACACGAGAATGAATAATGTATTAATTGGCTTTTTAAATGAGGATAAAGACCGAGTGGCTGTATTAACAGAAATAGAACCAAATAAAAAATACGAGATCGACTACATACCAAAGCCGGACGTATATTTTTCATTATTAACACGCATTCCTTTCTTATTGAGAGAACCGAGGGAAATAGAAGATACATTTTTCTCAAAGAGAATGACAGAGACAGAACAACAAACATTTGAGGAAAAAGATTTATCAAATAAAGACGTTATAGCGATAGAAACGTATACGAGGCCTCGAAGTAATAGAGGAGGAAAATGGGAATGTTTCTTATATTTTACTGAAGGAGAAGATTTCGTTCAAATAGATGTAGATCGTAATCGATATGACTGGGTGAGCCTCTATGCGATTAATAAGAAATTGTATGACGTGTTAAAAATGCCATATAAAAAGTTAATTGACCCGAGACAATTCTCGTTAGGAGGTATTCAATAATGCAAGTATCAATGGGAGATAGTGGTTCTGGTGGTGGAGAAGAAGTATTAGTTAATTTTCAAGAACTACTTGATATAGTAATGAAGTTAGAAAATATATATAAAATCCATGTAGACGTCATTGGAACGAATATTGAGAGTTTATTAAGCTGTGATTTTTATCAAAAAGGTGAAGCGATGAGAGTAATTGAAAAATATCCTGATATATTACACAAAACACTAGAATTGGCTGAACACTATTCTAGGTCAGCGACAGTTGTAGGAAATGTATGTGTAGAAATGCTTGAAAAGGACGAACAATTACGTGAAATATTAAGTAAGTTGTAGAAATCACCATACGGCTGGGGGGATGAAAACGAGATGGATGTGAAATATAGACCTGAACCATGGCAAAACATGGGGGATGGTATGAATCGAATTACAAAAGATGCACTCATGAAATTACGGGAAGCAAATGAATCATTAAAAAGAATTGATGGAAGAATACGAGATTTAGACTCGGATGGTAGTATACATTTTAATCCTAAAGATCAATCGCAAAAAATCGGGGAATTACTTGATAGCTATTCGACATTACAAAAATATTGCGGAGAAGCAGGGCGATTAGTCTCTGAACATATAGATAAACCTTTTTTAGTAGAAATGGATAAATTTGCTCAAAAAATGAGAGATACATCTATTCTCAGTTTTGAAACAAATAACCGAATTGGCTCTACAACAACGACAGTATTACCAGGTGCGCATGCGGGCTACGGAAGTGTACCACAAACAATACAGAAGAAGAAAGATAAAATAACAGTAGAAGATATTTTTAAAGATTCACCTGCATTTGATAACGTACTGAGAGAGGAATACAAAGAACTAAAAAAACAAAATCCGGATGCAAAATTAAATTATGAAGAATACAAGAAAGTAGTCCCATCCACACGAGGATTTGAATACAAATCGATAGAAGATGAACAGAAAAAACTAGAAATGGTGCGAGACATAGGAATAGGCGTAGGAATCATCATCACAACAATCCTTTGTCCACCACTCGGGGCCGCTGCCGCAGTAGTATACGGAGGTGTACAAATAAAAAGCGGTATCGACGGAGAAGACTGGGGAACACATAGGAAATTGAGCCAAGAAGAGCGGGTAGGAAACATCATTTTTGGTGGATTAGATGCAATCCCAGTTGTTGGAGCAGTAGGAAAAGGAGTAAAAGCATTCAAAGGGACGAGTGAATTAGCCGATTTAGCCAAATTATTAAAATTCAAAGACGGAATGCCTGGTTTTAATCCAAATTTGGGTAAAAATGTGGTACAATCGCTTAAGGAAAATAAGACTTTAAAGAATGCACTAGATGCTATGAAAAATACTCCTATTCCAGTAGCAGTTAGGACGGTGGATACTGGAATAGGAATGAAGCTTCCTTATATAGAATCTTCAACTGTTGGAGAAGTAGCTGGAAAGTTTTCAAAGGCAAGTACGGCAGCTAAGGATGACGCTTATCAATTTGCTAAGGGTAGTGGTGGTAGTAACGCAAACCCAAACAAAATTAAACTAACCCCGGAAAGAGAAAAATACTATCGAATAAAAATAGATGAAGCCAAAGCACGGGGGGATTATAAGGAAGCAGATAACATTAGGTATAATCGTCATTGTGAAGAAACAAAAGAGCCTTTAGAACGTAAAGAGTGGGATGTTAAGCGTGAAAATTTAAAGAAAAGTCAAGAGCGTGGAAGAGAAGAAGAAATAAAAGGAAGAAAAGCTTTGGGAGAACACCTAAATCGTACATTAGAGGACAATAACTCTGGCAAGGTTGTTACGTATACATCCAGTGAAGGGCATCTTACGCGTCCAGATAGTATAGGTCGTAATGCTAAGGATGAAATCGATTTAGTTCATGATCACAAACACAAAATAAGTGACAAAGAACACGTTATTCATAATGACAGCCAAATGCGAGCTGAAAGAGAGATGCTCGAAGATAAAAATGGAAGTCATATTGTGACAATATCAAGCGATAAACCCGATTTGAATGGGATTCCTCCTCATCCAAGACCAAGTGGGCCTTTAGCGAAAGAGAGTGACATTTTCTATACTGATCCAAATAGTGGTAAAGTGACACATAAGTGGGAAGCGCACCCAGATATCCCTGGTGGAGGTATATGGATAAAAATATAGATAAGTATGTAACTTTACTTTTTAGTATTAAGGGGGATTTAAATGAAACCTAATTATTTTACAATTGCAATGTATCCTACAATATCGATTAATCAGGAAGAGATACTAGGTCGTCTTTTGAGCGTGTTTGATTCGAATGAAAAATTTGCTCCTACTCATTGGGGTAACAGTGAAACTGTACGGGTAGAATATAATCGTGAGGAAATTCTTGAAAAGGTGATTTTGGAACGTAAAGTATCAGAAGTACATTTGTATCGTGATAAAGCAGTGCACTATAGAGGAAGCTTTAAAGTTAACTGGAGTCATAGGTCATATCTTGAGTTTGAGTTTCATAAATCAATACCTAAAAGTTTATGGTCTGCTTTTTTTGAGTTATCCGATCAAATCGCAGAAATTGTAAAACCACGTTTTGGGGTGTCGCAAATCTTTTGGAAAGCGTCTTATCCATGGAATACAGAACGTGAACGGTTACATATGTGGATGAATATGTCTGCCTTACCTATACCGGTAAGGTTTCTTCCTAACGGTCCTTTGGGGGTAGGCGCTAAAACATATTTGAGTGGTCATATTTTAGACATGTTTGATAAGGAATTATTACTAAATAGCCCAGCTGTCGTATCAGAGCTGGATTGGGGTGGGATTTGTATAGACCTTTTACAAAATCCATTAGAAGCCGATATAGATATGTTACTTGATAGTTGGTTACATGTAATGAAATACTTAGAACCAGCTCAAGTAATGGCCATGCCAAGTTTTCATGAAAGTCGAATGGTTGTAACTTATTCTCCAAATGTTGCTTGGAAGGAGTATCTGGAAAGTTAAATGAAAGGAATTTGTAATCATGGATGAGAAAAATAATGATAGAATAAGAGTCATGGAAATATTAAATAGATCTCAATACAATGATGAAATTATAGATGGGCTAGATATGAGCAATTTAGATCTTACTTTTTCAGATTTGTCAGAGGTGATGGCAGAGGGTATCATGGCAAAACAAGTCCATTTAAGAGCTTCTTCACTAATGAGAGCATCTTTTTTTGATTGTGATTTTGAGTTTGCTGATTTCAGGAGCTGTAATTTAGAGGAAATACATATTGCAGATTGTAGATTTGGTGAAGCTAATTTCTCTAAAGCCAATATGAAATATGCAAAGGTAAATATAAGTAGTTGTTTTGAAACATGTTTTGATGAAGTTGATTTTTCATATGGAGAATTAGTTGGAACGATATTAAATCATGCTACTTTTCGACGAGCAAATTTATATAAAATAGATGCAAAACAGGCCGACTGTTCGGGAACGGATTTCAGCAACGCGAATCTTACAGAAGGTAACTTTGAAAAAGCATATTTAGAAGATGCTAATTTATCAGAAGTAAACGCTAGAAATGCAGATTTTACAAACGCAGATTTAACAGGAGCGACCCTTTTAAATGGTGATTTTACTGACGCGAATTTTACCGGTGCTAAACTTGACAATGTAGTTTGGACAGGAGCAAAGGTAGAAGGAGCCAAGTTTGACGAAAATGTGAAGGAACAAATCTTAAAAATGATTTAAATATGATGGGAAGTATATACATTTAAGCACTCGAAAACCTATGATTGGTAGCGAGTGCTTTTTTCTTAGAGATATTAGAGATTGCTAAATTAGTGAAAATCAATATAGATTATTTTTAAGGATTGTTAGATAGATTAAGTCGGGAATATTATATAATTGAAAATACAGTAGCAAAAGGTGTGGAATCCGTAACCCCATTCGCTAAAGGTGTAGCAATACTGCCAGATGGAAGTGTCGTTAGATCTGGAACGAACTATAGCGGGAAATTCCAAGAAGCCCATGATGCCTCAAAGGCGAGTATTCAGAATAGGATCTCGAATTTGGAGAGTGGTGGGGTTAAGGGTACGGGTGATAGAAGTAAGACAGCAAGTGAAGTTAATTTAAATAATATAGATGATTTTATTAACGGAACTAAGAATTTTGATGATGTATTAGATGATTATGCTCGACATTATATTGAGGTAATAGATATTAAAAACTGGTCTTGGGCCAATAATATTAAAGGTGGGAACAAATTAACAAGTAATAAAAGGAAAATGATAAAACAAAGAGCGGAAGAATTAGGTCTTATCCCGAAAGTTGAAGTGAAAAAAGTAGAAGGTATGCGCTATGGATTTGCTGATTTTGAAGGACTTGGTCTAGTAGTGCATAAAGATGAACTGCCAAAAAATTTATGGTTAAAAAGAGATGTAGAGCAATTTGACTGGTTGAACAACAGGCTTCCAGAAGATATAAGGGCTATGGTGGAAAATGGTTCTTATACGTGGCATCATACTGAAGTACCAGGGAAAATGCAACTAGTTCCTTACGGAATCCATGGTATTACTGTTCATAATGGTGGAAGGACTAAAGGAATGTGGGCAGATGCGCCAAGATAATAAAAAAAGGAGTGTTTTTGAATGGAAATTAAAAAAGAATCTATAATTTATCCGTTACCGTCTGATAGTTTAATATTAAAGAAAGAAGAATTTTGGAGAGTTCAACTACCGGTAGATTATAAGAACTTCATAAAAGTTAATAATGGTGGTTCCCCAGAAAAGAAATCTTTTGTGTGTAATAACCATAGCTATGCAGTTATTAGGTTTTTATGTATTCTTGAAGCCCCAGAAAATATTGAAATAGGTATGTTTGATATTGATGTAACGTGGACTCAGCTAGATGAGAGACTTACAGATGATGGAGATTTACTGGGAGTAGCTTTATTACCAATTGCTGTATTATTTGCCGGTGATTTTTTATGTTTAGATTTTAGAGAATCAAGAAATAACCCGAAGGTTTGTGTGTGGGATCATGAGAATTCTGCTGAACTTGAACCAGTAAGTCATCATGTTGCAGATACATTTGATGAATTTATGGGTATGCTTCACTAATACATCTATCTAGACAAAGCACATGATTAAAACTAAATAAAGGAACTCCAAAAAGATTTTTGAGTGATACAGGAAAAACAATGAGGAGTTTGACAATAATGACTCCTGATGGTTGTACCATCAGGGGCTACTATGTGCAATTCTAGAATAGAAAAGGAAGTACGAGCTTAGGCGAGATGACATTTTACTGGGTGATGAATATAAACATATGGAATGTATATTAAACTAATGAACTCGTACAAACTCGTACAAACTCGTACAAACTCGTAAGTTTTAAGATAGTATTTGTTATGAAGTATAAAAAGTGTCATATTGTTACTACAAAACTTATAAATTTATGCTGCTTAAAAACAAATGAACTTAAAGCGCTTGATTGTCTACGAAAGACAACAAGCGCTTTTTTATTAGATAGGCATGTTATAAATGTTTAGAAATTATTTTTATGAATTAAGGTTAACAGAAATTACTAGTATTATATAATTGAAAATACATTAGCAAAAGGTGTGGACTCCGTAACCCCAATCTTTAAAGGTGTAGAAATAATGCCAGATGGAAGTGTCGCTAGAACTGGAACGAACTATAGCGGGAAATTCCAAGAAGCCCATGATGCCTCAAAGGCGAGTATTCAGAGTAAGATCTCGAATTTGGAGAGTGGTGGGGTTAAGGGTACGGGTAAAGTATATCCAACTAGACAAATAGATTCAGTAACAGAAGCGCATATAATTGATAGAGTGAAGGAACTAAGAGGAAATTTATCGAGTAAATATAAGAAATCTGGTAATTTTGCTGTTGCCGAAGTGGATGTCAGTGGGATAAGCAAATCGGAATTTTATGCTCAAAGTAGCATAAATGAACTTAAGGGAAGTCTTGAGCATAAGGTGCCTGATATTTCTTTACAACCTGAAAATCCAATGTTTAAGGCTACAGAAGCAGTTGGTAAAAATGGATTTAATTATTTAAGGAATACAGATACTGAGTATAAAATACTAAATGATATAGCTTCTAGGCTTGGGGATAATACACAAGCTAGTGGTAGAATTAAGTTATTTACAGAATTGGATACTTGCGACAGTTGTAATAAAGTTATAGCAGAGTTTGCAGCTAAATATAAAAATATTGAATTAGAAGTCGTACACAACAATGGTAATAGAATTATTCCTTAAACTAAATTCTTTGGAGGAAAGTAATTATGAAAGATTGGGAGTATAATGAATTATTTGAAGCAATTCAGGAGACATATAAAGAGTTGTTAGATGAAGCTAGGGGATATAAGTATGCTATAGCAAAACTATCAGATGAGTTTGATAACTTAGGTAAGATAGAAGATGTTATTGTTGATACTGCTATTGGTGAGATTGCAATTGGACATGATAAAGTTTTTATTGGGCTTATTGAAGGTATAACAAGGAGATTAAGCAAGTTTAATCCACAAGAAGCAGGAGATGAATTAACATTAGAAGAAATAAAAGACTTATCGAGAAGAATAAATAAAGTAATAGAAGGACTAAAAAATGTAGAGGTTGATTATAATCCTTCAGCAGAATAAAGGTTAGTGTTTTAGAAAAAGAAATAAGTGTTTGAAAGTAAGTACTTCATGATGGTTGTACCATCATAGAGTATTATGTGCAATGATAGAATAGGAAAAGAAGTACGAGCTTAGGCGAGATGACATTTTACTGGGCGATGAATATAAACACATGGAATGTATATTAAACTAACGAACTCGTACAAACTCGTAAGTTTTAACGTAGTAGTTGTCATGACGTATAAAAGGTGTCATACTGTTACTACAAAACTTACAAATTTAATGCTACTTAAAAATAGATGAACTTAAAGCACTTGATTGTCAATTATGGCAACAAGTGCTTTTTTGCATTTTAGCGTAGAAATAAGTTGGTAAACGTATAATTTTATAAGTGCATTAATTGTTAATTTTTATAGATTGTAATGGCTGTGTACAGGGTATGACGATAGTAGAAGAAAAAATAAAGGGTTGTGTTATTTTTTGAATTCATCGTAAAGTACGTTTTAACGGATGGACGTTATGCACACGTTATCCGCAAAAAACGGGTAAACGTTACAGGAACTTTAATTGCTGTAACGGGAGAGGAATCAATATGGAAGAGAAAGTAGTTGGTTATGTACGAGTTTCAACAGAAGGACAAGTGCGTGAAGGTTATAGCTTAACGTATCAAGTAGAAGAAATCGAACGTTATTGTATGGAAAATAACTTACAATTGCTTCATGTATATGAAGATAGAGGACTAAGTGGCGCAACTGTTGATGAAAATGGATTAACAGTTGAACGTGAAGGCTTACAAGAACTATTGTCAGATATGGCATATCAACAAGTGAGGCGCGTGATTGTATTAAATACATCTCGGTTATGGCGCTCTGATATGGCAAAAGTATTAATACAACGAGAGCTAAAGAAACATAAGGTTGATGTGAAAGCGATTGAACAACCCAATTATAGTATATACACGCATGACCCAAATGATTTTTTAGTAAATGGCATGTTAGAACTACTAGATCAATATCAACGTCTCGAGATTGCATTGAAGCTGAGTAGAGGCAGAAAGAAGAAAGCGGAACAAGGTGGATATGCGGGTGGCGGTGTGATGTTTGGGTACACAGTCAAGAAAGGACAAAAAGTGTTAGAAGTAGATGCAGAAAAAGCAGTGGTTGTACGTAGACTATTTGAGTTACGACACTTTTTTAGGCAGTGGTCGCTGACTCAATTGGCAGAACGACTGAATGCAGAAGGCTATCGTACAGAGAAAGGGAAACGGTTTACGAAAGTACAAGTGAAACGCATGTTAGACCGGGAGAGCTTTTATCGAGGGATATACACATATGGTCAAATACAGACAAATGGGAAACATTCAGCAATTATTTTATAAACTCACTTAAAAAATTAGCTCATTTTACTATACATACTACTAGAGTGATGAAAATGGCTAGGCTTGCGTACCTATGCGCATCGGAAGATGAACGCTCGAACTAAGGTTGCCGACATTTTTATATATGACTAAATCATTGAATAGAGGGATGAGTTATGCATCATAGGCAGAACTATTTGTATGTAGGAGTAGATTTACATAAAGAGCAGCATACGGCTGTTATGATTAATTGTTGGCAAGAGAAACTAGGAGAAATACAATTTGAGAATAAACCATCTGCATTTTCGAAGTTCTTATTAGAAGTAGAGACATATGTGTGTGATGGGATAACTGTTGTATTTGGTTTAGAAGATGTTGGTGGTTATGGAAGAGCGTTAGCGAAATATTTAGTAGACCATGAACGAGTTGTGAAAGAAGTAAATCCAGCTTTATCATTTTTAGAGCGAAAGAGCCAAGTGATGATACAAAAAAATGATAGTTGGGATGCGGAATGTGTAGCACGCATACTGATAAACAAATTTAATCAACTGCCAGATGCAAAGCCAAACGATTTATTTTGGTCGATACAACAACTAGATTCAAGAAGGAATGCATTAGTAAAAGCACAAAGTGCATTAAAGAACCAACTACATATTCAATTAAACCATCATTATCCAAGCTATAAAAAGTTTTTCTCAGAGTTAGATGGAAAAACAGCATTAGCATTTTGGCAGCAATATCCGTCACCCTCTTGTTTAGAGGGGGTAAATATAAAGCAATTAACAGCTTTTTTATTAGATGTTAGCAACAATACATGTTCAGTAAAGAAAGCAAGCGACATATTAAAACTTGTAAAAGAAGATGGACAAACAATGAAAGAGTATCAAGAAACGCGAGATTTTTTAGTAAGAAGTATTGTACGGGATATTGAGTTTAAAAAGAGGGAAATGAAATACATCGAAAGAGAATTAAAACGGTTATTAAATCTACTAGATTATCAATTAGAGACGATGCCGGGAATAGAACTTGTGACGGCATCAGCATTAATTGCAGAAATTGGGGATGTAAGGCGATTTCCAAATGCCAACAAATTAGCACGATTCGCGGGGATTGCGCCTGTTTACTTTGGTTCTGGTGGGAAAGGTAAGACACACAAAAGCAAACAAGGAGACAGGGCGCTACATGCTTTATTTTATAATTTAGCTGTACAGCAAGTGCAAGTAGCAAAAGGAAGTAAGTTACCCAGAAACCCAGTGTTTCATGCATATTATCAAAAGAAACTTAAAGAGGGAAAAACAAAAGGACAAGCATTGGTATGTATTATGAGAAGGCTTGTAAACATTGTATATGGCATGATGAAATATAAAACAGCTTATGAATTGCCGGTAGTGGAAGAAAAAGAAGTAGTTTAATAAGGTTTTACATGGTTTGCTTTTTTATTGTGAGAGTTTAAGATTACAACATAGGGTACGGGTGAAGGTAGTACAAAAGTTAAAAAAACTGATAGTTTGTATAAGAGAAGTAGTTTTAGAAAAGGTACTCGTGTTAAAGCAGAAAGTGAAGCACCAAAAAATGCATCAGGAAAAATGATTTGTCCCACGTGCGGAAAAGATATTCCAGATAGTATTACCATTAATACTAAAAATGGACCAGTAAAAAGAATTGGATATGACTTAGATCATTATCCAGATACTTGGGCAGAAAGAGTTGTAAGTATGAAAACAGGTGAAGTAAAACCAACACGAAAAGAAGTATTGGATGAATATAATGCTCGACTAAGGGTTCAATGTCATGAATGTAATATAAGTCATAAATTTGAAGGAATAGAAGGAACATATAAAGGGGAGATAAAAGAATGATAAATTACGGAGAGCTTTATTATGACCATTATAGTAAATATTTAGGTGATCCAATAGACCGAGAGGTTTTTAAAAATAATGAAGAGCTTCCGAGTATGCAAATTTTAAAATATGAAAATGTATTTGAAGAATGTTTAGTTTTTAATACACTTGGACTCAGTAAATATGAAGAAATAGTAGGGGATAATGTTGAAATTTCAATGGTAGTTGATGGGGCATTTAATAGTACAGGGTATATCCTTGCAAGTGCTTTATTTTATTGTATAGGTAATGGAATAGAAATAGGACGAGGAACAGCAATTAGTGGTATTGAAAGTATTGATAAATCATTTGTTCAAAAATATAATAAAAGTGCAGTTTACTTTACTGAACCATTCGCTTTTCCAGAAGAATATGGTGATGTACGTACTGGAAGTGAAGATCAAGATGGTAAAATTTTGTTAGCATTCTTTATTTCCCAGTCGGAATATGAATGTTTTGTAAAATACGGAACAGAAAAATTTGAAGATTTGTTAGAGGAAAATAACGTAGATCCTTTTAATGTTAGCAGGAAATCTATAATTTGAGGGTTAATTAGTATTGAAAGGTATAGACAATTAGGGTTAGAAATTAAAGAATTCATATAAGACAAGTAAACGAAAAAGAATAAGAATAAGAATAAGAATAAGAATAAGAATAAGCTGTTAAAAAGTAAATACTTCATGATGGTTGTACCATCATGGAGTATTGTGTGCAATGATAGAATAGAAAACGAAGTACGAGCTTAGGCGATATGACATTTTACATGGTGGTGAATATAAACACATGAGATGGACATAAAACTAACGAACTCGTACAAACTCGTAAGTTTTAACGTAGTAGTTGCCACGATATATATAAGGTGTCAAACTGTACTACAAAACTTACAAAATTAGCGATACTTAAAAATATATTAACTTAAAGTACTTGATTGTCGATTACAGGCAACAAGTGCTTTTTTTGTTTTAGTGTAGAAATAATGTGGTACAATCGCCTAGGGAAAATAAGACTTTAAAGAATGCACTAGATGCTATGAAAAATACTCCTATTCCAGTAGCAGTTAGGACGGTGGATACTGGAATAGGAATGAAGCTTCCTTATATAGAATCTTCAACTGTTGGAGAAGTAGCTGGAAAGTTTTCAAAGGCAAGTACGGCAGCTAAGGATGACGCTTATCAACTTGCTAAGGGTACGGGTAATACAAACCATCCAGTGAGAGTATACCGTGATATTGACGACACCGTTTTAAATAAAGAGTATGAAATAATTACTAGAAAAGGAACATTTGTTACTAAAATAGTAGCAGATGAAAA
Organism: Bacillus cereus group sp. MYBK15-3; assembly: GCF_051916765.1. NCBI lineage: Bacteria > Bacillati > Bacillota > Bacilli > Caryophanales > Bacillaceae > Bacillus > Bacillus cereus group sp. MYBK15-3. The sequence goes on from NZ_JBQAHG010000003.1 coordinate 428,601, forward strand.
ACTTGTTGTGGATATGCCTTATATAGGTAAGGGGAAGCAAAGTACAAATTCAGAAGGATGGCTAAGAGATAACAAGTATTATTTTAATGAACTATATGAATTACATCCTGAGTATTTTAGCGATGCTAACATCAAAAATCTTAATAATGGATGGGCTATTGTAAATGATGCGGTCTTTAGGAGACATTTCCCTCAATATGATATTGTGGGATTAAAAGGAAAACCTTTAGTACATCATCATATTGGTGGTGGGGGACAAGCAATGGCTATTCCACAACCGTTGCATCCAGGGAGTGGAGGAATCCATAATATAGAGAAACAAATAGGTATATGGGGAAAAGATCAAGAAAACGCTGAACGTCTTCAAGTATTTATTAAGTAATCTTTTTGGAGGTATAACATGGACATAAAAAAAGCATTAGAACATTATTTTAAAGAACTCATAAATGTATGGGATACAAAATATGGTACATATCCTAAAGCACCGTGGGATGAAGAGATTGATCCCCGATTGTATTTAAGTAATCCAGATGAAGAAGAATATGTATATTGGAAACCTATTGAAAAAGTTGATTTAGATGATTTTACAGAAATTGAAAAAAAGCTGGGTATGAATATTCACCATGCAATGAAAGAATACTTTAATTCGTATTGGTTCTTAAGCTTACAAGGCTTTTACGGTTCAAGATTAGTTAATCTTGAACCCATAGAACCATGTAAATCTATATTAGAATTTTTTGAAGTAATGAAACAATATGAAGAGAACAATGGAAGAGAATTTAGATATATACAAATAGGATTTGTCTCTCCAGAAGATATGGCTATTATCTTTGACAATAAAACAGGACAGATATTGATAGAGAATTTTGAAACGGAAGAAAACGAATTTCTTGCTAATTCACTTGCTGAGTTGATAAATAATTTAAAAGTAGAATTGGAAGTTTAAGAGGTATTACTATTATGTAAACTTTATATGGAAATTTGTTTTACTGATTAAATAGTTTAATTTTATTATAGAAGTTCACCGATGTATTACGTTGAATAGGTGATAAAGAAGAATTTAGATATGGATAAAAAATTAGTATTACGTGCAATGATAGAATAGAAAATAAAGTACGTGCTTAGGCGAGATGACATTTTACCGGGCGATAAATATAAACACATGGAATGTATATGAAACTAAAGAACTCGTACAAACTCGTAAGTTTTAAGATAGTATTTGTTATGAAGTATAAAAAGTGTCATATTGTTACTACAAAACTTATAAATTTATGCTGCTTAAAAACAAATGAACTTAAAGCGCTTGATTGTCTACGAAAGACAACAAGCGCTTTTTTATTAGATAGGCATGTTATAAATGTTTAAAAATTATTTTTATGAATTAAGGTTAACAGAAATTACTAGTATTATATAATTGAAAATACATTAGCAAAAGGTGTGGACTCTGTAACCCCATTCACTAAAGGTGTAGAAATAATGCCAGATGGAAGTGTCGTTAGATCTGGAACGAACTATAGCGGGAAATTCCAAGAAGCCCATGATGCCTCAAAGGCGAGTATTCAGAGTAGGATCTCGAATTTGGAGAGTGGTGGGGTTAAGGGTACGGGTGAAGCTACACCTAAAAAGAAAAGTGTACCGGATTGGCTTAAAGAGCGATGGGAAGCAGGGAATAATTTTAATAAGGAAAATCGTCCTCGTTACCCTTATAATGAGGTAGAGTTGGAAGCAAAAGAAGTAGGGGGTAAAAAATACGTAGTTGACTCATATGCGCACAATAAGGAAATAGTATCTAGAAAATTCACTCAACTTAGTGAAGTGCAAGAAAAGACAGCTAAGAGTTATTTAAATGAAATTACAAAAAAATATCCTTCAGGTTCTAAAATATCAAATGGTCCTTTTAATCCTAACGCTCTCAAAGGGGGGCGGCTTAAAGGTGAGTTAATATTAGAAGTACCAGTTCAAAATAAACCAATTCCGCAAACGATTCTTGATGAAGCAACAAAAAATAGGATTATTATTAGGGATATTAAAGGGAAGGTGTATAATTGACTATGAAAATTTATTATTGTGACGAATGGTCGGATATTAAAAAGAAGCCTTGGAATATTTTAGATGACCGTGATGCATACACATACCATCAAAAACATGAACCATATACGGCGGTATTAACTGAAGATGAAAACCTTAAGTATATTGTAAATGTTACAAATGAATGGGTTTCGGTGGGATTTTATGATGACTTGATTCGTAAGTATTTAAATTATGATTTTGAAGTTGTGAGTGACAGTAAGATATTTTTAAGAACAGCTACGTATTGGGAATATGATGATGAAACTGATACAGAAGTAAGTAGCTTGATTTTGGGATTCCGAGAAAATGGCTATATAGCAATGGAAAGAAGGGATTTAAAGACCGGCTTAGTCGAGGAGCGTGAGATTAGCGATACCCTTGAAAGAAACTGGGATGTATTTCCTGAATTTGGTCATTATATTCATTTGTGTAGAGAGGAAAGATAATGTTTTTAGGAGCACTCTATAGTGCCAAAGCTATCTATAAGAAAGGTGTTATATATCACTAACACATAAGGCAAGCGAACTAAAGATAATTAAAGTATTGAATTAGAAAAAAGAAAAATGATATATTTGAAAATAGAGACTCCATGAAGGTAATACCATCATGGAGTACTGTGTGCAATGATAGAATAGAAAACGAAGTACGAGCTTAGGCGAGATGACATTTTACATGGCGATGAATATAAACACATGGAATGTACATTAAACTAACGAACTCGTAAAAACTCGTAAGTTTTAACGTAGTAGTTGTCATGGCATGTAAAAGGTGTCGTACTGTTAATACAAAACTTACAGATCTTATAAATCTTACAAATTTATGCTACTTAAAAACATATGAACTTAAAGCACTTGATTGTCTATTTGAGGCAACAAGTGCTTTTTTGTGTTTTAGAGTAGAAATAATGTGGTACAATCGCCTAGGGAAAATAAGACTTTAAAGAATGCACTAGATGCTATGAAAAATACTCCTATTCCAGTAGCGGTTAGGATGGTGGATACTGGAATAGGAGTGAAGCTTCCTTCAACTGTTGGAGAAGTAACTGGAAAGTTTTCAAAGGCAAGTACGGTAACTAAGGATGACGTTTATCAACTTGCTCATGGGCATAGTAAATTAGAAGGAAGTAATAAAACTAGCGGAGTGGGTAATAATAGCTCGCGTACTGACGAAATTGGAATCAAATCTAAACGTAATCGGAAACATAATGAAGATGAGTTTATATGACAATTAAAAAACCAAGAAGATGGACTGGGAAAATTGACAGTTTATGAGTTTATTTAGAATCGGAACTAATTTTTAAAATATGGGAGATCAAAACAAGCAAATTCAGCTCAAAGATTAACACGAAAACAAGCTGTGCAAGATAAAATTGATGAATTTATGGAAGAAGGTTTTTCATTTAGGGAAGCAGAAGAGCAAGCTTTAAAGTGGATAAAGGATAAAGCTACATTACATGACCCAGATCAAATTGCGGGTGGAAATCCATTAAAAATAACTGGCATGGGTGATTCTAGAATTAATTCATCAATAGGTTCGCAGTGGAAAAGCAGGATTGGTAATGTGGATAAGGAAATTAGACGAGTTGCTGACACCTTATCAGAGGAAGAAAAAAATTTGACATATCTTAATGTTAGATTGAAATCGGAGTAGGGGGATACTATGGAAAATATAAATGATTTTATATCTTTCGAAAAACCATCAACAGAGGTTATTGAAAAGTATACAGGGAAAGTTCCAGATCAAATAATAGATTTATGGAAATGCTATGGGTTTGGGAGTATGTTAAATGGATACTTAAGAGCAATAAACCCAGAAAAATATTTAGATATATTAAAGGAAAGTTATATCCGTTATGAAGAAGCTATCCCAATTTTTACAACAGGTATGGGAGATATTCTTGTGTGGGAAAATAACTATTTATTATTACTTAAGTATCGAAAAGGTACGGTAGATGTAGTAGCTGGAAAATTCAAGTTTTTCTTTAAAAATACGAAAGATGATTATTTTTTAGAGAAAGGATTGGATTGGAAGCATTATCAGCAGGCATTAAATAAATACGGAAAGCTTGAAATAGATGAATGTTTTGGTTACACACCTTTACTTGCACTAGGTGGACCAGAAAAAGTAGAAAACTTACAAAAAGTCAAACTTATCGAGCATGTTTATTTAATTACTCAATTTATGGGGCCGATAGAATAATGAAAGAAGAAACTGGAAGGTGGATTAATCCTCTTTCAGTTTTTTTATTTAAAAGGCTATTAATGTAAATGAAGCTTTAAAAGATACGATTGAGTTAATGTTATAATATAGAAATGTGGTAACGAGAAACTTGGGTTAAATTTATAAAAAGTAATTTTTTATGAATTAAGGCTAACATAAATTCCTAGTATTATATAATTGAAAATACATTAGCAAAAGGTGCGGACTCCGTATCCCCAATCTTTAAAGGTGTAGAAATAATGCCAGATGGAAGTGTCGTTAGATCTGGAACGAACTATAGCGGGAAATTCCAAGAAGCCCATGATGCCTCAAAGGCGAGTATTCAGAGTAGGATCTCGAATTTGGAGAGTGGTGGGGTTAAGGGTACGGGTGAAGGTGAAAAGCTTCAAAGAGGAAAATATGCAAATCGCTTGGATAAACTGCATGATAAATTTGGTAAGTTAACACCTGGACAAATTAATGAACGAATTAAGACACATTATAAAAAGGGAACACCAGATGAAATAGAAGTTAGTCCTGATTTTAGGAGCAAGATGATTACAAGAGAAAGACAGATTGAAAGAATATTGCAAAAACAAATTGATGATTTTAACAAAGAATAATATAAAATAATATTAAAAAGGATGGGAAAAAATGAGTTCTAAGTTAGATATATTAAGAGAGTATAATGAAGATATTCAATTGATTAATGCAAATGAATTTAAGAATATAAATTCACCTTTAATTCCTGCTTTATGGGTGGAAGTATTTAGTGAACATGATAGAGAAAAGAGAATCAAGAAAATTTTAAGTATATGGAAAAAATATGTAGATAATAATTTATCTAATACTATTGCTTACTTATCAGAATACCTTGAGGATATTGAACTGATGGTAAGTGAGGACACCTATTCAATCTTGTATACAATAAAAAATCAAGGTGGAGAAGATTTATATTATGAAGGAAGAAACCCTAAAGATAGTTTTAATAATGAGGAATTAGAATCTTCATGGAGAGAAATTCCTGAATCTATTAGGGACTTTTATGAAAATGTTCATAATGGATTTTATGATTACATAAGTGAATCAATGGGATTGATGCCATTAGAAGCTATAACTTACTTTGGGGATGATGACTTAGAGTGGGGGATTATAGATGAATTGGAAGAACCTATAAGGATTAATTTAAAAACATCTTTTGGATTCTTTAGTAATGGTATGGGGAGCTACATAGCTATAGATTATGAAAATTGTAAGAATGACAATGCTACTTTTTGGTCAGCTAAGAGCCAGCCTAAATATAATGTTCACTTTTGGAATTTTGTAGATGAATGGATTGTTATCGGTTTTGAATAAAAGGTTTTTAAAATTTTGATACAAAGTCTATAAACCTTTTGACGTGATTGTGACATCTGAGGGGAAATTAAAAATTTATTATGGGTATACTAAATGGTATCAATCTACTTTTGGACCGAATGACCGAGTGGATTATTTTGAATATAAATATTTAGGGAAGAAACCGAGTAATGAAAATGAGCGAAGAAAATTCGAAGAGATGAAAGAATATGAAGAGCAAAATAAATCTTAAAATATTCTCTGTTAAATTAAGGAATGCATTATTAGCGAGTAAATATGTAAAATATCCAAATCAACTAACTTTAGTTAGGCTATTGAAAAAAGAATAGTGACGGATTAATGTTACTTATAAAACAGATGAACTTAAAGCACTTGATTGTCAATTAAAGGCAACGAGTGCTTTTTTGCGTTTTAGCGTAGAAATAATGTGGTACAATCGCTTAAGGAAAATAAGACTTTAAAGAATACACTAGATGCTATGAAAAATACTCCTATTCCAGTAGCAGTTAGGATGGTGGATACTGGAATAGGAATGAAGCTTCCTTATATAGAATCTTCAACTGTTGGAGAAGTAGCTGGAAAGTTTTCAAAGGCAAGTACGGCAGCTAAGGATGACGCTTATCAACTTGCTAAGGGTAGTGGAGGGGTTAAGGGTACGGGAGAATCCAGATTAGAATATTTAAGAGGGAAATATGGCGAATTAACTTCTGAACAGCTCCATGCTAATTAATGAAAGGGCTGGTATTGCATTTCCGCAAAGGTCCACTAGGAGTCAACTTAAAAATGGAGGTTATATTGTTGAAGATGTTGACTTGTATAAAAAAATGAGTCCAAATAAGAATCGTGCTCTAGGTTTTCGGAATACCAAAAATGATGGATTGGTACAAGCGCATCATGCAATACAAGATGAATGGGCTAAGATATGGGCTAAAACAAGCGGTAATAATTATAGCAGTCGACAAGCACTATCAATATTACTCAAATCTACCTCTGGTGAACCACATACTATAATATCCGCCCTTCAAAGAGCTAGAAGAAGGAATGAAGGTTTTAGTACGGATATAATATACGAATTTAATATTAGCTATAAAGAAATGATTGAAGCGGGTGTAGATTTAAAAGTAGCAAAAAAAGTAATGCGAGAAGCATATAGATATTTTGATGGATTAGGAGGATTTAAATGATAAATGTTCAAAAATTGTCGACTTATGAATTATATTCTCCAGTTGATGAAAATGAAATTAAAAAAATTGAAGAGGAAATAGGATTAATACTCCCTAATGCTTATAAACAATTACTAAAGCATACAAATGGTTTTGTGTCCGATAATGGAGTCGTTATATTTGGAGTGGATATAATAGATGAAATGAATAAAACATATGAAGTCCATGAATATGCAAAGGGTTATGTTGCTGTAGGAAGTAATGGTGGAGGCAAAATACTGTTAATGACTGCAAATGAAAACGCAACAGCGTTAGTACAAGTTGATTCGGGGATTATGGATCCGAATTATGCAACCACAGTAAGTGAGAATTTTATACAGTGGATAAATGACGGAGCGATAGATATTGACTGTGTGGACGAAGAACAGGAAGTGTTTAAGGAAAAACTGTGTAATCTTATATTGGTAAGTCCACCAGTAGGAGGGGCTATGGATTTAAAGAAAATACAAGAGGTATTTATCATCAAAAAGGGATTGTTTGACTTATTAAAAGGATCAAAACAATTACCATTCGTGTTAATGAAAGACATACCTGTTGAGTTGGCTTTAAAAAACATAGAACTGTTAGGCGAATTAGGGGATATATTGAAAATATCTAGTACTGATTAACTGATTTTAGGGCTTAAAATAGAGGGTATTTGAATTAAGCACCGTTTAATACAATTATTAATTCAAAATAATATTGTTGGAAAATTGCTATTGGTTCCGTGTATGTCTTATATAATCAATAAATTAAACTCTTAGAAAATATTATTTGAATTTAGAGCACTTGATTGTCGACTAAAGGCAACGAGTGCTTTTTTAATAGATAGACATGTTATAATTTTATTGAGTGATTTTTCAGGCTATATAAACAATTTGAATTCAATTAATAGAAACGATGGATAACATCGTAGAAGAATGGGCAGAGATTAAAATTAATAAACCCATAATGGAGTGTAAAATATGGACTTAATTGGTATATACAATTTAATTGAAACTGAATTTAAAGTGATTAAAGGGGAAAAAGATATTATTTATGTTGCACCGGTAAGTGGAGAAGATTATCCTGAAGCTATAGTTAAGTTAACTTTCAATGAAGTAAATAATCAGTATGAGCTTTTTGAAGTTGTTAGAGGAAAAGAATACAAAGTAGATGTATTTTCAGATAAATATAAATCAGCAGTGGCTTTATATATTTTTTCGAAAAGTAAGTTAGAAGTAAGAAAATATGATGAAAATATTCAAAATGAGATTAAAAATGCAACATCATTAAGTATTATTCAAAAGATATTCAAAACTTTTTTAGATGAACAGTATTATTCTTTTTATGCACTTAAGCCAGACAGAATAATTTTAGAAAAAAGCACAAATGATAGATATAATGTATTATTTTTAGGAAAAGGTGACTCTAAGATTTATATAGATAAATCTAGAAAGTTAAATAGTGCCGCAGTTGTTCTATATAATTTTTCTTTTAAAATAAGCCAATTTTATGATTTGATTAATATGATTGGAGTAAAGACGGATTCTGATTTTATGGAAACTCTAAAAGAATTATATCTTTTGGGTTGAAAAATACAAATATATATTTTATAAATTGTTGAAAAAGCAGGTTGTTGCCTTTTCATAGATAGAGCTAGTAAGGGTAAAATATATTCTGTTGAAAATTCCTTAGATGAAATAAATGCTTTGGAAAGGTATTTTCAATGTTTTAGATATGAATAGGGTAAACGTTGGTTTTGTAATAGAGTTGCAGAAACTATTTCATACAATAATATTACGTTGTACTGGTTTTTTAACAGATATACAAAACAGCTTAAGCGTGAAGAGATATTGAAGTTTATAGAGAATACTAGAAATAATTTATTAACGGGGAAAATAGAATTCCTATATAAAGATTAAGAGGAGTAGTTTAATGAAAATATGGAAAATTATTAGCAATTCTAATTTTGATCAATTAGAGTGTGAGAATGAGGAAGGACAAGAAATCTTTGATAATGCTTTTCAAGGTCATTCAGTAATTGATAAATGGGATCCACTGCAAATGAAACTTTTAAATGAGGGGGAACCATCAGATTTATTAAGTGAAATACCACTTGTTTTTACAAAAAAAGCGATAGAAGTAGTATTTGATTTAATTAAAAGGAAAGTTGAAATTCTTCCACTTGTTCATGAACGATACGAATGTTATGCAATAAATGTATTAAATGTATTAGATTGTATTGATTATGAGAATGCGGACCCTGATGATTTTGGTGGATTTGATAAATTTGCATTTATTACAGAGGAAATTAGGGGGGAGCATATTTTTTGTACATTGAATACAAAGCATAAATATGGAGATTTTCCGATTGTATCTGTACAAACTTTCGTATCAAACGAATTTAAAGAGAGAGTTGCAAAAAGTGAACTAAAAGGGTTTGAATTTGAATTAGTATGGGAATCTGATGAGAAAAATGATGAACAAAAAATAGAAAATAATCCAATGATACGCCCAACGTCAATAGAAGATTTTAAGTCACATATTCAGCTACATTATGGAATGATTACGAATCATATAGAAGCCAATACAAAAATGATCACCGATGTAGAATTATATGATGTTGGACCAAATAAAATGGTTGATTTTCATACAGTAGTAACGTATCGAAATAGCTATTTCCGTATGCCAGCTCCATCGAGTGTAGATAGTGGTTATGCAGAGCTTGTCATGCATCTACCTAAGGATTGGGATGTATCAGTAGCCGCTTTGGCGAGTTCGAAATATGCTTGGCCTTTACGCCTTTTACAGGACTTTGGACAAGATGTAATGCGACATGGATATTGGTTGGGGCAGTGGCTTGTATTTCCAAATCAATCAAAGGAATATTTAAAAAATTCGTATGTAGCCCAGTTAGGTGGAGCAGAACAAGATCTAAATGCGCCAATTCATCCATATAGTGAAGAAACAAAATTTTCCGGTGTTATGGTGGTACCACCGCTTCCACAATGTTCAGGTGCATTCAAAATGGAATTTCGTGAAGATGGTAAAAGAATAGAGGGTGACTGGCCAGTATACTTCCATACATTATTACCATTATATAAAGAAGAAATCCATTGTTATTACACAGATGGACTTGATGTATTATTACAAAAATTAATGAAAAATGGCGTTGAAGCAGCATTTGACTTTAATCGAGAGAATACTTGTAAGTAAGGAATAGTAAGATATTAAAAGATACTATGAAAGTATAATAATGAAGCCGTTAGTGCATAAGGTAATAATATGATCAGAAATTACACCAACCTTAAAACTATTATAGCTAATAAAAAAATTGTTACTTTATAGTGAACTAAATGGTTTGATTTAGTAAGCGATAATTGAAAATCCAGTTATCGCTTTTTGTTTTAACTAAGGGCACGGGTGATATTGGAACACCGCCTCGATGCGGGGAAAGAAGAATCTCAAAGGAATTATATGATGAATTAAGAGATGGAACGCCTACTGCAAAGCTACGGGAAAAAGTTAATGAGGGCATTGAGGATAAAATAGGAACGCCTGACCCTGCTTTACCTGGTAAGTATATTACAGATAGACTTCAAGCTGATCATATCGTATCAATGAAAAATATAGCAAAGATGGAAAATTTCGATAAATTAACGAAAGAACAATAACTTAAGGTTTTAAACAATGAAGAGAATTTTCTAGGATTAAGTGAAGCAGCCAATAAATCTAAGGGGTCTAAATCTTATTCTGATTGGACAATTTATAAGAAAGAAAAAATTGAAGTTGATCCTAAGTTTAGAGAAGAAATGATAAAGAAGGAAAAAGAATTAGAAATGAAATTACAAAAACAAATTGATGATTTTGTTGAAGGAAATAAAAAGGATATAGATAAATAAAGGAGCTAGAATTATGGAACAAAAACTTGGTTTTTTAAGAAAATATAAAAGAAATGCACAACTTATATCATGCCATGAGATTAATAAACTTGATAGTGGGAAAATACCAAATTCATGGTATGAATTGTTTCAAGAAGAAAACGTAGACAAGAGAGTTGAGAGTATTTTATCGATATGGAAAGAGCAAGTAGGAGTGGAATTAAGAAACACTATTTCTTATTTGTCTAGGCACCTTGAAGAAGTAGAGCTTATGAACACAAATGGTAGATATTCAATTTTATACACTATTAAAACAGATAATGGGGAAATTCTATATTATGAAGGGGGAAATCCAAAAGATGAGTTTAATAATGAAGAATTAGAAAAATCTTGGGATAAGATTCCTTCAACAATACGAAATTTTTATCGAACTGTTCATAATGGTTTCTATTTTTATGCGAGTCAATCTATGGGTTTAGTTCCTTTAGAAAATGTAACTTTTTTTGATGATGAATGGGGTATTATTGAGGAGTTAGAAGAACCTTTACAAATTGATTTACAAACTACTTTTGGTTTCTTTAAAAGTGGTATGGGTGGTTATGTTGCAGTAGATTATAAGAATTCTAAGAATGATAATGCGACTTTATGGTGGACGAATAAAGAGCCTAGATATAATATGAATTTTTGGGACATAGTTGATGAATGGATAGTAATTGGATTTGAAGTTTAGTTTAAAGGTTCTGTTGCAAAGTTTTTATATAAACAAAAAAATCCTAATTTAGTAGGTAGAGTTTATGCAACTTTGAATAGTTTCTCTAATTCATTGTACGTCGAAAAAACAAAGTACGAGCTTAGGCGAGATGACATTTTACTGAGTGATGAATATAATCACATGGAAAGTATATTAAACTAAGAACCCGTACAAACTCGTCAATTTTAACTTAGTAGTTGTCATGGCATGTAAAAGGTGTCGTACTGTTGCTACAAAACTTACAGATCTTATAAATCTTACAAATCTATGCTACTTAAAAACATATGAACTTAAAGCACTTGATTGTCAACTAAAGGAACGAGTGCTTTTTTAATAGATAGACATGCTATAAATTTTTAGAAATTATTTTTTATGAATTCAGGCTAATGAAAATTACTATTATTATATAATTGAAAATATATTAGCCAAAGGTGTGGACTGACCACGAATAATAAAGTTGTTTGAAAAATCGTACAGAATTGAAATTTAATATCATCTTTTGAGTTTCTCGTATAATAAAAGGAATAATGTTTCGATATCTGTGGTTAGTTAATAAAAGGGAATGAGGTTTTGGGAGTGAAAATACCGCCACATATTACAGGTTTGAAAGCAATACATTTAAATTCCCATAATGAAAATGAAACAAAGAGAATATTTTATGATGTATTGAGGACATGTAAATTCAAAATAGTAGAATGGATACAACCACACTATCCCAAAAATTTTTTTGAAGTGATAGTGATAATAGACGATAAGGAATTTATTATTTTATTGCATGAGTTTTATCCTTTCTTAGCTTTTGCGGATAAAAATGTAGAAGGAAAAATTATTTTTAGTTTTATTGATATGCCCATATTAGAAAGTGAATTTGAAGCGTACTATCAAGTTTTGTCGAAAGCTTATTTAGAAAAGCCTTTTATACCTAGGGAACACAACTTAACAGAAGAAGAATTAAAAGATGCTAAATATTGGCGACCAGAAAATATCGGTGAAGTAATTTTTAATGTTTGGGATTGAATATTAAAGGGGTGATTATTAATTATTAGCTATCCAGAAATTAAACACTTTTATTATTCACTTAAATGAAAAAGTGCAACAAATAAAACTTATTTTTAAACAACTTTAATAACCTCGTACCAAATTAACAGGCAGAAGGTTATTGCATTTCTAGACACAAAATTAAACAACTTGATTATCACTGCACATGGACTCCGTAACCCCATTCGCTAAAGGTGTAGAAATACTGCCAGATGGAAGTGTCGTTAGATCTGGAACGAACTATAGCGGAAAATTCCAAGAAGCCCATGATGCCTCAAAGGCGAGTATTCAGAGTAAGATCTCGAATTTGGAGAGTGGTGGGGTTAAGGGTACGGGTGAAGCTCCTAAGATAACTGAAATAAAAGAGAAAGATCTTGGGAAGCACATTATTAAAGGGAAAAATGGAAGAAAAGAACTGGCACCAAACGTGCGTTATGTTACCGAGGATGGTTATAAATATACAACAGATGAGCTTGGTAGAATAGTAGATGTTGAGGCAGGAGAATTAATACTTCAAAAAGGAAAACGAAACAAAGGAATGCAAGTGGCAGCAGGCCGTGAAGATAGGTTACCTGATGATGGTGGCCACTTGATAGGAACTCAATTCCATGGTTCTGGAGATATAGATAATTTGATTGCTCAAAATAGACAAATTAATCGCTCTGGTGGAGAGTGGTATAATATGGAGCAAGAGTGGGCTAATGCGTTAGGTGGAAAGCCTCCTAAAAAAGTAACAGTAAAAATTGAACCAGTATACTTAGGTTCATCGCTAAGACCGAACTTATTTAAAATAAAATATCAAATTGAAGGTCAACGTAAGGTAATACGTGAAATATTAAATAAAACAGGAGGGTGATGTAAAAGTGTTCGAATTAGAATTAAATAAAATCTATCAAAATATAGCTCAAAAAATAAATGATACAATTCCCGTAGAATGGGATATCTTTTGTTTTAATGCAGAGATTCATAACCAAGAGGGTGGGGTATTATTCTTTTTCAATACCCCAGATAGATTGGATGAATATATATATTCCCATGATATACCAGATGTATTTAATGTGAGTGAAAAAGAATATGATAAAAAATATGATGAATTATTTCATTTAAGCGTAGAGTTACAGGAAATATTTATAAAAAATAATCAGGAACCTTGGTATTCTTTTGACATGATTGTGACATCTGAGGGGAAATTAAAAATTCATTATGGGTATACTAAATGGAATCAATCTACTTTTGGACCGAATGACCGAGTGGATTATTTTGAATATAAATATTTAGGGAAGAAACCGAGTAATGAAAATGAGCGAAGAAAATTCGAAGAGATGAAAGAATATGAAGAGCAAAATAGATCTTAAAATATTCCCTGTTAAATTAAGGAATGCATTATTAGCGAGTAAATATGTAAAATATCCAAATCAACTAACTTGAGTTGGACTATTGAAAAAAGAATAGTGACGGATTAATGTTACTTATAAAACATATGAATTTAAAGCACTTGATTGTCTACGAAAGGCAACAAGTGCTTTTTTTATAGATAGGCATGTTATAAATGTTTAAAAATTATTTTTATGAATTAAGGTTAACAGAAATTACTAGTATTATATAATTGAAAATACATTAGCAAAAGGTGCGGACTCCGTATCCCCAATCTTTAAAGGTATAGAAATACTGCCAGATGGAAGTGTCGCTAGAACTGGAACGAACTATGGCGGAAAATTCCAAGAAGCCCATGATGCCTCGAAGGCGAGTATTCAGAGTAGGATCTCGAATTTGGAGAGTGGTGGGGTTAAGGGCTTGTAAAAGTAAACTATGGAGAACAATATGCTAGGGAAAAACGTAAAAAGATATTAAAGCCAAATGTTGAGTATACAAGTAAAGAAGAATATACATATACAACAGATAGTCAAGGGCGTGTTGCAAGTTGCGAGGGTAGCCTTCAACTAGGTGATGGTAAGCGGAATAACTACGCTCAGAGAGTGGTAGGTGGGAATGATCGTTTGGATGATGATGACGGCGGACATTTAATTGCAACTATATTTAAAGGCTTTGGTAATATGGATAATTTAGTTCCAATGAATAGTAACTTAAACAGAAGAGAATGGAAAAAACTAGAGAATCAATGGGCTAATGCTCTTAATGATGGTGATAAAGTTAGGGTGAAAATAACGCCGAATTATAGCGGGAATTCAAAACGTCCAGACAGTTTTGTTATTAGATATAAAATTGGTGATGAAGATAGATGGAGATTGAGGAATTTTGATAATGTACCAGGAGGAAAATTAGATGAATGATGAAAAATTAAGCAAGTTATACAATGAAATAGCAGAGGTTATAATTGATACAATTCCAGAGAAGTGGTTTAAGGTTTACCTGTATGGTGAAGTTGGGGAAGGTGCTCAAGAGTCATATTTTTATTACTACCCTGAAGAGAATAGTACTCCTATTTACAGTCATAGTATTTTTGAACTCTTTAATGTCCCAGAAGAAGAATATTTTAAGAAGTTGCATCGTTTGTTAGAGTGTATTAAGAGAATGAAGAAAGAGTTTATTGATAATGATCAAGAAGCTTGGACAAATTTCACTATGATTTTTGATAATACAGGAAAGTTTAATATTGACTTTAATTATGATGACTTTTCGGGTGAAAATTCCCACGAGAGAATGATTATTTGGGAATATGAACATCTTGGTCTTATGCCTAAAAGTAATTCAGGAAAAAAATACTTAGAAAAGTATCTTAAAAATCTTGAAGATACAAAAAATTGAGTGCAATACCATATATGAGAAAAGCTTGTAGTGGTTTAACGTAAACATGTATAAGCATATATGAGAAGTGGGTAGAAAAAGAAATGGCTATTTTGAAGAATAAACTCCATGATGGTTGTACCATTATGGAGTACTGTGTGCAATGATAGAATAGAAAACGAAGTACGAGCTTAGGCGAGATGACATTTTATTGGGGGCTGAATATAAACGAATGTATATGAAACTAACGAACTCGTACAAACTCGTAAGTTTTAACGTAGTAGTTGTTACCACATATAAAAGGTGGAAGAGAAATTATGCTAAGGGATAAAATCAAAAATGATATATATTTTAACGAATTTATCGATTATGAGGAAAAGAGAATAGAAAAGTTTTTATTATTGGTTGAAAAGGTTATTGAGGAAAGAGGCAAAGATGATAAAGGTGTAAAGAATGGATATATAGCGTTACAAGGGTATCATTTTAATAAATTAAGGGCAATGTACTCGGCAGGTTGTTCTATTCAAACTATTCGTGATTTTTTACCTGAAGTAATAAATATAATGGAAAAAGTGTGGAATAAAGAAAGTGGATATATACGTATGTTATGGATGATATCTATAGCAATAATGCTAAATGTTGAAGATAAAGAATTTAATAGACTAATAGCGATGGTAAGGAAAGAAGGATTAAATGATTATTTGATTAATTATTTTATTGCTTTTAGAAATAGCGAGCCATCAGATTTTTATGATCAGAGTGAGTTTTATGTAAAATATCCATATTTAAAATTAAAAGAAGTAATTGAGAGTAATAAAATTTCACAAGAGAATTCTATAAAAAATTTAGGGGAATATATAAAGGAATATTGGTATAAGGGACATTCAGAAGAAGCATGGTACGATGCACATGAAAATAAACATGACATTTATAGTGGTTACTGGAGTTTTGAAAGTGGAGCAATAGCTAAAATTTTAAAATTAGATGACTCAACCTTGAAAGATAGTTTATACTACCCTTATGATATGGTGCATTGCCAAGAAAAATAAATGTTAAAATCCACAGTGATAAACTTTTATACTGTGGATTTTTTAAATTTGTGTTTAAGTACCTACTAGGGTACGTGTGAAGTAAAGGAGCTACATAACGTTCCGCGAATTGATGAAATGGAAGTAAACTGTAATTATAAAACTAAATTAGATTCAGAAGAATTTGCAAGACAGTTAAAGGATCAAGAAAAAGGTATGAATGCATTAAATATATATGAGTACCAGCAAAATCGGAAGCGATTTAATGGTGAAGGTAGAGCAATAGGAGGAAATGTAGCACAACAAGCAGCAGGAGAAAGAGCATTAAGAGATAAATTGAATAAGGATTAACACTTAAAGAAGTGAATGAATGAAAACTCAAGCGGTCTTATATAATCCAGGTCAAGTCGCTGGGGAGATTTAGTATTTATGTTCTCAATGGAGGATTGAATAAATGTTCTAGATGAACAAATTTGAAAAATATCTTCGAGCGTGAATGAAGAGCAATTGAAGGAATTTGAAATGATATCGGAGGTTTCTAAATTTGGAAGATAAAATATTAAATGAAGAATACGTTATGAATAATGGCGAGAAGTTTGGAGAGGATTTATCCTTTTTATGTTTGTTATTTGATGAGAACGCACAATATTTGGAAGTCTAAGTCCAAGCCCATCGACTTAAGATTTTTATAACAACCCATTCTAAAAATCACATATATTTTTGTTTCGGGATGAATAAGGATAAATTTGGAATAAAGGTATACAAAGGGGGATTCTCTACAACCGTAATACATGTTATCATATTATTAAAATCCCTAAAATTTCCTTTAAGAGCAAAAATGAGCTTATATTTGTTTATTTATTTTATGTTACAGTTCCATATGGTAGTCAATTAAAAAACTTTTAATTAGGAGTATACATAATGAAAGCAAAGAAACTCGTAATGTTAGCAATTCCAGTTATGTTATTAGTAGGTTGTGGGACAGATAAAGTAGACTCAAAAGCGAAGGATAAAGTAGAGTCTAAAGCAGAAACAAAAGAGAAGTTATCGAAAGACATTTATCCAGTACGTATGACTAGCTTATCATCTGAGTTAATGGGAAAAATCACGAATATAGTAGAAGTAGCAATGAATAAAGAAAAGGATGAGAAAACTTTAAAGAAAGAAGTCCTAAAACAAGAATCTGAGTTACAAACAATCATTGCTAAATTTGATAAGATTGAACCACCAAAAGAGTATGCAAAATCACATAAAGATTTACTAAAAGCAGTTGATTGTTATAGTAAAGCTTACTCAAAACAAGCTAAGTATTTTAAAGCAAATGAGAAGAATATAGACCCTGATAAGAAACAGGAAATCACAGAGTTAATCGAACGAGGTAATAAGTATTGGATATCAGGATTCCAACCTGTCCAAGACGAAACATCTAGAGTAGGCGCTGTGAATGCAAATAAAGCTGTAAAGGATAAGCAGAGTGCATTGGGGGATACAGACTCTGACACGATAAAAAGAACAGATGATGCCCCTAAGTCAAACGATGTATCTAATTTAGAAGAAGTTACGAAGTATAAGCAAGACATTATAGACAGTTCGAATGCAATTGCTGATACAATGCACTTAATTGAAGGAATAGCAGATTCAGACATCAAGGCTTATGTACAGAAGAAAAGTGAAATCCAACTAAGTGTAGGTGGAGCAAAAGCAAATGCTAAGAAACTAAAGAACTTAAAAGCCCCTTCAGGATTTGAGGGAGAACAAAATGAGATAAAAAAATCCATGCAATATTATGAAGATGCTTTCCAACTTCTATTTGATGCAATAGAGCAAGAAGACCAAGCTAAACTTCATGAGTCAATGGGTAAGACACATATAGGTGCAAAGATATTTGATGAAGCAACAAAGGGTATTGCAGATAAATCAAAACAATAAAGGGAATATGTAAATAAAACGTAAATTGTTATCTTTAGTTGTTCCAATCATATCATTGTCAGAAGAAGCTTGTTCTAGCAAAGACATTGCAGAAGAAAAGAAGACTGATAGTTTGCAAGTAGCTGTAGATTATCAACTACCCCCACTGAGATGAAATATTTCAGTGGGGGCTTGAGTTAGGACGCTAGGTCTTTTCGTCTATCGCTAGGAAGTCTGAAGCTCTAGCATTCATGCCACCTTATGGTAACGCCCCAAGTATGTTTTTGGTTGGTACTAGAAACGAACAATCGTTTCGAAAAGCGGCAGTCCTGTTGTGATAATATCAAGTGATAAACCTGATTTAAATGGGATTCCTCCTCAACCAAGACTTTGGGGAAATGACCAAAATATGCTGAACTATTAGAAAAGTAAGGATGATTATTTTGGTAATAAAGGATGCTATGAGCAAATATTTTAATTTAAGAAAAGAATATTTTGATAAAGGGTTAGATTTTTTATTTAAAACGCCATTTAACGAAGAAGTGGATTCATTTATATATCAGGGTGAAATGGATGATGAAGAAGAAATTTCATGGAAACCTATTGAAAAAAATAATAAGAATGATTTAACGACGATTGAGGAAAAATTTGAAATTAAATTGCATACTTCAATTGATGATTATTTTAATTCTTATTGGTTTGCTGATTTAGATGGATTTATTGATAATCATTATATTAGGTTAGAACCTGTATTACCAAATATTGAATTGGATTCCTTCGAAAGTAATTTAGAAGGGTATAAAAACAATCATAATAAGGTTGATAAGATTCCAATAGGTGTAGAAGGGAACGGTTTGATAGTTGTGTTAGATAATGTAAGTGGTAAGGTTGAATTGGAGGATTTTGAACGAGGTTCGTTTGAAGCGCTTTCGGATAGTTTAGATGAGTTAATTTCTAATTTAAAGTTACAAAAATAATATACTAAGAACATTTATATGAAAAAATGTCTGGTATGAAGTGTAGACCGAGTGTTAGATACAATTGGACTGCAGTATTTTATAGAAAGATATGATTAAAATCAAGCTAAGACCTACAAAATTTATGCTATTTAAAAAACATATGAAATTAATGCACTTGATTGTCTACGAAAGGCAACAAGTGCTTTTTTTATACATAGGCATGTTATAATTTTATTAGGAGATTATTTAGACTATATAAATAATTTAAATTCAATTAATAGAAACGATAGATAACATCATAGCAGGATTTGAAAATGTAGAAACTACCTAATCTCAACAGACAGATCTTTATGATCCTAATGAAGAAAAAAATATATATGAGTACATTGTAGATTATTGCAATAGACATATATAGGATAGGAGAAAATATGGCAGTTATAGATTTGGACCAGATAGATGCAATTGGAGTAGAAGGTAAAAACCTAAAGTTGTTAATAATAGACTATCTAGACTGGGAATATGAAGACATGCATCTAGACGTACTACAAGAAAAAATTAATAATTACTTAATATATATTGAAGATAAGCAGTACTTTAAAGATTACGGAGACAACTTTGAGAAAAAATAATTGATATACATTTCCAACATAGTGTTTCGGAAAATGGTTTAAAATTTCTGGATGTAGTTTCCAGTCAGCTAAGTAATACTGACATTTTCATCGATATTCACTTACCAGAAGAATAATTCTTTATTGAGGAGTGATTTCTAATATGAAAGAGGTTATGAAAGACTATTTCGGAAGATTTATAGATAAATGGATGGAGTACAACAACTCATTACCGCAAATAGCATGGAATGAAGATGTAGATGAATTTATATATTTGGGTGAAGAAGATGAAAATGGATATATTTGTTGGAAACCAATGGAGAAGGGAGTGGAATTTTCCTTTGATGAAATTGAAAGTCAATACAACGTTCAGTTACATGATTCGGTGAAGCAGTATTTCACTTCGTATTGGTTTTTAGAATTAACAGGATGGATTTCTTCTTATAATATTAATTTGCATCCTGTTATTCCAGGGATTGAACCAGATTATTTTATTTCACTTGTCAAAGACTATGCGGAATCTAAAAATGATATTTTTAAGTATATCCCAATTGGTTATGAATCAAATGGGATGTTAATAGTGCTAGACAACAATACAGGTGAAATTTTAGTTGAGGATTTGGAATTAAATGAGTATAAACGAATAACTAATAGTTTAGAAAGTCTCATTTCACAATTGAAATTTAAGGATGAACAATAGAAATCTATGGTCGAACTTTAAGTACGACAAAGTGTTTAACCTATTTTTGTTTCTTGTGGGAACTGGATTGATTTAGATACAAGTACTGAAATTGTTATGAACTGTATTAATAATGAGAGTCATTTACCTATTCCTGTTAGATTAGCAGATTTAGAAACACATAAAATGAGGAAGAAGTTAATAGGAGAATAAAACAATGTATTCTATATTTATTAAGCAATAACTACAAGTAGAATGCATTTGTATAAACTTGTAAGTTTTACCTAGGATTTGTCACAACATGTAAGGCTGTCGAACTGTTACTAAAAAACTTACAAATTTAATACTACTTAAAAACATATAAATTTAAAGCACTTGATTGTCTACTAAAGGCAACAAGTGTTTTTTTAATAGATAAGCATGCTATAAATTTATAAAAATTATTTTTGTGAATTAAGGCTAACCCAAATTACTGGTATTATATAATTGGAAATACATTAGCAAAAGGTGTAGAAATACTGCCAGATGGAAGTGTCGCTAAAACTGGAACGAACTATAGCGGGAAATTCCAAGAAGCCCATGATGCCTCAAAGGCGAGTATTCAGAGTAGGATCTCAAATTTGGAGAGTGGTGGGGTTAAGGGTACGGGTAATGTACCTAAAGGCTATTATCAAGATGCAAATGGGAAATGCATCGACCTAATGAGGAATACGCCTGGGAATGGCTACAATATGGGTAGAGAAGTAAATAGAAAGAATGGAAAATTCAATTTCATCAAAAATCCGTACAAAAAGTGATGGTGAACTAGAATTTATGGTAAGTGATAATAAATGGTATCCTCTAGATCAAGCAGATATGGCTCATTTAACTGATTCAGTTTCATGGTGGAATAGTACATACAGGTAGATAGATATTATGGAGCGAAGTCCCCAAAGGCTAGAGAATGGATGTTAGACTCCAATAATTATGTATTAGATCATTATAGGTTAAATCGATCCGCAGGTGCAAAGTTAAATGAAACCTACTTGTCACCAAATAAATGATTATTGGGAGGGGTTTATATTGGAACTCAACGATCAAGTGTATGACCAAATTGTGAGATTATGTAACGAAGGAGATGCTTTTGTTGAAAAAGGAAAAGATGATAAAGCAATAGAGAGCTATATTGCTGCTCTGGATTTGGTTCCGTTACCGAAGACCGATTGGGAAACAAGTACATGGATTTATACAGCATTAGGAGATACTTATTTTTTAAATCGTGAGTATGAGAAAGCAAAAAGTAATTTATATAATGCACGAAACTGTCCGGATGGTATTTCAAATCCATTTATTTTACTGAGACTTGGAGAGAGTTTATTCGAGTGTGGGGAGCTTGATAAAGCTAGAGAGTATTTGCTAAGAGCATATATTTTAGAAGGCTATAAACTCTTTTTTAATGAGGATGATAAGTATTTTGAATTGATTAAGGATATGATTTGAGGAGGGTAAATATGGCTATTTTACAATCACATATAAAAGAAGAATTCGAAAGTCTTTTGGAAAAAAGCAATGAAGAATTCAATAATGGTAACTATAATGACTCTATTGTGTTATTAGAAGAGGTATGGGATATAATCCCTGAACCTAAAGGTATTTATTGTGAAGAGAGTTACCATTTAGTTAAGGATATTATTTCCACTTGTTTTATGGTAAATGATTTAAAAAAAGCAAAGGAGTGGGCAGATAAAATATTTTTAACTGGATTTGCACGTATAGATTCTGGTGATAAGGAATTTATTGCAGGAAAAGTTTCTTTTGAATTAGGTGATTTAGAAACCGCAAAAGAATTTTTTAGTATTGCCAATAAAAAATCAGAAGGTAGATGTTTTGGGAATCCGAAGAATACTAAGTATCTTAAAATTTTAAAAAGTTAAATGTTTAGCTGCGTAAAAAAATTTAAGAACCTGATTACATTATATCTTAAAAAGTGGGCCTGATTTATTACCATTAGAACATAGAAAAATTGGAAAGGAGGATTAATATGGAAAGTCCAGGAGCTGTTTCTCTTTGGTTTGGAAATTGTACTAGCGAAATGGTGTTAAGAAAGTATGTAGAAATAAAATATGATAATGAGGGGAACAGAATCCCTTCGCGTTTTATGACTGATTTTCAAATAGATTTCATTGAGTATAACCAAGACTTATTAGAATGTACATATAATGAACATGTTACATCTTCTTTGTCTGAATTGATTCATAATGCTTCGTATTCTGAATCAATTATAAGTGAACTGATAGACTTTTATGGTGAAAATTTAGAAGAACAATACAATACTGTCATTAGGTTATATGATTTTGAGTATGAAGGACTTGTTAAAGAAGCAAAACTGGATGGTAGAAACATGAAGTATATGGGATCAGTAATTTATGAAGATTAGAAATTTAATGTAATGACCACGTATATATATTACACCGGATTAAATGTATTAAAGTATTTTTTGAAGTAAAGAAAAGCCTTTCTTTTCAAACGACAAAAGATACTTTTTTACATAGGTAATTTTGGAGGTAGATAGTAATGGCTTATGTAACAGGTGAAAAAGGTATCTATATACAAAAATTAATGGATAAGAGTAATGAAGAGTTTGATAAAGGGAATTTAGAAGAGTCTGTTTTTTTATTGGAGCAAGCATGGGGAGAGCTTCCAAATGATAAAATAACTTATGATGAAAGTTTTTTAATAATATGGGGTATTTTAGATATCTCAATTTTATTAAGTGATGTTGAACGGATGAAAAAATGGGTTGATAAAATATTTGTCGCAGATCCTGAAAGAGGAGATACAGGCGAACGAGAATTTTGGGCTGGCAAGGTGGCTTATGAAGTAGGAGATTTCTCTAAAGCTAGAGGGTATTTAGAGATAGCTAATAAGAAATCTAGAGGTAGATGTTTTAGTACAGAGGATGGAGAGTATTTGAATTTTTTAAAGAGTTAATGAAATAATATTCAATCAACTAAATTGAAGGATTTTAAAATGATATCGGGAGTTTCTAAGTTAGGAAGATGAAATATTAAAGGAGGAGACATATGGATATTAAATTTGAATATGTCTTTGAATCTACAAATAAACAAAATATTAAAGAGTTTGAAATGAAATATAATGTTGTACTTCCAGAGGAATATAAAGACTTTTTGTTACTAAACAATGGTGGAAAGACAGAGCGTAGAAGATTTACTATTTATAATAGTAAGGGGGCTAACATTACTTCATCAATTATGCTATTTTTTCCGCTTTCTCAAGAAGCAGAAAATAATCTTGAAAAGATGTACTTTTTATATAATAGAGGGAAGGTAGTGCCAAATTATTTAGTTCCGATAGGAATTGACCCAGCTGATAGTCTAATATGTTTGTCAATTGCGGGAGAAGATGCAGGTTATGTGTATTTCTGTGATTTAGATTATTTTGAAGAAGATAATGAGTTAAGAGAAGAATATATTATACTGATGGCAAAGAGTTTCACAGATCTTATAAACAATTTATTTAAACCCTCGGCATAGTAGTCCTGCAAATACATATTCGGATATAAATTACTTTATTTTGACTGTATATACAGAATCTTCATATGAGGTAAAGAAAAAATAACAATATCTATTATTAATATTCTTGGCTTAGTTTGTTAGTAAACAACCAGATACAAAAGAATACATATAAAGGATGAATAGGGGTGTAGTAAAAATGACAATGATACAATTTAATTCTTATCATCAAAAAGTAGAGATAAAGAGAAATTTAGAACTTATTAACTTAGAATATAAAAAAATTAGAGAGTATGTAAATTTTGATGTATGTTCTTTTGAGCAATTAGATGAATTTCAAGTAGGATACAGCATTGACACCGATGGAAACTCCCTTGTAACCGATGAGGAAGATACTTGGGATGCAAATTGGATTGTTATTGCATATGAAACTATGTGTGGAGATCCAATTATTATTGACTTAAGTGAGGAAGGATACCCTATATCTTCACTCATGCACGGAATGGATAGTTGGAGTGGTGGCAATTTTCTTGCAGATTCCATGGAATCATTTATTAATTTTATGAAAGATATAGGTGATTTTCTAACTGAGAAACAAGTGTTAGAAGGTAAAAGAATGATACTAACTAAAGAATTGGATATATTGTTAAATGAGTTTTTGGAAAGAAATAAATTTACTGATTTTGAAATATGGAACTCTTTATTAAGTCCATTATTTGATATTGCAGAAGAATATGAGCAAACAATGGAGAGAAAAGTAAAAAAGATGAAGGAAGAAGGAAAGAAAATAACGGAGATTGCCCACATGCTTAATATAAAACCTAAAGAAGTGTATGAGTATATTAAGAAAGTTTAATAGTGCCTCTTCACCTTAGAGGGAACAATCAGGCACTATGATGGAGTGATACATGCAGAAAATGCTCGAATTTTTATAAAGCCGAAACAAAAATTTGCTGGAGAAGAATTCATTTTGATCAATCTTTTTTCAAAATAGATTCTTTTTATTTATCGTAAAACCTAGAATTAAGAGTTGTTTTTGATTAGACTTTAGGGCATTGGGGTTTCGAGGCAGCTCTGCATGAGTAAAGATACTTATAAAAAATCAATGAAATTCAAAAGAATATCCATAAGTGAATACAGTATGGAGAATGGGAACGAAGGACGACGGGAAAGGTGGCTACAGGGATGAAGTATGGTGAAAATACTAAGTTAGTTGAGGAAGTTATCGAGTATATACAAAAAAGAAGCTTATTTGATAGGAATGATATAAAGTTACATGAATTAATACATGACATTGAAATGATTCATGATTTTGATAAAGCACAGGAATTGGCTTGGTCTCAAGATTTGGACGTTACCCAAATCGTTTGGGATGATATGAAATCGGATGAAAGTGCAAAATTATTAGAAGGAACTTATAACCCTAATATGGAATCAAAAAAAGATATGTTATATGAAGTTTTTTCTGATAACTATAATTATTATCAGGAGTTTATTTCTATTGATTATATAAATATTCTCGAAGAAGTAGAAAGAGACCTTGAGATGTGTGCAATAAATCGTTTAGTAAATGGAAAGGTGGATAATTTTTATCCCGCATTAACGAGCAGTAAGATCCCCACCTCAAAATCTAGCGAAAGCAAAGAAGTTAGGTGGGGGATCAACTGCCCGTAAAAGCCCGATTGGTGAGGGCTGATAATCAGTGGGTGATGAACAAAACCCCCACTGATTAAAGTTTCACTTTATGAAAAGGTATTTAAGGTGTATAAAATGGTAGGATGGCCTTGTGGATGGAAAGGTGAGTACTTGAAAGGGAAAATGATTGTCTACTTACCAAATGAAAAATGAAGGCTTACATACCGACATACTTTATAAATTTAATGAACTCTATTGTGAAACGATTATAGAGAGATGACAGGCAATACGTTTAAATATCTTGATAGTTTAGGAGGGAATATTAAATGATTAATCTATCTAATATTCCAGATTTGATAGAAAAGTCGGCAGCGAGTGATATTGAAATTCAAGCAGTAGAAAATCGCATGAATGTTACATTATCTAATGTATATAAGGAATTATTGAGATGTGCAAATGGCTTTTCAATAGGTGGTGGGTTACTTATTTATGGTACGGAGCATATTGCAGAAAGGAACGAGGTTTGGGAAGTAGATGAGTATGCGAGGGGGTATGTCTCAATTGGTGATGACGGTGGTGGTAATGTATTTTTAATGGCTCAACATGCAGAGGAAAAAGAGGTGGTAGTAATTGATTCTGGGGACATGAATCCAAGCCATGCTACTGTAATTACTGCTGATTTTAAAAAATGGGTGAATAGTGGTTGTGTAAGTGAAATAGAACAGAAAACGATAAATAAGTCGTCTGATTTATGTAATATAGTGTTAGTGAAAACTCCTAGTGAAGGTTTGAAAGATTTAATAAGAATAAAGAACGTATTAGGGCTTGAGATTTCCGCAATTGATTTGCTAAAGGGTTCAAAAAATTTTCCTTATATATTAGTAGAGAGATTTCCATACGGGAAGGCGAAAAAACTCATTGAAAAATTAGCAATTGATAGTACTATACTGAGTATAGAAACGACTGGAAAAAACAGTTAATGTTAGAGGGGAACTTTCATACGAATAGAGAAATCTATATGGATCCAAGGGAGTAAATAGGGAGAGTTAAAAATGATTATAAATGATGCAGTTTTTGGTGAGATTGAGTATACATATGGATGGGTTAAGGACATTACCGTTGAATTTTGTGGAAAAGAAGTTGAAATAGCATTGATAGTGAAAGGTGAAAAAGACGGTAAGTTTGATGAAGAACAATATACTGCTTATAATTCATTATTGCAAAATTGGGAACAACTGCAGCGAGGTTTTTTACAAGCGATTTTAGACTATTACAAGCAAGAGTGTCAACAATTAGGGTATGATATTGGATTTAATGAAAATTACCCGTATATCGAAACAATTGACCAATTACTTAGGAGGATCACTTTAGTTGGAATTGTAGTCCCATATGGAGATATTCATGAAGAGCGAGATATTGGGATAACTTTCGATTGTACGTGGGATACAGAGAATGGATTAGGAATACGTTTACTAAATGAAAAAGTAACTGAAGTGGGGTATCAAGACGTTGCTATTTAACTTTTAATCTAAGGAGCGAAAAAGTAGTATGAAAGAATTTGAGGAAAGGTTTAGTGAATTGCAAGTCGATATGATATCTATATGTATGGAATATGTTGAAAATAGAGCTGATAAAGTATATGTGTACGCTTCATGTGAAGAAGATATGATTTCTAGTAGTTTCTTTTATTTCATTAACAATAAGTATGTAGAGTGTCACAAGGTGAATGATGCATTGGAAAATGGGGAAAAAAGATATGATGTATCTCCAGAACGAATGTTTCAGGTTCTACAAATTATAAGTGAAGATATTGAAGGAATTGAAATGTTATGCAAAGAATACGAAAAAGATATGCCAACTGAGATGAAATTAATATACGATACTAAGAGTGGTAAGTTTAAAGCTGAATATGAGTATGATTTAATCCATACAAATGATGATATAAAAACGGCGGATGATTTTGCTGATGAGTGGTTTGAGGAAGTGAAAAATAATAACCTTTAAAAGGGGGACAGTAATAGTTATATCTTAGTTAAATAGATAATGAGTGGGAGTAGAAAATGGAGAAATCAATGGATTTTAATGAGCAAATAGCCATTTTATATAAAATGCGTTTTCTAGAGAATGAAGGGGATGATATTGAAGTTTTTGAGAGTATTCTCAATGAATTAGCGAATAAAGGGACAAATGATATAATTCCTGATCTTTGTATAATTTTTGATGATGATATTGCTGAGCCATCAGCGGGTGACTACCTTATTGAAACGATTTTTTATATTGCTGAACATTCCGGGCGAGAGGAAGGGCTATACAAATTAGCTATTAGTATTCCTAAAATGTTACCTCACGCAGAATTCTGGGCGGAAAGAATTCATCGGACACTTTTACATTCAAAAGGTTTAGTCGTATCGTATATGAATGTTTTAGAAAATATAAATAATTCAACAAAGCAAATAATTAAAGGGATTCTTCTTGAGATAAGAGAGGACGACCCAGATTTATATTTAGAAAAAGTAAATTCAATCTTAGAGAAATTATGATAAGGGGATACTATGAAAAAGAACACATATTCAGTATCATTTGACTTTAATCGAGAGAATACTTGTAAATAAAATAGAATGCAGCCTTTTTTCTAGTATAAGGGGGGATAGTTTGTGGGAAAAGATGAAATTGCAAACTTATTAGACAGTATGTTAGATAAAGAATTAGAGGATTTAGATTCTCCTTCAGATAATGATTGGAGGGAACTGGAGAAAAAATTCGGATGTCAATTTCCTAAAGAATTTAAATGCTTTATTGAACTAATGTCTGAATATGTATTTCCAGGAGATATTTTAAATGTTTCTAGTGGTAGAACGAATGGAAATGATACTATTGAATTTATTTATAATTATGAAATGAACGAAGGTTTTTGGAAAAAAGAACTAATCCCTTTTTATAGTATAGGTAATGGGGATTACTTTTGCCTTCATTCAAAAGAGGGGCAGAGAACGGGAGTTTACTTTTATTTTCATGAAGAACATGGTGTAACTAAGGAAGCGGATGATTTTGACGAATGGTTAAATCAATTACCAACCTATTTGAATTAATAGCAAAAGATAGATTTGTAAAGAGGTTATTTAATAAATTTATATAAAATAACTCTAAAGTTTGCGTGTAGGAATATGAAAATTTAGCTGAATTTGAATCTGCAAATAGCCTTGATATACTCCGTTAAAATATCAATCTAGATAAATAAAATGGTTAAAACTAGCTAGGGGAGCTTCGGAAAATATTTAACGGAGATGCCTAAAGCTTTACCAAAAATGGTTGAGAGTGCAAAAGAGTGGGCAATGCTACTAAACATAAGAATTTTAAATAATGATTTATATAGAAGTGAGTATGCTAAAGTACTTGTAGGAATGAATCATGATATACAACTAACGATAATTAATTTACTTAATGAAATTATTGCTGATAACCCTAAAAGATTTGAGGGCACTGCCAATGAGGTTCTTAGTCAATTACAAGGAGTTCATAAAAATAAATAAGAATTGTAGAACTACTGTATTATAGATAAAACTAAGAAAACCCTAGCGAAGAGCTAGGGTGTTTGTGTTATATAGTTTCACCATACGCTTCCGAATTAGGAGCAGGAGTAATCAACGAATCTTTTGTAGCGTTTCCTATAATAGAATGTAGGTGTTTAACATTTAAATATAGGAAGAAAAACAATTAAGCTTTTATTTTATTTAAAATGGATACTCTATTAGTAGTGAATAATAAATAATTTTGTTTTACTGTCTTAATTAAAATACGATCAGTTGTACTATATGCTGTTCCAATTCGGATTGCGCTTTTTTCTTCAACACCAGCATATGTATTATCTTCCGTTACCTCAGTGATTTCACATAATGGAATATGAATTTTAGAGAATTGCCATGAAATAATTAGTTCATCTTTTGTTTTTTCAACATGAATACCTAACATGTTACCAGAACCTTTCTATAATAAAATTTCACTCGTACTATTTTATTATACAAATTTACAGATTATATTTCTATTTTTTTACAGAGAGTATACAATTAACAACGAGAAAATGTTCATTATTACTTTCATCCCTATTATAACGAATTCTACAATAGAAAACAGAACGTATATTTGGTATAATCGAAATATACTATATGAAACGATGTACATGAGTTTGAGATTTTTGAAAAAAGGTAAGTGATACATAATAATACATACGCTATAGGATTCAGTTCATGTTATACAAATCAATCGTTAGAAAGGAAAAGAAGTATGAATCAAATTTCATTCGAAGATTTATTTGAAGAAGAAAACAAACGAGGAAAGGTAGAGGTAGCTGAGATTCCCGTACCTTTATCGCCCTTACAAAAGGACATTTTAGAATTAATTAATTCTGAAGAAATAAGTGCACTTGAGTTATGCGAACAATTAATACGAGCTGGTAAAATATCAGATGAAAGATTCACAACGAATAAGCCTAAAGCATATGGGCAAGTATGCTTACTATTAGAAGGGTTTGTTAAAGAAGAAAAGCTTATTTTTGTCAAAAGTGATGAGAAAAGAGATAGAGTATATAAATTGAAAGACGAAGATTCTAACGAATAAAATGTATAAAGTATAGTAATGAAATAAGGAAGTCCTCATATTTGTGTTGAAAGATTATTTTCACATAAGCGTGGGGATTTTTTTGAGGGAGGATGTATGAAAGATTGGGAGTATGATGAATTATTTCATGCAATTCGGGAGGCGTACGAAGAGTTATTAGATGAAGAGAGAGGGTATCGATATGCTATAGCAAAACTAGCGGATGAATTTGATAATGTAGGAAAGATTGAAGATGTTATCGTTGATACTACCATAGGAGAAATAGCAGTCAATCATCATATGGTTTTTGTTGGGCGTATTAAAGGTATAACAAAGAGGCTAAGTATGTTTAATCTTCAAGAGGCAGAAGGTGAATTGACAGTAGAGGAAATAAAAGATTTATCGATAAGAATAAATAATGTAATAGAAGGGTTAAAAAATGTAAAGAGTGATTATAAATCTTCGGTTGAATAATTCATGTTTCTGCAAATGTAAGAGACATAGCTAAACAAGAGAATAGAAATCGCTGCATACATAAAACGTAAGATAGATGAGAGATAATAAAGATTGGAAAAAAAAATAAGACTAAAATAATGGGATTGATAGGCATATGGTTATCAAATATAAAAAAATTATCTTATAGATAGTTAAATGGCTATTACTATATTACAAATAATCAACTTTTGTTTTATTTTTTATAGGAAAACAAAAGAGTAATCGTAAAGACTACTCTTGGATTTTTTTCTTTTCTTCCTTTTCAATTTCGGAAACAGACTTTTCAGGATCTTTTATAAGTTTTCCTAATTCCGCAGAGCAGTCAAATTTATCTTCGAAATTTTCTGTAGTACTAATACGAGCTACAAAATCTAATTGTTGGTTATTATTTATATACCCTTTTAGTCTAGGAATGCCCATAGGACTAGTTTCACGTTCTGTAAATGTAATAGATTTCACATCTTTAATATTATAATGAATATACTTTTCTACACGTACTTCTTGTGCTTTCCAAAACTTTTCTTCTATTTCTTTATGTTTTAAGTATTCCATTGTAAAATACCCTCCTGCTATGAGCACCAAAGCAGATACAATTAAAATAATTACTTTCTTCATTAGAAATGCCCCTATTACATTCTTTTTAAAATTGGATAGGGAAGACAAGAATAGTGCAAAGACTATTCTTTTTTCTTTTCTTTCTCTTCCTTTTCAATTTCGGATACGGATTTTTCAGGCTGTTTTATAAGTTGTCCAAGTTCTCCAGAACGCCCCAATTTCCTTTCGAAATTATCATTACTATTAAGACCGGCATCAAACCATAATTCTTGATTATCATTTATATATCCTTTTATATGAGGAACGCCCATAGGACTAGTTTCGTGTTCTGTAAATGTAATAGATTTTACATCTTTAACATTATAATGAATATATTTTGCTACTCTTGTTTCTTGTACTTTCCAAAACTTTTCCTCTTCTTCTTTATGTTTTAAGTATTCCAAAGTAAAAAATCCTCCTGCAATGAGTAACAAAGCAGACACAATCAAAATAACTACTTTCTTCATTAGAAATGCCCCTTATAAAAAACTTACCATTACATTCTTTTTAAAATGGGATAGACAAGAATAGTGCAGAGACTATTCTTTTTTCTTTTCTTTCTCTTCCTCTTCAATTTCGGATACGGATTTTTCAGGGTCTTTTATAAGTTTTCCTAGTTCTCCAGAACGTGAAAATTTATCTTCGAAGTTTTCTGTAGTACTGATACTAGCATCAAACCATAGATCTTTATCATCATTTATATATCCTTCTATAGACGGAATTCCCATTGGACTTATTTTATGTTCTATAAATGTAATCGATTTAACATCTTTAACATTATAATGAATATACTTTTCTACTCTTGTTTCTTGTGTTTTCCAAAAAAATTCTTCTTTTTCTTTATGTTTTAAGTATTCCAAAGTAAAAAATCCTCCTGCTATAATACAAATAATGGATAAAATAATTACTAATTTTTTCTTCATAAAAAATCCCCTTGTATTTGAATATAGTTAAAATATACCATGAAATGAGTTGAAAGATATGAGTGAATTTAAAAAGAATTCAATTGCGACAGATGAAGATTACTTCGAACTATCAGATAAAGTGTATGATGATAAATTTTTGCACAAAGGTGTAGAAATAAAAGGTGTTAATGGTAAAAAATGGGTTGTTATAGAATCAATAGATGCAGATTGTCAAAAAGTGAAAAATGGATTACAAGCTATTGCAGTGGTACCGAAAAATGATTATAAAGAGAATAAAACTCACTATGAAACTATAGTATTTGCATTTCGTGGAACAGAGCCTAAGCAATTAGCAGATTTCGAAACAGATATCGATCAAATTACGTTTGGAATTAAAACACATTCTAAAGTAATTACTCCAAGTAATAGTCAAACAGTAAAACCAGATTTTGCAACATCTTTTAATACCGGATTGGAATGGGTAGATAAAGTAAATGAAACATATCAGCCAACTTATGTGCATGCTACAGGGCATAGTAAAGGAGGCGCAGAAGCTGATTATGTTGCTTCGGAACGGAATTTTTATGCAACTACATGGGCTGCACCAAACCCTTATCGTTTGCTAAGTCCTGAAGCGAAAAAACGAGTAGATAGAGGGGAAATGGAAAACAAAGCTACGGATTATACACATGAGAATGACCCAATTGGTAACCATACTCAATTCGGTGCACCTCTAATTGGTAAGCAATTTACAGTGAGACAGAATGATACAAAAGAAGATTTTTTTACACGTTTAACTATGGAAGGACACGGTAGAGATACATTTAGAGGAGCATTTCATTCAAATGGAAGCCCCCTATTAAAATTAGAACCTGAAGATATTATAAGACAAGCACAAAAAATTCAAATGCTCAGTAATCGATTATCAGATATAGCAAAAAATATAGAAGAGTTTCAAAGAAGAGAAGCTGAAGCGGTTCAAAAGTTGAAAAGTCAATTAAAATATGAAACAGGGCCAGGTGGGAAATATCATCTATTAGAAGCATACGAAATAGATGAAGCCATCTCACGAATTGCTAAAACGAAAGAAGGTGGAAATGACTATTTTCACGATGTACACATGGCAGAAGAATTAATTCATCTTTTAAGAAAAGAACAAAAAAGTTTAAGTAGATTTGGGGATGAAATTAGTGATGCAGCAAATTCACTTAGGGATAAAGATAATCAATTAGCGGGGAATTTTCAGTTTAGATAAGGAGATAATTATATGATGGATTTTATGGGGGAAATTAAAAAGATAGAAAAGCAAATCGAAAATGTGACAGGAGATTTAGCGAGTCAGGTTGTTGAGGAGTTACAAGCTGCTAAAAAACAGATTGAAAGAGAAATGCAGCGTATGATGTTAAAAACAGAAGTAGGGTTTAAATCAATAGACATTATAAAAGAAGATACATATGCTCTTCAAAAAAATATAGGGACATTTCATGAATTACAAACAAGTCTAAGAGATATAGCAGCAGAATTAGAGAAAAGTTTTGAAAGTAAAACTGGCAGTAAAATCAATGAAGAATTAAAGAAATATGAAAAACAAATTAACAACAACATTTTTAATGAACATGTTCACTTAGCAAACAGTTGTGGGAAAAAATAAGAGAAGAGGAAAAACTAAAGATAGTTTCTATTGCTTTAATTTACTGAAAAAGATGCACTGTGTAAATGCGAGGTTTGGATTGAACAAAAAAGTGTGTCTGGTGATAAGTTATATGAATAGATAATACAAATTGTATAGAAATATATGAGCTCGTTGAAGGTGAGAGTGAATTAAGGGGAAAGGTTAAAGAAGAAAATAGATGTATTCATAGGAAGGATGCAGTTATGAATCAAAAAAAGTTAGAAATGGCTTTTAAAAGATATAGCAAAAATTTTGTGGATGGAATCAAATTTGAAGATGTTAAAGATAAGTATAATGTCAGTAAAAATAAGATTGAGAAGATTGTTGAGCAAAATGAAATAGAGAAAGGTCACATCTTATTAATAAATTTAAGCAAAATTTTCTCATATCACTTGTCACTATGGAAAAACGATGTATTAATAAACGATGGAAACAATGTAGAAGGATTAAAGAACATGCAGAAAGTCTTATTTTACCAGTGCATGGGACAGGATCTCTATACAATCAGGTATCCAAAGATGATTTTGGGATATACGTTTAGAGAAGTCACCCTCACAATAGTTCATTTTGCAATGTATGGATGGGAGAAAGAAGAGAATATATTATATGATTTTATGGTTCATCACTTCTGTGGACATTTAATAGATGCTAATGAAGAGAATAGACATATTTGGTTTTTGCTAGAGCTGTACTTGCAATATAAAAATAAAACCATCATGGGAACAAATCAAAAATTGCACTTAATCGTGAAAAATAAGTTTAAGGAAGCTAAGCTGCGATGCGATTTAATTCCTGAAGACCTTAACATGTATGATGAAGTGTTGGGACGTTGGGCGACTGATGATTTAGAAGAAATAGAACATCTAATTTCAATAATGGCTCATTATCATTCTGCATTAGTTTCTGAAATCGGACAACTAGGTGAATTTGGCGATTTCAGATATGGGTTTTATCCTGTTGAAATCTTATTTTTAATTCATGTAAGGAAACAACTAGGGTTGCCAGTACCTACTCAAATTGATAATTTTCTGATGAATACTCCAGAAGCGAGAATGGTATTTGGGGAACGTGAGCCATATCCTAAATGGGATCCTGTGCTTCAGATGATTGATCAATTTTATCGTAAAAACTATCCGGAATATATTCCTAACAAGCATGGAGAATTATTTTAATAAAAAAGGAGGAAGCTAATATGCATAATCAAGGTATAGCGCAGAGTATATTTCCCGATAGTGAGGATTTGGAAACGTTTTTGAAGGAGCAAGGAGGTTATGGCTTACATGAAGATCTATTAAAATATGGTTTGATGACGAAACTGTTTTTATACGTTGACTATAAAGGTGAGCAATATCAAGAAATTGTCAACTTTATGCTTGATTACGAATTTACAAACCAAATTGAATTAGCGACACAAGAAGAACTCGAGAAATTAGAAGCATTTAACTATGAATATTTACCTGAGAAGATTGAATTGGCCAACAAAATACTGTCACCAAAGGGGTATGGACTATTTTCATATCCTAATTCGGGCGATTTTTTCACATTATTCATTGCGAAAATAGAGGATATAATAAAGTTTCTGCAAGAAGAAGTGCTATTTGATGATAGAATCCCTTTCCAAGAAAGATGCATTAAGTACTATAAATAGACTTAAGATAATGCAGTTTTGAAAGAGACACCACACTATCCCTATGATATAGTGCATTATCAAGAAGAGTAAATGTAAGAATCTACAGTGATATACTAGACTGTAGTTTTTTTATTTGTGCGTAATTAATACATACTGTGCAAAATGAAAAATAACTAAGGGGATCTGTTAGTTCATTAGGCGATTGAGGAGTGAATTTAAAAATCAGAAAAAATATGTATTTAAAAGTTAAAATTATATATTGATGGATATATACGTTTATAAAAAAATATTAGAAAATCCCCCTCATTGTATATAGAAATTACATAATAAAAATAGAAGTATATTACGATAAAAACTTACTTTTACATAACAGACTTAACCATTAGCTAATATCGTAAAGGAGGATTGAAAATGTTAAATGGTGTGTTAACGAAGGAGTATATAATACAGAATGGCCTTGAGTTTGAAGAGTGTTTAGAATATGGGGGACCTTATGGGCTAGGAATAGTAGAGTGTGCAGATGATGGTAAAGAAAAATTGTTTACTGGTTTAGCTTATGATGTTTATGAGAATGGAAATATAAAAAGAATCAGCAATATGAATAGAAGCACGGTTGAAGGCTACCATGTTGAATTTTTTCAAAACGGAATGAAGAAGCATGAGTCTGAATGTATTGCGGGACGTGAAATGACTTTTAAAAAGTATGATGAACAAGGGAATATTGTAGAACAAAAAAATGAAACCGAATTATTTTACAATCGCAATGTATCCGACTGTAGCATTTAACGAGGAAGAGATATTGAATCGTCTTCTAGATGTATTTGAGTCAAACGAAAAATCCGCTCCTACTCATTGGGGAAACTGTGAAACGATGCAGGTAGAATATAATCGCCAAGAAATCATAGAAAAAGTAATTTCGGAGCGTAGAGTATCTGAAGTTCACCTGTATCGTGATAAAACAGTGCACTATTAACTCTACATCAGTAGAGTTAATAAATTATTTAAATAAAAAACTGTTAATAAAAAACTAGAATTAATGACGGGTTATATTCACTTAAGAATATAACCCTATTTATTAGAACCAGTAGTATATAAGGAGATTATCCTACGGGTTATTTACAAATATTTGACGCTGTAAAAGAAAAAATATTGATTCTTATATCATTATTGATATTGTCCTCAATTTTCCTCATGTAGCACTTGAAAATCAGTAACAAGTGAAACGATTTTTCCTGCTTCATCGATTCCCCAATAGGAAGGATAAAATCCATCTCCATAACCTGAACGGAATATAATGATATTACTTCCTGTTTCCTTACAAACCACGCAATTTCCCCAATCTTCATCATGTTCTGTTAGTATGTCATCTATAAGATCATCATACAAACTAGTAAATTCTTCTCCTAGTTCCTGTTGTAACTCATCTTCTATTTCTTCTAACTTATCAATTGCTTCAACATCTGCAAAGCACCCTAAGCCTGTATCAACTGGGTAACCAAAAATATATCCGTCTTCCAGTTCACTGACATTTTGTCCTGGTTTTGTTGCCATCTTCCATCTTACCGCTTTTGACTCCGACAATTTCAATTCGGCACCAGCAATGATTCTATCTTCCTTATGCCACCAAGCAACAATTGGATATGTACCTGGCTGAATTGTTTGTTCGAAGTGATTTTTATTAAAAATAAGAGGATCACAAGCAACAATTTTACCTGAAGTAACTTTCAACTGTTCTAGTGCTTCGGAACGCAGGGCCTCACTATCCGGTTTAGATAATTCACGTAATAACTTTGACATAATGTTTCTCTCCCTTTCCTTTTAAAATATTTGTTGGTGCTGCCTCCCATATATTTTTACATGAGTTTCATTTGTGTTCTGTGGTATTTCTAGCGCCTTTGTATGTTCCTATAACTTCGATATTATCGTCATGAACTTCTAAAACCTCTGCGGCATATCATACCCGCGTTTTCTAATAGTTCCGCAACATATTCTTCATGCGTTTTACGTTTTCGGATATATTGCTCCCCCGTACAAGTGTAGATAGAATAAACCTTTATTCATTGAAAAATATAACAAATGAATTTGATTTTAAAGTTAGACCCAGTTTTGAGGATGTAAATAATAATCCACCCGTTGATTATATTATTTTAAGGGTAAAAATGCATTAATTAAAAATTCAATAAAAGAAGATCGAACTAGATAGTCTTTCTAGATTGATCTTCTTATTTTATATTCTCAAAGGATATTCCCCTTCACTGCAACTCATTGCAATATGTCTACTTCTGTGACACATTACACAATTGTACAGAGATAATGAAGTAATATGAAAAAAAATATAAAGATTGTAATTTAATCCTATATATTTTTTATAAATTCTAAAAGTAAATCCCTTATTTTTGGTATGATTGACAGAGACTATTTAATTTCTTATGAATATTCTTAAAAAGAGAGTGATGCTATATGAAATCAATAAATATAAATGGGAATATATATCATATTGAATCTGTTCCTTTTGAAGATAAGAGTGAGCAGGATGAAGAGGGATACTACGAATATTTTTACAAAGGAGTCAATTTATCGTTTCACTCGGACAAAGAAATAATTAAAGCCCGAATTTATGAAGAGGAAGAAATAATATATTTCTTAAAAAATCCATCTCTTGCATTTGGTAAAGATTTTGAAGCTATAAAAGTATATATAATTAAAGAATATGATGTAAATAAATTTAAAATTCCAGGTGAAAAAAAGCCTATATAGAATTATAGCTATAATTCTATATAGGCTTTACCATGACCAATTATAATAAAACAGGAAAACTCACAAAGTATTTATGCCTGTGGGTGATGAAAGGAATGTATTCGAAATTGAGTAAATCAAGTGAAATAAGTAGATTTGAAAATAGATTCTCAGAAAATGTGATTGAAATAGCAGCTGTCACAGGGGCATTAGGAATCGGCGCATCAAAAGGCGGTGACAACATTTTGTGGACTGCGTCAATTGATTTGATTGCGTGGAAAGACTTACATAACAATGAAACGATTACAAAAGAAGACATACGACTTGAATGGTTGGTTGATGATGCAATTAGTTATTTCGGATAAACGTGATGTGATTTGTTAGGAGGTGAAGTTAACATGGCCAGTACCGGATGAACCAGTTTCAGCAGAATATATAAACAATGTGGGAAAAGAGATAGGGTATATATTTCCAAGTGACTATGTAAAATGTGCTACAAATAATAATGGTTCAGCTGTATTACCTTATAAATTTGAAATAGATACGATAACAAAGGTATTTGGAACTTTACTTTCTTATGATGTAGATAGTAGTGAATATATCGTTAAAGTATATAACCAGTATATTTCTACTCTGCCAAATGAATTGGTACCATTCGCATTTAATCCAGCAGGAAATTTAATTTGCTTTGATTATAAAAATCATGAAGAAGATCCAATTGTCGTCTTTTGGGAACATGAGGGGGCATGGGAAAAGGAAACATTGATGGAAAGTGAAAGGATTACCGCTGAGGAAGCAGAGGAAAGAGCAAGAGAAAATGTATTCCATATTGCTAATAATTTTATGGAGTTTTTAAATAAGTTACATGATTAATAATATTATCCATATAAAATGGTTCGTATAAATGTAAGCAGCAATAAAAGGAGGGAGAATGATGGAATTAGAGGATCTAAAAAAAGATGTTTGGTATGGAGAAGTTTCTAATTATACAAGAGAAACTCTTAAGTCTAACTTAAGGGATAGTGCAACAGAGAAAGAATCCTTTATTTTAATTAATGAATTGTTAAAGCTTGGTGATTTCTCTGTAAAGAGGTTACTAATCGAACTTATGAATAGTACTCGAGATGAGCTTGTTTTGAATTTATGCACTAGACTATTTTGTTCAGCAGCTACTCACGATGATTTATTAGAAACGAATAATTTGAAATTCCTTTCAAGTGCTTCAGAGGATGGAGTTCATAATTTTGTAGTAAGTGCTGGTGAAACTCTTTCATATCATGTAGTACCATATCTTTTAGCATTACTAGAAGAGTGGGAAGATACCTTTGTTGAAAAAGCTATAAGAAATGAACTTTCATGGATGCTTGGAATTGAGGACGAGTATTATGAAGTATCGTTAGAAGAATTTAATGAAGCTTATTCTAAATTTATCGAAAATAACGATACGCAAGAATACTATTATCGTAATAGACTATCTTTTCCTGGAGATTTGGCAAAGGAGTTAGTTTCGGAAGTTATGAGTTCTTTAAGAGATAGAACTACTTATAATGTTGTTACTATACCTTCCGTTTTATCAATTTGGAGTGGAATCAAATGTCCAATTCAATACGATACGATAATAACAAATGAAAAAAATAGAGAGTTGATGTCATATATCGATGTTCTAACAAAGAAAGAATGGAAGATTGGTAAAAAGTATTTTTATGGACATGTAGTCGTATAAGAAAACGATATATGTGATGAATCATTCTATGACACTCTGTTAAGGAGTGATTTTTATTATAACGGAAAGCTTTAATAGATGTTTTATGGGAGAAAATAAAAAAACAACTAGTAGCTCAACTAAATGTAAAAAGTTATAAATACATCAAGAAGGTGAAAAAATGATACTACCAGAGGATTTTCGAGAGAAATGGGATGTTAATAAAGATGGCCCACTCATTACATTTCCTGAAAAAGAATTAATAAACAAAAACTTTTCAGCTGAAGTGAAACGATTTTTGGCTATAGGAGGCTTACCGGAAACACCGCCACCATATTTAGAATTTACTTCATCTCAGTCTTTCGTAAGGTCTATTATAAATGTATTTCAAATGCCAGAAGAGTTTCGAAAATATTGGTATTTAGGAACAACAGGTTCTGGAAATCCAATTTGTATAATTGAAAAGCAAGAAAATATAGTATTTCTAAATAATAGTGATGAGTATAAAGAAGTGTTTATGAATTCTTCTATACATCAATTTGCAGCATGTTTATTAGTATATTCAAAAATGATCGATAGGGCAGTAGAGATAAATGGTGAGGATGCCTTTATCGATAATAATATACCAGAGTGTACAATAAGTTGGTTGAAAGAAAAATTAGAAAAAATTGATGAAAAGTGTATGGAAAAGGGATCTTTTTGGTTAATTGAAATTGAGAACTTATATGAATAATTGAAAGTGAAAAAAATGTATGGTGCATTGAAGAGGAGTATGGTGATAGTGAAGAATCCTATGAGTACATATTTTAAATTAAGAAAAGAATATTTTGATAGAGGTTTGAATTTCTTATTTAAAACACCATATAATGAAAAAGTCAATTTCGTTATATATCATGGTGAAATAGAGGAAGAAGAAATTTCATGGGAACCGGTTGAGAAATATATTAAAACGGATTTAACAATAATTGAGGAACGGTTCGGGATTAAGTTTCATGATTCGGTTTATCACTATTTTAACTCATATTGGTTTGCTGATTTGGATGGGTTTATCGGTGACCATTATA
Source organism: Bacillus cereus group sp. MYBK15-3 (assembly GCF_051916765.1). Classification (NCBI taxonomy): domain Bacteria; kingdom Bacillati; phylum Bacillota; class Bacilli; order Caryophanales; family Bacillaceae; genus Bacillus; species Bacillus cereus group sp. MYBK15-3. The sequence continues at coordinate 469,545 of NZ_JBQAHG010000003.1, forward strand.
TTAGTTTAGAAGCTGTATTACCAAATATAGAATTGGAGAATTTTGAAGGTAAGTTAGAAGGATATGAAAAAGATCATCGTAAGCTAGATAAGATTCCTATAGGAGTAGAAGGAAATGGTTTACTAGTTGTTTTAAATAATGTAAGTGGCAAAGTCGAATTGGAGGATTTCGAACGAGGTTTGTTTATAGAGGTTTCGAATAGTTTAAATGAGTTGATTTCTAGTTTGAGATTACAAAAATAGTAAAGTGAAGAATGTTTATATGAATTATAGACCGGCTAGAGGGGCGTGGGAAAGTGGAATATAGTGGAATGGCTTCAGTTTGGTTTGGAATTTCTAAATCACTCCAAAATCTTGAGGAGTATGTCGATATAGATTACACGATAGATGGTGATTCAGTTCATTCAAATTTTGGGACGAGCTTTGAATTCGGTTATTATGATGAAGATAATATTGAATTTTGTTTTTATGAGAATAATAAAAGGGACGTTGAACATATTTTAAGTGATTTTTCTTACAGTGAACGAATTACTCCTAAAATAAAAAAGCTAATAAATGGAGATAGTTTAGCGAAAGATATTAACTTTGCTATTGTTCTTTATGATTTTAAATATAATGAAGCGAAAAGAGAAGATATGTTTGATGGTTTAGAGGTTACATTTATTGATTCTATGCCATATAGGTAGTTTGCAGGGAGATGCAAATTCATTTCATAAACACATGGAATAACCTTATAAAAGGGGGATACAAATGCATGCTTTGCCAAATTGCTTAGAAGAAGTTTTGGAAGAAGACATATATAAACGGGAAGATAAAGATCAGGTGAATAAAGTAATAAATAGGTTAGGTGTAGAAGTGGCTAATACATTTAGAGAGTTTTATTATCGATTTGCAGGACCTTTTTGGGAAGAGTACGTTCCTTATGAATTACTTGATATTATAGATGAAGAGAATAATATAGAATATTACACAATGATTGCGCGAAAGGAACATGGATTTCCTAATAAATATTTAGTTTTAACGGAAATGACAGCAAATGCTGCATTGGTCCTTGATAGTGTAACTGATAAAGTTTACTCAGTAAATTTTGAAGGTGGAGATGCATTACTTTTAAATGGAGAATTAAAGGAGAGTTGGCCAACGTTTTATATGTTTTTGAAAGAATATTTCAAATGTTAAGTGTTGATGGGAGTTAACAATAAACAGGGACACCTTAGTAATAAGTGCGAGAGGAATGAAGGATAAATGAGAGTGAACGATTCAGTTTTTGGAGAGATTGAATATAATTATGCTTGGGGTAAGCGTATGCCTATAACTTTTATAGGCAATGTCACTGAGATTGATTTGATGATAGATGGTGAAGAAGATGAGATGTTTGATGAAGGGCAGTATGTAGCGTATCAATCATTAATAAAAAATTGGGAAGAGGTACAAATAAGTTTACTACAGTCTATATTAGACTATTACAAACAAAGGCGATGTGAATTAGGATATGATATTGGAGTGCAAGAAAATTATCCATTAGTTGAAACAACTGATCAAATACTAGAGATGATCGGTTTAGAGGGTATTGTTGTTCCGTATGCAGATATTACGGAAGGACGAGAGGTTGGAATTACATTTAATTGTACGTGGGATATAGAAAATGGTGTAGGAGTTCGATTATTAAATGAAAAGGTAATGGAAGTAGGTTATCAGGATATTATTTTTTAATATAAGTTAAAAGTAAATGAGGGGATATATAACCTGAATGAAAAAGGGATCAATCTTTATCAGATTGACACCCTAATACGAATCTTTTTTAACACCTTACATATTTACGCTTAAAACCAAGTCTTCCTCTATCAATTTCTTTCTGAATACTCTCTGAAGCATGTAGCAAACTGCTTTTTTTATTATCACGTTTCACTTCAACTATACCAACTTCTTTTGCAGTTTCGACTGCTTTTTCATGTAGTGGTACATATGAAATTGCCACGGTGTTTAGGAAATTATTCATAGCAGATTTTGTTCGTTCTGGAGAATGATGAATTGTATCTTTCACCATTTCAAGCATATCGGAAATTTTACTTTCGGAAAATTCATTGTCTTTGCGATTTCCTAAAAGCCAACAGTAGCAACTCCAGCCGGCAGACATTTTAAGCTCGTCCCCACTTGCAATCCATTTATCAGCAACATCTTGCGCAATATTTGACTCCGATAAAGTTACTGCCACTACATAATCAGATAGCATATAAAAATATGCCCCGTCTATCCAGCGATCAAAATCAGACTCACTCATAGCTTTTGGATCGGCAATAATACCTGCAAAGTACATAGCATCGTAGTTACCTGTGGCATAAAGTTCTTCAGCTAACTCTTGATTTAATTTTATTTTTTTAGCGATTGGTTTCATAGCACCTGTAGCTACTCCGAAAACCGGTTCGTGCGCACCGTTAGATATGTATATTTTTTTCGTTCGTTCCTTACCTAGAGCTTCAAGTTCTTGCATAACTGTTTTAAGATCCATAGTTGTGCAACTTCCTTTCTTCATGTGAAAGCCTTTTTAAGTCTTTCATATTTCTTATTTTAATACTAATTGTATTTAAGAGGTATGTCTACTTTCTAAAGGTATCGAAACTTGGTTTGAATTTTAGATGAAATAAAGAGCTAATTAAAAGGGTGGTATAATATAGAAAAAGTGAATGATGAACATCAAATAGGGGGTATTCAATTGGAAATAAAATTGAATCGATTATATAGAGAGATAGCGGAAACGGTTCATGCCATGATTCCAGAAGAATGGGAGAAATTTTATTTTTATGCACAAATATCAGAAGCTGGAGGGGGAACTTACTTTTTCTATAACAACTTCAGAAATAAACAAAATTATAAGTATAGTGTAGAAATTCCTTTTAAATACGAAGTTAATGAAGAGGAGTTTGAAAGGAAAGAAGATTCTTTATATAAATTGAGTAAGGAATTAAGAGATGTTTTTAAAGATAATCAGCAAGAGCTTTGGTACTCTTTTACAATGTCTCTGGAACATAGTGGGGAATTTAACATGCATTTCGATTATACCAATTGGCTCGAAACAGAATATAGTTTTAGTGATCAAATGATTATTTGGAAACATAAATACTTAGGTGAAGTACCAATTAATGAAAATGATAAAGCGTTAATTAATAAGTATGATAATGAATTTCCGAATAACCCCATTTAACTAAATGGAAAGAAGAAATGTTTTTTATAAAAATTATGTGTTTTAAAGTAGTCGGTAAGTTATAAAATTGGTTCTGCAAGATAAAAAATAAAGGAGAACTACAATGGAAGTACATGGAATGGTTTCAATATGGTTAGGTAATATGAAAACGCAAGATCAGTTAGATGCATATATCGATGTTACATATGATGAAGAAGGAGATGCTATACCAGCGAGTTTTTTTGTTGATTTTAATATTGATATGATTGATGTAGATGAGGATTTTATTGAAAAGGAAGTGTTAGAAGAAGCGAGTGATGACATTTCTATGTTATTAACGGGATGTTCATATGATGATAAAATATTATCTCGAATTAACGAAGTAGTTAAATTAAAGAAATCCTACAATTCTATCATATTAATTTATAATTTTCAGTATGACAATTCGGTTAGTAATTTTGAAGCTTTTGATTTTGTGACTGCTACAAGCTATCTATAATGGTAAGAAGGTCACTGTAAGGAAGAATGAAAAGTATGTATAGTTTTTCCAATGAATATTTGGTATGATGGTTAATGGGAAAAATATACAAGTTGTTAGTGGTTCATAAAAGGGGGATTGAATTGAAAAGAACACCTGAATTCGTATTAGGTTTAATTGGTGGCATTTTGGGAATTATTATTTCCATAATATTAATAGTTGTAGCGTTTAATATTATGGAAGGTGTTGATTACGAACTTTTAGCTTATTACTCTATTATTTTAACGGTTCAAATAGGGTTGTTCATTTTATCGTGTTTAGTAAACAAGGTTAATAATAAAGTTTATGGAGTTTGTATGATTGTGATTCCTATAGTTATGTTGTTTATGTCATTATTCTTTTTACTTATTCCGACAATTTTACAAATTATATCTGGTTCATTTGCATTTAGGACATTAAAGTTAGAATCGAATGTAAGCTAAATATAATTATTAACGTCTGAATATTCGGTTTTTTAAACATTTTCGTTTGCAGTTCCAATTAACATAAAGTACAAAGTTGTACGCTTTAGGAGGAGAAATAGATGATTATTTGGTCTGGTTGGGGTTTTTTAGTCGCAATTATTGTAATTATTAATACTCTTTTGGGTAAGGCTATCTTTGGATCTATAACGGGGGACGCTACATATTTTCAAGACCATAGTTGGCCAATGGCGGTAATGTTTATTATATCAGGGGTTATGTCTTGGTATTTAGGTAAATATATTAATAAGCCAGATGGGAAAGTTTATATAGATGCCGAAACTGGTGAAAAAGTTATGTTTAACAAAAAGCACTCATTATTTTTTATAAAAATGGAATATTGGGGACCGATTCTAGGAGTTATTGCGATTGTAACTTTAATTACAAGATAAAAAAAGAGGATGGGTATAGCAAGAGTAATCTATTCAAGTAGAAGGAGAAATCAGTCATGAATGCAAAGAAACTACTAGGGGTAGCAGTTCCGGTCATGTTGTTATTTGGTTGTGGAGTTTCTGAGAAAACGAACACTTCTAAACAGGAGAAAACGGAAGAGTCTAAAGTAAAAGAATCGAAGTCTAATAGTAAGAAAGAAAAAGTTTCAAAGGAAGACTATCCTAATAAAGTGTATAAATTAGGAGTAGAGTTTGATAAGTTGTTTGCGGAGCATAACAATATTACAAGAGAGGTTTTTGACGGTAAGAAAAAGAAATCAGATATAGTAGATAGTGTGAAAGAATTAAATAAAGTGTTAGATAAATTTGAGTCAATAGATCCCCCTACAGAGTATGTAAACCAACAAAAAGATTTTGAAAAAGCAATTAGTTATTTTAGAGAGTCTTTTTCTTTAATAAATGAAGTATTCACCAGAAAAGAAAAAAGAGAAAAAGGTGATAAGACTGATAAAGAGTTAATAGAGAAATCTGAAAAGCTAGTGAAAGAAGGAGATATTTACTGGCTTAAGGCATTCAAAGATCTTGAAGGGGATATTAAAATCGGTGACGGTACAGTATCAATGAAAGATTTGAAAGAGTTAGATAAGAAAGCTGGAATTAATACAGATAACGTTATGAAGAATGTGAAGGATGGTACGGAATTAATCGGTAATTGGGGATTCCAAGGAACAGACGGTTTCAATATGTCACTCATTTTAAAAGGTGATAAGACATTTGAAACGTATGGTAAAGGTGAGTATCCAAATAAAAAGAATTATATTGAAGGAACTTGGGAATATGATAAGGAAGCTTTTACAATCTATTTACATCTCAATAAACGTTTAGTAGACGGTGTAGAAGATACAATTCAAAAAAAGAAAATAGCATATAAAGTTCAAGATTATGATGGGGAAAACTTGCAATTATTTAATGAGACGTCATTTAATACAATTAAGTATGTGAAGCAAAGTTAAAGTTATGTAGGACTAGGTTTAAATGGCCTGGTCCTTCATTAAAGTGCGAGTATGTAAATAATATGTTATCTTTCGTTCTGTTTACTTAGTATCATGTTATTCTTTAATAGAGTAATAAATGGAGTTTTGCATTAAATATATGAGGTTGGCTACAAATGATAAAAAAATTTACTAGATTAGTATTAATAGTGGTTATCCCAATCAGTCTTATTACAGGTTGTGGGGCTGCTGAAAAAACTGAAGCACAAAAGCCGAAAGCGGTACAAACGGAGAAAAAGGACTATATGGATTACTCATATGGTAGCAAAGGTATATTAGTAAGTGGCAAAGCGAAAGAACGGCAACAATACGAGATTGGATATATGGATGATAATAAGTTAATTGGGATTGACGAAAATATTGAAGACTGCATTATTTTAGATAATAAAGATGAAGCAGGTCTCATTTGGAAACAAATAGAGCGAGGATCTATTATTGAAGTGCAATACGGTAAGGATCGCAATGATATCGTAGGCGTGCAATTCGTAGGAGATCGTGAGTCATATGAAATTAGTGATAAGTTTGATCGGAATACGATAAATGAGATTGTTGAAAACGTTAAAGGGAATTTGTAATAGATGTATTTCGATAGTATAGGATCTCTTATTATGAAATTGTATGCCAGTTATTTGTCTAAGTTTAAATTGATTATTTTGACGGTATTTGTAATTAGTTGTAAAATAATGTTTGTTGACGAAATTTGTAAAAAGTATGTTAGATGAAATTCATCTGTAGGGATGACATATAAATATTTTCTTAATGAGTATAAAATGAAATAATTAAAATATGTAAATAAAAAGAAAATATAATAGAAGTACATAGTAGATTCATATTTTTAAAAATTAATGTGACAATAAAGGGAGGTTGAGATACATACACGGTGGGAGTGTGTATGTATTTATTATAATAATGAATAAGACAATCAAACAACAAGTAATCGCACTATCAACAAGTCTAGTGATTTTAGGGAGCGTACCTTTATCAGCATCAGCAGAAGAGATAAACAAATCTCAAACTGATCAACTTAATATTGCCCAGGGAGAACATGGAACGAGCGGATTAAATTATTCTAATTTCAAGTTGGAAGTTCCTGATCATGTACAAATTAACGAAGCAGAAGTATCTGAAAATGAAAAAATGCTTTTAGAAGAATATAAGCATAAACATGATGAAACAGAAGAATTAAATAAAATGCAAGATGCTAAGAAGGGACAAGTAGCAGAAAAGGAAGCTATTTCAAACATTGAAAAGGCATTTGAATCTGTAGATGGTCGAAATGATGGGTCTGATCGTCAAATGAAACCTGTTGCAAAGCCAAGAGGTATTCAATATAGTGCACAGAGTACGAAGAAATATGGAACACTTGCAGGAGTTCCATTTGTGGAGTGGATTGTTCCAGCAGGAAATCCTGATATTCGTCCTGCAAATCCGATGAAAGCATGTTACATTACAATTCATGAGACCGCAAATACAGCCGCTGGTGCTAATGCTGAAAATCACGCGAAATATTTATACAAGCAAGCAACGGAAGGCACTTTCCGAACAGCTTCATGGCATTTTACTGTAGACGATAAACAAATTTATCAACACTTACCAACAAACGAAAATGGTTGGCATGCAGGAGATGGAGATGGATCAGGAAACAGGGAGTCTATCGGTATCGAGATCGCGGTTAACCAAGATGGTGATTACAATAAAGCTTTAGAAAATGCAAAACGACTTGCAGGTTATTTAATGAACAAAGAAGGAATTGGTGCAGATCATATTTACAAGCATCAACAATGGAGCGGGAAAAAATGTCCTGACATTTTAATTTCACGTGGTAATTGGGCTGGTTTCGTACAAGGAATTCAGTGGTATGCAAATATAAATGCGCAGATTGATACGCCTTTACAAGATAAAAATGACTCATTTAATCCAAATGAAAATAATCCAGCTGAACCTAGCATGGAACTAGTGGTAAATGGTAGTGGTATCAATGTACGTAGTGATGCGGGTATTGAACATCGTGTTGTACGTAAAGCTTCAAACGGAGATCGTTACAAAGTATTAGCGGTTAAAAATGGTTGGTATAAAGTAGGTAATGGAGAATGGATTTTCTATGACCCAAGTTGGATTAAAATTAACTACAATGTACCAAAGGAAGAAGTACAAAAGCCAAAGGAAGAAGTACAAAAACCAAAAGATGATATTACAGGTGGCTGGTTTGAAGGGCATATTCGTAAATTAAACAGTCTAGGTATTATGCAAGGCGAAGGTAATGGTGTATTTGCGCCATATCGAAATGTAACGAGAGCGGAGTTTGCGAAATTAATCTCGAATGCTCTTAAACTACCAGAGGGAAATAAGTCATTTGTAGATATTAATGAGGCACATCCATCACTTCATGACGGTATTAAACGTTGTGCAAGTGTAGGAATTATTAATGGTCGTGGTGAAGGGATTTTTGATCCTAACTCACCAATTACTCGTGAAGAAGTATCTATTATGATTGACAAAGCATTACGATATAAAGGAATTACAGGTGAGTTAGTAGCATTACCATTTACAGATAAGCATTTAATAACATACAAAGAATCGGTTCAACGATTATACAGTCTAAAGGTAGTTAATGGTATTGGAAATAATGAGTTTGATCCCCGAGGTACAGCAACTCGTGGTCAGGCAGCTGCCTTTATTGTGAAGATGTTAGATTCAATGCAAAAATAAAAGGAAACTTTAATCAGTGAGGGCCACTCGCATTGCAATCGAGCAGTTTATTCACCGAATTTTGAAATGAGAGTTGTACTGTCCGCAAATAGCAGAATAAATGGTATGTAGAAGCTGACATTGGTAGAAGTAAAAAATAAGAAGAATTTGAAAGGAGCTATCCAAAATAATAATTTGGAATAGCTCCTATTTAGTAGGAAGAACAAATTGTATTTCATAGATTGTAATGTAGAATGCCCTTCCAAGCCCCTTATAAGCCCCTACCAAGTAATAAATCACTAAGAAAAAACAAAAACAAAAACAAAAACAAGAACAAAACAAGCGCGAAAAAATGAAACCGGCGTTGTAGTAGTAAAAAAATTGTAATTCGAATGCCAAAACCATTCCCGTATGCCTATCTTTATAATGAAGGATTAAAATTTTCCTATTTACTAGCAAAGAGTGGAGGGAAACATATGGCGGTATACCGTAATGTGCAGGTGAACTTTTGGCAAGATGAATTCATATTAGATTTAACGCCAGAGGAACGTTATTTTTACATATATTTGTTAACTGGTACGAAAACAAAGCAATGTGGTATTTACATATTACCGAAGCGTGTGGCAGAGCTTGAAACAGGTTATAGTATGGAGACTGTTGAGAAGTTGCTAAACAGGTTTGTTGAGTATGGAAAGATTTTATATGATACGGAAACGAAAGAGGTATTCATAATAAATTGGTTACACTATAACCCTATTTCAAATACGAATGTGGAGAAGTGCGTATTACGTGAGTTAAAGACTATAAAAAGTAATGAGTTCATACATATATTTTTACGTAAATGCCTTGAAGAAGAATACAAGATTCCATTATTATTGCAGCATTTTGGTATGCCAAAAGAAGAGGATAATAGTAGTTCACAAGTAGTTATTGAAGAGAAAGAAGAAGCGGAAGAGATAGAGGTGGAAACTATAGAAAAGGACGTTCCAAATAGTGAAGTTTATAAGTTTTATGAACAAAATATTAGTAGTTTATCCCCATATATTGTGAAGGAATTGAAGAATTGGATACAAAGACTTTCTGGAGAGAAAGTGTTAGAGGTACTTAAAATTGCGTTTGAAAATAATAAGAAAACGTTAGCTTATGTGAGGGGGATTTTGAGGAATTGGTGTAGTGAAAAATTAAAGGATTTTAGTGGGGAGAAGTGCGTAATGGGAAGTTTAGAGAGAAGGAAATGTATTTTGAGTAGTGTATTTTAATTTACATTAACTTAACATAGAATGTATGTTCGTTTTTGTGAGGTTTATGCTATACTACCATTAAATAAGGGTATTTTTATAATAGATAAAAAGATGCGGGGGGTACAAAGTTTGACTACTAGTACATCTGAGTTGTTTCAATATATTAATATGACAGAAGAACAGAAACAATTATCACAACGATATTTACAGACAAAAGAAGAAGAGATTTTAAAAGATATTCAACTAACGACAATTCGTGATCAAAAAAGAAGCGATTTTGCGGAGCGATTTATAAACGATTTTAGGAAAGTGCATAAACAAGATCCGGATTTTTTTCGATTATTTTACCATATACTCGAGGAGCAATTATTAAATGTTCTTGTAGTCCGTTTTGCGCATGTCAGTTTTTCTAAAATGAAGATTTATTTAGAAAAAAGTGCACTTCCTTTGGACAAACTTGTAGCAATCGCATGCAAATATTTATCCAGTATTTCAAGTTATGTGAATGAAGCAGATGTTTTTCTTAGAGAGTTAACAAGAGAGAATCCGAACTATATAGAGGGACAATTACATACTTTACCAACTAACCAGCAAGTAACATTACTTCTTGTAATGTTTGATGTAGATTATGAAAAGTTTCGTACATATAGTTCTTTATTGAATGAGAGGTTAGAAGAACATACAGAATTTATATTGAAACTGCTAGGGGAAGAGGAAAAGGTTGAAGCAGTTAAACGGTATTTAAAAGGTAAAGATGATAGTGAAGTATTTATAGGTGGGAATTTACCGGAACATATTTGGCGGCTATTATTTTGTGTTCATAAATATTCGAATGTTGCGAGGCGATATATTGAAATATTGGCGAAGAAAAATGTTTGGGGTTTTATAAACTATGCAACACGTTATATGTGTCACACTCTCGGTCAGTCTCAAAACTACAAAAAAACTGGTAGTGTAAATAGAGAAACATATGAAGAAATTCAAAGTTTTTGTACACAGTTTTGGATTTCTAAGGAACGATTTTTTGCGCATCGTCTAAGGCAACATGATTTGAATAGTGAGGATTTTTGTAAGACGTATGAATATGAATTGCTATGCTTTATGTTGGAGGAAGATCCTGAATTTATTCAATGTACTTTGCAATATGTAAGTAAAATGAATTATCTCATCATCGCACGCACGTTAGCTGAAAAAGGATATGAGCTAAATATAGGGAAAATGCGAGAAGAATTTTTTGTTGCTGCTTTGCAAATAAAATTGTCTACAGTGCGGGATACATATCGTGATTATTTACTAGGGAAATTGTCACTTGAGGATATGGAGCAAATACTTAAAAATCCGAAATATAGAAGTATGTATTGGGGTATGCCGGTGTTAGAGGTTGCGCTTCTTTGGGATATAGATGATGTAGCGAAGAGGGAAGCTGTACTTACACTACAGTTTGGAGATGAAGATAGTGTTAATTTATACGAACTTCTTTACGAATGTTCTATCAGGGGAGTAGAACCGAAACAAGTATTAGAAGATCTGCTTTCGTATGGATTAAGTAAGGAAAAGCTTATCGCTTATGCAGTTGAAGAAGCTGCATGCTACAGTGAAGAGCGAAATAAGGCGAAGGAAGCGCTTGTTTGTGTAATTGTAAAAGAACAAGCGTACATCATTGAACGATTTGATGAGTATTCTGCTGTGGCCAAAGCATATATTTTAGAAGAGTTAGCAAAGGATAACATGATTAAAATGCGTCCAATTTTAATTAAAAGCTTAGGAGATTCATCTAAAAAAATGCGTGAGTCTGTAGTTAAACAGCTTTCAAAAGATGTAGAAGCTGCAGCAGATGTAGCAGTTGAACTTCATAATAAAAAGAAAATTGTTCGTGAAAATGTGATGAAAATACTTATAGAGTATAAGCTTGAAAAATATACGAAACTTGTACAGGAAGCTTTGCAAGAAAGTAAAAATGAATCTTTCGCAGGAAAATTCTCGTTTTTATTTCAAACGGAGGAAGAAAAGATAGAAGAACTATGTGCACGTATTTTAACTGAACAAACAAGAAATTCACTTCTGCAATTGATTGGGGATGAGCCACAAATCCGTTTACGTGACTCTGATGAAATTGCTGATGCTGCAATTCCGTTAGCCTATTTACAACAGTATATTTCAGATGCTGTTATTGAGAAGAAAGAAACAGCAGAAGTAATTGGTAGAGCTTTAAATGAAGAGGACTTAAAAGAATATGTGCAAACAATATATCAAATATGGATTTCTCAAGACGCAGATGTGAAGAAACGTGGAATTCTTTCGCTATACGGAATGTATAGTGACGACAAAATGGTCGACATACTTATAAAGCAAATTGATGAATGGGTGCTTCAAATGAGAGGAAAGATAGCAGCGGATGCCGTTCGTGCTTTAGGTTTGTCTTCATCTAAGCTTGCACTTATGTCTATTCATGCAATAGCATTTAAATATAAACATAAGCAAGTACGTAATGCAGCAAAAGAAGCGCTAAGTCTTGCTGCGAAAACACGTGGTATAACAGAGGAAGAGCTGGAAGATCAATTGGTGCCGGACCTTGGCTTTACTATACATGGTGAAAAAATAATTGATTTCGGGAATCGAAGTTTTACTGCCATTTTAACTACAGAGTCAAAAATTGAATTAGAGACAGAAGAAGGAAAACGTATGAAGTCACTTCCAAAGCCGAATGCAAAAGATGATGTAGAAAAGGCTGAAGAGGCTAAAAAAGAATTAGCCTCTTTAAAGAAGGAACTCCGAAATACTCTTTCCATGCAAAAACAACGATTGGAAACGGCACTTTCATTAAAGCGTTATTGGTCACATAATGCATGGAAGTCTGTATTTATGGATAATCCAATTATGAAGCAATTTTCTATTTCACTCATTTGGGGTGAGTATAAGGAAGGGAAGTTGCTGAAGGCATTCCGTTATGCAGAAGGTGGCGTGTTCTGTACAATTGACGGGAAGAGTTATGAACTTTCATCTAGCACTGTTATTGGTTTCGTTCATCCGTTAGAATTGTCTGGGGCGGAGAAGGAATTATGGAAAGAGCAATTAGAAAGTGCGGGAATTGTTCAGCCGTTCCTACAAATTGAGCGTCCAGTGTTTGTAGTAGAAGAGAATGATGAGAGTGCTATTGAGAGATTTGGCGGTATTTTACTAAATGGTCGTTCGTTATTCGGTAAGATGACGAAGCTTGGATGGATCCGTGGGTCTGTTCAAGATGGCGGTGTGTATTATACATTTTACAAAGAAGATACTCGTACCGGATTAGGCGTGCAATTGTCATTTAGCGGAGCGCCGATTGGTTATGAAGATGAAGAAGATGTATGTGTATTTGACATTCAATTTTATAAAGCAGGTACAGTGAATCGTGGTTCATATGAATACGATGAGATTGATGATGAAAGACGCATTGTACCAAAAGAAGTAGATAAACGCTTCTTTAGTGAAATGTTATATGATGTGCAAGTAGCGACAGATTCAAATCTTGGGCATAATGAAAGTTGGCGTAGCGAACGATAAGAAAAACCCCCTTCATTGGTAGGAAAATGAAGGGGGTTTTTCAATGTTTCAAAAGGTTCTTTCATAATAGAAGCGAATTAGGGGGAAGAGGATTTTTATCCTTTTAGAAGGGATTGGTATCATGATCAAATAGATGATTTATCATACGACTACACTGAATACAGCGGGAATAGAAGGGAAAATGTTAACGTTACAGCCACGGTAATGATAGAAAAGACTTTTACTATATGTAAGAGTCTCTTTTTTTGTAAACGCGACAAAATTTGACAAAAAAATTTGCAGGAACTTGTTATAATTTCTGTTGGAATATTTTGTTTAACGAGAAATGGGTGTATAGCGTAAAAGATTTCGATGTCATACAAATACATTTTTTGTTTTACATTCAAGGATTTCATAAGAGAAGAATTACAAAAATGAATGACATGGAGAAGTCATAGGGGGAGAGGAGATTTAGCATGAGTATTAAAGTAATAAGAGCAACAGGGGTAATGGGAGGAGCAGCAAGAGTTGCTGTAAAGGTAGATAACGAAGTAGTAATGAAACTTGAGAATAACGAAGAATATACGCTTCCTTTTGAATTAGATGAAGCGAATATTAAAGTAAAACAATTCTTTTTTGGAAGTAAAGAAAAGAAAGTAAAGGATGGCGATGTAGTAGAAATTAAGATAAATAGTATTGCTATGCTATTACTGATGGTGTCAATGATGGCTGTTTTATTTGGTTCGTCAATTGGTATAAATATTGTTGTTTTTGGTATGATAGGAGCTTTAGTTACATTAGTATACGGATTGAATAACTGGTTTCGTTTAGAGGTTAAATAATTATTGTATATATATTTATTTCAGTTGATTTACTATACATGGGATGAAAATATTTTTAAGTGGGAAATGGGGAGAATCAGTATGAAGAAAATGGTTGTAATATCTAGTTTGGCGCTAATAGTAGGTTTAACAACTGGTTGTAGCAGTGAAAAAACAAGTGGACCTAAAACAGTATCTGTAAAAAAAGAAAAAGAGTTAGTAGCGAAAGATATTTTTAAAAAGCAGCTGACGGATTAAAACAAGAGGAATATCTTACATTGACATCTCTTATGTCAATGAAGGGGAGCGGCCAATCAGAAGAAATTAAAATGAAAATACAAATGGAGCCGAAACTGAAGAATTCTAGAGCTGAAATGAAAATAAGTGGTACAGATATTGTAACGTATGAAGTAGATGGAAAGGTCGCTGCTCAAGTGAAAAACCCTGATACAGGAGAGTTAGTCACGATACCTAATGATCAATTTAATGTAAATGATGTAATGGTCAGTAAAAATTTACTTAATGAGTTAGATTTACCGGAAGCTTTGGCTAAGAAAATGAAAGCAAAGAAAGATGGAGACACATATAAACTTACACTTGAATTAAAGGGAAAAGAAGCGGTAGATACGTTACAAAAAATTAATGGAGATATGAAAAAATTAACGGAAGGATTTAATATGGATGCGTTTAACATTGAATATATAATAACAAAAGATTATAAATTTGAAGAGATGCGAACAACTATAAAAGTGAGTGAAAGTAACTCAGATAAAAAAGCTAGTACAGATAAGGAAAAATTGGATGCAGTTGTGAGTATAAAGATTGATTCATATGAAAAGTTTGATTCAATTAAGTTACCAGAAGGGATTCAATAATTTCAATCGTAAAAGGATAAAAAGGAGCGGAAATCTGCTCCTTTTTTATTTTTCCTACTATTTTTAGAAGATTTATATGAATATAGTTGAACGGCACTTCATTTTTTTCTGGAATAAATGTGAAACGTTGTATAAAATAATCAAGAAAGGCAAAAATTATAGGGGGAAAGTTGTGAAGAAAAATAAGAGTTTAATAAGTTTTTTAGGAGTGTTTATTATGTTGTTTTCTTTTTGTTTTCAAGGAAATGTACAGGCAGATGTAAATACTGTTCAATCTGGAAAAATCAAATCAGGAAACGTAACAGTATGGGAAGTTGGAAATGTAGCGAAAGTATTAGCGGATGTGGAGCGCTTAAATTTAAATACAGTAAATGTACCGATTCAAGTAGATATCCCAAATGTGACTTCTACTAATATGGTAATTAATCAAGCGCAAAAGCAACAAGCTATTATTTTAATTCAAGAATTATTAAAGCGTAATATTCAAGTTATAGTGGAACCGTTCCCATATATTCAGCAGGGGAATGTTGGAGAGACAGAATGGAACCCAAGTAACATTAATGATTTCTTCTGGAATTGGAAGACGGTTATTCTGCAAGATATTTTTAATTCCATTACAAGTAAATACAATGTGTATGGACTAAAGATTGCTTCTAATTTCGTGAATATGGAGTATGCAGAAGGATACTGGAGCGATACAATTGATTTTGTTCGTAATCAGTATAAAGGAAATGTTTTGTATCAAATGAACTGGTGGTTAACAGCAAGCTGGGATCCTTCTTATGAAGCGAAGTTTATAGAGAAAATAAACCGTCCGTATTTAAAGAAGGTAGATATTGTTAGTATCGATAGTTGGTTTGAAGTTTCTGGAAAAAGAAATCCGTCATATGAAGAAGTGAAGCAAAGTTTATTTGCGACGACAGTATATAACCGTGGACAAAATGTTGTTCAGCAATTGGAACAATTACATAATGCAACAGGAAAGCCCGTTTATTTTGGTGGATTTAACGTTCCAGCGCGTGAACTTGGACTGCAAAATCCGTGGAATCCAGATGTTTCTAATGTGTTTTCGAAAGATGTACAATTAAATGGATGGCGTGCTTACCGCGATGTATTAGAACCGAAACCATATTTTAAAGGTTTTTCAATTTGGTTTATTGGCTCTAATGATAGTACACATCCGTATCAAATACATAGTAAAGAAGCGGAGGCAGTTATTAACGGCTGGTACCGAAAATAATTTTTACAAAATAGGTAAGTTTTGAAGTTTACTACATATATTTCTAGTGAAAGGCCTTTCACCATCTTATCACCTAGGGGGCAATCATAATGAAATTTTTGTCTTACCTTACAGTAATTTTGGTGATTCTCGGCGGTTTGAATTGGTTGTTTGTAGCGTTAGATTACAATGTAGTTGAGAAATGGTTTGGTTCTATGCCGGCGCTTGTGGACACTATTTATTGGCTCATTGGTCTTTCTGCTATTTATCAAATTTTTGATCGGTTCTTCACGGATAATTAGCAATTATACTTTATTACTAGAGTGTTAAGTACGATTATGTACTTAACACTTTTTTGTATGTTTATAAAAATAGTTTGCACATGCAAGCGATTCCATTGCGTCTTGCGCCGTAATAATAGAAAACAAATTGACCACGTATTATATTTCGGGTTATAATTCAGAAAGTTTAAAAATTAATAAAAATGAGAAATAGGGAGGTTATGAGGGTAATGGAGAGAGTCTATAATTTTTCAGCAGGACCATCAATACTCCCTTTGCCAGTTTTAGAGAAAGTGCAAAAGGAGCTTGTAAATTATAACGGGACAGGCATGTCTATTATGGAAATGAGTCATCGATCTTCTTATTTTCAAAGTATTATAGAGGAAGCGAGTAACTTACTTCGTGAATTAATGAGCATCCCTGATGAGTATGATGTTTTATATTTACAAGGCGGTGCGTCATTACAATTTTCTATGATACCACTGAACTTAATGAATACGTATAAAAAAGCTGGATACGTACTAACTGGCTCATGGTCTAAAAAGGCACTGCAAGAAGCCGAAAAAGTTGGGGAAGTACAAGTGATTGCTTCTTCCGAGCAAGAGAAGTTTACTACGATTCCTAAACTGGACGGTTTACTAAGCGATGAAAAACTAGATTATGTACATATTACAACGAATAATACAATTGAGGGGACAAAATATGTGGATATTCCACATATAGAAAGAGTGCCGCTCGTTGCGGATATGTCTTCAAATATTTTGTCAGAACAATATGATGTTTCGAAGTTTGGTCTTATATACGCGGGAGCACAAAAAAATTTAGGACCAGCGGGCTTAACGATTGCTATTATAAAAAGAGATTTAATTGGGGGAGCAGATCGCTCTTGTCCGACAATGTTAAATTATGAAACTTACAGTAAAAATAACTCCTTATATAATACACCGCCATCCTTTAGTATTTACGTAACAAAACTTGTACTAGAGTGGTTGAAAGAGCAAGGCGGAGTATCTGCGATTGAAGAACAAAATAGAATGAAATCTTCACTTATTTATCATTTTTTAGATGAATCTAAATTGTTTACTTCACCAGTTGATCCTGCGCATCGATCACTTATGAACATTCCATTTACAACACCGTCAGAAGAACTTAACAATGAGTTTTTACAAAAAGCGAAGGAACGCGGCCTTGTTACGTTAAAAGGACATCGCTCAGTTGGCGGTATGCGTGCCAGTATTTACAATGCGATGCCAGCACACGGCGTAAAACGATTAGTAGATTATATGAAGGAATTTGAGCTTGAGAATAGATAGGGAGATGGGGATATGTTTCGTGTTCAAACGTTAAATCAAATTGCAGAAAAAGGCTTGCAAGTTTTTACTGAAGAACGTTATGAAGTAGGAGATAGAATTAATCATCCAGATGGAATTTTGCTTCGTAGCTACTCTTTACATCAAGAAGAGTTTTCAAAAGACTTAAAGGCGATTGCAAGAGCTGGCGCTGGTGTAAATAATATTCCTGTCGAGCGATGTACAGAAAAAGGAATTGTAGTATTTAACACGCCGGGGGCAAATGCAAACGCTGTAAAGGAACTCATTATTGCCAGTCTTATTATGTCTTCACGTAACATTATTAATGGTGTAAGTTGGACGAAAAACTTAGAGGGTGAAGAAGTACCACAGCTTGTTGAATCAGGAAAAAAACAATTCGTTGGATCAGAAATTGCAGGGAAACGTCTAGGTGTTATCGGACTTGGCGCAATCGGTGCTTTAGTTGCGAACGATGCGTTAGCGTTAGGGATGGATGTTATCGGATATGATCCTTATATTTCAGTTGAAACAGCTTGGCGTCTTTCTACACATGTGCAAAGAGCATTTAGCCTTGATGAAATTTTTGCAACGTGTGATTATATTACACTGCATATTCCTCTTACGAATCAAACGAAGGGGATTATTGGGGAACACGCTGTAGAGAAGATGAAAAGAGGGATGCGCTTATTTAATTTCTCTAGAGGAGAACTTGTAGATGAAAAGGTTCTTCAAACAGCATTAGAAGAAGATATTATTACACATTACGTAACGGATTTCCCGAATGAAAATGTAATAAAGATGAAAAATGTAACAGCGACGCCTCACCTTGGCGCATCAACGTCTGAATCGGAAGAAAATTGTGCAGTAATGGCGGCGCGTCAATTACGTGAATATTTAGAGACAGGAAATATTCGTAATTCAGTAAACTATCCAAACGTAGAATTGCCGTATATCGGAAAGAAACGAATTACAATTATGCATCAAAACGTCCCGAATATGGTAGGGCAAATTACAGGATGCTTAGCGGAACATCATATTAATATTGCCGATATGATTAATCGTAGTAAACATTCTTGGGCATACACAATGATTGATATCGATAACGGAATTGATGATATAATAAAAGAGAATATTGTGGAAAATATAAGCAAAATTACAGGTGTTGTAGCCGTTCGAATGATTGTGTAAAGGAGAGAGGAATGTGGCAAAAATCCGACCGTTTCGGGCCATTCGTCCAGTAGAGGAAAAAGCAGCACAAGTTGCAGCTTTACCGTATGACGTATTAAATAGTGAAGAGGCAAGGGAAGTTGTAAAAGGGAATCCATATTCTTTCTTGCATGTTGATAAAGCAGAAATTGATTTAGACCCTGAACTGTCACCGTATGATGATCGCGTGTATGAAAAAGCGGGCGACAATTTAAAGCAATTTATACGAGAAGAAGTGTTCATACAAGATGAAGAGCCAGCGCTATATATTTATGAACTGACGATGCAAGGAAGAACGCAGTCAGGCCTTGTCGTTTGTACATCTATTGATGAGTATGAAGATGATACAATTAAAAAACATGAAAGAACACGTCATGAAAAAGAGTTAGATCGTATTCGCCACGTAGATGTGTGTGACGCAAATACAGGTCCGATCTTTTTAACGTACCGTACAAAAGATGAAGTAAAGCATTTAATTAGAAGCTGGAAAGAAGAGCATGCGCCAATTTATACATTTACAGCAGAAGACGGTGTTAAGCATGTTGCGTGGAAGATTGCAGATGAAGATGTAATTACGACTTTAGTAAACGCATTTGAAGATATTCCTAATTTTTATATTGCAGATGGGCATCACCGTTCTGCATCAGCTGCAAAAGTAGGACTTATGCGAAGAGAACAATATCCAAATTACACAGGAGAAGAAGAGTTTAATTTCTTCCTATCTGTTTTATTCCCTCATGATGAGTTATCTATTTGGGACTATAACCGAGTTGTGAAAGATTTAAATGGCTTATCAGAGGAACAGTTTTTAAATCAAATTACGCAGTACTTTTATGTAGAAGGAGCACCTGTTTCTCCGTATAAACCAAATGAGCCAAAAACATTTGGTATGTATGTAAATGAGAAGTGGTATAAGCTTACTGTGAAAGAAGAAACATTTGATGCGAATGATCTTGTTAGAGGTTTAGATGTATCTATCCTGCAAGATCATTTATTAAGCCAAGTACTTGAAATACATGATCCGCGTTCTGATTCACGTATCGATTTTGTCGGAGGAATCCGCGGATTAGAAGAACTAGAACGCCTTGTGAACAGCGGCGAATACAAAGCAGCATTCGCATTATATCCGACATCTATGGAAGATTTATTAGCAATCGCAGATGCCGGAGAAGTCATGCCACCGAAATCAACGTGGTTTGAACCGAAACTGCGTAGTGGGTTGTTTGTCCATTCTTTAAAGTAAATATTGACTTCTATAGTTTTGAAAAACCGAAATGATTTGAGTTTCGGTTTTTCTTATTTTAAAAGAGTTTTTGAGGAGGGGCATGGGATGAAATTACAAGTAGGCGAAAAAATCACCTTTGAACGAACGTTTACAAAAGAAGATGTTGCGTTATTTACGGAAGTATCGAAAGATGAAGGTGTTCATCATGTTACACCAGATGAGCAGGGGAGATTTGTTGTACAAGGGCTTTTAACATCAACACTACCTACAAAAATTGGCGGTGATTATAACGTACTAGCTCGTCAACAAAAAGGACATTCCTAGTATTACAAGAAATGTCCTTTCCACTAAATTATAAGGTATTTTGCTAACGTTCAAATTCTAAAATTAGTTTACTAGTTTGACCTGTAAACTGATAATTATAGGACCCTCTCAGATTTTCTAAGTTACCGGTAGCCTTAATAATTGTTCCTGGGGAATCTAAATTTCCTTTATCAAATATTCCTTGCTCTATAGCTGTGAATGTCCCTTGTTGCCCCTTATAAATTCCTTCAAAGTGTAAAAATCCAGAAATTTTAGCCGTAGCCAAGTGACCATCATTTATATTTGAGTCTAGATAATATAATAAGTATTCAACAAAAGCTTTTCCTTTTAATTCTCCATCAATATCATATTCAACATGGGCAATATTAATAGGGAAATCTTTTCTAGTATCATCAATTAGTTTTTCATCCCATTTACTTACTGTAAATGTTACTTCCATACACGTAAATCCCCCTTTATCATTAGATAAGTAATCTTCATATCATTTGAAAAGTACCAATTCACAGTCATATCTTATAGGAGTGTTTTTTATTTATTTGAGTCCTGTCATATCGTTATCTGCTCCTCCCCACGAAGGACTTACTGTCGCCACGGTATCTCCTGGCTGTAATCTCTTTGGTTTTTTTAACATGTTAACTCCGCTCCTACATAATGTAATGGACTACGATTATACAAACTGTATCATTGAAAAACATGATGTATGACATTAGTTTCTTCATCATCAATCCGTTTACCTGCTGGGATTCAAGAATTCAGTCTTAGTGTTGAATATAGGAATAACCGATTTATATTTGAAAATTACAGTATGCAACATTGCATGAGGAAAACGGTTGTTATTTTCACTACCTGTAACTATAATGATTACAGGTTGGTCGATACCAATCAAAAAAATAAAATCATCATGAATGGAGATGTTTCATAATGGGTATGAAAAAATTAATTTTAGCAGGTGCTTTAGGGATCGCAGCATTATCAGGAACAAATTTACCAGGACTAGAAGTAACAAAAGCGAGTGCAGCTTCTATTGAATCGAATTTCTCGACGTTAGAAGGACGAGTAGTAGAAGTAGATAACGGTGTAATTGTTGTAAAATCTAAGCAATATGAGGAACCGGTTAGTGTGTATATTGATTCACTTTCAAATGTGAAAGTAGGAGATGAAGTAAAAGCTACTGGATCTATGATGCGTAATTTTACAGAATATATGGTTGCAACTGCAGTTGAAAATACAACAAACAAGTTAGGTATGCACATGAAAGAAGATGGCTCACCTAATTATGTAATTGGAGAAGTATCAAAAGCAAGAACGATGGAAGATGAGGGAGACGGTGCTACTAAATATGTTGTAGTTGAGTATCCATCGCTAAATGGGAAGAAAGCTATTATTGATGTTTTCTTAACAAAGGGACAAGTATTTAATGTGGGTGAGAAAGTGAAAATTGATATGAAGTATGTAGGCTGGGGTGGTATTTCTATTAACTGGAACACAGTTGACCATATTGAAAAAGTTCATGAAGCAAAGACGAACGCTGAAAATAATGATGGTGTATGGATTTGGTCTTAATTAAAATCCTGTAAATAACAAATGTATCATGTAGTATCCAGCAAATGGTGATGTGTATGACCATTTGCTGGATACTTTTTTGCTTTGTATTTTTTGAGAATAAGGGATATCCGACTAGAATATGATGTTTAAATCGGAGCGAGTTAAAAAATACAATAATGAAAGAGGTGTTTATATATGGAGCGAGATGAGAATTATTTACGAGCTAAAAAAAGAGTGGAGAATTTAAAAGCGTTTTACATTCATTTAACGGTCTATATATTAGTTAACTTAATGCTTTTTTTCATAAATATAAGCTCTGATTCAAGTAAATTATGGTTTTTATATCCACTTGGAGGTTGGGGGATTGGTATCGTTATACACGGTTTAACAACTTTTCCATTTGGGATATTCGGAAAAGAATGGGAAGAACGAAAAATTAAAGAGTATATGGAGAAAGATAAGTGAAAAAATCAGAGATTTATGAATATAAATCTCTGTGAGCACACGTTTGATGCGAAGCCTATTCTATAGCTTCGCCTATTTGTTTTGTACTCGAAGTTAATGCGAGTACGTGTTCCTATTCATTTTTAGCATGAATTGCATGTGAAATCAAAACTTTAGTTGTAGTACATAATAAATACAGTTATTTTACTTTCTTAATTACAAGTGGATATAGGATAAAGTTGATTTATCATCCTATATTAAAATAAAAAACAAACCACTGTTCGATTTGAATATTCCACGATATAATGGTGAGAGTTTATGACAGAATAAATATTTACATAAGAAGTGAGGTACTGTATGAAAAAAAGAACGACAGACATTATTTTTATTATTATTGGTGCATTTCTTTTTGCGTTAGGTGTCAATTTATTTGTTATCCCGAACGAGTTTGGTGAGGGTGGGGTAACAGGTATCACGATTATTACGTACTATTTATTTGAATGGTCACCAGGTTTAGTTAACTTAATTTTAAATGCGATTTTGTTAATAGTCGGTTATAAATTTTTAAATAAAATCACAACAATTTATACGATTATCGCTGTAGTGACTAACTCGCTATTTCTTCATTTAACAGAAGGCTGGACGATTGCTTCGGATGAAATGCTTGTAAATGCCATTTTCGGAGGAATATTTATCGGGTGTGGTATTGGTCTTATCATTCGCGTTGGCGGAACAACTGCAGGTACTACGATCTTAGCAAGGATGACACATAAATATTTAGGCTGGAGCATTAGCTACGGTCTACTGTTCTTCGATTTAATCGTTGCATTTTCATCTTATTTCATCATTGGTGCAGAAAAACTGATGATAACAATTATTATGCTATATGTAGCAACGAAAGTGATGGAATTTGTAATTGAAGGGTTAAATCCGAAGAAGGCTATTACGATTATTTCTGATAATCCAGATGAAATTGCCGGGAAGGTGACAACCTTAATGGGGAGAGGGGTTACTGTATATTCAGGGCATGGCTATTACACGAAAACTCCGAAGGAAATTCTTTATGTTGTTATTAATAAGCAAGAAGTAGTGAAGCTAAAGCGGATTGTTCAAACTACGGATCCGGCGGCGTTCATCGCTATACACGATGTTCGTGATGTGTTCGGAGAAGGATTTGTTGATATTTCGAAGGCTTAGAAATTGTTTTTGATTAAAATAATCTTAATACTAAAACGTAAGAATCTATTTTGAATAATCTTTTTTCAAAATAGATTCTTTTTCTTTTTCTTGCAAAAAATCCAATTGTTTCTTAATGTAGTGATGTAGAAGGATGAACGAGAGAGGGTTTAATGAAGATGATACATATTTTATTAGCTGATGATGATAAGCATATTAGAGAGTTGTTGCATTACCATTTACAAAAAGAGGGGTTTAAAGTTTTTGAAGCAGAAGATGGAAAGGTAGCGCAAGACGTTTTAGAGAAGGAAAATATTCATCTTGCGATCGTAGACATTATGATGCCGTTCGTTGATGGCTATACGTTATGTGAAGAAATCCGGAAGTATCATGATATACCGGTTATTTTATTAACGGCGAAAGATCAGTTAGTTGATAAAGAAAAAGGATTCATTTCTGGTACGGACGATTATATCGTAAAACCATTTGAACCAGCTGAAGTGATTTTCCGTATGAAAGCTTTATTACGACGTTATCAAATGCTGAGTGCAGATATTATTACGTTGCACGGAACGACAATTGATCGAAAAGGTGTAGAAGTAAAGTGTAACGGTCAAACGATTTTGCTTCCTTTAAAGGAATTTGAGTTATTATCACAACTTGCTAGTTATCCTGGAAGAACATTTTCAAGAGAAGAGCTAATTGAATTAGTATGGGGAATGGATTTTGAAGGAGATGAACGAACAGTTGATGTTCATGTGAAAAGGCTGCGAGATCGTTTCTCAAAACGAACGGATGATTTTCAAATTACAACAGTGCGCGGCCTCGGGTATAAGTTGGAGTTGAAATAAGATGAAATCACTATATTCTAGATTTGTATTTATGACGGTCGGCATTATGCTACTTAGTAGTATTATCGGCTTTTTATTAACGAACGTATATTATCAAGTGAAGTTAAAACCATATAACAGTGAAAAGATTTTAAAGTATGCGGAAGAAGTTAAATCGTTATATGAAAAGCAAAGTGAAGAAAATCAAGAGACGTATTTGCATTCTATTGCAAAATTAGGGTATGAGATTTACATTGTTGATGATCAAAAGAATGGAAAGCGTATCGGTAATGCGTTTCGTAAGACGACAATAAGTGATGATACCGTTCATAAAGTATTGCAGGGGGAGACATTTAATGGTGTTTCTACTTATCCAACGCGCCTCTTTATTACAGGTTTTTTCGATAATGAATTAATTAATAGCGTCGGTGTCCCAGTACAACACGGTGATAAACAGTACGCTTTATTCATTCGCCCTGACGTTCAACAACAATTCGGCGAGATGAGAATTTTTCTAGCGGTATTATTAGGGTTTATCGTACTATTAAGTATTATTTTTATAGCGATTGCAGCAGGTTACATCGTTCGCCCAATCCGTAAATTTACGAAGGCTACGCAAAAAATTGCGAGTGGGGAATATGAAATTGAATTAGATGTAAAACGAAAAGATGAAATAGGAACGTTATCTACAAGCTTCCAAAAGATGACGAAGAGTATTAAAGAACTAGATGAAATGAGACAAGAATTCGTTTCGAACGTTTCACATGAATTTCAGTCGCCACTTTCTTCCATACAAGGTTTTTCAAAGACGTTGCAAACAGAAAAGATGAGTGAGGAAGAAAGAAATCATTACTTACAAATTATTGAGGGTGAAAGTAAGCGAATGTCTAGTTTATGTAAACAGTTACTTACGCTCGCTTCATTAGATAAAGAGGAAAAGGTTCTACAAATAAGAGAATTCAATCTGCAGAAGCAAATTAAAGACGTCATTTTTATGCTTGAGTGGAAATGGCGGGAAAAAGATATCGCCGTTGAATTTGATGTGCCAGATATCACTATAAAAGGTGATGAAAACTTACTTCATCAAGTATGGAGTAACATTTTTACGAATAGCATTAAGTTTTCAAACGATGGTGGAACGATTGAGTTTTTCGTCGAAGAGTTAGAGTCTAGTGTCATTATTTCTATATCAGACAACGGAATCGGTATGGAAAAAGAAGAAATGGATCGTATTTTTGACCGTTTTTACAAAGTAGATACAGCAAGGACGAGAAACGTAGAAGGTAGCGGTTTAGGGTTGTCGATTGTGCAGAAGATTGTTGAACTGCATCATGGAAACGTTTCGGTGTATAGTACGAAGGGGGAAGGAACGACCGTTCGGGTGGAGCTTCCGAAATAGATGGAAAGAAAGAGGCTGTTTCGGAACGGCCTCTTTTTTTGTCGTTTTATGTCGGTAAGTCGATATAATCGGAAAATCGCTGATATAATTTGAGTTGCGCCGATATATTTTGAAAATCGCCGATATAATTCTATTTGCGCTGATATATTTGAAAAATCGCTGATATAAATTTCACGTACTGTATTTCTGTTACAAAGCAGTATCTTTCACCCGTTCTTCCTTAAACTGAAGCTCAAAAGTATCCGCTGTAATTTCATCTGCTTTCGGCAAAGCCCGTAATTTCGGATGAAGTAGCCATACGAGAGAAATGAATAAAATCCCAATACTAGCAAGCGCGAAAATGAGTTGGCTACTATATACATTCGCAGTGTATCCGCCAATTAAAGAGCCAAGCGGCATAGCAATTGTGCCCATACTCCGTGTGACTGAATTGATGCGTCCAAGATATTGGTTTGGAATTACAATTTGACCAATAGTTGCAAATAATATGTTGGTCGCACCAATTGGTATCCAAGCTAAGCCGAATAAAAAAATGGATAACCATTGAAACGGTACAACCGTAGAGAGAAACCAAAAGAAAGCGCCAGTTGCAAAGCTAATAATGGAGACACGGCCAACATTATATTTACCAACCCATGAACTGAATAGTGCTCCAATTAAACAACCAGCGGATATAGCGGCTAAAAAGAAACCATATAATTTCACACCGCCTAAAGAATCAGCGAAAGAAGGGAGTATTGCCATCGTCATACCGATTGAAAAATTAGCGACAATGGAACCGATTAAGAAGACACCCATCAATGAACGAAAGACGATTGAAAAGCCTTCTTTTAAATCAGAGAAATATTGCTTTGTTGAAAGTGTTGTGTCTGCTTCAGTTTGTTTTGGCATTTTTAATGAAAAGAACAAAAGGGCAGTAATCGCGAATGTAAAGGAGTCGATCACATATAAAGTAATTGCGCCAAATAGTGCTACTAATATTCCAGAAAGAGTCGTACAAATTAAATCAATGCCTTGATATGCAAATGAAAAGAGTGAGTTTCCTTTTAATAATTGTGTTTTATGCAGTAGAAGTGGTAAAGCTTTCGATTGTGCGGGATAGGCGAATTGTTCGATAAAAGCTACGATGGGCATGATGATGAGTAGTAGGTGGACTGTTAGTAGGTCGAAGTAGTGTGTAATTGGAATGATTAAAATAAGAATGCATTGCAAAACTTGTGTGATGACGAGGGTGTTTTTTATTGACCATCTATCGACGAATGGACCAGTAAGAAATTGTAATGCAGAAGGTAATAACGTAAGGAAACCAGCCAATCCAGAATAAAAAGGATTACCACTTAATTTGTATACGAGCCACATTGCTGCTACATAATACAAGCTATCTCCTATGTTTGTAAAAATTCTCCCTAAAAATAATAAGAGGAAATTCCGGTTTTTTAATATGTCCACTTTATCTACTCCTTTATAATAATTTTATTCGGTAAAATAAAATTGACCGTCTCGGTAAAAAAAATCGTATTACGATTTTTCTTCTTTTTTAATAAATTGCTGCATTGTTCTCTCAGCGATTTGAAGTGCAGTAGTAGAAATATAATAAGGTTTGCTATTCGGATCTTTATCTGCACCTTTTGTGATTTCGTTTAATTCAGCCATTAATTCATAAAACTTTTTCACCCACACTTGAAATTGTTCTGGCGTAGCATCAAATTCCCAGCAGGATGAAACGTAATTCCACTTAGCTGGATCTTCACTTGCATTTTGTAATGTAAAAGCTTCTTCTGGTGCAGCGAGAATTTGGCTTTTCGTTCTTTCTATCATTTGTAAAAAGATTTGGCGACCTGATTCGCTTAATATTTCTAAATGAGGTAATAGATCTGCGGCAGGGGTGAAGCCTTTAGCGACAGATTGATAAAACTTTTGAACAATCCCATTCTTTTCTTCTGTATAAACGATCTCTATAAGCTCATTCTTTTCTAATTCTTTTAAATGATAATGAATTTTCGCCCTTGAAATGCCGAATTTCTCAGATAGTAATTGTCCAGTATAAGGACGTTCGCATAGACGTATCATCATTTCGGCACGTAATGGATCGCTTAATGCTTTTAGTTGGCTATAAGTAGTTAGTGTTAATACGGGCTTCAACATGATCAACTCCTTGAATTAAATTACTCGGCCAATATTATTTGACTGAATTGTATCAAGGATTCTATTTATTTTCAATACTTTCTGAAAATTAAATCTTACTCTCTGTAATCTTCTGTTCATATTCCGTTCATATTTCTTTTTTATGATTAGTGCATAGAAAGAAAGAGGAAGGAGCGAGCGAAATGTTTTTAGCTCTGCGTGAATTGAAACAATCAAAATTAAGATACGGATTAATCGGACTGATTATGGTGTTATTATCATTTTTAGTTCTTGTTATTTCAGGATTAGCAAATGGACTATCATATGATAATGCTTCATCGATTCAAAATATGGAGGCGAATAAGTTCGTTTTAGCAGATGATGCGGAAAATAAATTACTTCGTTCACAAATTAAGAAAGACGATGTAGATAACGTAGTAAATCAAGTAGGCGAGAAAGAAGCCGTTCCGTTTCGTGTGAAAGTTTCAACATATGAAAAGAAAGATAGTTCTAAAAAGGTTGATATCGCTATTTTCTCAAGTGAACGGGATTCATTTTTAGAACCGAACATTGTAAAAGGGGAGAAATTAGGTACAGCAAATAACGAAATGGTTGCTGATGAATCAATTAAAGAAAAAGGAATCGATATTGGGGATACAATTATCGATCCTGTTTCAAAGAAAGAATTTACAATCGTCGGATTTACGAAAAATCAAATGTTTAGCCATACACCAGTCGTTTATGTAAATGAAGACGTATGGGGTGCTATTTCACAACCAAACCAAAAAGATTATAGTGCAATTGCACTTAACACAGATAAAGAGATTAAAAATGCACACGTAATTGACAAAAAAGAAGTGCTACAAAGTATTCCAGGATTTAAAGAAGAACAAGGAACATTAACGATGATCATTGCGTTCTTACTTGTTATCGCTGCATTACTAATCGGTGTATTCTTCTACGTTATTACACTGCAAAAAACACAGCAATTAGGTGTATTAAAAGCAATCGGTACAAAGAACTCGTATTTAGCAAATAGCTTAGTCGTGCAGGCGTTATTCTTATCAGTCGTTGCGATGGTAATCAGTATCGTTCTTGTACAAGGGTTAGAACAAATTTTACCAGCAGGTATGCCGTTCTTATTAACAACACCGATGATTGCGCAATATGCAGCAATCTTTATCGTAATTAGTATTTTAGGAACACTTATTTCGTTATACCAAGTATTAAAAGTTGATGCATTAGAAGCAATTGGAGGCGGGATGTAATGACTTCATTATTAAAATTAGACAAAGTAAGTAAAGTGTACGGAGAAGGGAATACGGAAGTAACAGCCCTTCATCCGATATCGCTTGATGTGAAAGCCGGAGAATTTATCGGAATCGTCGGTCCTTCTGGATCAGGGAAAAGTACGTTATTATCAATCGCGGGTGCATTATTATCACCATCAAAAGGGGATATTTACATTCGTGAGCAAAATATTACACAGTTATCAGAAAAGGAAATGACAGACATTCGTTTGAAAAAAATCGGCTTCATTTTCCAGTTTGCAAACCTTGTTCCATATTTAAATGTGAAAGAACAGTTACTTTACATTGCAAAGCTAAAAAAAGAAAGTAAACAAGAATCCGAAAAGCGTGCAGATCATTTATTAGCGGCATTTGGATTAGGAGAAAGAAAGAATCATTATCCAAATCAACTATCTGGCGGGGAAAAACAAAGGGTAGCAATCGCTCGTGCGTTCATGAACAACCCAGATTTAATATTAGCGGATGAGCCAACGGCAAGCTTAGACTCAAAACGCGCACGTGAAGTTGTTGAAATGATGAAACGTGAAGTGAAAGAGAGCCAAAAAGCAGCAATTATGATTACACATGATGAAAGAATGCTTGATGTATGTGATCGTATATTGACGCTTCGAGATGGACAGTTAATATAAAAAAAGGAAAACCGTACATGTATGTGCGGTTTTCCTTTTTTTATGGACTTATTTAGAGAATAACGTTTTAATTTTATTACGAGTAAGTAATAAAACACCGCCTAATACAGATAGCATTCCTAGAGCCATATTGTTTGATTGCTCGCTACCAGCGTTAGGAAGTTCTTTAGCGTTATTGTTTTTAGTACCATTATCTGCTTGCGTTTGTTTAGACTGTGATACTTCATTAATCTTGTTATCAACATTTTGCTTCGTTGTATGTAACTCAGCTAATTTGTCGTCAATTTTTTTCTCAGTATGCTTAAAGTCGTTGATTTTAATATCTAAGTCTTGTTTTTTCTTTGATAAATCATCTGAAACAGTTTGTTTCGATTGTTTAATTTCGTTAATTTTATTAATTAAATCTTGTCTAGCTTCTTGTAAAACAGCTAGTTTATTTTTTACATCTTGTTTAGCTAATTCTAAGTTAGCGGAAAGACTGTCTAAATTGCCTTTAATTTTCTTAAGTTCCTCTAACGTGTTACCAGTATTCGGCTTGTTTTCTTTTAGTTCAGCGAGTTTGTCCTCAGCAGTTTGTTTTGCTTTCTTTAACTCAGCTAATTTTTCATCTACTTGTTTTTTAACTTCCTTAAGTTCATTAACCTTTTGATCAATGTTCTCTTTATGTTGCTTCATTTCATTCACTTTTTCATCGACAGTTTGTTTATGTTCTTTAATCTCATCCACTTTGTTATCGATATTTTGCTTATGTTCTTTTACTTCAGCAACTTTATCTTCTACTTGTTTTTTATGCTCTTTAATTTCAGCGATTTTATCTTCGGCGATTTGTTTGTCTTGCTGCAGTTTTGCATCTAGTTCTTGTTTATGCTGTTTAACTTCGTTAATTTTTTCATCAGCAACTTGTTTACGTTCATGTAGTTCATTCACCTTCGTATCAACATTTTCCTTAACCTTGTTAAGTTCATTTAATGTTTGATCCACGTTTTCTTTGTGTTGCTGCAATTTTGCATCTAACTCTTGTTTATGTTGCTTAATTTCAGCTAATCGATCTCCCGTACTTTGCTGAGGAGTAGCATCATTTACTTCCGCATGAGCAGAGTTCGCGCCAGCAATCATTGCTAAAGCTAGTGTAGACGCAGCAATTGTTTTTTTTGTTTTCATATTTTTGTACCTCTTTTCTTTCATATGCATGAACTGTTTTGTGTAAAAATGAGCATATAGAAGTAGATTCTTCCATCATTATATACCATCTGCGCCGTCTAGAGGAAGTATTTGCATAATAATCTATGATTATGTAATTTTTATAATCTCTTATTTTGGAGTAGGGGATAAATCTTTAGCTAGATGAACAATTTCTTCAATAGTAAAGCTTATATCTTTATTATTGCAAATAACAAACAAATAATCAGCCTCATTTTCTATAGGATCTACCACATCATCGTGAAGTGATTCAGTTTGTTGTCGATCAAATACTTCTTTGAAACTAGAATATCCACCTCTAAAAATATTCGTACTTCGCGTGCTTCGAGCCACTCTTTCGTAAAGTACATCATCTGGAATGTCAAAATGAACGAGTATGCGTACATATTCATTCTGTGGAAATAATTCGTTTAGTAAATATAACCTTCCATTTTTACTGCGATTGGAGTTACTAATAATAAGGTGTAAATTTGAATGTTCTTTCGCATAATCAACAATGAATTTTGAAAGACCGTGCTTAAATGTATTAGGGCCTTTAGCCGGCTGTAATTTTTCATAATGCGTGTTAATAAATTCAGCTTGATTATCTTGATCCATAACGAAAGAGTGGGGTAACTCTTTTTCTAATGCTCTTGCAAATGTAGTTTTTCCACTGTGTGTTTTTCCAACTGTAATGATGACTAATCTTTTCATGACGCCCTCCATTTGTATTGTTATGAACTGGAATATTCGGTGTAGATCGAAATCTTCCTGCTAGAGATTACACAAATTATTGGAGCGTTAGTAGGCTGAAAACTTGACAAAAAAACTTATTTATGCTATAATTTACCAATACGAAAATAAGGTGTATAATAGGGTTCTCCTGGCCAGGGGAACCCTATTTTTGTTGTGAAAATGAAGGAGAGTGTATGTGCGTGAAACAAGGTGAAGCAAGTGTAACGTCGTTAGTATCAGCATTCGGAAGGGCGTATCATAGTGAATTTGATAGTCCTAAAATCTTTAATGATTATGTAGCTAAAGATTTCATTTCACAAAAAGAACGTAACAATATTGAAACGAACATGGTTCAAGGGATTCACTTTTTCAATACAGACATTGCAGAGCAGTTTCAAGACAATCCAAAAGAAATATTAAAATGGATTACACAAGTTCAGTTATCACCAACACCTTTAGCACGTGCCGCATATTGTGAAAGAGTATTACTACATGAAATTACATTAGGAGCGAAACAATACGTCATACTCGGTGCAGGCTTAGATACGTTCAGTTTTAGAAACCGAGAGTTAGAGAATAAAATAGAAATATTTGAAGTGGATCATCCTTCTACGCAGGCGTTTAAGAAGGAAAGAATAAAAGAAGTAGAACTTGAAGTTCCAAATAACCTTCATTTTGTTTCAATGGATTTTACGAAAGGATTTTCCTATGAACAGTTACGCAATGAAGGATTTGAAAATAAAAAGACGTTCTTTAGTCTATTAGGTGTAACGTACTATTTAACGAAAGAGGAACTTTCTAGTTTAATAGAATGTTTATTTGAGGTGGTTCCGGCAGGAAGTTCTATCGTTTTCGATTATCCCGATGAAAACTTGTTTACGGAAAAGGGACTGTCCAATCGAGTTGAAAATATGGTAAAAATGGCTGCGGTAGGCGGAGAACCGATGAAATCATGTTTTTCTTATGCCGAAATGGAAGCACTGTTAGAGAAGGCGGGCTTACTCATTTATGAACATTTATCGCCAGAAGACATAAATAAATTATATTTTGAAGGACGAAACGATTATTTGAAAGCTTTTGAGACAGTGCATTATGTGCATGCGGTGAAAAGGTAGGAAATTAGTAGGTATGGGGAGGAATCTCTGTGTCTTTTTTTATAAAAAAGGAAATGAGCTGTAGTGGTGGAAAATATAATTATAAATATATATAAATTAATGTTTTGTAGAAACTAAAGGAAAGGGCAAATAGAAGATGTTGAAATTACGAGGAAAATACAATGAAGCGAAAGTATATACTACGAATGTAGAAAAAATGGCAGCAGGTCAAATTATTGATCTTTGTAACCAAGAATTCGTAAAGGATAGCAAGATCCGTATTATGCCAGATACACATGCGGGTGCAGGTTGTACGATTGGGACAACAATGACAGTTCAAGATAAGATTGTTCCTAATTTAGTCGGGGTTAACTAATCGGCTCAGACTTTAAACTACTCACTCAATTGACTGGAAACCCTAACGATAAAAGACGAGGGCAATCAGCAGCCAGTGGTTATGGTGACATAATCGAATGGTTCAGAGACTTGCACCATGTTAGCAGACTAAGGTACAGAATTATTCCTCATCCATTTTGAGTTGAAGAGGAATAATTAATACGGTGAGCCTACAGTAGAGACTGCATATCTCGATGACTGTAGAGAAGGTATAGTCCACACTTTCAGGAAACTGGGAGGTAAGTACGATATTGGTTGTGGCATGGAGGTTGTTATAATTAATAAGAAAAAAGAGGAAATCAACTTCGATTACTTAGACGAAACGATACGTAAATTTGTCCCAAGTGGTTTTCGTATTCGAGATAAGGAACATAGATTTTCAAAAATGATTGATTTTGATAGTGTAAGAGCCCCGTTTACATTGCAACGTGCTCAAAAAAGTATTGGTACACTTGGCGGGGGCAATCATTTTGTCGAACTGAATGAGGATGATGAAGGAAATGTATACATTGTTATTCATAGTGGTTCGCGTAATTTAGGGAAACAAGTAGCAGAGTATTATCAAAACTTTGCTTACGAGCAACTTATAAACGTTAAATCTATTAAAGAAGAAATGATTGAGCGTTTAACGAAAGAAGGCAGACAACAAGAAATACATGAAGCTTTACGTGAAATTAAGAAACCGGTGATTCGTAAAGAATTAGCTTATTTAGAAGGACAAGGATTTAAAGATTACATGAATGATATGAAAATTGCACAAAAATATGCGGAGTTAAATCGTAAAGCAATGATTGATGAAATCGTCACTAAAATGGATTGGAAAGTAACAGATCAATTCACTACAATCCATAACTACATCGATATGGACAATATGATTCTAAGAAAAGGTGCTATTTCAGCTCAGAAAGATGAACGAGTAATCATTCCAATCAATATGAGAGATGGTTCAATCATTGCATTTGGTAAAGGAAATCCAGATTGGAACTTTTCTGGCCCTCATGGAGCAGGGCGTATTATGAGTCGCAAGAAGGCGAAAGAAGTACTTAACTTAGAGGATTTTCAAAATACAATGACAGAGGTTTGGACTACATCTGTTGCAGAAAGTACTTTAGATGAAGCACCAATGGTATATAAGCCAATGGATGAAATTATTGAGAATACAAAAGAAACAATTGATATTAAACATATTATTAAGCCACTTTACAATTTTAAGGCTAATTAAAAGAGGAGTAACGTTTATTAAAGAAAGAGAACTTGAAAAGATAGCATATTTTGTGGCGGTTATATAACAGAGATTAAAAAGACAACATATTAAACTAAGAGATTCATCATATTCATTTACATTTATGTAATGTAAAAGACTAGAAAGCTAGATTGGCGCGAATTGCTAATTGTGGAGTGTGTAGAAAAGACAAAATCTCTTAAAAAACACTTAATTTTTTATTCCATTAATCTTTACAATCTCCCCCTATAATATGAATTGGACAAGCACCTAAGAGAAAGCAGAATATGTCAGTTTGTACATTCTATTATTAGGGGGAGAATTTGTATGAAAAAGACAGTTGCTTCGTTAGCAGTTATGGCGGCATTATTACCGACATTTTCAGCACATGCGGAAGGGAAAGAGCAAGTTCGAAAATCAGCTACAACTTTTAATGTTATTAGTGACATTCAAGGTGATTTAGGAGATTTTGATCACGTATTAAAAGATATGAATAAAGTAACGCCACTTTCTAGAGCGCTTATTATGAATGGGGATATAACGCCGACTGGACAACAGTCACAATATGATGATGTAAAGCGTGTGTTAAATAAAAATAAGCATCCGGAAAATGTATGGTCTACTGTTGGGAATCATGAGTTTTATGCTGGTAAATGGACAGCAGATGGGAAACTCTCTCAAAGTACATGGCCAAATGGTGTAACTGAGGAAACTTTATTTAACCGCTATCTGAAATTTAGTGGACAAGAAAAGGTATATCATAAAAAAGAATTAGATGGCTATCCACTTTTATTTTTAGGAACTGAAAAATATATGAAATACCACGATTCAAAAATGTGGGATGAAGTATATATGAGTGATGAGCAATTAGGTTGGTTAAAACAAAATTTAGAAGAGTATAGTCAAAAAGATAAAAATAAACCAATCTTTATTTTCTCACATCACGTTTTACCTGATACAGTATCTGGATCAAGACAATCACCATATTTACAAGATTATTTAAACGTGGATAAATTGTACGATATATTAAAAGACTATCCGCAGGTTGTTTTCTTCACGAGTCATACGCATTGGGATTTAAACTTACCTGACTGGGCTGGTAAAAAGAAAATTAAAGGTGGAGATGAAAAAGGTTTCACTGTTGTAAATACGGGCGGGATTGAAACAGGCTGGATGTCAGCAGGACCAAATGGAGGAGAGAAAACTGCTCCTGATGGCTATTCATTTAAACAAGGGTTGCAAGTGAAAGCATATGGTAACGATGTAATTGTGACAGCTTACGATTACAAACGTGATAAGGATATAAAGAAGTTATTAATTAGTGATTCAAAAATTGCGCAGATGGCACCAAATGTAACGGCAGATGATAGTGAAAATATAATTGTCGGTGCAACTGAATATATGGAGTATTCTATAGAAGGAACGAATGAGTGGCATACGTATAGTAAAGCAAACCCTCCGAAATTTGATGGGGATAAAGTCGTATACGTACGCCATAAAGGTGAAATGAATTTAGAGCCGGGATTAACACAGTTACTTCGTTTTTCGGTAAATAAGTGATTGGAGGGAGTCTGCATTTGAATGTGTGGGCTCTTTTTATTTTGTCACTTTTTGTCGGTAAGTCGATATATTTGAGAAATCGCCGATATAAATTGAGAATCGCTGATATATTTTGAAAATCGCCGATATAAATTGAAAATCGCTGATATATTTGAAAAACCGCCGATATAAATTTCATGTACCGAATTTTAATACATTTTTAACCGAGAAAGGTGACTTCACCATTTTTACGTGTAATAATAGTAACGTTACATATATTGTGAAAGAAGTACAAAAGGAGCGTTACAATGAATTTAGCTAAATTCCCGAGAAAAAAATATACAGAATCATATACACCAATTGAAAAGTTAAACAACTTTTCTGAAGCACTTGGTGGCCCGACTATTTATTTTAAACGAGATGATTTACTTGGTTTAACAGCTGGTGGCAATAAGACGAGAAAGTTAGAATTTTTAGTTGCAGATGCACAGGAAAAGGGTGCAGATACGTTAATTACAGCTGGTGGTATTCAGTCAAATCATTGCCGCCTGACACTGGCAGCTGCGGTAAAAGAAAAAATGAAATGTATTCTTGTATTAGAGGAAGGGCTTGAGCCAGAAGAGAAGAGAGACTTTAACGGAAACTATTTCTTATATCACTTATTAGGTGCTGAAAATGTAATTGTTGTACCGAACGGAGCAGACCTGATGGAAGAAATGCATAAAGTAGCAAAAGAAGTAAGTGAAAAAGGTAGTACACCATATGTAATTCCAGTTGGTGGATCAAACCCTACGGGCGCAATGGGATACGTTGCTTGTGCGCAAGAAATTATGGCGCAATCATTTGAGCAAGGAATTGATTTCAGTTCAGTTGTTTGTGTAAGTGGTAGCGGCGGTATGCATGCTGGTTTAATTACTGGTTTTTCTGGAACACAAAGCCATATTCCTGTAATCGGGATTAATGTAAGTAGAGGAAAAGCTGAGCAAGAAGAGAAAGTAGCAAAACTTGTAGATGAAACTTCAGCACATGTTGGTATTCCAAACTTTATCTCGCGCGACGCTGTTACGTGCTTTGATGAATATGTAGGACCAGGCTATGCGTTACCAACGCCGGAAATGGTAGAGGCAGTTCAGTTACTTGCGAAAACAGAAGGTATTTTACTTGATCCAGTGTATACAGGTAAGGCAGTAGCGGGATTAATCGACTTAATTAGAAAAGGTAAATTTAATAAGGAAGACAATATTTTATTCGTACATTCAGGTGGTTCACCAGCTTTATATGCGAATACTTCTTTATTTGCGTAAGTGTAAAAAGCATTGGGTATCCAATGCTTTTTTTGTTATATACTGGAATTACCGAGAGGTAGGAGGATGATATGAATTCAAATTTAAAATGGATTATATATACGGCACTCGGCATTTCTATTCTATTAATCTTATTTGCGGCTTATGGGGTGTATTCTTATTTTGCATTTTAAAAGCGTAATGGAAGTGAACCATAATGTAATGTATGTTATAGTTTGATATGTTAATTACTTACAATACTTTCTACAAGGAGAATACATAATGAGAGCAAAGAAACTAGTAACGTTAGCAGTTCCATTTATGCTGTTAGTCGGATGCGAGGTAGGAGATAAAGATTCTACTCATAAGACTGAGCAAACTAGTAAAGCAATAACGAAAACAGTAATTTCTGAACAACAGTATCCGTACTACATATGTGAGCAAGTGGTAGAGTTCCAATTTAAGAAGGATGAACTATTACTAAACTTAGGAGAATCCTTAAAGGACAAAGAAAAAGCAAAAGCTGTTTTAAAAACATCAAACGAGATAGATAAAATTTTAGACAATATGGAACACATAAAAGTACCTGATACATACAAAGACATTCACAAATCCATACAAGAAGGGGTAACAGAGGCAAGAAAAGCAACCAAGTTAATTAAGGATGCTGGTAAAGAAGATAAACAGAAGATTCAAGAAGCTACAATGAAAGGTACTGAATTTTTATCAGGTGTAGACGGAGAGCATTGGAAAAAAGCAATTTATGAGTTATCGCAGGAAAACAAAGATGCTTATAGTAAGGCACTTGATAAGAAAGTAAAGGAGCACTCAAAGTAAAACAGTAACTTGTAACAATACATATCCACCTAAAATTTCCGCGAATGCTATGCTAGGAAGTTAGGTGGGAGATTACTGTCCTTAAATGTGGCTGATTAAAGCTAAAGCCACATTCTCCTGTTCTAATTAACTAAAAGAAGAACTTCCCCATCCCGATTAGACTACTGATCATTCCTATTCCACTCATGGTGCCTTTTCCTGCTGTAAGTAAGTTTCCAAGCATTCCTAGCTGACCGTTACCTCCGTTATTTCCCCATCCCATTGGGGCCCACGGACCACCCCATCCTGGAGAGTTTCCAAAAACACCCGAGTTATTGGTATTGAAATGAAAAGGCTTGGCTGGCGGCGATAGTAAAGCTGCAAGATGACCTTGTGCGAACATCCCTGTATGATTGAATGGTTGCGCCCAGGGGAAGGGAGGTTTTTGAAAATTAAAACCTGCATGACTTGGTAATGGAGTCCAATTAGCAGGATGACCTTGGGGCATTATCCCTCCATAATTAATTGGCTGCCCCCAAGAGAAGAGAGGGGGGCGGGGATTGAACCCCGTATAATTGGCTGATGAATCCCAACTAACT
The DNA here is from genome assembly GCF_051916765.1 of Bacillus cereus group sp. MYBK15-3. Lineage (NCBI taxonomy): Bacteria > Bacillati > Bacillota > Bacilli > Caryophanales > Bacillaceae > Bacillus > Bacillus cereus group sp. MYBK15-3. The sequence goes on from NZ_JBQAHG010000003.1 coordinate 508,200, forward strand.
GGATAGACTCGGTAACTCCAATTTTCAGGAATCTTCAAATCATTCATTACCTCAGATGTAGTTATTTCGGACTGTGAATATAATGAAATTTGGTTATTATATTGTTGCCCATTTCCCTGTGAATTCAAATACCAATATTGGTCCATACGCTTATTCTCCTCACTTTAAAAATGTAATGTTAGACTTAGCCTATGTAATATTCCTTTTTATGGATGGTTACATAACTAGATCTACAAGCCTGTATTTAAAGGAATGGGTGCGTGGTCTTTTTGGTTTTTCTCGCTGCCTGTAAAATTCCCATTGATTTAAAGCTTCACTTTATTTTAGAAGGGGATTTTCAGTTGCTTATTTTGTGTATTTCAGCCTAATTTAAATTCCGTTAACAAACATTTTTATAAAGGTTTAATCAACAAAAAGATTTTAAAATGGTATGTTGAGCAAGTGGAATTGCTAAAAAGAGAATATCCATTCGAAGAGTTTGGCAAAATACTGCAAGGGTAATATTTTCTTGTGCAAATATGTAAACGATTTAAACGAATCAATGAAATTTATAATGAAGGGGCAATTAAATATATGAGTGAAACATTACATAAAAGAAAACCACCATATGTAATGCTTGTAATCCTTTTTATTGGGGCATTTGTTTCATTTCTAAATAACTCCCTTTTAAATGTAGCCTTGCCATCAATAATGAAAGATTTAAACATTCAAGATTATTCAACGATCCAGTGGCTTTCTACAGGGTATATGCTTGTAAGTGGTATATTAATTCCGGCCTCAGCATTTTTAATAACGCGTTTCTCGAATAGGAGCCTATTTATTACATCTATGGTGATTTTTATTCTTGGTACTGCCTTAGCGGCTGTAGCACCTAACTTTGGTTTATTACTTACTGGTCGGATGGTTCAAGCGGCAGGCTCTTCAGTTATGGGACCTTTGTTAATGAATATTATGCTAGTAAGCTTTCCGAGAGAAAAAAGGGGAACAGCAATGGGGATTTTTGGACTAGTTATGATTACAGCTCCAGCAATTGGGCCGACACTATCAGGTTATATTGTAGAGTATTATGACTGGCGTTTGCTTTTTGAAATGATTTTACCGTTAGCAATCATTAGCTTACTGTTAGGGATTTGGAAATCTGAGAATGTCATGAAACAAAACAAAAATGCAAAACTTGATTATCTCTCATTACTATTATCTTCTGTCGGTTTTGGCGGTTTGTTATATGGATTCAGTTCTGCAAGCTCCGATGGCTGGACGAATAAAGTTGTCTTAACAACCTTAATCATAGGCGCTATTGCCCTAATTGCTTTCATTATTCGTCAATTAAAAATGGATGAGCCGTTATTGGATTTACGTGTTTACAAGTACCCAATGTTTGCACTTGCGTCTGTAATTGCAATTGTCAACGCGGTGGCCATGTTTTCGGGTATGATTTTAACACCAGCTTATGTACAAAACGTCCGTGGTATTTCGCCGCTGAGCTCTGGGCTGATGATGCTTCCAGGTGCGGTTATAATGGGGATTATGTCACCAATTACAGGTAAACTATTTGATAAATATGGTCCTCGGATTCTTGGCATAGTGGGGCTTTCCATTACAGCTGTTTCAACTTATATGTTGGCAAGTCTGCAAATTGACTCTAGTCACACACATATTATTCTTATCTACACACTGCGGATGTTTGGGATGGCGATGGTTATGATGCCACTTATGACAAATGGTCTTAATCAATTGCCAACTCGCTTAAACCCGCACGGTACAGCTGTTAATAATACGGCTCAACAAGTGTCCGGTTCGATTGGTACTGCTATTCTTGTTACGATTATGAACTCTGTAACAAAAACAAAAGCTGAAAGTTTAATGTCTCATATAGATCCAACAACCTTTACAGAAACTACGAAGGCAATAGTAACTCAGAAGGCTTTATTATCTGGAATTCAATATTCGTTTTATGTAGCGCTTGGCATGAATGTTGTTGCACTACTATTAGTTTTTTTCGTTAAACGTGTAGATACAAGTGCGGAAGCTGTCGAGAAGCTAAATCGGTAGAGAAAAATAAAACGCTTGATAATGATTCCTACAAGTTTTTTGCTGCTAAGGCGCCGGTATTTAAAGCTGGAAAAGAACTAAAAGAAGCAGGGAAATAATTATATAGTAAAAGAGGACCTGATGTTCATATCAGGTCCTCTTTCATTAGTAACACGGTATACTTGCTTATCGTATTGGTTTAACTAAACTACTGATTTTTCGAATACTACAATCTTAAGCTCGTCAACTTCTCTATTTTTGGGGTGTTTTAGAAGAAAATGAATCAAAATAATCGTTTTTATAAACAAATACAAGAGATGAGATCCGTTTGCAATTTCTCATAAACATTACAAGTTTAGATTATCTTTTAACACCAACATTAAAAGGCTCCAACTATATTTATTCGCTTCATTTTAATTTAGTATTTTTCTACAAGTTAGAAATCTAATTGCCAAGCTTATACGTAATATCATAATCATGAATAGTTAGGGAAAAGATAAAATAAGGTAATCAATTACATATCTTTATCCCAGGCGATTAGTTGCTATTTCCTCTTTATTAAATGGGATATGTTATTTCATGCTTTTTTGAAAGGGTGTTTTAAATGGAAAAAAAAGTATCTGCCATTCCTCAGCCGAAAACATATGGACCGCTGGGTAATCTCCCATTAATCGATAAAGATAAACCGACCCTATCCTTTATCAAGATAGCGGAAGAGTATGGTCCCATTTTTCAAATTCAAACTTTAAGTGATACCATTATTGTCGTTTCCGGACATGAACTGGTAGCAGAAGTCTGTGACGAAACACGGTTCGATAAAAGTATAGAGGGTGCTTTAGCAAAAGTTCGCGCCTTTGCTGGAGACGGATTATTTACAAGCGAGACTCACGAGCCTAACTGGAAAAAAGCTCATAATATTTTGATGCCTACATTTAGCCAACGGGCAATGAAAGATTACCATGCTATGATGGTTGATATTGCTGTACAACTCGTTCAAAAATGGGCACGGCTTAATCCGAATGAAAACGTGGATGTTCCGGAGGATATGACTCGTCTTACGTTAGATACAATTGGTCTATGTGGTTTTAATTACCGATTTAATAGCTTTTATCGTGAGACCCCTCATCCTTTTATTACTAGCATGACCCGTGCTCTAGATGAGGCGATGCACCAATTGCAGCGGCTGGATATAGAAGACAAACTTATGTGGAGAACGAAACGTCAATTTCAGCATGATATCCAATCTATGTTTTCTTTAGTAGATAATATTATTGCTGAACGTAAAAGTAGTGGAGATCAGGAAGAAAATGATTTACTTTCCCGTATGTTAAATGTGTCAGATCCGGAAACTGGTGAAAAATTAGATGATGAAAACATTCGTTTCCAAATTATCACTTTTTTAATAGCTGGGCATGAGACAACAAGTGGATTGTTATCTTTTGCAATTTACTTTTTATTAAAGAATCCGGATAAATTGAAAAAAGCCTATGAAGAAGTAGACCGTGTTTTGACAGATCCTACTCCAACATACCAACAAGTTATGAAACTGAAGTATATACGGATGATTTTAAATGAATCACTGCGTCTATGGCCTACCGCTCCAGCATTCAGTCTCTATGCAAAAGAAGATACAGTGATTGGCGGGAAATACCCAATTAAGAAAGGAGAAGATCGTATTTCTGTTCTTATTCCACAGCTACATAGGGATAAAGATGCATGGGGAGACAATGTGGAAGAATTCCAACCTGAACGATTTGAAGAGCTGGATAAGGTTCCTCATCATGCTTATAAGCCATTTGGAAATGGCCAGAGAGCATGTATCGGTATGCAATTTGCACTTCATGAAGCCACTCTTGTAATGGGAATGCTTCTTCAACATTTTGAATTAATTGATTATCAAAACTATCAGCTGGACGTAAAACAAACATTAACGCTAAAGCCCGGTGATTTTAAGATTAGGATTCTACCCCGAAAACAAACTATTAGCCATCCTACTGCTCTTGCACCTACAGAGGACAAGCTGAAAAACGATGAAATTAAGCAGCACGTTCAGAAGACACCTTCTATTATTGGGGCCGATAATCTTTCACTTCTTGTTCTGTATGGCTCGGATACAGGGGTAGCAGAAGGTATTGCAAGAGAATTAGCGGATACAGCTAGTTTAGAAGGGGTTCAAACGGAAGTGGTAGCTCTTAACGATCGAATTGGAAGTTTGCCAAAAGAAGGAGCGGTACTTATTGTGACTTCTTCTTATAATGGAAAACCACCAAGTAATGCAGGGCAGTTTGTGCAATGGTTGGAGGAACTAAAACCGGATGAGCTAAAAGGTGTTCAATACGCAGTTTTTGGTTGTGGAGATCATAATTGGGCTAGTACCTATCAACGGATTCCAAGATACATTGATGAGCAGATGGCTCAAAAAGGAGCAACAAGATTTTCTAAACGCGGAGAAGCAGATGCAAGTGGTGATTTCGAGGAACAGCTTGAGCAATGGAAACAAAGTATGTGGTCTGATGCAATGAAGGCATTTGGATTGGAGCTCAACAAAAATATGGAAAAAGAGCGCAGTACTTTGAGTTTGCAATTTGTCAGTCGTCTTGGAGGATCTCCTCTTGCACGAACATATGAAGCAGTTTATGCATCTATACTAGAAAATCGTGAACTCCAATCATCCAGTAGTGATAGAAGTACACGACATATCGAGGTATCCTTGCCAGAAGGCGCTACATATAAAGAAGGAGACCACCTTGGAGTGTTGCCAGTTAATAGCGAGAAAAATATCAACCGAATTTTAAAACGTTTTGGATTAAATGGGAAGGATCAAGTTATACTGAGTGCAAGTGGACGAAGTATAAATCACATACCTTTAGACAGTCCTGTTAGTTTATTGGACCTTCTTAGTTATAGTGTTGAAGTTCAAGAAGCAGCCACTCGAGCACAAATACGAGAAATGGTAACATTCACAGCATGTCCTCCTCATAAAAAAGAATTGGAAGCATTATTAGAAGAAGGAGTTTACCATGAACAAATACTAAAGAAACGGATTTCAATGTTGGACCTTCTTGAAAAGTATGAGGCTTGTGAAATCCGATTTGAACGCTTTTTAGAACTTCTTCCTGCGCTCAAACCGCGTTACTATTCTATTTCAAGCTCTCCACTCGTTGCACAGAATCGTCTGAGCATTACGGTCGGTGTTGTTAATGCGCCTGCATGGAGTGGGGAAGGGACATATGAAGGAGTCGCTTCTAATTACTTAGCTCAGCGTCATAATAAAGATGAGATTATCTGTTTCATTCGAACGCCACAATCAAACTTTGAATTACCTAAAGATCCAGAAACACCAATTATTATGGTTGGGCCAGGTACTGGAATTGCACCATTCCGTGGATTCTTGCAAGCGCGTCGTGTTCAAAAGCAAAAAGGTATTAACTTAGGAGAAGCACATCTATATTTTGGTTGTCGTCATCCTGAAAAAGATTATCTTTATCGTACAGAACTAGAAAATGATGAAAGAGATGGATTAATCTCTTTACACACAGCTTTTTCTCGTCTAGAGGGACATCCAAAAACATATGTACAGCATTTAATAAAACAAGATAGAATCAATTTAATTTCGTTATTAGATAATGGAGCTCATCTTTATATATGTGGTGATGGAAGTAAAATGGCTCCGGATGTAGAAGATACCCTTTGTCAAGCATATCAAGAAATTCATGAAGTCAGTGAACAAGAAGCAAGAAATTGGTTGGATCGTGTGCAAGATGAAGGGCGATATGGAAAAGATGTTTGGGCTGGTATATGACTGTTTCTTAATTAGATACATATTAACTAATGAACTTCTTTCGAATAAATTTCACTTTATTAGTATAGTGTATTTAGATGAATAGTGATTAACCGGACTATTTAGTATCTACTAAATAAAAAACAGGACCTGATATGCATCTATCAGGTCCTGTTTCACATAGACATTATACATCGATATTTTCCACGCATTATCAATGTTTGTAATGTAGTTAGCCTTTTGAGTCAGCTATAAAATCAGATATTATTTTTTCAATATCGAAAGGAGTAATCCCTTTATCCAAAGAAAAAATGCTTTCTGCTTCTTCGATGTCTTGAACGAGTTCACCTCTAGCTTCAATATGTAATCGGAACAAGTCATATAAATTCGGTTTAACTAAATTAGTTAAAGCCTTTCCAACTAGTATCATACCTTTTTGATTAGCCTCGATGGTATTATCATAAGTTAGATCTCTTGTAAGAGACAAATCTGTCCAAATCAATTTTCGTTCCTTTAAGTCTAAAATAACTGGAATAGAGATTTGGGTGTCGGCAGTAATATCCACTTTATCTTGAACAGTAGAAGGTTCAAATGTTTCACCTGAACCAGGATATTGACGAACCATCCAACCAGTAAAGCATTCTGGTAAATCTTTATACGGTTGGTCTGTGTAAGAAAGCAAAGTCATGACTACATAGCGTGCACCATATTTCAGCACAGACGGAATATCGAAATCAATGAATTCAGATGCCCCCTTTGGTGCAGAAGTAATATCTCCGCTATGGTAGGCTTTGAAATTTTTTGAACGTAAGTTCGTGAAGGATACATGTTCTTTGTATTGCCAATCTTCGTCGTACATTGCAGCAGATAAATCAATGTCAACGCGTCCTGTATGTTGTCCATTCACATAGCCTTCTTTCCACCATAGGAAAAAACGAATCGTATCTCCTTCTGGCAAATCTACTTTACTTCCTCGAGATAATGTGCGAAGCGCTTTGCTGGCTGAACGTTGAGAGAAGGGAACTAAGTGATTTTTTAACTGTTCATCCAAAAATACTTTTCCGAGACTTGGAAGTTCTGCGAAGCGATTTTTTAAAGTATCTTCACACATTTTTACAATCATTAAACAAATATCCTCTGAGATAAATGGAAGTGTATTTTCGATACCTATAGCTTTTGCTACATTTCCCTTTGGAAAAAAGGTACGAAATTCATTTTTATCATTTCGATGCTTAAAATGAGCTGTGAGTTGAAGTAATACAGGAGTAGAAACGTTTCCTATTATACTTAGAAAATCTTCGAGAATATTGAAAACATCTGTTGACTTATCACTACATAAACGGATTAAATGATCCAAGCGTCTGGCAAATTCCCCTGGGCGAGTTTTTAAAAGATTTTTCGCTGTCATGATATCACGATTCAACAAAGCTGCTTCTATTTTTCCATTAAATGTTTCAACTTTAATGTTGTTGCGAAGAGTCTCAAATGCTCGGTGGGTTTTTGGGAAACGAGTATGATATTCTGCTGGATGAAGAATTTCACCTAAACGAATCCAACGTTTTTTGTATCGAAGCATATCTTCGGTAATGTTTCCGCATTGCTCTAACAATCCTAAAAGGAAGCGTCTTTCTGCTCGGTTAAACTTTTTGAATCGGACGGAGGATGCTAAACTCACATCGCCTTCAGATAAAGCAACTGCAAGGCGAAGAACATCAGTTGCTGTTTTAAAATACTTTGCAGCAGCATCGGCTGATATTTTTCTGTTTATTAATAAAACCCCAATTATAAAAGACATATTTTCCTTATGAGGAATTACATTAGGTAGAAAACAGGAAACATCTTCAGTGTGTGTAATAGCCCATTCTACATCCGTCTTATCAGTTGAGGAAATAGAGCTGTTTGCACTAATCAATTGAGAAATCATTTGATTGAAATCTTCTTCACTTCCTAAGTCAATAACTTTCAAATCAACTCTATCTAAAAGAGGGAGTCGTTCTTCTACTTTTGATACAGGTAGGCGCAACGTCACATAATGAATAATGGCATTAATGTATAAATCAGCGTCACTTAAATCCATCATTTGTTGCGGAAAGTTTGGATACATAGGAGTAAACTGAATATGTGCTCCAACCATTTCTTTTAAATGTTTTACCAACTCTTTGTAAAACGATGTGAATGCATCAACCGAAAGTGTTTGCAACTCTTCTATTAAAGGCTCGGAAAAAGTAAATCCTAAATTTTCCAAGTTTTTTAAAACAGTGGCTAAATAAATGTTCGGTAGTTTATTTTCTTCTCTTTTTATAATTACTTTCAAACTTCTTCTTATGTAAATAGAATTTTTCATGAGAACGCCAGCTATTCACGCCTTATAAAAGAGGGGAATAGTCTGACTGTCCTCCTTTCAGTGGTAGATTTTTATTTTTATATGTATAAACACACTAATTGTAGAAAAATGCACAGAGGGTACATAGCTATTTTTTAGTGGAAAATTAGGGATATAACATTTAGCTGTTAAGTGGTAATTTGTTAATTAAGAAAAGAAAACCTCTACATCAATGGTTGATAAACTAAAGTTTATGCAATCCCAAAGAAGAAAGAGGTTTTATAGTCTAATTATTTTTCATAGGGAATTGACAACTCTAAAACAATTTGAAATTTCTACAAAGAAGGAAGAATTGTCATAGCCTATGTGTTTAGCAGGAAAGTAACATCCCTATTTGGCCAAAGAAGTTAGAAGGAAGGAACGTCATAGCCTGCTTTATTAGTATATTCTCATGCGAAGAGCAATTCAAGTATACTGTCTGATTTTTTATTTTTTTCTTAAAGGGGAATTTTCATGATTATCCCGCATTAACGGGCAGCCAGATTGGTGAGGGCTGATTAAAGTTTCACTTTATCCTTTACTGTACCTTGTAACTACATTTCATCTTGCTGTAAAGAAACAAAAAACACTTTTTTATTCAATAACTCCAATTTCTAGAGCCTTTTGAACAGCTTCTTCTTTGTTAGAGACTCCTAGCTTTGTATAAGCTGTAGAAGCATAATTTCTGACCGTACCATTCGATAAATATAACCTTGATGCTATGGTAGTGTATCGAAGTCCCTTTGCTACTAGCTGTAATATTTCTATCTCCCTAGCTGTTAGCTCATAAGCGGTTGCTGTTGATTGTGGTGTCTCTTTTTGCTCATCAAACTTCTCAAATATTTTGTGAGACATTCCCTGATCAATCAGTGTTCCACCTTTGTGAATAAGTCGGATCGTATTAGCTAGCTCCAACGTTTCAATAGATTTAAGTAAAAAGCCATCCGCACCGTTGCGAAGTGATTCCAACGCCTGTTCGGTATCCTGAAACGTTGTGAAAATTAATACGCGGATATGTGGCCATTGTTGCTTGATTTTTTTGGTTGCTTCGACTCCATCCATGTGCTGCATATCTAAATCCATAAGTATAACATGGGGTTGAAGGCGCCCACACAAATCGATGGCTTCATTGCCATCTTCAGCTAAACCGACTACATTTAAATCTTCATATCTATCGAGTAGTGTCCTCAAACTTTCCCGGACAAATGGCTGATCGTCTACAATTAACAAACGAATAAGTCCATCTTTTATTTCAGTTTGTCGCGGTATGGTACAAGTAACAAGCATTCCTTCCTCTGGCTTTGTATATACAGACAATTGACCTTGCAAGTTCATTGCTCGTTCTTTCATCGCATTCATACCGAAGCCTTCCTGCCATTCTACATTTCCTTTTCCATTATCTTGAATTTCTAATCTCGTATATTGTTGTTCAAACTGCAATGAAACTATAATTTCAGTTCCCTGACCATGGCGTACTGCATTCGTAAGGGACTCTTGTAAGCAACGAATGAACGCTATCTTTGCTTGCCGAGACAATTCATATTCCTCTCCGTATGCTCGAAAACTTACATTAACCTGAGCGTGCTCCTGAAATTCGGCTCCAAGATTTTGGAGAGATTGAATTAAGGAAGGCGATTGACACGGAGAATCCATTTGATGTAGGTAACCTCTCACGTCCTCGATGCTTTTCCGTCCCATTTCAAGCAGAGAATCTAGCCTCTGTATACCCATTTCAGTAGCAAGTTCGGTGCGCAACGTTTCCATCCCCATAATAATAGAAGTATAAGCGTGACCAACTGTATCATGAAGCTCACTCGACAGTCTGTTCCGTTCTTCCGCCAGTGTGATGCGTTCAATCTGAGACATATATTGCTCAAGTACCGCGTTTTGTTTACGAATTGATTCATTTTGTTTATGATTGACGATTAATAAATGAAAAGCGAAACCCATTACATATGCGAATCCATAATAGGTGACCATAACCCAATAGCTATTACTTGGCGCAACCGCATAGAAAATTCCAGTCGTTATAAAAACTGTTATTGGAGCTGTCCAATAATAGGACAAATGCTTACTATTCGCAGCAATTAGAAACACTGATATAAGAAATGTGTTGTAAGCTCCTGGAAATAATGAGGTTAAATATATACATAGTCCACCATACAGCAGTATTTCTGTGAACAAATAATATTTATAATTGAATAGTAAGGCTACCCATGGAATAGAGAAGGCAATAATTTCCCAAAGAATAATACTCCAAAGTGGTAATGTTAAACCATCCTGAAAATTTAATGTAGCTAGAATGATAGACACACTAGCAAGTAGGCGTACCCCCAACATAATCCAATCATACCAAAACCAATACTTAACCATATCTAACAAGTTCTTTACCCCCTAAATAGCCTACCATTTTCTTCCTATATTATAATTTAATCCTTCCTGCTTTATTATACTTTTTAATTTAAAACTACGATACTACTCACAGACTGCAAACTTTTATTGATTTAGTTGCCGAATCATACTACGTGTATAGCCCCCAATTTTCTTTGTCAAACCTTCTACTATCCTAATACTTATGGCGGTAAATACTATACCTATAAACATTACAAAGAGTGACTTGGCAAAAGTATCTATCTGTATGAATATAATATTCATATCGATGTATCGATACAGTAGTGGTGCCAACAGGAGCATAAGTGGCATTACATAAAAAATGATTGCACTAATGAGACTGAAAATGCCAATCACAAATTTCTGCATTAACCAAAAGACAGCAGACCAAGTGCGACGATCTGTAAGCACTAATTTCACCTGAGTCCAGTTTGATGTAGCCATTTTTATACTTTTATCGTAAGAGTCGGTCGAAATATCAGTATAAATTTTCGTCTGTATGCGCTCGAATTGGATAAAAGGTGTCGTAGTCTGTAGTACGCGTATAACTAGTGGAATCCCAATTACCGTAAATGAAAGGGTAAAACTGAATAGCAGAGCTATTAGATAAAAACAAAAATAAAATAATCCTGTAACGAAAGTTAGCAATAAAAAATAACCATTCTGGATGAATTTTGATTTCATAAAGTTCATCGCTCCTATCTATGTAATAACCGAATCATACTGCTTTTTTTGTCATTCTCACTAGTGTAAAAGTGTCATATGACAGTTCTAAATGATATTAAAAAGGGGGAGAGCAGTTTACTTCTAGTTAACAAAGATGCTTGTATCCCGCTATTTGCCAGGCAGTAAGACCCCCGCCTCAAAATTCAGCGTTAGGTGGGGGGCGGGCTGCCGGTAAACGCACGATTGGTGAAGGCTAATAATAAGTGGGGGATGAACAAAAACTTGCTGATTAAAGTTTCACTTTATTAATCCCCACAAAACAATCCCGTTCTTACATCTGCAAGAACGGGATTGTTTTGTACTTTTATTTAATATGAGATGGACTTGTTTTTCGAATATGAAAAATAATATCAAATTGCTCAAGCAATGAAGTATCAAAGTATACCGAACTGTTGGGGATGATTTGTCCTCCTATACTTAGTAATGGTCTTTTTGCTTTAACCCATTTCTCTGCTTGTCCTTTAAGGTGACGGTTATCCAATAAAAACGTTTTATAGGGCACTTTTCCGAGAGTGTAATTGAAACTTTTTACATCTTGTGGAATAGCGTCTGTTGTAATCTTACCTCCGGTGGAAGGATTATATTCGCTATATAAGGTGAAATTCCCCTCCGTAGTTGTACTACCAATTGTGACATAATTATTGTTTAAACGTTCCTTTAAAAACTGCCCCGCAACATCAGGATATAATTGCTCATCGATAATTCCTTTAGCTATATGAATATTGTGTCCCCATACCATCGTTTTACCACCAAATGTCTCTTGTGCCCACATTGCATGATCGGCCAAGTATTGCTCATGTAGCTTTATCATACTTGGATAGTCGTTAGGAAGTAGCATTGTGGTAAATTTCTCTATTGCACTTGCCGTTGCTTTCACCCAGATGTACTCAGGTGAAACTATTTCTGTGTTGGCTTGCTCACTCTCATCTTTTAGTAATCGAGCTACCCTCTCAGCGTTTGCTTTGAACTTCTCTTTCAATTCAGGAGTAAGTTTCATATATTCCTGTATACTTTCAGTAAAAGACGATAATTCTTTATAATTTTCTTCTACTTCTGCCAACAAATCCGGTCGATGCACCCTTACATAATCAATTACTTTATTAAAGCTGCCTTGGTCCAACGTTTTTAAGTCGAGCCCAATAAATTGGATCTTTTTTTTATTGGATGGATCAGCATTATAATCTTTCATCCACTCAATCATGGCTATAATTTCATCAGTAGGATATAACAATTTTAAAAATTCTCTAGGGTTTCCTTTTCCTGTTTGGATATATTCATTTAGTTTTAAGCCGTTTCCCCAATCTTCTTCCATTGTGAAATTTGTAAAACCCATCTCAGTAACCAAATATTTCACAAGGCGAAACTTCATAGTGAAAATTTCAGAGCTTCCATGAGTATTCTCTCCTAATCCTACATATTGTGCGCTCCCAATCATTTTCTTAAGTGGTTTTAAATCCTCAAATGATTTTGACGGCTCTATCGTTTTTAATGGGTAAGCCTGTGATTGTATGGATTTAACTATATTTTTTTGTATTGATTGACCTGAATTTTCGACTGCTACTGTTTGAGCCTTTCCTACTTCTACACCTCCTGTGACTAATAGAGCTGTACTAACCATTGCAATTATTTTTTTCTTATTCATTTTTTCCACCTCAATTGAATTATTTGTAAAAGCAAGAATGATTCATTGTACTTGCACGAATCAATTGCCTTAATTCAATTGTTATTTATTCCATATCATATTTTCTAGTTACATAGTGTCATAAGGTTAATTGACACAGGTCATAGACTAATCATTACACTTTTGTACTATCGGTTATGACAACTTATAAATAATAATTACATTGATGAGCCGTAAGTAAGACTAGATTATAAATTGGGGAGGGATTTTAAAGATGAATGAATTTGTATACAAAAATATTTTTATTCTAAGTTGTGTCTGTGGAAATGACAAGAAGTATATTCGATAAACAAGTGAATTATAGGGGAAGGGCGGATTAAAATGATATTACACGCAAAGTCGTTCCACAATAAAGATAAAATCCAACGTGCTAAAATAGGACTTCAACTTTTTCTGAGTATCTTAATCATTACTTCAATTATCCTAAATGTAGTAGTAATAATTACGAAAAGTATGCCACTTATTGTGGTATATATGTTTACCCCAGCATTATCTTCTATTTTGACTCGCATAATACTGAAAGAAGGGTTTAAAGATGTATCTTTTAGTCTCGGTAACTTAAAGATATGGAAAGGGATTGGTTTTGCTCTGCTAATCCCTATGATTATTTGTGGAATTACTTATTCTATCGCCTGGTTGAGCGGAATTGCGGGGTTTCAGTATCCCGAAGTTGGTATGTTTATTTTAGAACCGATCTACAATATGCTTGGGCTTCAGTATGTAACGGCACCATTCAGCTTCATTTATCTAGTAGTATTGAGCGGCATTTTCGGAAGTTTGCTTGGCTTAATCCCAGCTTTGGGAGAAGAAATGGGTTGGCGAGGTTATATGCTCACAAGGCTAGTCGATGCAGAGTTTTCACGGCCCATCCTTATTAGTGGATTGATTTGGGCAACGTGGCATGTTCCAATAGTTATTGCTGGTCTATATGTAGCGGGACCATCTGTCGTTCTTTCAGTACTTGGTATTTATCTTTGTATTGTACCATTCGGTTATATTATAGCTTATTTACGACTTATCACAGGTAGCATTTGGCCTTCGGTTATCATCCATGCTACTTGGAATGCCATTATTCAAGGACCTTTCACACGTGCAAGTACAGGGTATCAAACTGAGATTTGGATTGGAGAATCTGGCTTGATAACCGCTAGTATTATCTTGATTACTGCAATAATTACGTCTCGAATCGTAAATTTTACTAAATAGCATACGGATGTGTTTTAAATTCAATTAGTGAAATATGACGAGGCGAAATAAGATGCTCCTAAAAATATTAGAAAAAATCTAGTTGAACAGACTCTTACTTTATCTTAGGCTGCTGGAGATGTGGGGGACATCAAGCTAAGAAAATAAACTTGGTTGCCATAAAAAACATAATGTTTTCATTTAAAGGCTATGAGATGAAATTTCATCATCTTCATCAAGTTTGACCTTCAGGAAATAAAAAGTTAAACGATTATACAAATACTCTAACTGAAAAAACGATAGTCCTTCTACATTTTAGATAGAAGGACTATCGTTTATTTTTTTGACAAAATTAGGAGGTGATGTTTATAAAATGGATAATATAATTCGTATTTGCGTAAAGAGAAAAAGTTTTCCAAAGAAGATGTAGTTAATTCCTTTGGTATAACGGTTGATTGAAATTTCATTTTATAAGTTGTAAAGGGCTGTGCAATGCATCGTACTATTGAAAAATCTAAATTTAATCATTAAATTGCGATAAAATGTGGTCGGAAATAATGAAATTTTAGGAAAAATAAGGTACACTAGTTTATGATTTTAGTTGAAAATCGTTTGACGTTAATGCATACGGGGGAAAGATTGATGAACAACAATACAACAAATGAATCAGTTGAAGAAATTGATCAAAAACGAGTAAGATCAAAAAAACGTTATACAAATTGGAAGTTTATTGCAGCGGGTATTGGTGTAATTGCACTTCTTATTGGGGGAATGAGTTATTACCAGGCAACTCACTTCAATTCGAATGTTACAATTAATGACACAAAAGTTGGTGGTCTGAGCGCTGATCAGGCAATACAGAAATTAAAGACATCTGGACTAGCAAACAAAGTCTATGTTGATCAACAACAAATTTTAGATGAAAAAGATACAAAAACGGAACTTACGGAAAAAGATTTGCCTCAAGTTAAGAAACTATTAAAAAACCAGTGGACATTTTTCCCTTCCTCAAAGGGAGAAAATTATTCATTGCTACCAGAGAAGGCAGATCAGTATCGTAGTGAAACGATGAAAAAACTTGTAGAAGAAAAGCTCATCTCTATGAATGAGAAATTAAAAGCGCCTCAAGATGCTATGGCGAAGCTAGAACAAGGGAAAATTGTTATTTCGAAAAGTGTTGAAGGAAAACAGTATGATGTTACTAGTCTACTGAAAGATTATGATAAACAAAAATATAAAAGCGAAATTCATCTGAAGTCTGCATACATAAAACCTATTAAAGAAGACGATCCGATTGTCAAAAAAGAGGAGAAAGCACTACAGAATCTTCTTGGGCAGTCTGTTGAGTATAAAGTGCAGGATGAAGTTTATCCTTTAAAAGCGAAAGATTTAATTCAAAATGCCTCTATGTCAAAGGATATGAAAGTTACAATTGATGCGAGTGACATTAAGAAGAAAATCACTGAAATTAATAATGCCAAATCAACATTAAATAAAGATTTCTCATTTAAAACTCATTCCGGTTCAGTCATATCAGTAAAAGGACAAGGATACGGCTGGGCACTAGATGTTGAAAAAGAAACTAAACAAGTTCAACAAGCCTTTGAGAAAGGCGACAAATCGCTTTCTGCTTCTAATATTCACGGGAATGGTTGGGAGAAGGAAGGTATCGGTTATAAAACAACATCGAATAATGGCATCGGAGACACGTATGCAGAAGTTTCAATTGCAGAGCAACAAATTTGGATTTACAAAGATGGAAAATTAGTTGTTACAACAAATGTAGTAACTGGTAAACATAGTACTGGTGAAGATACATCACCAGGTGTGTGGTACGTCCTTTATAAACGAACACCATATACGCTAAGAGGTAACGCAGTAGGAAAAGCTGATTATGCGGTTAAAGTAGATTACTGGGTTCCATTCACAAATAGTGGTCAAGGATTTCACGATGCCGGCTGGCGAAAAGACTGGGGAAATAATGCTTATTTAACAGGAGGATCAGGTGGGTGTGTGAACCTTCTTCCTAATGTTGCAAAAACTGTATATGATAGTTTGAACACGTATGATCCAGTTATTGTGTATTAAAAAATAGCTACGTATCAAGAAATAAACAAAGCAGGAAATCTTACCTGATGGTATATGAAAAAACACCTCTTGCATTCGCATACTAAGTGTGCAAATGTAATGGAGGTGTTTTTGTTTGAATATAAAAGTGTGTTGCTTATAAGAAACAAAGTAGAAAGAAATAATAAGTATTCAAATAGTCAATAAAATTGACGATGAATATCATTTTCATTTAATATAGAATCGTTGCATGTAATTAGACATGAATTTTTTGTTAATATAATAGATTTCTATTAAGTTGTCACATTTAAGAACTATCATTAAATATTTTAAGAATTTAAACGTAGGAAAGGGTAATATAAAATGAACTGGAAAAAAGGCGGATTATGGGTTATTATTTTTTTTGTTGTAAAAGGCACGATTTCTACACTTTTAATCGTTACAGGTGCTAAATATTTTGATTTATCATTTATGCAACTTATCTTATTAATTCTGACCTTATTAGTGATTTCTCTAATAAGCCGAAAATTGCTGTATAGACATAAACAAAACAAAAAGCAAAAAGAGCTAAATATATAATGGAGCCCCAGAGACCTTTGGATTTCTGGGGTTTTATTTATTCAATAGTGAGTTTTCGGTCCGCGATACGAATGGTACATTCCATCAGTTTTATCGATTGTAAATCAAGAATTCGCTGATTTTATTGAATAAATAGAAAATTATTTTCTTTTTCTTGTGTTTCATTTAATATCAATAAGGGCACTAAAAAATAGATAGGGGTGCTAAAATGTACGGTATTATTAATTATGAAGTGTTTTTACTAACAGGAATTTTATTAAATCTAATTCCTGGTGCAGACACCATGTATATTGTGGGAAAAAGTATTTCACAAGGTAGAAAAGCAGGTGTGTATTCTGTTTTTGGTATTATTACTGGTTCTTTAGTCCATACGTTATTGGTTGCTTTTGGTTTATCTATTATACTTACAAAATCCGTTGTGTTATTTAACACCATTAAGATTATAGGTGTTATCTATCTTGTATATTTAGGAATGAAAATGATACTTGATAAGACAAATGTAGATTTTCAAGCCCCATCCAATAAATTGAACATTAGAAAGATATATTTACAAGGGCTCTTAACAAGTCTTACGAATCCAAAAGTCTCTTTATTCTTTATTGCGTTTCTGCCGCAGTTTATAGATACAAAGGCTTCAGGTCCTATACCTTTTATCATTTTAGGAATTACTTTTACAGTAACAGGACTATTGTGGTGTTTATTTGTTGCTTATTTCTCTTCCTATGTCACCAAAAAATTAAGAGGAAGTCAAAAGGTAGGAATGATTCTAAATAAAGTAACAGGACTAATTTTTATTGGGATGGGGTTAAAGTTGCTTCAAGCGAAGGCTCCTCAATAAACATGAATAATAAAAAAATGCCCCCTTCAAGAGATGTTATCTTTGCTTTAAGCTAATTTCTATATATTAAAAAGCCCCTTCAAATTTGAAGGGGCTTTTTGCTGGTTATTTTGGTTTATCTAAAAATTTATTTCATCGTGCATGACCTATTTTAATCAATTGTCATGTATATATGTGTCCTCTAATAACAAGGTTAAATCCATTCAGTTCGTCATCGTAGCTTCGTTATCTTGCTGTTACATTCCAAAATGCGTACAACAGCGTGCCTTCAAGGTTATACTGATGCTGGAGGTGATTCAAAGTGACATACAATCGGAAAATGAATTCGAAGCAAGCTAATTAATAACTAGATTCTTACAAATAAATCTCATCTGTATATCAATTGATTTATAAACGAATGCAGAATTATTTTTCGGAAAATGAGCTTTTTAATAGCCAAGAGAGCTCTAAAGATCAAGTCTTCATTTTGAAACTAAAATCGCTTTTATATTAGGCTTCGAATTTTTATGTGCTACAGACATTAGTTGAAAGATAGGCTTTTCCTGTTCTTATTTATATCGTTAACTTGATAATTTATAAATATGAATTTAGTGGGGGGATATTATGAAAGGTAGCAAACATTTTAATTTTCACAAGCTTTGGTTAGGACAGTCTATAAGTTTGTTGGGTACTCAGTTTACAATAGTAGCTTTGCCACTTTTTGCATTAGAGGTGTTACAAACAAGCGAAGCAAATGCTGCTATGCTTCGTGGGATTATATTCGTTCCTTATCTAATTTTCGGGTTAGTAGCCGGTGCTTTAATAGACATTTTTCATAGGAAAAATGTCTTGCTAATTTGTAGTTTATGTCAAGGAGTATTGTTTTTATCAGTATTCATACTGACTGTAACAAATATTATAACGTTCCCTTTGTTGGTGTTTATCATGTTTTTAAATGGAATATTCACCACGTTTTACAACATTGCCATTCCTTCTTTTTTACCGGAAATAGTAACAGATAAAGACCACTTAAAAAAAGGAAATGCACAACTAGCACTTTCGGAGTCTCTTTCTATAGTAATTGGTCCTATGCTAGCTGGAATCGTCATTACTCTAGTTGGATTAACAGGCTCATTCACTGTTGACGCAGTAACGTATTTTGTTTGCTTTATGTTTGTATTAATTATTTCAAAGTTTAAACCGCATACAGAAGGTTCTTTAAAAGACGTAAATGTAAAATCTATATACCAAAACATATATGAAGGTTTGGTATATTTCAAAAAACACCCTGTATTGGAGCCGATTGTAACTTGTGGTGCTGTTTACGGTTTTTTTAAATACATATTAAATAGCATTTTAGTAATATTCCTTTATAAGGTAATGAATCTATCTGAAATTGAAATAGGATTTGTTATAGGTTCAGCAGCGGTGGGATTTTTAATAGGTAATACGATACTTATGAAAAAAAGTCAACAAATTAATAATGCAAAAATGCTTATTTATAGCGCTGCTGTATCAGTTACCGGTTTGGCTTTTATACCGATAATGGGGTATATGGGAACAGTTTACGGAATAGTAGCCGCAAGTATCATACATGGTATGGGAGAAGGTGTATTTGGCCCTTACGCTGCAACTATACGACAACTTGCCTCACCAAATCACATGCTAGGCCGAGTAAATGCTGTACAGCGTACGCTGAATTGGGGAGCTTGGGCATTAGGAAGTTTTGCTAGTGCATTTTTAATTTCTATATTTGGGCTTCAAACTACGTTATTTATAGGGGGCTTCGGAACAACATTGTGTTTAGTGGCGTTGTTAAGACGAGGCGTATCAAAAGGAAATGAAATTGAATATACGAGTTCATATTAGAGGAGATGATTATGATGCATAAGGTATTAAAAGGAAATGACATAGAAAATAAAACACACATTTTATTTATAGGGGGATGGACAAAGCCTATACAAGATGCATTAGACAGTGGGTATACTGTTTCGTATATAGGATCTTACGCTAAACACATATATTTTGATGGGGCTATCTTAGAAAAATGTTTCTATAAAAAAGAATTAGACACGACAAACATACCCTTGTCTATATACTACGCTGAAGGATTATTCAAAGAGAAACCATTTGATGTGGTTGTATCTTTCAACGAAACAGCATTAGATACGGCTTGCATAATTGCAAAGATTTTTAATGTTAAAGGACCTTCTTACAATGCTAATATGATAACCCGTAATAAAGACATGATGCGTGAAATGCTAGCAGGTAAAGACTTTTCTATAGATTCGAAAGTTTGCAATAACATTAAAGGTATTAATGAATTTTTGAACAAAAAAGATAGGATTATAATAAAGCCCCCGATTGGCGCAGGTGGTAAAGGTGTATCTAAGCTAGACACGGGAGATGACGTAGAGGTATTTATTAAAGAGAATGGTATTCAACTACCTGTTTTAGTGGAAGAGTATATTGAAGGTGATATAGTTTATACGGTTGAAACCGTTTCTTATAACAAAAAACATTCTATACTAGCGATATCAGCTGAAGTATTTAAAGAAGATACGTTTATAATAAACTATACTATTATGCCAGCACCTATAGATGAATCTCAAAAACAATTAATTATGGAAAAAGTAATGCAATTTTTGGACGACATGCAAATGGAAAACGGCATTACTCATACAGAAGTAAAGATAGACAAACAAAATAAGCCAATAATTATAGAATCTCAAGTTAGAATAGGTGGCGGCAACATCTGGAAGATGGTGGAACTAACAACTGGCATTTCTCAATTTGGATACTATTATGATGCGTTAGCTACTGAGACTATAGATGAATTTAGATGTGTACCTTCAAAATGTCAAGCTATGTCTTTAAGTCTGATCCCAAAACCAGGTTGCATAAAAGAAATCAAGTATAAAGAGTTAACTAACATATCGGAGGTTGTATTAATTGATCTATTAGTAAAAGAGGGTGACACCATACCAACTATTGTAGATAGCACTCAACACAAAGGGTCTATAGTATTTACGGCTAATGATATAAAACATATGTACGAAGCTGCAGAGAGAATATGTAATAATATAACGTTTGTTTATCAGGATTTATCAGAATGGAAACCTTCTTTTAGAAAAAAATATAAAAATAAATGTGGAAAATGAATGGATCCAAATACCACTTCTTAAAAAAAGAAAAAATAATAAAGAAACCGAAACCCTTAAGCGGTGGGATTCGGTTTCTTACTACAATATTTAACTGCAATTAGGAAATGATTGTAAACTTTAAAAGGTAATCAGTAAGCTTTACAGTTTCTTTTTCACTCTTACTTTCTTCCTCAAATACCTTATTCTTTTTCTCTAACTTTTCAATTCTTCTTTTAATAGAAGCAATGACGGCGTTTTGATTGTTCTCGTTCCGTTTGGTTACACAGTGTGGTTTTACTAATCAGGCTTCTTTTTGTCACACTCTTGAAGTTAATTATATTTTTCTACGTACGAAATAAAAAGCTAAGGACCCCATAATAACAGGTGCAACAAAGTCAAAGAAATGCGAAAAATTAAAAGGAAAAAGAACAAGAAATGGTATAATTGTATAGAGAGCTGCTTGTCCTATAAATACAGGGACTCCAAATTGAAATTCTCTACATCGCTTGATTTTCCTGTATAACACTTCCCCGATTAGACAAGCTATAAGAGCTGGTATACTACCATAAGTGAAGATCGTTTTAATGAATCCTAATACAACGTTCGGGTGAATAAAGCTAGGATGAGAAATATATGAAATCAAGAACCATCCAAAAATAAAAGCAAACAGACTTGCAGCATAACTAATTACAAATTTTATCAACGTAATCATCCCCACAGTTTTCTAATATTAACTCCATTGTATGACATGAAATCCTATTATTGGTACCGAGAAAAAAGCGGATCCCTACTCTAAAATGCATCCACTCATCCTTCTATACTTGTTTTATTTTCTTTGCTCTAGCAAACTTCCAAAAAGCTGCAAGTAGTATGAGCAGCGGTATTCCCTGAATAAAGAGAAATCCTCCCAAAAAATAAAGTGCACGACTAACTAGAGGAGGCGCTGTTGTCGACTCGCCCGCAAAATAAGCCCCATAATTAGCTGCTACACCTGCATAATCAGCTATCCCACCTATAAGAAAAGCCGCTGGACTTATGATTAGATTTATTCCTAAACAGATCATTATTGAAGATAGGTTTTTAGCCTTAATTTTTGGTGAAACAGACAAGAAAAATAACAATATTGCAGTGCCGTCTATAAGAAGTAGTGTTATTACAAAAAAATTCCCATAATATCCCTCCATGATTTTAATTGTACCATCAGCAAGGACAACTTTGTGTAAATTTGGATGAATAGGGTCTTCATGTGAGGTTAACATAACGTCTCATTAACAGTAGTCAATGATGCATATAATTTTCGTTTTTGCTTTCTTATCTGAGCTGGATAGCGGTGGGGGGAGTCATAAATTGTGGAACACACTCTTAAGTTATTTGATATGAAAAAATGAAATTCTCCTTCTGTAATTTATTCAAATGACTCAATCTCCGCATCTTTTGAATGTCCTTCAATAAAACATAAGCAAAATAATTACCAATCCTATGCAAGAAAGTTAGGCTAGTTAATCGCATATGTTTTATGGAAGGGATGTGATGGAACTATGGAACGGCCGAATTGGGGAATTGGAGGATTAGTATTCGTTGGCTGTATGTTTCTTGGTGGAGGAGTGGGATCTATGTTAGGTAATGCCCAAACTGGATGGCTAATAGGAATGGGCGCTGGATTTCTTGGTATGGCTTTAACGAGACTGTTCAGAAAATAATGTAACTGAGATTCTTCTTCTGGTAAATAAGGAAATATGTAAGTAAGTCATGGCATAAGAGTTCTATAAATTATAGTTAGAATCTTCTCTTTTGTATTTGTCTTTTCTAAATTTCTCCATACATAGATATAATTCTCAAGTCGGAGGATGGCACCTTAGGGTGTCTTTTTTATGCTCTTTAAAAATGTCTTACCATTATAATAGCTGAGTTTTGCTTTCAGTCTCCGATGTCCATTAAGCATAAAATAAAAATTCTGCACCATTTAAACTCTGATAACAATTCATACGATCAAGAATAATTGAGTTAATAGCTTTCGGTAGATCGCCATCATTTTTTTATAATAGATTAGATTCATTGCCGTTTCAGACCTATGTATGAATTCATAATCTAATAGTAAAAGGAGGAATGATTAAAGGTATGGCGGTTAATGAGGAATCAATTTGTCAACAGTTTGCAAGAATCATTGGCGGTCAAGAAGGATTCGCTGGTGGGAAATGCGTGGCAACAATAAACCGTGATGAAATACGAGCCACAATCTTGGGAAAACGTTTTAGAGTAACAACTTCCTTTTCATTCGAATCACGAGACAATAAAACTGGACGAGCATTATGCCTAGGCCGAGTAGCACTCTTACAAAAAGAAGTCACTGAATTTGTGGCGACAATTATTAAACAAGGAATAATCGTTTCGTCTATACACAATGAGTGGTTATGTGATGATCCAAATTTAATTTACGTTAATATCGAAGACGTTGATGATCCACTAAATTTTGCAAGAAAAGTGAGAAGAGCGTTATGCACGTAATCAATTTCTTTAGTTAAACGAGTCATTATATTAAATTGAAAAGTTCAGCGTGTTGGATGGTTTTATAAAACGAAAGAAGGTGTTTCATATTTGGAATGCCTTTTCTTTATGTTTTCGTTACTAATGTGGGTGGTTAACTGATTACATGCTGTTTATCTTGCAACAGCAAGAACTGGACGAGGTATCTTTAAAGGTGTTTGACTGTCTATAGATACCGTATTTTATCAAATGTTGTTAGCATATCATAAAACGATAAGGGAAAAATCGCCTTCATACCAACCAATCAAAATCTTGAGGTACTATTCTTTATGTTGTAAGGTTCCACTATTATTTTCATCAATTACTCAACGTATTGCTTCGATGTTTTCTGGAGTCATTTTAATAAATCCTTGCTTTTCATGAGATAATACTTTTTGATGAGTCATTTTGTGCATGGCATTGATTATATGACGATTAGAATTGAGGTCAAGTATTACCTCTTCACCTTTAATTCTATCAGTCTGCTTTTCCTTAACTCCTGATTATATTAGCTTCAATAACATATGATCATTCTTAAGAATGTCATTGAAATGTACGAATAGATGTTAGTGCAGCAAAATAAATTGTGTTATGATATGAGGAAATATAAAGCTATGTAACGGAGGGAATAACATGCCGCATGTTGTGTTTCGTGGAATTACTACTGAACAATTAAAAAGCATAAGCAAGCCATTGGTAGAAGAACTCGCAGATATCTGTGAGTGTGGTACGGATAATTTCACCTTGGAACTACCAAGTTCTACGTTTGTATTCAATGGAGAAGAAATAGAAGCGTTTCCTCTTATTGAAGTGAAATGGTTCGAGCGTGGACAGGAAATTCGTGATCGATTTGCCAAGGCCATTACTACATATGTAATGGATTTTGGACTTCCAGAAGTAGAGGTTGTATTTACAGTTTTCACAGAATCAGCCTATTATATTAACGGGAAGCATTGTGCAAGTTAGAGTTATTAGAAAGATTTTTATAACACTAAGAAAAGAAATAGGAGAGGATATCCTATTTCTTTTTATTCCTATAATAAAATATGTTTCATTAAAAACAAGGGCCGGAATTCCGGCTCCTTTTCTATCCTAAAGTCTTACTTTATCTCTCCGTCTCAAAAAACTCAATCCACTCTCCATCAGGACCAGCGAAGAATATGTAACGTGTTCCATCTGGTAATGTTTCGATTTCTTCTCCTAGTAAAAAGGTTACTGCGTGTTTCTTCAGTCTTTCGATCTCATCCTCTAATGAATCCACTTTAAAGCAAATGTGATGTACTTTTCCTTCTGCCGGAAGAGAAGAGTTGTAGCCTTCAATGAGTTCTAGTATCGTTTCTTTTGATTCTTCTACACCTAAAAAAGCGAGTTTTAAGTCTGGATTCGGATGACCCATACGTTTCATGAGCTGTAAGCCGACTACTTCTTCATAAAATGAAATAGATGTTTCTAAGTTTGCAACCATAAGTCCGACGTGTTCAATTCTTCTAACTGGCATGTAGATTCCTTCTTTCTGAAAATTATATACAATATGTTATTGAAAATTAAGAAAATAAGCAAGATAAAAACCTTACAAATTTTAGCGTTTTATATGGTATAGTGAGAAAGTATGTTTGGGGAGAAGGAAGGAGATTATACGATGAATACAACTACTCAAACTCCTTCATTATCGGAAACGATGAAAGAGTGGCATTATGCATTAGCATATGAAATTAAACATTGGAAAACGATAGGTGGTAGTAAAATTTCTATCATGAATGGTCGTTTTTTATATACAGATTATGAAAGTACAGTATACGTATTTCAGCTTATTTCGGAAGTAAGCTTACCTGAAGGTTCACCCATTCGAATTGAGTTTGATGGTGAGGAAGCGACAGGAGAAGTATTGTCTGTACATGGATTAGAAATAGAACTGAAATTAAATGATTATATACAAGGTGAAATACGAGAAGCTGTTTTATATAGTGAACCGTGGCAACTTTTAGAGCAACTACAAGAGAGGTTGAAAGAAGCACGTAAAGATAAGCTGAAACGTAATCGTATAAAGCGTCTTGTTGATGGGACGAGCAGTCCGAAACATATTGAGAAGATGAAAAATCCGAAAAATGAATTGGCGTATCGTTCGTTTTACAATCCGACGACGTACGTATGGGGACCACCAGGAACAGGGAAGTCTTACAATTTATCACGTATTATTTCGGCGCATTATCAAAAAGGAAAATCGGTACTTGTATTAGCTCATAGTAATGCGGCAGTAGACGTATTAATGAGTGAAGTAACGAAGCAAATTGAGAAGAAAAAGAAATGGACGCCTGGCGAAATTGTTCGTTACGGTTATAGTCAACATGAACATATACGAAATCATGAAACGTTACTTGCGTCGAAGTTAGTTGAAACGACGAACGGATCTTGGGGTGAGGAAAGACTCTATTTAGAAGAGACACGACAAGATCTTCGTGAAAAAATCTTATCGTATAAAGCAACATCTGCTGATAAGAAGCGCATACAAGAGATTGAAAGTGATCTTCGAAAGCAAAAGGCTAAAATTAAAGAAGTAGAAAAAGAATATATTGAAAATGCAAAAGTAATCGGCGCAACTTTATCAAAATGTGCCATTGATTCACTTATTTATGAGCGCACATTTGATTTAGTTGTTGTAGATGAAGTAAGTATGGCATATGTTCCGCAAATTGCATTAGCTGCTTCACTTGGAAAACGTATCGTCGTTTGCGGTGACTTTTTACAGTTACCTCCAATTGCGATGGCAAATCATGAACTCGTTCGCAAATGGCTTGGGGAAGATATGTTTTACCATGCTGGGATTGTTGAGTCTGTTAATAAATCAGAAGCACACCCAAACCTATTTATGTTGCAGGAACAAAGACGTATGCATGCGGATATATCGAAGTTTACGAATTCGTTTATTTATAAAAATAGAGTATACGATCATCCGTCTGTTTCAGAGCGTAAAGAACTTGCGCAATTGCAGCCGTTCGCAAATGAAGCGAGTGTTTTATTTGATACGAGCCAAATGGGAGCTTTTTCGTTAAAAGATGCTGCTTCTGGTTCACGTTTTAACATTATGTCTGGTTTAGTAGCAATGCAAATGATGTTAATCGGATTGTTAGACGGTGTGCAATCAATTGGTATTGTGACACCTTACAGGGCGCAGTCACGCTTTTTAGCGACGTGTATTAGAGAAATGTTGCAGAGAACGAAATATCAAAACATACCAGTTTTAGCGGCGACAGTTCATAAGTTCCAAGGTTCTGAAAGAGATATGATGATCTTTGATACGGTTGACAGTTATCCGCAAGAACGACCTGGCGTATTATTCTTTGATCACAAAAACCATCGCCTCGTCAATGTAGCAGTGACAAGGGCGAGAGGGAAGTTCATTCAATTATCAGATTGCCATTATATGCGTAAAAACCTTTCGAGAAAACAAGCATTATCACAATTAACAGCTCATATAGAACGTCACGGAGATGTGTATGATCGCACGACATCAAGACAATTGTGGGAACGGAAAATTTCGAAACGTTTACGCTGGTTTATGGAAATGAATCTTGAAGAGCCGAAAGGGTTATTAAAAGATATTTTAGCCGCAAAACGAAAAATTATTATTTCACTTCCAAGTACAAAACAAGTGGATAAACGAGTATGGCAAGCGTTAATGCGTACAAATGCGCAAATAACAGTGTATAGTGATGGACCAGTTCCACTGAAAAATGTAAAGTTACAAAGACAAAATAAAGCATTCCCGTTTATCGTAATTGATGATGAAATCTTCTGGGCAGGCGCACCGCTTACATCTCAAATGATGTTTGAAGGTAGTACGGAATTTCCGTACGTATGTGCAAGACTGCAAGCACCTGAGACAATTGGTGTATTAAAAGGATTTTTAGATATTCGGTAAATTCGGATAGGAATTCCTTGACTTTTACTTGGAATGAACTTAGAATAAAAAATAATTTAATATAATTTTATGAAAATTCTTATCACGAGAGGTGGAGGGACTGGCCCTATGATACCTCGGCAGCGGATTCGTTATGAATACTGTGCCAATTCCAGCAAGGTAACTTGAAAGATAAGAAAGAAGCTCATTTTGACTGTATATACAGAAGCCTCTTTCTATCTTTTAGAAAGAGGCTTTTTTATGTGAAAATAAAAGGAGGAAGAAAAATGGGAGCGACAGGAGTAGCGTCACAAAGAAAAACAATTGAAGAGAGTATCGAAAGAAATAAGGAAAAGTACATAGAAACAAGTCATGATATTCATGCGAATCCGGAAATTGGTAACCAAGAGTTTTATGCATCTAGAACGTTAAGTTTATTGCTAGGCAGTGCAGGATTTCAGTTGCAGCACAATATAGCTGGACATGAAACGGGATTTATCGCGCGAAAAAGCTCTGGAAAACAAGGACCAGCAATCGCATTTTTAGCGGAGTACGACGCTTTACCAGGACTAGGCCATGCGTGTGGTCACAATTTAATCGGCACAATTAGCGTTGCAGCAGCAATTGCATTATCAGAAACGCTTGAAGAAATTGGCGGGGAAGTTGTCGTGTTCGGAACACCAGCTGAAGAAGGAGGACCGAACGGTAGCGCAAAATCGAGTTATGTAAAGGCAGGCTTATTTAAAAACATTGATGCGGCGCTTATGATTCATCCAAGCGGAAAGACAGCGACAACGAGTCCTTCACTAGCGGTCGATCCGCTTGATTTTCATTTTTACGGAAAAACAGCTCACGCTGCAGCTTCGCCAGAAGAAGGGATTAACGCATTAGATGCGGTTATTCAGCTCTATAACGGTATTAACGCACTTCGCCAACAACTTCCGTCAGACGTGAGAATTCATGGCGTCATTACAGAGGGAGGAAAAGCACCTAATATTATTCCTGACTATGCCGCAGCAAGATTCTTCATCCGTGCAGCAACGAGAAAAAGATGCGCGGAAGTAACAGAAAAAGTAAGAAACATTGCACAGGGAGCAGCATTAGCAACAGGTGCGAAAGTAAAAATCCATCAATTCCAAAATGAAATCGATGAATTACTCGTAACAAAAACATATAACGATATCGTAGCGGAAGAACTAGAACTATTAGGTGAAGATGTAAATCGTAAAGAAAGAGTAGGGATTGGTTCAACCGACGCAGGAAACGTAAGTCAAGTCGTACCGACAATTCATCCGTACATTAAAATCGGACCAGATGATTTAATTGCACATACGAATGAATTTAGAGAAGCAGCACGTTCAGAACTTGGAGATAAAGCATTAATTACATCGGCAAAAGTACTAGCGAATACGGCATATCGATTAATTACGGAAGAAGGGTTGTTAGAGAAGGTGAAGGAGGAGTTTAGAGAAGCGCAGAAGAATCAGGGGTAGATGGTTAAAGGGAGTGGGGGATCCACTCCCTTTCTTTTTTTTGTAACACTGATGCTAAGATTTTTTTGCAGTAAAATCAATGTTAGTGGAACTTTTTTAATTAAACTTTTTTAAAAATTAACATAAATACTTGCAATGTTTAAATTAGTACTATATAGTTCTAGTTATGACAAAGGTAAAATTAATGAATCAAAAACGTGTGATTGAAGTAGCTGCAACATTATTTTTAGAAAAAGGGTTTGCTTATACAAGTATGGATGAATTAGTACGTGTAAGCAAAGTTTCAAAGTCTAATGTGTATTATCACTTTTCTAATAAGGAAGTACTATTAGAAGGGGTCGTTGATTATTGGATTGAAATGTATCAATCTGCAATTGATGACATAATTTCTCAGAGCCAATTTTTAGTTGAAGATCGTATCCAACAGTTTTTAAAGCAATTATCACAAGGAGTTCAGTCGAGAGAGTATAAGGGGAGCTGTCCATTTATTACTCTTTATATTCAAAGTCCTAAACAGGCCACGCAAATAAAAGAAAAAATAGGTCTTTTTTTTACAGGATTACAAAAGAAAGTTTCTCTATTACTTAAACAAGGGGTAGAGAATGGAGAATTCAGAAATACGATTAATATTGATGAGGTTGCATCCCTTTTTCTTACAAATCTTGAAGGAGCGTTATTTATTTCAGAAACATTGAAGGATGCAACTGTAATTACGAAAACAGCAGATCATTTTTTAAAATTGCTTCGATAAAAGAAGCATTTTTTTTACATCGAATTAGTACTGAATAGTACTAAAAAGGAGATTTTATATGAGAACAGTATTTTTAACTGGTGGAACAGGCTTTATTGGAAAGCAATTAGTGAAAGAATTAGCCAAAGAGGATGTTAAAATTCTTCTTTTAGTGAGGTCGAAAAGTAAAGCAATACGCCTTTTTCAAGAAAGAGGCATCTTAAAAAAGGCAGTTATGCACTTTATTGAAGGTGATTTGACGAAAATAGATTTAGGTCTAAGTGCTGAAGATAAGGAGAGGGTGTTGAAAACGGATGTGATTATTCACGCAGGAGGCCCCATGGATATTCAAGCGACAAGTAAAGAGGCAGCTTCCGTATTTTTAAATGGCGCGAAACATATTAGTGAATTAGCTAAAAGTATTCATCAATTGAAGGGCTTGCAACAATTTATTCATGTTGTAGGTTATATGAGCCCCTTTGATGATAAAAATAGCAAGATTGCAATTGATGTGTTTAAAGAAGGAAACAGTTATTTGAAAATAAAAAATCCATATGAGAGAACAAAATTTTTAGCAGATCTTTATATCCGTCAACAGGCATCAGCAGTAGGTTATCCGCTTTCTGTAATTAATCCACCAACTGTAGTCGGTAGTAGTAAAACAGGGAGTACAGAGCAGATAGCAGGATTAGGTTTGCTTGTGATGAGTATGCGAAGAGGGCTCATGCCAGTGATTCCTGGAGGTAAGGGATATAGGTTACCACTTATTTCAAACGATGAGTTTGCGAAGTTTATTGTGCAGGTTTTCAGGTTGGAGCAACCGACTATTCAAACATATACACTTGTTGAAGACAAACAGCACGATCAGAACATTGCTGAATTATTAAGTATTATGTCAGAAAGTATGAATATGAGGGCACCAAAAATCTCTGTCCCAATGCCACTTATGAAAGCAATTATGAATAGTGGAGTAAGTAAAATAACAAAAATTCCTTCTGATGGACTGAATTTTATTACAAAACGAAAATTTTCAAATGTTTCAGCGAAAAAAATTATGGGAGGAGATTGGTTTAAGGAGACGAGTGTAATGAAATTTTTCCCTGCCGTAGTAGCTGATCTGGATTATCGAATGATGTATCAATATGGCCAGCATAATCATGTATTTAAACGAACATTATGCGATAACAATACCCTTTACCAATTACAAGGAGAGGGTAAACCGTTTATATTATTACATGGTTTATTGAGTGATGGAGAGGATTTATTTCCTTTAGCACAAGAGCTTCATAAAAAAACTGGTCAACCTGTATGGATCTTGGATCTTCCAGGTTTGGGACGTTCTCCCTTTAAACGGGAGAAAAATCTTCTAGATATCTATTTGAATGTAGTGAAAAAGTTATTGGAGAAAGCTGTGAATGGTGCACATCTAATTGGCCATTCATTCGGTGCGTTTATTCTTCTAGAAGCATTGGTAAAAGAGTACATAGATAAGAAGTATGCAATCACTTTACTTCAGCCACCTGTTGCTAAAAAAAATGCTAAATCGCTAAATGTTCCTCAATTTATGAACAAATGGACATTAAAATTGGCAACTACTAATTTGATAGGGCGTTATTTATTAAGTAATGGTTTGTTTGAAAGTATGGAGAGCATCCCTGAACATTATATTGAAAAAATAAGTAACAGTTTTACTTCCCCTAGAATTTTAAATACTACGGTTCAGCTTAACAGTTTACTACTGAAAAACGATCAAGGTGATTTCAATGAAGTAACAAAGTATAATCTTCACATTATTTGGGGGGATTATGACAGAGGTTATTCTGCTCCATCGCATCTTGGTAAGGTTGATTTTGTTCCATATGGCCATCATTTTCCTCTTAGCCATCCGAGTGAAACGGCAACATTAGTAATAAAAAATAGTAATACTAGCATATGAGAGTGTGGGATAAATAAAAAATGTGTAGTAAGAACGTTGTGTCTTTGAAATAAAATCGTACTGTTTGTGGTCCCGCGAACAAGACGCGAATTTTGCACGCTAAGCAAAAAAATACAATAAGCTGCCCATATGGACAGCTTATTTACATAATTTTCGAAAGCGGAAGTAACTACACTATATTTTTTAACTGTTGTTAACAGTACAAGTTAACTTTTCTAATACTTGAGCTACACCATCTTCATCATTAGTGTCGGTAATAAAATATGCAATATCTTTTAGTTCAGGTATTGCATTTCCCATAGCAATTGGAAAACCACATGCATAGAATAGCTCTAAATCATTCCAATCGTCTCCAAAGACCATTACGTCACTTATAGGGATATTATTTTGAATGCAGATTTCCTTTATAGCTTGTTCTTTAGAAACACCTTTTGCCATAATTTGCGTTAAAGTTCCTGCATCGGTACATATTGTATTTACTTTGTGTTCAAACTGTTTTTGTAACTTTTCATGATGAGAATATTGTGAAATTAATAATTTTGAAGCATTAACTTTTTTTAATTCATTTAAGGAAATTACAGTTGGATTTACATCTGTATTCATGGCTTTTTTATAATCTAATGTTTTATTACTGTACCATGTATCTTCTGATTCAACGGAAAGACATGCATCAGCTTGGTAAGTAATAACAAATTCTATAATTTCACTTGTGATAGCTGAATCAATTGGATAATGTTGTCTATAATCTAATGCTTTATTCACTATCAAAGCCCCATTGTAATAAACCATAGTTGCAATGTTTTGAAGTTCATGAGGAAGAAAATCTTTAACTGATCGTGGCGGTCTTGCTGTAGCAAAAATAACTATGATTCCTTGTTCATGAGCTGTTAAAATGGCTTTTTTATTTCTTTCAGACACTTCTTTTTTTGAATTTAATAAGGTTCCATCGAGATCCAAAACAATTGTTTTAACATTTTTTATTAGTTCCATATGATATCTCCTAGTTTAAAAATATTGTTACTTCTTTATATGTTCTATATTGAGTTATAAAATCCTGTATATCTTATACATGCTTGGTTAACATAACATCCCATTATCGGTAGCAAGTTTTTCATAGCATCCTTATTTTTACTAAATTTTTTGTCTCTATGTCTATCTATCTCTTATACAAGATTTTATACATCATTGATATAGCGGGGATTCTAGGGTCTTCGCTATTCTTTTTTGCATAAAATCTTGTATAGAAAAGTAGTTAGACTAGTGTGTTTTACTTCGGTCTATTTCAAAATATAATTGAAAATTCATCTTTAAATTAAAAAAAAGTGTTACCTATATATATTAATAACTTCGAAATATTGTATAACAGATAATTTTTATTGTGCTAACGAATCAGGATAGTGTGGCGACTGACCAACTAAATAGTTGCTTATTCTCGATTATTAGAAGGGAAGTTCTATCATTTCGCGAATTGATTAGACATAGACGAGTCCTATAATTTTCTATATATACATAAAGAGGTGACTACGTATGAATCAAAGACCGTCAGAAGAAGAATACGCCGGGAGCTCCGGTGAATATATCCGTTTGGTGCCGGACGGTAATATCATCGATATTCTGTTCGCCCAGGAAAAGCAAATGATCGAGCTACTGGCATCGTTGACCGAAAGCCAGGCCGCATATCGGTATGCGGAAGGAAAATGGACGCTGAAAGAAGTCGTGGGCCACATTGCAGACGCGGAACGCGTCATGACCTACCGCCTGCTCCGGTTCGCAAGAGGGGACCAGACGCCCCTGACTGGTTTCGATCAGGAATTGTTCATGCCCCCTTTCGGAAGTTGGACAACTGAGCAATTGGCCGAAGACTACCGGGCTGTACGGCAATCAACGATCACATTGCTGCGCGGGCTACCGGCGGAGGCGTGGACCCGCAAGGGCACAGCCAACAACCTAAGCATTACGGCGCGCGCCCTCGCGTACGGCATCGCAGGACACGAACTTCATCACATGGGGGTCATCCGAAACCGGTACTTGAGTTAATCGTCGGCTGAGGCCTTTTGAATGGAACTAACACCTTTCATACAATCTTAGATACCGTTCTTATTGGGGCCCGCCCCACAACCATCAACTTAAGGATTTAGACTATTTTTGAAA
This sequence comes from Bacillus cereus group sp. MYBK15-3, assembly GCF_051916765.1. NCBI lineage: Bacteria > Bacillati > Bacillota > Bacilli > Caryophanales > Bacillaceae > Bacillus > Bacillus cereus group sp. MYBK15-3. The sequence continues at coordinate 541,694 of NZ_JBQAHG010000003.1, forward strand.
TTGAAAGCACGTTACTATTCTCTTATGTTAATGAGAAAGGGTGACGTGCTTTTTATGATTATGCACTAAAAACAAGAGTTATCTTTATTTGCCGAAGAGTTATATCGATTTTTCTCATTTTGGGGTATTTGTTTTTCTTAGATTGATGGTGATGGGGCACTACTCTATAATGATCAAATTAAAATTTAAAATAGTTATAGAGACTCCATTTCTCGGAAATATTGTAACTATTAAGTTGTAAAAAGATATAATGGGAGGAAGTTTTTCTAAATCAAAAAAATTGATTAATAAGTTGCATAATAAACTCACTAGCGTATATACTATAAACATCAAAAAAAGTTGATGAAGGGAAGTGAACTACAGTGGCACAAAATTTTCAGTTATATGAGAAAAAGTTTAAAGCGTTGGCTGATCAAAAACGTTTAGAAATCATGTATGAACTTTGCCAGCGAGGCCAGACTTGTGTATGTGATTTAACAGAGATTTTTGAAATGACGCAATCTAAATTGTCCTATCATTTAAAGATTTTATTAGATGCAGGTTTAATTGTAAAAGAAACAAAAGGTACGTGGAGTTATTATGATTTAAATGATGCGGAAGTGAATAATTTGTTATCAGAAGAGTTGTGCTGTATCTTTAGAAAAACAGGCAAAGGTAGTTGTTGTTAAAATTTTGCGTTATTAATCAAAAAAAATTGATTAATAACATATAAAGAGGAGGAATAAGCTATGAGATATGTTCATGTCGGTATAAATGTTACGGATTTAGAGAAGTCTATTGAATTCTACGAAAAGGTATTTTGTGTGTCACCAGTTAAGGTGAAAGTAGATTATGCAAAATTTTTATTAGAGACGCCAGGACTTAATTTCACGCTAAACGTACGAGATGAAGTGAAGGGAAATCAGGTAAATCATTTCGGTTTCCAAGTGGATACAGCTGAAGAAATTACGTTACATAAAGAAAGATTAGAAAAAGAAGGTTTCTTTGCGCGTGATGAGATGGATACGACTTGTTGCTATGCGGTTCAAGATAAGTTTTGGGTAACGGATCCTGATGGGAACGAGTGGGAATTCTTTTATACAAAAGCACAGAGTGATGTTCATAAAATAGAAGAGGCACCTTGTTGCAAGACTTCTAACGTAGTAGAACAAAATTCTTGTTGTTAATAGGAGATGGAAAATAAAATGAAACGTTTATCTTTTCTAGATCGATATTTAACACTATGGATTTTTCTAGCTATGGCTGTTGGGATTGGTTTAGGGTTTGTATTTCCTAGTGTAGTAGACGGATTGAATACATTACAAGTTGGAACAACGTCTATCCCGCTAGCTGTTGGTTTAATTGTCATGATGTATCCACCGTTAGCGAAAGTTCGTTACGAGGAAATGGGCCGCGTATTTAAAGATGTAAAAGTATTGGTTTTATCTTTAGTACAAAACTGGATTATTGGACCTGTACTTATGTTTGTTTTAGCAATTATTTTTCTTCCTGATAAGCCAGAATACATGGTCGGACTCATTATGATTGGTTTAGCACGTTGTATTGCAATGGTAATTGTTTGGAACGATCTTGCAGATGGGGATAAAGAGTATGCAGCAGGTTTAGTGGCTTTTAACTCAGTATTTCAAATGTTATTCTTCTCCGTTTATGCATACGTGTTTGTAACAGTCATTCCAGAATGGTTAGGGATTGAAGGGGCTATTGTCGATATTACAATGGGAGAAGTAGCGAAATCAGTATTTATCTATTTGGGAATTCCTTTTATAGCAGGCATGTTAACACGTTTTGTACTCGTTAAGTTAAAAGGAAGAGAATGGTATGAAAAGGTGTTTATACCGAAGATTAGTCCACTTACATTACTTGCATTATTATTTACAATCATCATTATGTTCTCTTTAAAAGGGGAGATGATTGTTAGCGTACCATTAGATGTGGTAAGAATAGCGATTCCGTTATTAATCTATTTTATTGTAATGTTTTTTGTATCTTTCTTTATGGGAAGAAAAATTGGTGCAAACTATCCGGTGACGACAACGTTAGCATTTACAGCAGGTAGTAATAACTTTGAGTTAGCAATTGCTGTAGCAGTTGGGGTGTTTGGTATTCATTCAGGCGCAGCATTTGCAGCAGTTATCGGACCATTAGTTGAAGTACCTGTAATGATTGCACTTGTAAACGTTGCTTTTTGGTTTAAACGTAAATATTTTAATGACCAACCAGTCTAAATATAAAATAAAGGTGGAAAATACCATGGAAAACAAAAAGACAATCTATTTCTTATGTACGGGAAATTCATGCCGAAGCCAAATGGCAGAAGCGTGGGGTAAACAATATTTAGGGGATAAGTGGAATGTGTATTCTGCAGGAATTGAAGCACATGGAGTAAATCCAAACGCAATTAAAGCAATGAACGAAGTAAATATCGACATAACAAATCAAACATCAGATATAATTGATGCAAACATTTTAAATAGTGCTGATTTAGTCGTTACGCTGTGTAGTCATGCGGATTCTGTTTGTCCATCTACTCCGCCGCATGTAAATCGTGTTCATTGGGGATTTGATGATCCAGCAGGAAAAGAGTGGTCTGAATTTCAACGTGTTCGTGATGAAATTGGTGAACGTATAAAGCGATTCTCTGAAACAGGGGAGTAAATAAAGGAAAGAGTCAATCTTCTATCTTATAGGGGATTGGCTCTTTTTTTATTGTACATAGTCATGACTGTATTGGTTCGCATAAATTACCGGAAAATAGAGGGTATTCTATTGAATTGATAAAATTAGAAATCTATTTAATCATGTAGGTGTTCACAAATAATAAATTCATTTAAAAGATAATATAGTTGTTTAGAATTAGAGATGGTATGATGAATAATTACAATATCTTCCTTGTTTTATGTATAATTTAATAAAGGGTAGTATATTAGCGCAAGGGGGAGAATGATGGATAAGTTGTTACAAGAAATTATAAATTGGTTAAGGATGAGCGATGAAAAAATTGTTATTGGTATTTCAGGACATGGTGCAGCTGGAAAAACAACGTTTGCTAATAGACTCGTAAATCTACTAAATCAAAATGAAGCAAATTATATTAATACAGATCCTTACATTGTCAGTTCAGATATCCGTAAGCATGCAGTGATTCACTATACATATCAAAATGAAAATCATCGTTATAAAATGACAGCTTGTCATCCAGTGGCACACCATTTGGAAGCTTTAGAAAGAGATATTCAGATGGTTAGAGCTGGGCTAGATTTTTATACGATAGATACGCATTATATGAAAAGTAAGTTGATTTCTTCGAAAAATAAAGTAACGATTGTGGAGGGAATGAGTGCCGCATTTATTAACCCTGATTTATTTGATTTGAAAATTTATTTTTATACAGATGGCGAAACGGAACTAATGAGAAGATCAAGCCGGGATATAGCTGAAAGGGGAGCGGATATAAGTTATTTAAGGCAGTCTCATGAAGAACGACGGATTCAATATGAAGTATTTATGCATTCGTATAGTCAGCGTTTTGATATCATTATCAAAACTTCTGATGAAACAATATGTTTAGAAAAGAATACATTTGAGTTTTATAAAATTTAAATGAAAATCCTCACTTTGTTAATTACATTATGACGGTTAATTTTTCTTACGGAGTACTTGTATTAAACAAATGTATTATTTAATCAATAATACATTCATTATGAAATATCTAAATTTAAAAAAAGATTTAGTAGCCTTCTTTCATCTATATAGATAGAAGGCTACTGTAATTTTTGCATGAAAGGAGAATAGAATGAAACACATAATAAAAGACATATTAATAAATTATTTTAAAGAAATTCATTCACTAGCAGTGGAAGAAGAATTGTATAAGGATAGGTGGAATACGGATCTGCATTATAAAATAATGGTAAATGGAAAGCAATATTCCGCAAGATTTATAAATAGCAAGCGAACAATCAATCCAGCCTTTGGGGCGTTATCAAACGAACAACTGATAGAGCAAGTACGGTTTACCTATTATTTACGCGAACATGAAATTCCTTTTATGCAGATAAACAAGAATAGGGCAGGAGAGCCATTTACACTTGTCGCTTGGAATGATGAACAATACCGATTTGTATTGTCTAATTGGATTGAGGGAGAACATATTACGCATTGCACAGAAAACATTGTAGAAGCCTTCGGAAAGGAAGCAAGAAAGATTCATGATATTTCTTGCGCATTTCAAAGCTCGATTTTTCAAAAGATATCTCATTTGGATGGGTATGTTGAGTTTATTAATATGTTAGAAAGTAGGGCAAGCGCATGTAAGGAATTGCGGGAGTATATAGATCTTGCTAAATATCATATAGAGTGCGCATATACGAGTGAACTAGAATTTATCGTACAAACAGATTTAAATCCTTTGAATGTTTTATGGGGCTCAAGTCAAAAGGTAAAAGGAATTGTGGATTTTGAATCTATTAGTTATGTTGACCGCATTGAAGGACTAGCCTTTTTAATAAAATGGTATTCTCGAACAGAAGGAGTACAGTCTCATGAGGTGTGTTCGAAGGTTGCTAGTTCATTTTTAGTAGGGTATAAGGCCCATAATATTTTAACACCAAATGATTATAAGAGATTTTCTTCCTTGTTATGGTTATCCGGTAGTTTGAATTGGAATTTTGTGAAGAAAACGCTAGGTGTAATAAGTGATGAGAGGGAATTAGAAGAACATTTGGAAGTTTATAGAGTGAGGGGAGAAAGACTATCTTCATTATTAACGTGTACATAACATGTATTCTCCTAGTCTGGGACTCAAATAAGAAACCATAGGATGTGTTCTAAAAATGAAAATACAAATAGTATTGTTTGATGGTTTCGGAGAACTTGTCTCTTTCGCACCGTTTGAGGTACTGAAAAGAGCTATAGAAGAAGGGGCTCCATTTATAGTTGAATTCGTTTCGAGTGAACAAAAGCAGGAAGTTATTACCTCGTTTGGAGTTACAGTTAAACTACATGATTTTTTACGAATGGAGAATCGTCCAGATTTGTTAATTGTACCTGGTGGTGGCTGGAATCATAAAGCAGAGCATGGGGCTCGAAAGCAAGCAGAGCTTGGAACTTTGACTAAAATGATTAGCGAGATGCACAATGCAGGAACAATCGTTGCTGGTGTGTGTACAGGAGGTATGCTATTAGCTGCCTCTGGTATATTGAACGGTCGAAAGGCAACGATGCACTATTTGGCACAGGATGAAATGAATGAATACGGGGCAGAGCTTCTTCATTACAGAATTGCGGATCAAGGGGATGTTATCACTGCAAGAGGAGTCACTTCAGGAGTTGATTTGGGGCTTTGGATCACGGAAAGATTCGCAAGCCCTAAAATTGCGGCTGCCGTTGAATACAGAATGGAATATGAGAGGCGAGGTGTTGTTTGGAAGTAATTTGCTTTCTTTTTTATCCTATTTTAAATGGGAGGGGGGGGGCTGCCCATAAAAGCCCAATTCATATGTACTAATAATCAGTCGGGATGCCAAAACTCTTACTGATTAAAGTTTCATTTTATAATTTTTACTTTATTAAAAGTTGATTTGTTAGAAAGGATAATCATTTATTGATATAATGAATGGATGCGTGGCAGGAAATAGATAGAAAGATACTGCTAGTAATTTATACTTAAAATGTAGGGAGATTGAACAGAGTTATGGGGACAGAAAAAGAAATTAGTTCCGCTAAATTAATATGGAAGATGACGCGCCCGCATACGTTAACGGCGACGTTTTCTCCTGTAATTTTAGGGACAGTGGCATCACTTTATGTTGCTAAAATTGATTGGCTGTTATTTATTGCGATGATGCTTGCATGTTTAGCATTGCAAATAGCAACGAACTTATTTAATGAGTACTATGATTTCAAACGTGGATTAGATACCGCTGAATCCGTTGGCATCGGTGGTGGAATTGTCCGTCATGGATTGAAGCCAAAAAATGTGTTAACAGTTGCGCTTTTATTGTATGTAGTAGCAGCTTTTATTGGCATTTATATTTGTATGAATAGTAGTTGGTGGTTAGTGGTTATTGGTTTAATTGGGATGGCAGTTGGCTATTTATATACAGGTGGTCCACTACCAATTGCGTACACTCCGTTTGGAGAATTAGTTTCTGGGTTGTTAATGGGGACATGTTTTGTACTCATTGCTTTCTTTATTCAAACGAATACTGTAACGATTGAAAGTGTATTGATTTCCATTCCAATTGGAATTTTAGTAGGTGCAATCAATATGTCAAATAACATCCGAGATATCGAAGAAGATATTAAAGGTGGAAGAAAGACATTAGTAATCCTCCTTGGGAGAGAAAAAGCTGTGGTAACACTAGCGGTAGCCTTTTTCATTGCGTATTTATGGATTGCCGTAATTGTATTAATGGGTTATATAAGCCCTTGGGCATTAGTTATGTTCCTAGGTTTGAGAAAGCCAATTTCTGCGATTCAAAGTTTCCAAAAAGGGGCAAAGGATCCTGGATATATGCGCATCGCAATGAAATCAACAGCGATGACAAATACGATTTTCGGCTTCTTGTTGTCAGCAGGATTATTAATTAGTTATTTGTTTTAAATAACTTAACCCCAATTTCTCGATTTTAGTATAGAGAAATTGGGGTTTTATTTTGAGTTTTTTACGTTATAAACTATTATCATTTGAAATGTATATACCAATAAATTGCAACTTCATCACTTGTCTTATCCAAACCTTTATAAACAAGAAAATCAAACCCACCAATTACAAATCCACATTTTTCATAAAATTTACATGCTGCGACATTATTATTTTGCGTTTCAAGCATGATACCTGGCATATTTCCTTTTTTTGCCCACTGCTTTGCTTGATCAACTAATCTTTTACCAACTCCGAGTGTACGATATTTTTTATCTACCGTTATATCTTCTATGTAAGCATAGTGGTTCCAATTCTTTTTCAATACCATTAATCCAATGATTTGGTTATGTAACAGTGCTATGTAAATGACTTGATTAGGTTTATTTATATATTCATTGTAAGCCAGTTCTTCATTATCATCTTGATTTTGTAAATAACTTTTTTCATAACTTGGAACGTCTTCTACTGTATATTCTATACGTTTATTTCCTTTGGAAAGAGAAAGAATTAACCGAGCATTCACTATAAAACTGTCATCAATCTCCGGGAGATTATCTAAATCATTTGTTTCTAACTCTCTAATTACAAGGTTCATCGGGGCACCTCCACATAATAATATTTCTTCTAGTTCTTCATTTGGTTCAAATGAATTCCAATTACAAAATTATAATAGAATTTCAATAGTACGGCTATTTTTGTATTTTATCTTTATACCAGTATGTTGTTATCTTGATATAAAAATATTGTTTAGAAAGAGTAGTATCTTTTATTTTGGATGTATATCCAGTTTTTAAATTTAACTGTATTAGAGAAACAAATATTTTTCTAAAGAGTGGATGCCATACGTTATTCTTTAACTAAATTCGACATTATCTGCATTTTATCTTCACCTTCCTCTATTAATCTATTTATTGTAAACATCAGCTGGAGTTAATGCTCAGCTGTATAAATAATGAATATAAAAATTAATAGGGAAAGGATCGAAAAATAATGAAAGAATCACAAAGTAAGAAAAAAACAAGTCGACTAACTAAGGTAATAATATCTCTAGGAGTTGTTTTAGCAACGACCTTTTTCACCTTCTTTTTAATAGGAAAATGGAACTCTATCCCAGCGAAGGGAATAGCTAACGAAAGTAGTAATCAAGTTAACACGCAACAACAAGAAAAAAAAAAAGAAACACCACCAGCAAAACAGAAAAGACCTGATGGAAAACCGGTGGGAAAGGTTGTTTATTTAACATTCGATGATGGTCCTAGCGAACTAACTGGGAAATTTTTAGATGTACTAAAAGAGCAACATGTTGCTGCGACATTTTTTATGCAAGGTAGCAATTTACAAAATACAGGTTTTCAGGAAAACGTAAAACGAGCGGTAAAAGAAGGACATTATATTGGTGCTCATAGTATGACACATAATAGTGATAAGCTATACAAAAAAGGACAATTTGTAACGGAGATGAAAGAAACGTTAGCTCTTATCCATAATATTACGGGTACAACTCCTAAATTAGTTCGTCCGCCATATGGATCTGCACCAGGATTAAAGGGTGAGGAAATTCGTAACCAAATTGTAGAAGCAGCAATAAAAGTTTGGGATTGGACAATAGACTCAAATGATTGGAAATTAAAAGATAATCCAACTCAGATTATCGATAATGTAAAGAAACAGACAACAGAAGAAGTAGAAGTTGTTTTAATGCATGAAAAGGCGCAAACATTACAAGCCCTTCCTGAAATTATTAAATTTTATAAAGAGCAAGGGTATGGATTTGGGGTATATAATGACGAGGATCATTTTCGTCTAAACTTCCAAAAAGATCAACGTCTATAGTATAAACATAGTTATTTTAAAAAGGTGTTTTTATTACTAAATCAATAATTAAGCCAAAAGTCGATTTCCTATACGATAAAGAAATCGGCTTTTTTTATAAAGTTGACTTTTTAATCAAAAAGGTTTATTCTACTTGTGCAAGTGACGACTTGCATTCGGGTTTGGATAAAGATTATGTGAAAGTTGGATGAAACGTGAATGAAATGACAAATACATCAGAACGTATTATTGAGGCTTTTTTAGAACTATTTCGTACTCATGGCTATAAGGGAACGACGACTCGCTCGATTTCGGAATTAGCGGGCGTAAACGAAGTAACGATCTTTCGGAATTTCGGAAGCAAAAAGAATATTATGGAAAAAGCTGTCGAATCTTTATCGCGTGATATGGAATTGAATAAATTAATGCCTGGAGAGATGACTTGGAATCTTGAAGATGACTTGCTATCTATTGCAGAAGGATATCTTGCATATATAGAAAAGTTAAAGGATTTAATTTTGATTAGTTTTCAGGAAGCTGAAATGTTCCCAGAGCTTAAAGAAAAAATTGCATTAATTCCTAAACAATTAAAAGATAATTTGGTTTCATATTTTATTGAGATGAGAGAAAAGGGAAAGCTTATTGAAACTGATATGGAAGCTCAGGCGATGAACTTTATTTGGATGAATTTCGGTTACTTTCTTTCTAACTCACGCTTCGGGGACAATTTATTTTCAAATTCAAAAGAGATTTTTCTAAAACATAGTGTCCAACTATTTTCTAGGGGGCTAACTCCCTAGGTCTTTTTTTACACCGGATGCAAGTAAGTACTTGCTATAATAAAACAACAAGGAGTACGACAATGAAAACTTTAAAAAATTTCTTTAAATTCCCCCCAACATTCATTGGAATTGCAACAGCATTTGCCTTTCTGTTAATTTTCTTTTGTGTGTGGATGACTGCATACGATGGTGTTACTGATCGGGTAAACCAATTAAAAATCGGATTAGTTAATGAAGATAATCAAATGGGAACTGATATTGAAAAAAGCTTGAAGGAAAATCTGCCCTTTAAAGTTAAAAGCTATAGCTCGGTAACGCACGCCCAAAAAGACATGGATAACAGGAACTTAGATATGGTTATTCAAATTCCTGCAAATTTCTCAAGCCTATTGAAAGAAAATAATACTACAGAGATTAACTATTTCATCAATCAAGCAAACTCATCTTTGGCAAAACAGATTATGGAAGGCGCGGCAAAGGATATTACGCAAACAGTTAATAAAAACGTATATGCGTATAAACAAAAGTTTATTTCATCTAACCTATCTAACGAACTAAGTACAGTGATACCGTCAGAAGAATTGGCCCAAAAGTTATCAGAAAACATTACGAAAGCTGTAAGTTCATTAAACATTGATTCTGTGCAATCATCTGTCGAAAAAACAAACAATACAGATGGCTTTGCAGCAACCATGATTCCATTTTTAATTGTTCTTGCTTCATGGGTTGGAGCGATGCTTATGAGTTTAAATCTTAATATTGTTGCAACAATATTAAAAAACACGCACGGAAAATGGTCTATATTTTTCTCAAGACAAGTTATTAATATTGTCGTATCTGTTATTTTAGCTATTATCACGTTATTATTGATGACCGTATTTAACGTTAAATTGAATACAAGCTTATTTGAAACATGGATCTTCCAAACTCTTGTCTTTTTCTCTTTCTTAAGCGTAACACAAATGTTTATCGTTCTATTCGGTCCTGCGGGTATGATGTTTAATATCATATCGCTGTCAGTACAATTAGTTACTTGTGGAGTAATTGTTCCAAAAGCGTTACTATCTAATTTTTATCAAACTGTAGGTTCTCTTTTCCCTGGAACTTATGTAGCTGACGGATATCAAACAATAATTTTTGGTGGGGGAAATCTATCACACGATATGAATATTCTTCTTTGCATTTCAATTATTACCATTCTTATAGCGGTGGGGAGAATTATGCTGCAAAGAGATAGTAAAAGTGAATTGATCAAACAAACTGCCAACAGATAAAAAGCTTATAGTACATGTGAAGTGCACCCTGATTGCTAAACAAAGTCTAACAATCGAGGGGCACTTTTTTTAGTCAAATTCTCTTAGCATACGAAATTCGCGTTTTTCTCCGTAGCGAAATAGGGCTCATATGCTCTAACCTCATTCTATTAGTAAATAGCCTGCAATCATTGTCCTCTGTACATGAAATAAATTTGGTTTGTAATATAATCTGAACTAAAATGAAGTCCGTTTTTTATCCACCACATAATGATTCCTACCAATGAAGCGGTTTTAATCTCAATGGCAACATAATCTTCGGGTAGCTCTGTCTCACTATTATTTCTGCGCGTTTCTACTAATTTCTTTATTAATAGAAATAATTGTTCCTCAAAATGATTCATATTAAATAAAACAGATAAATAATTTCGATGAATATATAAATAATCAAGCAATTGTGTTAGCTGTTGTTTTTCTGATAAATTGCTTACGTGTATTAAAGCGGTAATTTTATTAGAAAGTTCGTTTAAAATTTCATCAGTGAGTTGCATGAGTAAATCCTGAATATCTTGATAGTGTAAGTAAAATGTTGTCCGATTTAATCCAGCTTCGTTTGCAATTTTCTGGACTGTTAAATTTGAAATAGTGGATTCCTCTTGTAAAAGAGAATAGACGGCATTTTTAAACATTTCTCTTGAACGAAGTGTACGAGGATCCTCTTTTTTAGATGTAGACATTTTGAAACTCCTTTATAGATTTTTCTTTGACTTTCTCGACATAGCATATTTTCAATGTCGATTAATGAACATTTTTAACAAAATTGTTCATGGTCAGGAATATGTATCTTTGTTACTATGAATTTTATCGACACTGTGTCGATAATGCAACTATAGAAAAAGGGAGTTTACAAATGGAGAAGGGAATAACAGAAAAAAATAAGAAAATTTTATTACTTGTACTAATTGCTGGATGTTTTTTATCAACATTAAACCAGACGTTACTTAATGTGGCAATGAGTAAATTAATGGAAGTATTTGATGTTACAGCTACAACTGTACAATGGTTAGCAACAGGTTTTATGCTCGTAAACGGTGTTTTAGTGCCAATTACGGCATTTTTAATGAAACGTTTTACAACGAGGCAATTATTTATTAGCTCAATGATTTTTTTATTGATCGGAACATTACTATGTGCCGGTGCCATCAATTTTGGCATGTTATTAACAGGAAGAATGATTCAAGCAATTGGGGCAGGAATTATTATGCCGCTCATGATGACAGTTATTTTATATTTATATCCTAGTGAAAAGCGCGGGAGTGTTATGGGAACTATCGGCTTTGCTATAATTTTTGCGCCAGCCATTGCTCCAACGTTATCTGGTTTTATCATTGAATATGTATCATGGAGATGGTTATTTATTGGATTAGCTCCATTTGTATTCATCGTCATTATTCTTGCGCTAAAATATTTAATGAACGTTGCAGATACGACAAAAGCAAGAATGGATATTGTAAGTGTCATTTTATCAACGATTGGCTTTGGTTGTGTTTTATTTGGATTCAGTAGTGCAGGAAGTAAGGGATGGGATCACCCGATTGTTATTACGACAATTATTACCGGGGTACTTGTTACAACGCTATTTTGCTTACGTCAAATAAAGTCTAACGATCCATTATTAAATTTATCCGTATTTAAGTATAAAATTTTTACTCTTACATCAGTGATCAATGTACTTATCACGATGATTATGTATGCTGATTTAATTCTTTTACCGATTTACTTACAAAACGGAAGAGGCTTTACTGCATTTGAATCAGGTTTACTTCTATTACCTGGAGCGGTCATTAATGCATTCTTATCACCAATTACAGGTAAAATGTATGATAAATACGGAGCAAAACCACTCTTTATTACAGGGTTAGTATTTATCATTATTTCGATGTGGGGGGTAATTGATTTAACTGAATCCACAACGTATATGTATGTAATGGTGCGTACTATTCTTTTACGGATTGGGTTAAGTTTCATTTCAATGCCTTTAAATACAGCAGGACTAAATGCTTTACCTAGAGAATTAGGTTCACATGGTTCAGCCGTAAATAATACGGTTCGTCAATTAGCTGGTGCTATTGGAACAGCTGTTGTTATTACTATATATACAACTCAAGCAACTTCACACGCTTCAGAGTTATCTTTAGAAAATGGAAACATTACAGCTATTCAACTAGCGAAATTATCCTCTATTTTCGGCTCAAGCGATGCGTATCTATTCATGTTATTTTTATCTTTCGTAGCATTAATCTTTGCATGTTTCATGCCTAAAAAAGTGGCAACTCAAAAACTTGAAAGTAAGGCAAGTAATTAGAATGGTTTATAGAGTTGTTTAGAAAGTATATGATGGAAGAAAAGCAAGTGATCTAATAATTAAGGTCATTTGCTTTTCTTTTTGTTTATGCACTTAACTGTATTTTGTAAAGATATTAAAGGAGACATGAAAAAATCCACCTACAGCAATTAAAAGATTGATTGAAACAATATAAAAAGGACTCGTAAATTTATCCCACTTTAATGGGTAGTAAGACCCCTACCTCAAAATTCAGAGAAAGCAAAGAAGTTAGGTAGGGGTCGGGCTGCCCATAAAAGTCCGATTGGTGAGGGCTGATTAAAGTTTCACTTTATAAGAGTTCTTTTTTGTAATTGCTATAATTTCTACTTAGGAATTGAAAATAAAATTAATCCGGATTATTATATTGTTATTGTAAATTTATTTTATTGAAGGAGGATACATAGATGAAAAGCTCAAAAGGCTCTATTGAATCAGAGATAAGCAAAGCAATTACTCACTGGGAAAAGGACTACCTAGGACGCGGGTCTATATCCGTTAAGACAGATATATTACGGGATATGATTATCGTAAATTTACAAGGTGTTTTAACGCCGGCTGAATATAGTGTTTGCGAAACAAAAGACGGTATGTTAACGATAAAGAAAAATCGTTCGGAGCTAGTTGAATCTGGAATTGATGATCTGAAAGAGATTATACTAGAATTAACTGGAGAGAAAGTGAAGAGCTTTCATACGGATATAAGCTCCCGTACAGGCGAACGAGTAATGATTTTTAAATTGCTTCATAATCTTGAGGAGAAATTTTAAAAATACCTTAAGGTTAGTGGAAGGATTAAGAAACCTACAAGTTTTGCACTTTATTAACAGGCTAATAATTAAAAACTTGAAGTTATTTAGGTATAATAAATCTTAATTCTAATAACTCTTAAAAAACGGATAAATAAATTGACAAACTGCTTAATATGGTTTATCTTATAATTGTTTTAAAAAATTGATAGATGCTCATTTTAACAGCTTGCTATAATTAAGGCTTTAGCATTTTTTTAATATGTAATATTGACTAAATGAAAAAGTTTCTTAATTAAAAGATAGCGTATAACATAAATTGATATATTGATTGCATAATCTAGGAGATCAGAAATATACATTTCTTTTTAACAGGAGTAATACATACATTATTATCCTCTATAAAATGGGAGCTCTTCAAAAAACTTTATTGAAGTTAGTTGAAGGGAAACCGACAATCTCCATAATTCAATGATGATATAAAATCATTGAATTATGGAAGTTGTCGGTTTTTTTTATGGGAAAAAACGATGCACTAAAAAGAGTGAATGAAAATTGAAATTTAAAAAAACATCTTAATTAAAAGGAATTTTATAGGTTATTTTCGCTTAGAAGGGAGTATTTAACATGTTAATTTCGCTGAGTTCATCAACACTGTTAACATTATTTTTTATGGCGCTTAGTGCTTCTTGGCTAAGTGGATTATTGTTTTTAAATGCAAGGATGCCTTTACGTTTTGTTCATATCCATATTGGTATCGCTGCTTTGCCTTCATTGATTTCTTTACTCGCACTTGTTAATAACAATGGAGATAGAGTTGTGGGGCCTTGGCATCTAGATACTTTAGCTTGGTTAATGGCTTTCTTTGTTCTTACAATTGGTTTAATCATTCAGCGTTTTTCTGTACGTTACTTAATGGGAGACCGCTCATATCGAAAATATTTTTTACTTTTTACATTTACTACAGGTGTATCTTCGGTTGCATGGTTAAGTGATGATCTTCGTTTCATGATCATTTGTTGGGGAGCAACGCTTATAGGATTGGTTCTACTCATAGGGCTAAATAAAGGGTGGAAAGTAGTTAGTGAAGCAACTAAAATCTCTGGCTATTTATTTACAATAAGTTGGATTGCGTTGCTATCAGCTATCATTTGGCTTTTTCAAGTAACTGGACAGTGGCAATTAACATCAGTTTTAACGAATGAAAATGTAGCGCTACATGGAACATTGGAGAGAACAGGAATTAACTTATTAATTATATTAGCGGTGATGATTCCAGCAGCACAATGGCCTTTTCAAAGATGGTTAATTGAGTCTGCTGTTGCTCCAACTCCTGTTTCTGCTATTATGCATGCGGGTTTAGTAAATGCTGGCGGTATCATGTTAACTAGATTTTCACCTCTTTTTCATGATGATATTGCACAAATAATTTTACTAATTTTCTCTAGTATTTCTGTCTTGATAGGTACAGGAATTAGTTTAGTCCAAGTTGATTATAAACGTCAGCTAGTAGGTTCAACTATTGCACAAATGGGATTTATGCTTATTCAATGTGCATTAGGCGCCTATTTAGCGGCTGTTATTCATTTAATTTTACATGGTTTGTTTAAAGCTACACTGTTTTTACAAGCTGGTTCTTCAGTGCAACGTTGTGGGGTAGTGAATCAGTCTAATGAAAAGATGTCCAATTTATGGATTATAGTCGGGCGTGTTTTAGGAGTATTTATAGCAATTACTTTCTGGTTTATGACTTCTGGAGAGGGGTATCAGCTAGTTAGTGCGTTAATCTTAGGGTGGTCATTATATTTTTCATGGAAACAGCTTGTTGTTTTTGGAGAGGGAAGAATGGGACGAATTGCTGGCGTAATTGTTTTGATTGGATGTTCTCTCATTTACTCTACTGTTCATAATTCTCTTTATAAATGGTTGCATACTGACATTTATCAAAGTGTTCAACCTTCAGCTCCAGCCGTTATCTTTGTTATATGTATTTTACTATTTAGTAGTGCTATTAGTACTTTCGTTACTCGTAATCAATCTTCTACTTTATTCGCTGTACTTTATCTTTGGTTAGTTCGAGTAGGTGAGGCGAGAAGAAAATCAGTAGAAAGTCACCCAAGCTATCTGAAACATTATGTATCAAAGGGAGGTAATTCGTGATGAGCATATCGTCAATATTAAAGAAAGATACAAACATTGATATACAAAAAAATAATATAAATGATTTAGTTGCATCTGCTAGCAGAGTTATTGCACCACTTTGGCCTATCTCTACGTTTGCAGCTCACCATCCTTGGATGGGACTTGAAAAGCAATCATTTGATCAAGTTGCAAATTGGTTAAAAGAAATTCGTAATGTGGATATGTATCCTAGTACTTCCATGATTCATTCGGCAAAAGCGAAAGGTGAGATTGAGGAATCATTTTTACAAAGTAGTTTGTCTCGTTGGCTGGATTCACAATCTTTTCATATTCCGCGAGAGAAAGCAGAGCGATTTTGCCAAGCGGCTTTAAAGTTAGAAAAATTACCTTCTAGTCTATTATCATCGCCAGAATTAAATAAACTGGCAGACGAAATGAGTTATATAAATACAGGGAGTATGAAAGCCTCTGTTATGCAGCCAATAAGTTCGCTTATAGAGAATCAAAATAGTGAAAACCTATCTGATATTCTTAATTATCATATCATTAAATGGTGTAAATTATATCTTGATGACTCCGGATCAAGTTGGACGATGCCAAATCGAGAGAAAGGTTTTTATCGTGCATGGCAACACCTTATTACATTTGATCCAGCGCTCAGTAAAAATGAGCGTAAAGTTTTAAAAGATTGGCCACAAGATGCCGAAGTAGCTTTAGCGAGAGCGTTATTTGAACTAGGAATTTCTGAATCTAACATACAAGCTTATCTTGAAGGGCACTTACTTTCTTTACCTGGGTGGGCAGGAATGATACGATGGCGCTCACAACAATCAATTCAGGAACAGGGGCTTTTAATAGAATATTTAGCAGTTCGAATTTCTATGGAGCTGGCTATTGCAAAACCTTATTTACCTTTAAAAAATCAAAAGGTTGAGAAAAAAGTTTCGATCGTCCCACTTATAGCTTCTTGGATCTATTGGGGGAATATTTCAACACGGGAATGGTCACAAATGTCTGCAGCTGAACAAAGCGAATTGTTAGCATTTGCATATCGTTTTGATGAAAATATTCGCAGGAAACTTTGGCTGGAAGCTTGGGAACAAACGCATGCAGAGCAATTAAGAGAGAAGATTGCTTCTAAACAACGTGCAACCAATGATAAAAAGTGTGTATTAGCTCAATTAGCATTTTGTATTGATGTACGTTCAGAACCGTTTCGTCGCCACTTAGAAAAACTAGGTCCGTTTGAAACGTTTGGAATAGCTGGTTTCTTTGGGTTACCAATTGCGACTAGTGAACTAGGTAGTAATGACAGCCATCCTTCTTTGCCAGTTATACTGAAACCGAAGCATCAAATAAAAGAGCTTACAGATGAAAATGAATTTAAATCTTATGAGCAACGTAAGAGGGTAGGCAGTTCGGTGCGTTATACATTTAAAACGATGAAACAGAACGTACTGACAAGTATGGCGCTACCTGAGTTAAGTGGTCCTTTACTTGGTCTACAGATGGTGACAAGAAGCTTTGTCCCAAGAGGAGTTGGTGGTTTCATTCGTAAACTTCGTAAAACTATGTTACAAAAACCTGATACAACATTCTCGCTTAATTATGTTCATGACACAAAAGGTGAGATACCTATCGGTTTTACGAAAGAAGAAAAAGTGAACTATGTGCGTCAAACTTTAAAAATGGTGGGACTGACAGAAAAATTTGCTCCTTTAGTTGTAATGTGTGGACATAGTAGTCAAAGTACGAACAATCCTTATGCGGCAGCACTTGAGTGTGGTGCTTGTGGAGGCGCAGCAGGGGGATTCAATGCAAGAGTTTTCGCTACTTTATGTAATCTTCCAGAAGTAAGAGAGGCGTTGTCTGCTGAAGGCATTAACATTCCTGAGGATACCATTTTTGCAGCAGCTGAACATAAAACAACAGTGGACGAATTGGAATGGATTTACGTCCCAGAACTTTCGAAAACTGCGCAAGAAGCGTTTGATTGTATCGAGACGATTATGCCAAATGTGAGCCAACATGCAAATAGAGAACGTTTAACGCAATTACCTAATTTTAAAACGAAAATAAAAAATCCGAGTAAAGAGGCGCATCGATTTGCAGAAGATTGGAGTGAAATACGTCCAGAATGGGGATTAGCGCGTAATGCATCTTTTATTATCGGAAAGCGTGAATTAACTCAAGATTGTGACTTAGAAGGTAGGGCTTTCCTTCATAATTATGATTGGAAACAGGATGAAAGTGGAGATATATTAGCTAATATTATTGCAGGACCAGGAACAGTTGCGCAGTGGATAAATCTACAATATTACGCATCAACTGTAGCTCCTCACTATTATGGTAGTGGAAATAAAACAACCCAAACCGTAACGGCGGGTCTCGGTGTTATGCAAGGGAATGCTAGTGACCTGTTGCCAGGCTTACCTTGGCAATCCGTTATGCAGTCAGATAGTGAGACGTATCATTCACCACTTCGTTTACTAATTGTCATTCAAGCACCTATTGAATATATAGAACGTTTGTTAAATAATGATTTCACATTTCGAGAAAAAGTTCAAAATGGATGGGTTAGACTTGCAAGTGTTGATCCAGAGGGAAGCTGGAAAAACTGGTAACAATTATTATTGTTACTAGCTTAAAAGTTTCATAAATACAATAATGAAGAAAGGGTGCTCCATATGAATTCAAAGAATAAAAAAGTTTTATTATTAACAGACATTGAACACGGAATAGAGCCTAGTATCCAACAAGTAACTAACATTCAACAAGAAAACATGTTGACTATACACAGCTATGATTCTGTAATTGTACATCCTTATGGAGATATAATGAGATCTATTATTATTGCTATTTATCAAGAAAATGTTAAAGAAATTTTTGTTGTCGGAATAGAGGATAAAAAAACTTCTTCAGTTAATCTACAAACTCAACGTGATTTCATAAAAGATAATATAGAATTAGACTATCTCTTTAAAAATTGCATGCCTGAATTTTCAAGTGGTAGCCTTAATCAATGGCTGAGTGGACAAAAAAATGTTAGTGAAAATATTGAAAAGAGTATAGATATGATCCGTCATCATCCATTAGTACCTTCTGATATTGAAGTTCATGGTTTCATAATTGATAGAACGGGTGAAAAAGAAACGGTTGTTAAAGTTTCTGCTAATAAAGTACTGAAACAAATGGATTTTTATGTGTAAGTTATCAATAGATAAGCAACTTTTATTTGGACTTGTGTCCTTTACAAAGAGCAAAAGAAATCTTCTATAAATGGGGATCTTTTGCTCTTTTTGTTTGAATTTTTAATGTGTTTTATAGGAGATACCTAATATGTACATAATAAAAATATATAACTTTTTGCATAAAATTTTAAGGACGGATTAGCAGGCGGAAAATAAAAATTTATGTTGTGATTTATTTCAAGATTATTACTAAAAAGAATGGAGATTCTTTAATTATGAGAATAAAACAGTTAAAACCTAAAGTGATATGGAAAAAAAGAATGTTGCTAACTCTTTTTATTGTTTTCGGATTGATTATTGCGGGGGTTGTTTTTTGGAATGTTTCACCTATTCCGAAAGCGTTTCTCATAAAAAAAGCATTTGAAGGTGGAATGTTTGTTCAATCTAATAATTATAAAAACGCTCTAAAAGAGACACGAATTGTTAAAGATATCAATTATAATTCTAAATTTCCTGATGGTACATTAGACATTATTTATCCCAAAAATTTTATAGGGAAAACACCTGTTATTTTTTGGGTGCACGGGGGTGGATTTGTAGGTGGAGATAAATCAGACATTACTGGTTATGCAGTAGAATTAGCTGCTCGTGGTTATACAGTGATAAATATAAATTACGCTCTTGCTCCTAAAAGAAAGTATCCTACACCAGTACTACAACTTGGTGAGGCTTATGAATATATAAAAGCAAATGCAAAGAAATATAATGTAAAACTAGATGACCTATATTTTGCAGGAGATTCTGCGGGAGCGCAAATATCTGGACAATTTGTTACTATTCAAACATCTCCAGATTATGCGAAATTAACCGGGATTGACGCTGTTGTTGCTCCTTCTACAATTAAAGGTATACTGCTATTTTGCGGCCCGTATAATATGCCTGCATTAGCTAAAATGGAAACATCCAAAGAAGTGCAAGACTTTATGCGTACTACTGGCTGGGCTTACTTTGGGAAAAAGAAATTTGAAACATTACCTGAAATGGAAATCGCCTCTATTTATAAACACGTTACAAAAGATTACCCACCAACGTTCATCACAGATGGAAATACTGCATCATTTGAAGAGCAAGGTAAAGCATTAGCTTCTACTTTACAAAATAAAGGAGTACCTGTAGATACACTTTTCTTTGATAAAAATATCTCTGGCGAGTTAGCACATGAATTTCAATTTAAAATGAACACTTCAGCAGGTGAAGAAGCTTTTAACCAAGTTCTTAAATTTCTAAATGAAAATAAATAATATATATACTATTAACTTTTTATAAGCCTAGTTTAATACTATATATGGGTGAACAAAATATTGCATTAATAATCTAATGGTAGCAAAAATAAATTTGATAAGAAGTATATAGTAAGAATGATTTGGAGATACAGATGGGGATATAACTATTTTATTTAGGACGGTGCACTTTAAATGGATTTACAGAAAGGGAAATTATATTGGAACACAACTTTTTCTAATACACCTTCTTATCCTCGGTTGGAAGAAGATATAAAATGTGACGTACTAATAATAGGAGCAGGAAGTTCAGGTGCTCAATCAGCATACTATTTGAGTGAATCAGATTTAAATATTGTTGTCGTTGATAAAAGAAAGGTAGGACACGGGAGTAACCTTACAAATACAGCACTTATTCAATATTTAGGTGACAAGATGTTTTTTGAACTTGTAAATACATTTGGAGAAGAGTATGCAGTTAAGCATATGAAATTGTGTGAACAAGCTATTAATGATATTGAATATGCTGATCAAAACTTGCCTTATTGCTCTGATTTTAAACGACGTGACAGTTTATATTATGCAAGTTATGAAGAGGATATAAAGAAATTAGAAAAAGAACTGTATTATTTACATAAGCATGATTTTAAAGCGACTTGGCTATCAGAGGAACAAATTGGACAGAGATATCCATTTAAAAAACGTGCAGCTATTTATACGTATAATGATGGTGAAATAAATCCTTATAAATTTACACATAGTTTATTAGAACAAGCTGCTAATAAAGGAGTTCAAATTTATGAAGATACAGAGATTGTTGGCAAAAAGTTAGAGAAAGAATGTGCTATCTTTTATACAAAGGGGGGCAATTCTATTACTGCCAATAAAGTAATTGTGGCTGCAGGATATGAAGGGTTGGAATTTAAAAAGGAAAAGAACGCTACACTGATTAGCTCATATGCAGTTGTTACTAATCCTGTAGAAGATTTATCTTCTTGGTATAAACGTACTCTCATTTGGGAAACTGCGAGACCATATATTTATATGAGAACTACTGCAGATAACAGGATTATTATAGGTGGGTTAGATGAAGATACAAACATTGCTCAAGAAAGAGATTCAAAATTAATCCATAAAAAAGAGAAATTAGTAAATGAATTTAATAAGCTCTTTCCCAATATAACAGTTGAACCTGAATTTTATTTAAGTGCTTTTTATGGTGGTACTCATGATGGTTTACCTATAATTGGAATGTATGAAGAGTTTCCAAATTGTCACTTTATCTATGCGTATGGAGATAATGGATTAGTATATAGTATGGTGTTTTCTAAAATTGTTCGAGATATAATTATTAACGGTTCAAGTCCGGATTTGAATTTATATTTACAAACTAGACCAAAACTAAATGAGTAAGCTACATGTATGCAAAATCAAGGTAGTATAAAAAAGTAATAGTTTTTACGGTTTTAATTACTTTATATAGGAAGCAATTCTACAATTATAATCTCTCCAATATATTTGGGGGGATTTATTTTTTTTTTAATGATTTATTGAAAAATAGTCTAATTAGACTATAATGAGTATATAGTTTAATTAGACTATTTATTTTGTTGAGTGTGAAAAAAGGAGGAAAGAGGTATGGTTGCAAAAGAGAGCAACTTACGCTTAGTGATAGCTGGGTTAATGCTAGGTATTTTAATGGCTGCAATGGATAATACAATTGTTGCCACTTCAATTGGTACAATTGTCTCAGATTTGGGTGGATTGGATAAATTCATCTGGGTTACTTCTGCTTATATGGTTGCAGTTATGGCGGGTATGCCTATTTTCGGGAAATTATCTGATATGTATGGTAGAAAGAGGTTTTATATTTTTGGTTTATTAATCTTCTTAATTGGTTCTGCATTATGTGGTACTGCGCAAAGTATTGTTCAGCTAAGTATTTATCGTGCAATTCAAGGTATAGGTGGGGGGGCACTGATGCCAATCGCCTTTACCATTGTATTTGATATTTTTCCTATTGAAAAAAGAGGGAAAATGACTGGGTTATTAGGGGCCGTATTTGGTTCTTCAAGTGTATTAGGACCTTTATTAGGTGCGTATATAACAGAAAATATAAGTTGGCATTGGATTTTTTACGTCAATATTCCAATTGGTCTAATGTCATTAATTTTTATTTTAAAAGCTTATAAAGAAAATAATCCACCTACTAAGCAAAATATTGATTGGTGGGGGGCGATAACACTCGTCATAGCAGTAATTAGCTTAATGTTCGCTTTAGAATTGGGAGGAAAAGAATTTAAGTGGGATTCGATACAAATCATTGGGTTATTTGCATCGTTTATTGTATTTTTTGTTGGCTTCCTATTGGTAGAAAGAAAAGTGAAAGATCCGATAATATCATTTTGGATGTTTAAGCGTAAGGAGTTTGCAATATCACAAATTATTACGTTTTTCTATGGAGCAACATTTGTTATTTTAACAGTATTTATTCCTATTTTTGTTCAGGCTGTATATGGTGGAACAGCAACTAATGCTGGATTAATTTTAACCCCAATGATGTTAGGTTCTGTAGTAGGTAGTGCAATTGGTGGAATATTTCAAACGAAAATTAGTTACCGCAACTTGATGTTATTATCTATAATATCCTTTGGGATAGGTATGTATTTGTTAGGAACGATGGATCCACAAACAAGCCGTGTACTTTTAACGATATACATGATTATAACGGGGTTTGGAGTTGGATTTTCGTTCTCTCTGCTTCCCACAGTTTCTATTCATAATATGGAACCGAGATTCCGTGGTTCAGCTACTTCAACAAATTCATTCTTTCGTTCACTAGGTATGACAATTGGAATAACGATTTTTGGCTCCATTCAAAATAGTACCTTTACAGCTAACTTAAAGGATGCTTTTAAGGGAATAGAACATGGTTCCAGCATGTTAAATAATCTAGGTGATCCGAGTGCAATATTTCGCTCAGATGTAAGGTCCAGTATACCTACTTTTATTCTTGAAAAGGTTATAGCTGCTATGTCATCTTCCATTACTACTGTTTTTCTATTAGCTTTAATTCCAATTATCGTTTCGTTTATGGCAATATTATTTATGGGGAATGTCAAAGCTGGTACAAAGGATAATAAAGTGAATTTGAAGTTATAAATTTTATAAAACAAAAAGATTCTTTACTTATTTTTAGCTTATACTATTGGTATAGGTTATTAAGGAGTGGAGAGTTATGAATACAAAGCTTTTTATGCTGGGTCTTCTTATGGAGAAAAATAGGCATCCGTATGAAGTCCAGCAACTTTTAAAAAATAGTGAAATGAAATATTATATAAAAATTACTAAAGGCTCTTTATATTATACATTTGAGCAACTTGAAAAGAAGGGTTTTATAGAGGTTGTTGATATTATTCGTAATGAACAACGTCCTGAACGGACTATTTACGGTATTACTAAAAGTGGTAAACAAGAATTTGAACATTTATTATTAGAGCAAATGATAAAGAAAGAGGATATGCATCGTCCTATATATGAAGCGCTACTTTTTGCACAATATGGGGAAGAAGAATTAATTCTAGAACAGCTAAAAACTAAAATTTCTCAACTGACGTTATATCTTACTACCCTTCAAAAAGTATATGAAGAGAAGTGTGGAAAAGAGAGTGTAGCTAAGTTATATATATTATCTAGTGTCATTTTACATTTAAGAACAGAGTTAAAAGTTTTACAGAGTTTATATAACACTATAAAAAATGAAAAGATAGATAATATTGGAAATGATGTACTTAGAGAGATAGAAAATCAATGTTTATAGTGACAGATATTATAAAATAAAGAAAAGTATAATATTTTAATTCATAAATTAAAAACGTTAATTTGGACAGGTCTAATAGTATAGGGAACTGTCCATTTTTAATATGTAAATTCTCCATTCAATGTTAAGAAATCTTAATATTTTTGTAGGGTGAAAATTAAGATTTTTTCAGTAGATTGATTGTATGTTCTAAATTAACATTGGAGAGGAATTTATGAATGTTATTTGTTTTATGTAAGAGTATGTGAAGCGGCCTCGGATCGTAGGGGGCTATTTTACCCAGTTCAAATCAACTTGCAAAACAGATGGTTTCTTCAATATGTTTAAAAAAGCAAAGTGTATTATCACGCATTAACGGGTAGTAAGACCCACATCTCAAAATTAAGTGGAAGCAAAGAAGTTAGGTGGGGGGCGGGATTCCCGTAAAAGACCGATTGGTGAGGGCTGATTAAAGTTTCACTTTATACGTGTAAGGTAAAACTAAATGTATAATACTACAGCATAGAACGAGATGTCAGAGAGGAAGAAAATATGATGCAGAAAGAAAAAATTTTGATTGTAGATGATGATATAGAGATAAGAAAAATCGTATCCATTTATTTAAAAAATGAAGGGTATGAAATTATAGATGCATCGGATGCTATAGAAGCTTTAGAAACTTTAAGAAATACAACAATTGATTTAATCATTTTAGATATTATGTTACCGAAAATGGATGGCATAGAGGCTTGTTTAAAAATAAGAGAACAGTATCAAATGCCTATAATTTTTTTGTCAGCTAAAGATGAGGATATAGATAAGATCCAGGGATTAATGAGTGGGGCAGAAGACTACATTACCAAACCGTTTAATCCACTTGAATTAATGGCAAGAATTAAATCTCAATTACGAAGATATCGTGTTTATCAAACAGAAGAAGTAAAACAATTTATTCATGAAATAGGCCATCTTAAGGTAGACGAGGAGACAAGACAAGTTTTCATTAGAAATGAAGAAGTAAGGTTAACTCCAAAGGAATTTGACATACTTTCTTTATTAGTGAGAAATAAAGGAAAGGTTTTTAGTGTAGAAAAAATATACGAGATGGTCTGGGAAGATTCATTTTATAAATCAGATAATACAGTCATGGTTCATATTACTAAAATACGGGAAAAAATTGAAGAAAACCCTCGTCAGCCTGTTTATTTAAAAACAGTATGGGGAGTTGGCTATAGAGTATGATCGATCGTACGAAATTAAGGGATAATATATTCTTTTCTACACGCTTAAATATAAAGCTTATTTTAATTTTTTTGCTCTGTTTCATCGTTGCGGTTGTTACTTTTTTTCTCATAGCAATGAAAAGTGCAAATCTACTTTCTTATAATCAACAGATTGAAAAAGAAGCCGAAATAAGGGAAATAGCGATAGGGATAACTAATGATATACAAAAGCGTAATTTGGAATCTGGGCATATAGAACAAGTTATACCGATGATTCAATCTATCCAAAAGAAGAATGAAAATTTAAGGTTTTTAGTATTAGATTATAAAGGCCATATTATCTATCGTTCACATAATTTTCAATTGCAGGATAATCTCCCACAGGAATTATTACAGGAGAAATTAAATGTTACACCAAACGTCAGAAATCCTTTGTTTGAGAAGTTCATATTGTTTGTTTCACCAGTTTCATTTCAAGATGGAATTGGATATGTAATGGTACAATCTCCAAATTCGAATGAAACAATCTCACCAACTCAATATAATCAAAATTTATTACTTGCTTTGGTGAGCAGTATATTAATTTTCATCCTTTTATTTTTGCTGTTTATGATCCCTATTACAAGATACATTAAAGAAATTGAACGAGGTATTCAAAAGATTGTAAAAAAAGATTGGAAACATTCCATACGTGTTAAAGGAAAAGATGAATTATCTTCTTTAGCTTATAATATTAATTGGATGGCTAGTCAATTAAGGGAGCGTTTTGAGAAAGAGAGAGCAATTGAGAAAGGTAAAAGTGAATTTATTACCAATATTTCTCATGATTTGCGTACCCCTTTAACGTCTATTATTGGATATTTAGCATTAGTAAATGAAAAACAATATCGAAATAAAGAAGAATTAGAAATGTATATTCAAAATACGTATAATTTAACATTAAAATTAAAAACTCTCATTAATGAATTGTTTGAATACACAAAATTATCTTTACCTGATGTTAAGTTGAGAAAAGAAAAAGTAGAATTGGGCAATTTGTTAGGTCAGCTAGTAGGAGAGTATATCCCGATTTTTGAAAAACAGCAATTAATTGTTAAACTAAATATCATTAATAAGGATATTTGGGTATGGGCAGATATAGAAAAACTGGTGCGTGTATTTGATAATTTACTATCTAATACTGAAAAATATAGTTTTTCAAATTCAACAGTAATAGTGGAACTAAAAAAAGAAGAAGATAAGGCATTTATTTGTATTACAAATAAAACAGATCATCTTGAAGCACAAGAATTAAGCAAGATGTTTGAGAAGTTTTATCGAGTTGATAAATCACGGTCGAGTCAAATACACGGATCCGGAATTGGTTTAGCAATTGTAAAGCGCACAATTGAATTGCATGAGGGTAAAGTATGGGCTGAAAGTCATGGAAATAGTCTTACGATACATGTAGAATTACAACTTTTAAAAAATGTTTAAAAACTATTTAAAAATTTTCATTATGTAACTAATATAAATGCTTAAATAAAGCATTTATAAACAATAGTAGGCTTCTTTTTGTAACCATTGCATGAATGCCATGCCCAAATGGGGAAATCTATAGTAAAGTCAATACCTTTCTGTTTCATGTGTCTTACAATGTATTTATATGCTGTGCAATCTTCTTTACTAACAAAAATAGGATTGGCTATAAGCTTACCTTCATTCAAAAGTGTATTTATAGCATTTTTGTTTTGAAAAGTCCATAGGATTGTTGAATCAATAAATGTATTTAAGTTTGACTGTTTATCAAATTGTTTTCCTATATTTTTCTCCAGTTTCTTTTTATTTTGCAGAATTAAGAATAAATATGACTAATCGGACAATAAGAAATACCTATGCTAGATACAATTTTAAATGCTTATTTAAAGTAACAGCAAGGAATAACCTTTGTATATAGAGTGTACAATACATGCAAAACAGGATTAAAGAAGATTTTAAATATAATATGAAATAGTACAAAATAAGAATTTGATATATCTTTTATATATAAACTATTAATTGAAGTTTGTAATTACACATTATAGTTAGTATACTAACTATATAATTAGTGTACTAACTATATTGGAGGTTATATGAATAATTTAGGCTATTTATTACACAAGGTAAGTATAATGACGAAAACAGAATTATCAAATCAATTAAAAGAATATAAAATAACAGCTCAGCAATGGTCTGTGCTAAAGGATATATCTCTTTATCCAAATGGAACCACCCCGGCTATGATTGCTGAAAGGCTCTTAGCAGACCGTCCAACAGTAACCGGAATTATACAAAGATTATTGCAAAAAGAATGGATTCTTATAAAACATAATCCTAAAGATAAACGGTCACATTTAATATTTTTAACAGATGAAACTAAGACATTAATACAGGAGATAGAAAATGTAAGCGATGAAGTTATAAAAAATGCTACAGCTAGTATTCCTAAAGAGGAAGTAGAAAATACAGTTCGAGTTTTGCAAAGTATGATTCAAAATTTACAAAAAAATAAAGGGTGATTAAAATGATTTTAGTAACAGGTGCTACGGGGAATGTAGGAAAAGAGGTTGTAAAATGCCTAATAAAAAGAAATGCTACTTTCAAAGTCACAACGCGCAGTAGAGAAACTGAAGGAGTGTATTTTGATTTTGAAAACCCTTCATCTGTAAAGGCGGCTTTAACAGGTGTTACTAAAGTCTTTCTAATAAGACCACCACATCTAGCTGATGCAAAAAAGTATTTCCAGCCTGTTGTAGATGTCGCAAAAGAAATAGGTATAAAACACATTGTATTTTTATCTTTATTAGGTGTAGAAAAAAATCCGATAGTACCTCATGCTAAAATTGAAGCTATGATAAAGGCTTCTGGGATCCCTTACACATTCCTAAGACCGAGTTTTTTTATGCAAAATTTATTATCACAACATGGTGATGAATTAAGAAATGAAAAAATAATTGAAGTACCTGCTGGTAAAGGGGAAACAAGTTTTATAGATGTACGGGATATTGGAGAAGTTGCAGCTAAAATATTAACCGAAGAGGGACATGAATTTAAAGCTTATTCTTTAACGGGAAATGAGGCATTAACATATTATGAAGTTGCTGCTATTATTTCAAAAATAATAAATAAAGATATTACTTATACAAATCCAAGTATATTTAAATTTAGAAAAAGAATGATTCAAAAGGGACTTAACAGTGACTTTATTTGGGTTATGATTGGAATATATACAACTGCAAAATTAGGGTTAGCTAAAAAAGTCACATCAGATTTATCGAATTTACTAGATAGAAGTCCAATAACTATGGAAACGTTTGTTTACGATTACAAAGAATTATTAATATAATAATGCAAAAGTAAAAAAGAGGATTATTCACATAAAGAATCTATTATGTTTTAAGAGTAAGAGGGGATAGCCATGCAAAACAAAATTATCGTTATGTTTCAAAAAGATTTTCGTTTATATGATAACCCAGCTCTATTTGAGGCTGTTCAGTCCGGGGAGGTTCTTCCGGTATATGTACAAGATGAAACTTTTTCAATAGGAAGTGCGGCAAAGTGGTGGTTACACCATGCTATAATAGATGTCCAAAAGCAACTTAAGGCATTGGGCTCTACTTTAATAATCCGCAAAGGAAATACACAGGAAGAAATACTTTCTCTCATAAAACAATTAGATATAACGGCTGTATATTGGAATAGTTGTTATGATCCAGACAGGTTAAAATCTAATCAAAAAATGAAAATGATATTAGAAGATAAAGGTATTATTTGTAAGGAATTTAATTCGCATTTATTATTAGAACCGTGGATTATAAAAAAGAAGGATAACACTGAATATAAGGTGTTTACGCCTTTTTACAATGCATTTCAAAAGCAGGTAATACCTAAACCTATTAGCAGAGTGCAGAGTATAAAGTGGGGAAACTCTTTACCAGCAAGCTTATCTGTTTCAGAATTACACTTGCTGCCGACTATACCGTGGACATCTCATATGGAAGCAATATGGGATCCGACAGAAGAAGGGGCATATAAAACATTTAAGAAATTTTTCTCTAGCAAATTAGTCTCTTATAGTGAAGGAAGAGATTTTCCAGATCAAAATGTCCATTCGATGTTGGCAACGTATCTTTCATTTGGTCTAATATCAGTAAAGCTAATGTTTCATTACTTAATAAATAAAAGTACCGAAAGACAATGTAGTCTTTTTGAAAAACAAGTTAATAGCTTTATACGTCAATTAATTTGGCGAGAGTTTTCTTATTATTTACTATACCATTATCCATTTACAGTATATAAACCTCTTAATAAGAGCTTTGAACATTTTCCGTGGAATAAGGAAGAGGAGTTATTAAGAGTATGGCAGAAGGGTGAAACTGGTTATCCGTTTATTGATGCGGGAATGCGGGAGCTTTGGCAAACAGGTTTTATGCATAATCGGGCAAGAATGGCTGTAGCCTCTTTTCTTGTAAAGCATTTGTTAATTCCGTGGCAAGAAGGTGCAAAATGGTTTATGGATACACTACTAGATGCTGATATTGCAAATAATACAATGGGATGGCAATGGGTTGCCGGAAGTGGAGCAGATGCATCACCGTATTTTCGTATTTTTAACCCCATCACACAAGGAGAAAAGTTTGATAAAAATGGAGAGTATATAAGAAGATGGGTACCAGAATTAAGAGATATCCCAAACAAATATATACATAAACCTTGGGAAGCACCTGAGCATATTTTACAAAAATCCAATATAAAACTTGGGAATACATATCCTTATCCGATTGTTGATCATAAGGCAGCACGAGAGAGAGCCCTTTGTGCATATAAAAGTATGAAAGAATTTGTATAAAATAGGTTAAAAAATATGTATTTGGAATTTAAATATTAGAATTTTATCCATTACAAGGGCATACTAATCATATAAAGTTTCTATAATCTTCTAGTAAAAAGGAGAATGTTTATGAAAAAATCTAGTATTATAGTATTTTTACTAACATATGGTTTGTTTTATGTTTCTAGTGTTTTATTCCCTATTGATCGTACTTGGTATGATGCGTTAGAAAAGCCGTCTTGGACACCTCCTGGTATGACAATCGGAATGATATGGGCTGTATTATTTGGACTTATTGCATTATCAGTTGCAATTATTTACAACAACTATGGATTCAAGCCAAAAACATTTTGGTTTTTATTCCTTTTAAATTATATATTCAATCAAGCGTTCAGCTATTTTCAATTTAGCCAAAAGAATTTGTTTTTAGCAACAGTAGATTGTTTACTTGTCGCTATTACTACGTTACTTCTCATAGCGGTTTCTTCCAAATTATCTAAAGTATCGACATGGTTGCTAATACCATATTTTTTATGGTCTGCATTTGCTACATATTTATCTTGGACAATTTATAGTATAAATTAAAGACGGAACTAAAAACTTGAGCACAATAAAAATGCTCGAGTTTTTATGTGTGTTAATGATAATCCGAAATATGGAATATATACATCTTATGGAGGTCATCTTTGTGAAGAAATGGATAAAAATTATGCTGTACTCTTTACTAGCTATTTTAATTATAGGAAGTTTTACTTTTTTGACTTGGTCTCAGTTTACTTATAAACCGACGAAAGAGGCTTTGTCGTTAGTAGATGATAAAAAAGATGAAGATAATATCGTTTTTGGAGCGAAAGATGCGAAAGTAGGGGTTATTTTTTATCAAGGAGCTAAAGTAGAAGCTGAGGCTTATAGTTACTTAGGAGAAGCGCTTGCAAAAGATGGGCACTTTGTAGTAATGCCTAAGTTACCATTAAATTTAGCGATACTTGGAATAAATGAGGTAGACAGTGTAATTGAAAAGTATCCGGAAGTTCAAAAATGGTATGTTGCAGGGCATTCAATGGGAGGAGCTATGATTTCTAAGTATGCCTTCCAACATGAAGACAAGGTAGACGGGATTATTTTCTTAGGTTCGTATCCTGCAGATGACTTTTCTACAAAATCGATTCCGATGTTATCAATTTATGGGGAAGTAGATGCTTTAGCAACTGTAGAAAAAATAGAGAACAATAAAAAGTTCATGTCAAAGAATACAACTATGCACATGATAAAAGGGGGAAATCATGCTCATTTTGGCATGTATGGTGAGCAAAAAGGTGATAATGCGAGTTTAATTACGGCAAAAGCACAACGAGATGAAACAGTAAAAGTAATTGAACAATGGTTATTGGAACAATGATAACGAATTTAATAAATCTACCGAAAGAATTATCCAAACGGTAGATGGGAGAGAGAATAAAGAGCCAAATCGTATGAATTGGCTCTTTTATTTATTTGCTATCTCCAATTGTCCCCTTATTTTCTCCGGAATATCCTCTTTAGAAATAATATCGTAAGAATACACATATTTTCCTTTCACATGAATTTTTAAGTAAGTTTTTCTTATAAAATCATTAGGCGTGTTCGTTCCAACTGTATATTCTTTTTCATTACTTAATTCGTCAACAGCTTTTAGTGAGTACATAGCTTTTCCTTTATGATGATAATCTGGAACACCATATCCTTTCGCAACGGCATATACATTTTTTTCTTCAGCAATCGGATTAAATCTGTCTAAATCTCCGCGTAATATAAAAGGTAGTAAGTATATAGGGAGGCCTATTCCTAGTATGCAAATTACAAATTTCTTCATGATCGTTTCTCCTTTTGTCTATTTACATTTTTGAGTATAGAAAAAAGTTCTTATGAATATAGAGGGAAATTCTTTAAGTTTTTCTTAATAAAGTTTAACTTTGTGAAAAAAACTAATTTGAGCATTAAGTTTACGAAATGAATAGCCAAATAACCTATTTTCTTTATTTTTCGATGGTAGGTTATTAGGTTTTATATTGGTATGAGTGAATTAAGAAATAAGTGAGGTTTAGGAAATAGAATGAATTTATCTTATAGTAATAAGAGAATTACCTGAATAAATGATAGTGAGAACAATTAAAGAAAGCATCTAGTGGGGTGCTTTTTTCTTTTGAAACAGAGAATCTCATGGGTCGGTTACAT
Source organism: Bacillus cereus group sp. MYBK15-3 (assembly GCF_051916765.1). NCBI lineage: Bacteria > Bacillati > Bacillota > Bacilli > Caryophanales > Bacillaceae > Bacillus > Bacillus cereus group sp. MYBK15-3. The sequence continues at coordinate 574,017 of NZ_JBQAHG010000003.1, forward strand.
GTAATTTCGTGCTGTGCTTCTAGGTCATTGGAAAATCCAACAATAAAAAAAGAGGGGGAAGGCGTTTTTTATTGAAGTTTGTTAATGATAGATTTTTAACTTGAGAGGGGGATCGTAAAATAGATTATTAATCTCTTTGGTAATTTTTATTTTCCTTATAGTTGGCATATTGTATTAGAAATTTTAAATTTTGAAGGGAGAATCAATAAGTATGGGTAAGAAAAGAAGAATAAGTAATAAGTTATTACTTATCAGTGCAATTTTTACAATAGCAATTCCCTCAGTCTCATATGCGGAGGAAGTAATTTCACCTGAAAATTTTAAGAGTTCTTCAAATTTGTATAAGGCACGGAATACGGAAATTTTGAAAACAAATTTATATCCTAATACATATAATAATCCATTTAACCACCAATTTATTTCAAAATTAAAGGAAGTAAACACAAATATAAAAAAAATAGACAATAGTGATGATGAAAATCCTGTTATATCTACTACTCTTTCATTTATTCGCCATATGAATAGTGAAGATTATAAATCTGCATTTGATTTAACCTCAAGGTCATTACAGAAAATAATATCCGAAGAATGGTTGAAGAGCTATTGGGAGGGACTGCCAGTTCAATTACAAGCAGGTTCTTTTATAGAAATTGGAGAGGTTACACAAAAAGAGACAAATCCTGTTCATACAAATGTGGAGATTCAATTAGTTTTTGAAAAAATGACTGTACCTTTACTAATTAAACTAGATCCATCTGGAAAAATAGACGATTTTCAACTAAGCATGTCGTTTAGTCCTGTTGCTGAGCGTCCATCATATAGTAAGCCTGAATCATTTGTTGATAAAGAAGTAGTAGTTGGAAGTGGTGCATTTCCATTACCAGGAACATTGTCGGTTCCAAAAGGAAAGGGTCCTTTTCCAGCGGTTATTCTTGTTCAAGGATCAGGAGCAACTGATCAGGATGAAACAGCGTTTGCTTTAAAACCATTTCGCGATTTAGCTGAAGGTCTTGCATCGAAGGGAATTGCTGTCCTTCGCTATAATAAACGAACGTATGAACATGGGCTGAAAACACAATTCAGTCCCTTCTATACAGTTGATAAAGAGACAACAGATGATGCTCTTCTTGTAACTCAATTTCTTAAAAATGAGCCTCTAATAAATAAGAATCAAATATATATTCTTGGTCATAGTCAAGGTGGAATGATGCTTCCAAAAATGATTGAAAAAGACCAAAATCAAAATATTGCTGGGGCAATTGTAATGGGTGGACCAGCTCGTACGATTCAAGACGTTGTTTTAGATCAATTTGAGTATCTTTTTTCTATTGGAGCAATGAACCAGGAGCAATATAAATTCTACAAATCGCAATTTGAATTATTAAATGATCCAAATTTCTCTGGTCAGAATCCCCCAAAAGATTTTTACTTAGGATCAGCAGTATTTTGGGATTCTATTCGGAAAATTAAAGCAGCAGAAATATCAAAAGAACAAAAGACACCGCTTCTTATTATTCAAGGGGAAAGAGACTATCAAGTTCAATCAAAAATCGAAATTCCTCTTTGGAAAGAACAATTAAAAGAACGAAATAACGTTGATTATCGACTATATCCAAAGTTAAATCATTTCTTTACAGAGGGCGATGGGGAAATAAGTAAACCGGATGAATATTATAGTCCTGCTAATATTCCTGAGTATGTTATAAATGATATAGCTGCTTGGGTGCAAGGCAGATCGCAATTAAATTAGCAACCATATGTTTTAATAAAGACTTTCTTTCTGTAATCAAAATAGAAATATTTTTATTAGGTTATATGTTTTTTTTAGCACTCTTTGAAAAGGAGTGCTTTTTTATTTTTCTATGATTTCTATAAAATAATGGACTTGTCTTCCAAATAAAGCGTTATTTGTAACACTGTTATCAAAGCAAAGTGCTCGTGACATTTCCTTGATATTCAAAAACATTAATAACCTATTATGTGAAGTTTTTTGAAAATTTAGGTTTAACATCTTTAAAATAGGTGTATTACATATTACATAACAACTAAATAAGAAAATAAAAAATCTAAGGGAGGAAAAATACGATGCATAAGAATGAAAGAAAACCGGTGGTTTATGAATATCAAAATGAACAGGAAGTAGTTATGAAAGTAAAAGAGCTAGAATTGAAAGGGATTCACCAAGATGACATTTACGTCTTAACACATGAAAAACATATAACAAAAAAGATTGCGGATGATACAAACACAAATACGATTGGAGTAAAAGAACAAGGGTTGGGCACAAGTATTATCAACTTTTTCTCCAAAAAAGGGGACGAGCTCCGAAATCAAATGGAGGAAATGGGGTTGTCGAAGGAGGAAGCTAACTTATATGAAGAAAAACTAGATCAAGGGAGAATTTTACTTCTAGTAACAGATGAAACACTAACGGCGAGTGATAGGCAGCCGCAAAACTATCATTCTCTCTAATAGATTGCAATATCTGATAAATAGATAAGTTAATTATTTTAGGTTGTAGCATGGAAGAAAATAAAAGTAGAGAAGGGTGAGAAAAATGAAACATACAATATTTAAATATGCTGTGATTGGGATTACGACCGGAGTCATAGTATCTCTGTTAAAAAAAGAAAATCGGAAAGCTATACAAACAAAAGGAAAAAGCGTAAAAGACAAACTACAAGAAGGAAACATAAAGGAAACATTAGAGAAGGTAACCGAGACAAGTAAACAATTCTCTGTAACTGCAGCTAATGTTGCAAAACAAACATTACCACAACTGCTTACAGCCACACCGGTTGTCATTTCTACTATTAAAGATTTAACAGAAAACGAAAATAACAAAAAGAAAAAAGATGAAAAGGATAATGAAATAAAACAAAATAGTAAGAACCTAGACGGAGAAAAAACGGAAAATGAAAAGAAATATGTGAAAGAAGGGAAAGAAGAGAGTGCTTAGATTTAATTCTAAAAAGAGAAAGTGAGGAAAAAAGTATGAAATCTCTGTATGCAATTGATGTAGGAATTGGTTTTACTAAGCGGGCATATCGACAGGATGTAGATTCTGAGGTGACGATTAAGAGTGAAGCTGCCACACTAGCTCCTGTACCTAATCATGCTGAAAGTGAAGATTTAACAAAAGTAAGTTTTATAGACTTAGACTTTGCATACTACATGGGAAATGAAGCACATCAATCTGACGCTTCATTTCTTCCTCCATTTGACGAAGAAATAGAAAATTATTATGAAAGCGAAGAGTTTAAACAACAAATATTTGGTTGCATTGCAAAGGATTATAAAGAAAATGTCGTGTTACCTTTAGTTGTTACCGGGCTTCCAGTCACTTGTTTTGGTAGTCAGCATGAGCAATTACAACGTGCACTAAAAAAAGAAACTTCCGTACAAATTGATGGGAAATTTATTAATATTACGGTTGAAAATGCTTTGATTCTTCAGCAACCGATCGCTTTACATGCCTATTTCTTAAAAGAGGGAATCATTCAGGAACAAGATCGCATCTTAATTATTGATGGTGGATTTCGTACATTAGAAATGACAGATATGAAACAGAATGTCATTTTAAATCATTATGAGACGGAACTAGGATGTAGCAAGCCTTTGAAAAATATTAAGAATATCCTGCAGAATCATGCGGGTGAAAGTAATCAATTGCATATTAATGACATGCCAAAAATATTAGAAAAAGGATATGGAGATAAAGAAGAAAATTATGAGACAAGTCAGGTGGATATTTTAATTCAAAAAGAGTTGGATACACATTTCCAAGACATCATGCGTGTATTACAAGAACAATTTAAGTTAGACCAGTATGATACTATTATTTGGACAGGAGGAATAGTAGATCTCCACAAAAAACAAATTGAAAAAATGCAAGGTGAAATTGTTTCTTTCCGTATGGTAGACGCTTCAAAAGAGGCCGCGCTTCATGGATACTATATTATTGGAAGTCAAGTATTTGAGGACATCACCACTCAATCTGCATATAAATCCAAATTATAATGACGACCGAAATGGAGTTCGTTGAATAGACGTGCCAAATTGTGTGGCTTCTTTTCCAAATATAAATAAGAAAAGATAAAAAGTGCTTGTATAGAGGAAATGTTTAAAATTGAGAATAAAAATAACTAATATATAGGGGGTCTTCCTTTTTAAAGAATAAGACCTCCTATGCATTTATTTTGTAATTTAGATGATTTAAAAACTTTTCCTCCAAGATATGGATACCTACATACAAATTTCATATTACGGATATGATTCGATCAAACATAAAACTATTTAGAAAGGAAGAATAATATGGAATGCATAAAAATGACGAAATGGAGTTGGTATCATGTGAAAACTAGTGAGTTTGAAGAAATTTCTTCTATAATCCCCCGTGATGTAACATCTTATTTCTCTCAATTTGTAAAGAAAATAAGTTCTCCTTGTGAAAATGGATTATATGTTTATACGTTATCACCAAGTCAAACTTGTGTATATGGTTCGTTTTTATATGATCAAGATAAAAAGGACGCCAAAATTCAAAAATTTCTTCATTATTTCGTAGCTCATGGGATACTGATAACGGTCCAAGAAAAAGAGGAAGAAGATTTTCAAGAATTAATACATAATTTCCCTATAGGTATAAAAAATTGTAATAGTTCCGCTGAAGGACTATGTGCCATCTTATCGATATTTATATCTCACTATTTACGAAAGGTTGACTATTTTGAAAACAATTTCAGAAATGTGTTATGGGATTTTTATCATCATAATAACATAGCAGTTTTAGAAAGGATTTATCATATTCGTCATGAATTATTTATGAACACACATGTGTTTCGCTTAATACAAGAAGTGTTACAAGGCCTAAAAGAAGCTTGGTTAGAAAAACTAACAAACACCCTTTGTTATAAACAAACACACGTAAAATTAGAGCGTGGATTACAACTTGTTAAAGAGTACCAAGAAGAATTAGACACGATGATTCATTTGCAAGAAGTTGTTTCTTCTCATCGTGGGAATGAAATTATGAAAGCTCTTACTGTATTAACTGCTGTGAGTACGCCTTTGACAGCCTTAGGAGCATTATGGGGTATGAATTTTAAATACATGCCTGAACTAGAATGGAAATATAGCTATTTAATCGCTCTCTTATTTATTATTTTCACAACAGCGGGTATGTATATGTATATGCGATTCAAAGGGTGGACAGGTGATTTATTACGAGTAAAGAAAAAGAAGTCTTTTTTTAAATCTAATTGATCCTGTTTATAAAAAATATGATAGACATATAGTTAATAATATTTATTAATTGGGGGTAGTGCCATATCCCTATCAAGTTAAAGTTTTGATGTCCCCGCAATGATAAAAATAAACTTGGTTTCCATAAAAAACATAATATTTTCATTTAAAGGCTATGAAGTGAAATGTCATCATCTTCATCACGTTTGACCTTCAAGAAATAAAAAGTTAAACTATTCTTGTACTCGAAGTACTATTATAGTACTGGAGAGATAATAACTTTACTATTTTGGTATGAGGTGAATAAATGATGAAAGATCGGATTGCCAAAACTGCTATTGCGCTTTTTCATGTAAGGGGAATAAAATTCACAATGAGTGATTTAGCTCGTGATCTAGGTGTAAGCAAAAGTACGCTTTACGAGCATTTTCCATCTAAGGACGAGCTTATTGGTTATGTAGTTGAGCAAATAAATGAAGAAGCCCAAATACGTTTTCGGGAAATTATCGATAATTCGAATTTGACCATACCGGAAAAATTAAAAGGGATTCTTTTAATTGTGCCTAAGGATTTTCAGCACAGCTTCGTACGTTTACTGATTGAACTGCGACGTTACCATCCAGAGCAGTGGGCAAAAATAGAACAAGGCATAAATGAAGAATGGGAGGTAATTACTGGGCTAGTTGAAGAGGGCATCAATAGCGGTGTTTTACGTTCAATGGACATTCCAGTGCTAATCCAAACACTCAAAACGTTAATGAAATCAATTTTTGAACAGGGGAGTATAGCCTCTAACCAAATTACTCTACAAGAGTCACTTGCAATGATGGCCGATATCATATTGCATGGAATCACAAGTAAGGATTAAATAGTACTTCTACATAAAAAATGAGTAGGGTCACAATAACCATACAGGTTAACGTAGCCCCGCTCATTTTTTATTTTTATCCCGCTTTAATGGGCAGTAAGATTCCTACCTCAAAATTCAGTGAAAGCAAAGAATTTAGGTGGGAGATCAACTGCCCATAAAAGTCCGATTGGTGAGGGCTGATAATCAGTGGGGGATGAAGAAAACCCCACTGATTAAAGTTTCACTTTATGTCGATTTTACTTAAGGGTAATTATACTTTACAGTCTGGAAGATTTCGGTATAATATAAAATGAGTACCAAAAATAATTTTTAGGTACTGAAGGTACGGATTAAGATAATCAGAGATGGAAACGAAAAGTTTGTAATTTTAAATTGTTTTTTCAATTTGGCTGGGATGTCCTTGAAGATAAAATACGGGTATAGGAGGAATGTAAATGGATTTTTTTGAGACTGTTATAATTATTGTGAATTTTAGTATTCTAGGCTGTATATTGTTTTTTAGTGAGAAAATAAAACAATGGTCTGTCTTCATTCTAACAGTTGCCTTTTGTGTGGTTGTTGTGCAGCTTATCGTAGAAGGGTATCGCTGGCAGATGATTCCTGCTTATTTGTCCCCATTTATTTTAACAAGCTGCTATCTATTTGCTGAATCAAAAAAGAACGTTAAAAGTTGTGGGGCATTCACAGTCAAGACAGCGCTACTGGTCATTTATTTGACTATTGCGGTCATGCTTCCTTCCCTCATGCCGGTAGTTTTATTTGAAAAAACGAGCGGTCCCTTCAAGGTTGGTACTACACTTTATCATTGGATTGATTATAATCGAGAAGAACCTTATATGAAAGATTTGAACGGCCGGCGCGAGCTGATGGTTCAGGTTTGGTATCCTGCAAAAGAAAAAGGAGAGATGAATCGCGCACCTTATATCCATAACTCGGATGAGATTGCCAAGGGGTTGGAAAAATCATTGTCTATTCCAGCATTCGCGTTTCATCATCTAGGCTTGATGAAGTCGAATGCATTCATGGAAGCTCAATTGTCAGATTCAGAGGAACGTTATCCGGTCCTACTCTTTTCCCATGGTTTAAGCGGTTTTCGCAATCAAAACACGTTTGAGGTAGAGGAGTTGGCCAGCCAAGGTTACATCGTCGTAGGAATTGATCATACCTATGATGCTGCAGCTACCGTCTTTCCAGATGGCAGAACCGCTTTTGTACAGTCGATCAATTTAACTGATTTTGCCGAACGAGATCGCCATATCAAATTATGGAAGGAAGATGTTGTTTTTGTACTTAATCAAATAGAGAAGCTTAACCAAAGCGATAAAGATAATCGCTTTACAGGAAGAATGGATACATCCCGAATTGGAATGTTTGGACATTCTTATGGTGGAGCTACAGCTGCGCAAGTGTTAGTGGAAGACTCCCGTGTCAAAGCAGCCATCAATATGGATGGTACATTATATGGGGAAAATGTTCCGAAATCTAGAGTTGGAAAACCGTTTTTGATTATGAATGCAGAGACTAGTGATGATTCCACGAAAGATTTTTTAGAGGGAAAAGTTCGTAGTGACCATGCACTTGCAGGTGGTGGCATGTCAATGGTTATTCCCCATACCAATCATACGAGTTTCACTGATTTTCATTTGTTCTCTCCTTTGTTACGAAGCTTAGATGAAGATCCAAGATACGTTCACCGTATTATAAACGAATTCAGTCTCGCTTTTTTTGATCGATATGTGAAACAGGTAGACGATAGCTCTGCGCTTGAAAAATTGGACTCCAAATACCCAGAAGTGAAATTTAAAGTGAATTAATGACAATGTCTTTTAATATATTTGCTAACAGTTGGGTATATATTTTAATCATCAAGAAAGATTGCCCTCTGTAGCATACAGAGGGCAATCTTTTTTAAATTAATATAAAGGAGTTTTTTTATGTTTAATAGATTGAAGTATTTTCTTTTATCCGAGAAAGAAATAGTTGAAACTGTGAAGAATTACAAGGAGGAAAAAATACATGTTTTCATAATAAAAGATTTTTTAGGGGAGTTAATCTTAATAAGAACTCTTATATTTTTAATGTTTGTTCCAATATCAACTTTTATTTTTTCAGTTGTAATTTTTGGAGCTGTTTTCTTTTTATCCGGTATTAAGATTACCATTTGGGGCATTGCTATAATGTTATTGGTTCCAATAACATTACTTTTCTATATGAATATAACTAATACATCAATTATTATTACTGATTTAGTGAAGAAATTTTTATTAACCATAAAATATCTAAATCCATTTTACTCAATATTAAATAAACCTTGGTTATTTATTTTTGAATTATTATTTGGTTTTTTATATGTCTTCGTGCTATCTTTGTTTTCTATTTGGATAGTATTACATTCATTAGAAATAGGTTTCTCTGAATTTAGTTCAGAGGACAATCGAAGTTTCCAATTTTCAATTATTATTTTGCATACAGCAATTTATTTGTTTATAAGAGTTCATGGCCAGCCTTGTAAGACAACTAAGCAAAAAATTAAAAAACTGAAAATGAAATTTTATTTATGGTTTTGTTCTATGATTGCAAGTATTGTATATATATTTGAATCACTCTTTAATTATATGAATGGAATTCAAGCAATTTATTTTATATTTGTTTTAATGATTGCTTTAGAAAGAACAGTGACACATTATAAGAAATTTATAGATTTTTTAGAATCTGAAAATTTGTATGAAAAATAATTTTAGAGAGAAAAGTCATTTGAAATATAAAAAGTTATACCTACTAAGTACTGAACGAGTAAAAAAACGTTATTCTTTCTCTAGAATCCTAGGAAAGGATAGCGTTTTTTATGTCTATTTTTGTATCTGATGAACTACAACTATTTGCTCAAGAAATTCAATGTTATTTATCCCCGAACATCTTAAGAAATCTTGCCAGAGAGTCTGGTTTCGTGCAACGAACCTGTAAATTCCAAACAAAAAGTTTACTCAATTTATGAGTATGTATGGAAAAAGAAAGAGATTCAATAATGCTTTGTTTAATGTTAATTTATACAGAAATACATATTAAACAATTTGTAATAATACATTTTATGATAATTTATTAAGATAAAATGTTATATTTTTGGGTGGAATATATAAATGGAGGAAATGTTATGAACAAGAATTTAAAATTTACTCAAATGATGATCGGTATTAGTACGATGGCATTATCATTTGGAAGTATTCAAACACAGGTATCCGCAGAAGAAAAAGCACCCTATAATCTGTTGCAGATGAAACCAATTGGAACAGAAACTTCAAAAGATGAAATGGCTCATGCTACAAAAGCGGACGAAACATTGAATTTTGAAGAGCGTTTAAAAGTAGGCGATTTTTCACAACGACCTACTTCGGTGATGAAACATGATGAAAGGCAATTAAAGCAAAGCTATACTCTGGCAGAATTGAATAAAATGTCTGATAGTGAATTCATTGATACGCTATCAAGAGTTTCATGGAATCAAATTACAGACTTATTTCAATTCAATCAAGATACGAAAGCTTTTTATCAAAATAAAGAACGTATGAACGTTATCATTGATGAATTAGGACAAAGAGGGACATCTTTTACGAAAGAGGATTCAAAGGGAATTGAAACTTTTGTTGAAGTATTACGTTCTGCTTTTTATGTGGGATATTTTAATAATGAAGTAGGTTACTTAAAAGAGAGAAGCTTCCATGACAAATGTTTACCATCATTAAAAGCAATTGCAAAAAATCCAAACTTTACATTAGGTACAGCTGAGCAAGATAGAGTAGTAGTTGCGTATGGAAAGTTAATTAGTAATGCTTCTAGTGATGCTGAAACAGTACAGTATGCAGCAAATATTTTAAAACAGTTTAATGATAACCTTTCTATGTATGCTAAAAATTATACGAAAGAACAAGCTGTATATGAAATTGTAAAAGGTATTGATTATGATCTACAGTCTTATTTGCAGGAAACGAATAAAAAACCTAATGCAACAATGTGGTATGGAAAAATTGATAATTTTATAAATGAGGTTAGTAGAATTGCTCTCATACGGAATTTAACAACTGAGAATAGTTGGCTAATTAATAATGGGATTTATTATGCAGGACGTTTAGGGAAATTTCATAGCAATCCAAACAAAGGATTGGAAGTTATTACACAAGCGATGAATATGTATCCTCGCCTAAGTGGACCTTATTTTATAGCGGTAGAGCAAATCAAAACAAACTACGGTGGAAAAGATTATGATGGAAATACAGTAGATTTACAGAAAATACGTGAAGAAGGGAAGTTACAATACTTACCTAAAACATATACATTTGATGATGGATCTATTGTTTTTAAGACAGGCGATAAAGTAACAGAAGAGAAAATTAAAAGGTTATATTGGGCAGCCAAAGAAGTAAAGGCACAATATCACCGTGTAATTGGAAATGATAAAGCACTAGAACCAGGTAACGCAGATGATGTGCTGACAATTGTAATTTATAATAATCCAGATGATTATCAATTAAATAGACAATTATATGGATATGAAACGAACAACGGCGGTATTTATATTGAAGAGAAGGGTACTTTCTTTACATATGAGCGTACACCAAAACAGAGTATTTATAGTCTAGAAGAGTTATTCCGTCACGAATTCACTCATTATTTACAAGGAAGATACGAGGTTCCTGGTTTATTTGGGAGTGGAGAACTATATCAAAATGAACGCTTAACTTGGTTCCAAGAAGGGAATGCAGAATTCTTTGCAGGATCTACACGTACAAATAATGTTGTTCCACGTAAAAGTATTATAAGTGGCTTATCATCTGATCCGGCAAGCCGTTATACTGCAAAGCAAACTTTGTTCGCAAAATATGGATCATGGGATTTTTATAATTATTCCTTTGCACTACAGTCTTATCTATATAATCACCACTTTGAAACCTTTGATAAGATTCAGGATTTAATCCGTGCAAACGATGTGAAAAATTATGACGCGTATCGTGAAGCATTAAGTAAAGATGCACAGCTGAATACAGAATATCAAACGTATATGCAGCAGTTGATTGATAATCAAGATAAATACAATGTACCACAAGTAACAAATGATTACTTAATACAACATGCACCTAAGCCGTTAGCTGAAGTGAAGAAAGAAATTGTTGATGTAACTAATATAAAAGATGCAAAAATCACAAAACATGAGTCTCAATTTTTTAACACATTTACTGTAGAAGGCAAGTACATAGGTAGTACATCAAAAGGTGAGTCTGAAGACTGGAAAACAATGAGTAAACAAGTCAATCAAACCTTGGAGCAGTTGTCTCAAACAGGATGGAGCGGCTATAAAACAGTTACAGCCTATTTTGTTAACTATCGTGTGAATGCAGCCAATCAATTTGAATATGATATTGTTTTCCATGGTGTTGCAACAGAGGAAAAAGAAAAAACAACGACTATAGTAAATATGAATGGACCATATAGCGGGATAGTAAATGAAGGAATTCAATTCCATAGTGATGGTACAGAAAGTGAAAATGGAAAAATTATTTCTTATCTATGGAACTTTGGAGATGGTACAACAAGTACAGAAGTCAGCCCTACCCATGTATATGGAGAAAAAGGAGCATATACTGTGGAACTAACAGTGAAAGATAGTAGAGGAAAAGAAAGTAAAGAACAAACAAAAGTTACTGTAAAACAAGATCCGCAAACAGGTGGATCCCTTGAAGAGGAAAAGGTACTCCCGTTTAATAAGCTTGTAAAAGGAAATCTGATTGCTCCTGATCAAACAGATGTTTATACGTTTGATGTTACAGTTCCAAAAGAAGTAGATATTTCTGTGGTAAATGAACAAAACATTGGGATGACATGGGTACTTTATCATGAATCAGACATGCAAAATTACGTAGCTTGTGGTGAAGATGAAGGAAATGCTATAAAGGGAAAATTCGTAGCGAAACCAGGGAAATATTATTTGAATGTGTATAAATTTGATGATAACACTGGTGAATATTCATTATTAATAAAATAAATTTATTTTCAATATGTATATAACGGTTGTTTTTTTAGGAGGAGTCTGTCACGATAGGCTTCTCCTATTTTTTACTCTAAAATAAGTTAATAAATTAGGTAATTATCTTTAAAAATAAATCATTATAAACCTAAAATATTCAATTAAAAAATAGAAGAGAGGGAGCTTGCGTCTTAATAAGACTAATATTAGGAGTTATGTCACATTTCGATTAAATAAAATATCGTAAAATCCTCAGAATAAATTTTTTTGCATGTTCATTCATTTAGGGTAATTCTCAACTCTTAAGCTGATGTATGTGGGGGACCGACTCATATACATCAGCTTAAATAATTAGATATTTTATTTATTAAGTTAAGCGAAATTTTATTCGTATAGGAGGAAGGCGCATTTAATTCTTTTTTCGAATGTTATTCATGTTTATCGTATTCCATCGAATGCGCTTGTTACCAAGTGATGTACATAGGAATCATCAAACTTATCACCGGTTACTAGCAACCGATAAAAAATTGGTCCGTAAATGAGATCGATGGATAATTCAATATCAAGGTTTTCTTTCAATTCTCCTCTTTGAATTCCCTTCTCTAGAAGTTGCTTTGCTTGCAGTCGACGGGGCTGGAAACATCGAGTGCGATATTCCTCTTCCAGTTTTAAGTCAACGTTTGATTTTCTCTTTGCAACCAGAAGTTCGTAGTCGCTTAAATGGATTATTCATGTCTATTTTCTTTTTGGGTGTTGCTGTTGGATCCTTTTTCGGAGGATGGAGTGTAGCATTGTGGATCGGAATCGCTTTTCCGACCATAGCGCTGCTTTATTTTGCCACAGAGAAATAGTTCAATAATCAAATTTAAACAGACCGGATTCGCTTGAATGCATATTCATTAATATGTCTGATTTTTATAGATTATTTGCGGTTATTTTGAAGTTTTTACATCACAACCAGATTTTTTGTCTCTATCGCTAAAAGAGGGCAAAACTCACCATATAAAATGTGTCCGAATTCCATTTAGACTATGAAAAAAGAGAGCTTGCGCTAGACAACAAGCCCTCTAAAAAATAACGTAATTGAGATATCTATATATTAACAGTTATTTTCTAACGATTCTATATGTCTTATGTTGAGAAATAAATTATAAGTGGCTTGATAACGCTAAAATGAATTATTGACATAATATTTCGACGATAATATAATAAATCTCGAATTCAAGATAACTTGTAAAGGATTGGTAATTATGAGAGCTTATCTTTAAAGTTATTTGTTATATTATCAAGGGAATTACAGCCAATCACTAAACGTATGAAAAGGATCTAAAAATTTATGGACTTAATGCAACTGAATTTGCAGTGCTTGAGCTACTATACAGTAAAGCTGATCGGCCTATAAAAAAATTGAGGACAAAATATTACTTGTAAGTTTTTGTATCACGTATGCATCAATTATTTCAGAAGGTATTGAATTGGTGACACTAATTTTTCCACAGCATAGAGAGGGGATTCGGCAAATATTTGGTAGTTTGGACTATATTGAGAAAAAATGATAAGTAAACAGTTGAAAAAGTTAGGATATTACGCACAGAAAGTGTAAGTTTTTAGATGTTATTTCTGTTTAGTAATATCCTAATTAAATATAAATTAAATAAATAGGAGGGAAAATTAATAAATAGTAGTAAATGTATTGTAGTACAAAATAAAGAAATTATGTAATTGCAATTAATATAGTAGGAAATAAAGTTGTTATGTTAACGTATACATATCGTCCTTTAAATTATAAATCTTTCATAAAGCGGAGAGTGGGTATCAAGAATGGAATTACGTCATTTAGAGTATTTTATTCAAGTTTGTAATAATAATAGTTTTACTAAAGCTGCGGAAGTTCTAGGTATTTCACAGCCGACTTTAAGTCAACAAATCCGTGTGTTAGAAGGTGAACTTGATACACCCTTGTTTCATCGAGTTGGAAGAGGTATCAAAATGACAGAAGCGGGTAAGCTGCTATTTGATAAAGGAAAATTTATCATGCAACAATTTGATGACGTTTATAATGAAATTTTTGAATTAAAGGGTGTAAAAAGAGGTGTAATTACTGTAGGAGGTTTATTAGAGGATCTCACTTATTTAACACCTTATATTATGAAGTTTCAACAACATTATCCCAACATCGTAGTAAAGATTATAGAATCTGAAGTTGCTGTAAATCAAATCGTTGACAAAAATATTGATTTCGGGATTACACGTAGTGCTCAAATTCCAGACACATTAACAAACACCCTTTTGTATAGTGAAGAGCTCGTCCTTGTCATTCCCAAAAATCATCCTTTGAATGAAAAATCATTTGTTTCTTTTCGAGAATTAGTAGGGCTGAGTAGAATAATGGTTTCATGTAGTTGTCGTGAATCTATTAAAATATATTGTGAGAGTTTAGGGTTATCTTTATCTGAAGCAAATATAGAAACAAAATCTTCTATTTCTCTATTGAGCCTTGTATACAATGGACATGGGGTTGCCATAATACCTCTTTCACTGGTTAACTTTGTTAATAATGATACTTTGAGCATAGTTCGTATTACTGACCCAACACCAAGCCAAGATATTAATCTTATTCACTTTGATGATAAATTTTTAAGTTTTGCAGCACGTATCTTTATGCAGAAGTTAAATGATTCGCAAAAAGTATCAGTGTAATAGAAATAATAATGATTCTAGTGTGAAATTTGAAAAAATCTATAAGTCTTAAGATAAAGCAAATATTAAAGTCAAAGGGTAGTGGCTTTATATGTGTGGTGTGATCGATTTTTGACTTTTACTTAAGGGAAAGGGGTAGGCTTTGCAAGGAGAGAAGGATGTAAAAAACAAATCAAGTTTAAGCTATCAACTCTTTGGTCCTATTGAATAGTAATAAATTCCAATAGGGATATACAATGCTATTTCGAATCTACATACCCTTATTGCAGAAAGAAAACCACCGGCATTATACCGGTGGTTTTGACTTAGAAAGCAAAGCAAGTACAACCGATACCCCATGTAGTTCCATCTTTTCCTATTACGGTATGAGTGTGTTGATGGAGAGGGTTACTGCAACTATGTAACTTGTTATCATAGGAATCGTGAGAAAGTATAGTGTTGGCTAGGTTAGCACCACCATACCCATAAACTCCCGTCGGTGACCAATCAGGTGATGCTGGCGGCAATTCAGGTGATAAATTTTTAAATTCATCATTTCCATACACAACCTGTCCACCCATAATGGTGAGTAATGATTCAAGGTTTTTGATTTCTTCTTCTGGCACAGTAAAGTAGTCAGCAGACAATACAGCAAGATCAGCAAACTGACCTACTGCCAGGGTTCCCTTTTTACCTTCATCACCAGAGAACCACGCACTTCCTTTTGAATATAATTCCAGGGCTACTTTTCTATCAAGTTTATTTTTTTCATCGTATATAGAAAGCCCACCAATGGTTTTTCCGGCAACCATCCAGTAAAGAGCAACCCAAGGGTTATAGCTGGAAACCCTGGTTGCATCACTACCGGCGCCAACAGGTATACCAAGGTCTAACATACGATAAATCGGAGGAGTACGCTTTGCAGCTTCCTTTCCGTATAAATCAACAAAGTATTCACCTTGAAAAGCCATGCGGTCTTGGATGGCAATACCGCCATTTAAAGCCTTAACACGTTCCATGCTACGATCTGAGATTGTTTCTGCATGATCAAACCACCATCGTAGACCATTAAAAGGAATTTCACTGTTAACTTCCTCGAATACATTTAAGAAACGTGTGATTGACTCATCATAAGTTGCATGTAAACGGAAGGGCCAACGGTTTTCCACCAATAGAGAAATTACTTTCTTTAAGTCAGCTTCCATCATCGTAGCTAGTTCAGGCCGTGGCATTTGAAATTTTTCAAAATCGGCTGCTGAGAATACTAACATCTCTCCGGCACCATTCATTT
The DNA here is from genome assembly GCF_051916765.1 of Bacillus cereus group sp. MYBK15-3. NCBI lineage: Bacteria > Bacillati > Bacillota > Bacilli > Caryophanales > Bacillaceae > Bacillus > Bacillus cereus group sp. MYBK15-3. The sequence goes on from NZ_JBQAHG010000003.1 coordinate 590,118, forward strand.
TATACTTATCAGTTCCTTGACCTGGAGAAACAATTTTTGCCCATGAAGCAAAGTCTTCATATTCATGATTTGGATTCTGCGTAAATAGATTATAAGCAATACGCAAAGTTAATTGTTCCTTCTCGGCTAAATGTTCAACAACTTTGTAATCATCAGGATAATTTTGGAATCCACCACCTGCGTCAATAGCACTTGTAATACCTAATCTATTTAATTCGCGCATAAAATGGCGAGTTGAATTAATCTGGTCGTCAAAATTAAGTGCTGGTGCTTTACCCAAACTTGAATAAAGAATAGAAGCGTTAGGATTCGCAATTAAAAGGCCCGTTGGATTACCTCGTTTATCCCGCTCAATTAAGCAGCCTGGAGGGTCTGGTGTATCTTTTGTATATCCCAGTGCATGCAGCCCAGCACGATTTACAAGTGCTCTATCGTAAAGATGTAGCACAAATACAGGAGTGTCTTCAGAAACGGCATTAATTTCTTCCAAAGTTGGCAACCGTCTCTCTTTAAATTGAAATTCAGACCAACCTCCAACTACCCTTACCCACTGAGGAGCAGGTGTACGCCTTGCCTGTTCTTTGAGCATTTCTAGAGCAATAAAAAGTGATGGCACGCCTTCCCAACGTAATTCCATATTATAATGCAGACCACCACGAATAACGTGTATATGAGAGTCATTCAGGCCTGGAATAGCTCTCTTTCTTTTAAGGTCTATTTTCTTTGTTTTTTCCGTGGCACTATTAAGAAGCTCATCTCCACCTACTGCAGTGACTAAACCATCAGTTATGGCGATAGCAGATACCTCAGGCTGAGAAGGGTCAAGGGTAGTAATTTTTCCGTTATATAAGATCATATCCGGTAAATTCATGTTCACACCTCGTCTACTTTCTATTATTTTGTAACCATGGATGAAATAATTTACCGAAAATCGGCATGACTACCCATGATAGCAAGGACACTATACATACTGAAACAAAAAAGGCCGACATAATAGGATTCATATGTTTTATAATAGGTCCTATCACTTTAGGAACTAACATGCTAAGAGGCCATACACCCAAAAGGGTAACGATAGACATTTTCCATTTTGGCGGTGGAACTGGCGTTTTCGGAGTAACAAACCAATAAGCCAAACTACTTTCAGTTTTGTAACTTGGATTAGTAGCTTGAAATTGTTCTGCCGTTTTTAACAAATCCCGGCGAATGTCTGATTCTTGCCAAGCACGTAGATGCTCATACGTATCAAATCGAAAAATAACAGTATACTCTCTCGATTCGTTATTTGGAACTATTAGATTTACACCTAAATGCCCTGGGAATTTAGTAGCGGCAGCTTCGATTTCATGTCTCCATGTTTCAAACTGTTTTTCTTTACCTTGTTGAATTTCCCATGTAACAATCGTTGTTACTGGATCAGCAGCATCCATCGTGTTCCCTGTATAAGTCTCTTCGACAGCTACTCCTTCTTGTTTCATATTTTCCTGCTTGGAAGCGCGCCGTGCACCATAGTATATGCGTATTCTACTCCTTGACCATAAGCGCCAGTGTGCTCCTTTACAATTTCCATTACAGCATCATAAGTGTCTTTGTGTGCCCAGTCACGTTGGTATTCAAGTAAAACTTGAATTGCTGTCACTGGAATTGCACCAGCTTGTTCTACACGACGCATAGCAGCATTATGTGCTGTCAAACTAGTACCACCTGAAGCATCATCAACTGCATACACTTCATAGCCAGCTTTAATTGCTTCAAGCACAGGGAATGCAAGGCAAACTTCAGTCCAAAGTGCTGCAAATATTAATTTCTTTCTACCTGTTGCTTTAACTGCTTCAACAAATTTTGGATCTTCCCAAGAGTTCATTGAACTGCGTTCTATAATTTCATGGTTTGGGAATATATCAAGAATTTGTGGCCAAAAATAACCAGAAAAGCTACGTGTCTCAACTGTAGTAAGAATAGTAGGTACGTTAAAAGTTTTTGCTGATTTAGCAAGTAGCATAACGTTATTAATTAATGTTTGTCTATCAATACTTGCAACTCCAAAAGTCATTTGAGGTTGAAAATCAATTAAAATTAAGGCACTGTTCTCCGGATTTAACAATTCTAAATTACTCATAATAAAACGCTCCTTTTTTAATTGTTTAAAATCAAGTTTTTGAAAGTAATATATTTTCTATTGACTAAAGCTGTAATCATAAAAATAAAAGCTATGTTGTACTGTTTAATTTAAAATTTAGTGCCGATTTAATCGGCACTAAATTTATACTAGAAACTTTTTAAAAAGTGATAATACATTTATGCATTTTGTTTACTAAGATCGCGCTGAGCTCCCATATAGCTTCCAATTATATTTTGATAGCCTGGAAGATTGCTAGCAAGCAAATTGCCAAAACCTTCGACATCGTTGCGCCAATCGCGTTGTAATTCGCAAGCTACGCTAAACCAGTTCATAAGTTGCACACCACTATGTGCCATACGAGTATTGGCAGCATCTGCAACTTGTTTACTGAAAGTTCCTGAAGCATCAGTAACAGCAAATACTTCATATCCAGCTTTTATAGCGGACAGTGCCGGGAAAGCAACACAAACGTCCGTAACTACGCCTGCGATGATAAGTTGTTTTTTTCCAGTGTCTTCGATTGCTTTTACAAAATCATCATTATCCCATGCGTTAATTTGTCCAGGTCGAGCTATTTTTGGTGCATGAGGAAAGAGATCAACCAATTCTTGCATTAAAGGTCCATTAGGCCCGTTTTCAAAACTTGTTGTTAAAATAACTGGTAAATCAAAAAACTTAGCAGTATGAGCAAGAGCTAAAACATTGTTCTTGAATTCATCAACACCATAGTCACGTACTAGTCCAGACATAAGACCAGTTTGATGATCTACTAAAAGCACGACAGCATCATCTTTGTTAATACGAGAATAGAGATCAGTCATTATGTATTCCTCCTAAAAATTAAGTAATCGAAGAAAGTTTTATTATAAGTTTCTTCGTTTATAACTAAGCTGACCAATAATATTGGTTATAGTAGCATTCACAGAACATGAAGTGCTATACAAATTTATAGTATTTGAAAATCGAATAGTTAATCAATTCTAAATTATCTATAATTTGTATAGGTCGTAACTATAGTTGTTTTCACTATAAAATAGATTGGTTTTACCTATACATCCTATAGATAGAACAATATTGATAGTCACCTATTTTTGTTATTATAATTGAATATGAGGAATGTTCAGAAATTATATTGTGGTGAAAAAGGTATTAGAGGGGGAATTGTCCAAAAGGAGAAAATGAATGCATTGGGACAATAGAGTTTCATACTTAGAGTTCACAACATAAACGTGCATGAATAGGTTATGACATTCATCCGGATTATTGAAGAAAAGGATACATATTAGAATATTTTTTGGAGGTAGAAGCATGGCTAAAATTACTGTAGGAACCGAAAATCAAGAACCAATTGAGATATATTATGAGGATTATGGCACAGGAAAACCAGTTGTACTAATTCATGGTTGGCCGTTAAGTGGTCGATCTTGGGAATATCAAGTTCCCGCTCTTGTTGAGGCTGGATACAGAGTTATAACATATGATCGTCGAGGATTTGGAAAATCATCTCAGCCGTGGGAAGGGTATGAATATGATACCTTTACTTCTGATTTACATCAACTATTAGAACATTTAGAGCTTCAAAATGTCACACTTGTTGGTTTTTCTATGGGTGGAGGCGAAGTAGCCCGGTATATTAGTACGTATGGAACAGATCGTATTGAAAAGGCTGTTTTTGCTGGAGCAGTACCTCCATATTTATACAAATCAGAGGATCATCCTGAAGGGGCATTAGATGATGCAACAATTGAAGCGTTCAAAAGTGGTGTGATTAATGACCGCCTTGCATTTCTTGATGAATTTACTAAGGGATTTTTCGCAGCTGGTAATCGAACAGATTTAGTTAGTGAGCCATTCCGTTTATATAATTGGGATATTGCAGCCAGTGCATCACCTAAAGGAACACTTGATTGTATTACCGCCTTTAGTAAGACAGATTTTAGAAAAGACTTGGAGAAGTTTAATATACCTACTCTTATTATTCACGGTGATTCTGATGCAACTGTACCATATGAATATAGTGGGAAATTAACACATGAAGCAATTCCTAATTCTAAAGTAACGTTAATAAAGGGTGGTCCACATGGGCTAAATGCAACGCATGCCAAAGAATTTAATGAAGCACTCCTATCATTTTTAAAGGACTAATTACAACTATATAATTGTTAATTAATAAATTATAAACAAGTTAAAATAAAGCTTTATAAAAGATGCTCTTGGATAAATCCAGGAGCATCTTTTTAATGGTGATATTGAGATGTTAGGTTGATAAATCTCCATTAATTTTGGATTGAATACTCTTCTTAACAGCTAAAATATATTGATTAGAGTTTTTTAGATTTCTTAGAAGTATTGTTATATTACTATCAAGATAATATTTTGAATAATCCTCAAAATAAAGAAATGTTTTGTCAGAAAACAATAAAATCTTATTAATTTTTATAATTAGTTGAATTTTTATAGAAATAATTCTCTTAATATATTAAAATAACATCGTATTATGTCAGATTTTAATTAGGGGAGAGAAATTTTATGTTGAAAAAAATCATTCCAGTTGCTTTAGCATTAAGTACAGTTACTTTTACTAGTGTATTTGCTATGCCTTCAGCCCAAGCAAGTACAGAATCAAACCGCTACATAGATGTACAAATGCTCGGTATTAACGATTTTCATGGGCAACTAGACACTGTAAAAAAAATTAACAATAAAGATGCAGGGGGAATTGAGTACTTAGGGGCTTATTTACGTGATCGTGAAAAACAAAATCCGAATACATTAAAGGTACATGCTGGAGATGTTGTTGGAGCAAGTACTCCTGTTTCAGCATTATTACAAGACGAACCTACGATTGAATTTCTAAATGATTTGAAATTCGATGTTGGAACGATAGGGAATCATGAATTTGATGAAGGTGTTGAAGAAATGAACCGCCTTATTTATGGTGGATACCATGAGAAAACAGGAAATTTTAAAGGGGCAAAATTCCCATATGTTGCTGCAAATTTCTATAATAAATCCACCGGTCGTTTATTTTTACCACCATTCACTATAAAAAAGGTACAAGGAGTTCCTGTTGGATTTATCGGAGTCGTAACAACGGATGTTCCTAACCTTGTTATGCCTACTATGCTAAAGAATGTAGAAATTACAGATGAAGTTGAAGCTATTAACAAATCCGTAAAGCAATTAAAAAAACTAGGCGTTAAATCTATCGTTGTTCTTGCACATAACGGAGGTATAACAGATGGGAACGGCGTAACAAATGGTGATATCGTCCGATTAGCAAATGAGACTGATCCAGAAGTCGATGTTATTTTTGGTGGCCATAGCCACACTTATGTAAATGGAACTGTTAATAATAAACTTGTCGTACAAGCAAATTCATATGGTATGGCTTTTGCTGATGTTGATGTAAAGATTGATCGTAAAACACAAGATATTGTTGAGAAAAAAGCAGAAATTGTTACAACTTATCATGAAGGCATAGAGCCTGATAAAAAAATAAAGAAGAAGATGGAGAAATATCAAGCAAAAATCGCACCTCTTGTTAATGAAGTTGTAGGTAAGTCTATTGCGCCACTAGATCGCAAACTCAATACGGCTGGTGAATCTACTCTTGGAAATTTAGTTGCTGATGCCCAGCGTACAACAATGCAATCCCAAATTGCACTTATGAATCCTGGTGGTATTCGTAATGACTTAGATGCTGGTGATATTACATGGGGAGAGATATATGGTATTCAACCATTCGGAAATCAATTAATAAAAGTAAATTTAACAGGTCAAGACATTCGTGATATTTTAAATCAACAATGGCAAAAAGACATAACAAGAATGCTTCAAATTTCAGGGATCCAATACACTTGGGATGCGAACAAGCCCAATGGAGAAAAAGTAACAAGTATTCGCTTAACGAATGGAGAAGAAATTATTCCTTCTAAAACTTACAGCGTCGTTGCTAACGCATTTCTAGCTTCAGGGGGAGATGGATTTGTATCCTTTAAAAACGGTAAAGATGCTGAAACAGGACCAACTGATTTTGAAGCATTAGTAGATTATATAAAAAAATCAAAAGAACCAATTCAGTCTGTTATTGATGGAAGAATTCAAAAGATAAATTAGTTTTTTATTAATCTCAAAAACAACTAGATTACCTGTGCACTATACTCTTTAGTGTGCAGGTAATCTATTTTTTTGATTTGAAATAGTCTAACTGTGGCCAATGGGTATACAGTCTAGATGCAGAGTGCCGAAAAAAATGAAGTGAACAAAAAATAACCCCTAAATTAACTCTATGATAAAGAGACTACAAACAATCAAAATTTGGAACTTCATATTAACCATATATTAACTACGTTAATAATACATACTGAAATTGAATACTTTAGATAACATCATTTATAACGAATATCTGTACATTATAATGTTATGCAATGAGGAATTTACAATACAATGAATTGAAGCTTATTTAGCTTTATATTCGTATAAATGAATTAAGAATTTCTTAAGAACCTATTAAGAAATAAGTGAGTTTTAGGAACTAGAATAAATGTATCTTAACAGTAATAAGAAAATGAATGTTTTAAACGGAAGTTGGCAGAGTATGTTAAAAAGCTATAAGTAAATATTTCAGGAGGTTTTTTATGAAAAAGAAAATAATTATTGCAATTGTTGCTTCTGCTATAACAATGACTCATTTTGTAGGAAATACTTATGCAGATTCGAAAACAGAGGTTTCTGTTACAGCTCCCTATAATACAAATCAAATAACGAAATGGTTAGAAGCACATGCAAAGCCTTTAAAAACAACTAATCCAACTGCATCTCTTAATGATTTGAAACCACTTAAGGATATGGTAGGTTCAGCTTCAATTGTAGGTTTAGGTGAAGCTACGCATGGGGCTCATGAAGTTTTTACGATGAAACACCGCATTGTTAAGTATTTAGTATCTGAAAGGGGCTTTACCAATCTAGTTTTAGAAGAGGGATGGGACAGGGCCTTGGAACTTGATCGATATGTTCTTACTGGTAAGGGAAACCCAAGCCAACACCTAACACCTGTATTTAAGACGAAAGAAATGCTAGATTTACTTGATTGGATTCGGCAATATAATGCTAATCCAAAACATAAATCGAAAGTACGTGTCATCGGGATGGACATTCAATCAGTAAACGAAAATGTTTATAATAATATAATAGAATATATTAAAGCGAACAATTCAAAACTGTTGCCTAGAGTAGAAGAGAAGATAAAAGGGCTTATTCCTGTAACAAAGGATATGAATACTTTTGAAAGCCTTACGAAAGAAGAAAAAGAAAAGTATGTTTTAGATGCTAAACAAATTAGTGCTTTATTAGAGGAAAATAAAAGTCATTTAAATGGGAAATCTAAAGAGTTCGTATGGATAAAGCAAAATGCTCGTATTATTGAACAGTTTACTACAATGTTAGCGACACCTCCTGATAAACCAGCGGATTTTTATTTGAAACATGATATTGCAATGTATGAAAATGCGAAGTGGACTGAAGAACATTTAGGAAAAACCATTGTATGGGGACATAATGGACACGTTTCGAAAACAAATATGCTTTCTTTTATATACCCTAAAGTAGCAGGGCAGCATTTAGCAGAATATTACGGAAAACGGTACGTATCTATTGGAACGTCAGTTTATGAAGGACAATACAATGTGAAGAATAGCAATGGTGAATTTGGCCCCTATGGAACATTAAAATCGGATGATCCAAACAGTTATAACTACATTTTTGGACAGGTCAAAAAAGATCAATTTTTTATTGATTTACGTAAGGCGAACGGCGTGACAAAAACTTGGTTAAACGAACAACAGCCAATTTTCGCTGGAATAACTACCGAAGGGCCTGATATACCAAAAACTGTTGATATATCATTAGGTAAAGCGTTTGATATACTTGTTCAAATTCAAAAAGTGAGTCCATCTCAAGTACATCAATAAATTTAGAATCATGTGCCTTAATGACAAATTTCATATAACACAATGAAATTTGTTTTATATAGCAAGAAGAATAATCGCATTAGAAAAAATCAGCAGTTTAACCTGTTAAGAGTAAAACGAATCTTACAATATGTAAAGCGCAAAAACACTGAAGCGAAAAGCATTGGTGTTTTTTGCGCTTTCGGGCACAGATACTACTTCAGTCCTATTGTAGAAGTGATTTTGTATGTAAGGAATTTGTAAGGAATAGGTAAGAAAAAAGAGATTTTCATTGTGTAGGATAAAAATATAAGGAGGCATGAAGGGGGGAACAAGTACGGCCTACATATAAAACAAATAATCAGTAACAAGAGTGTTTTAAGGAAAAGAAGTAATTTCTATGGTTAATATGTATGTGGAAAAAGAGTGATTTAGAGATTGTTAGAACACAATGGTGTTTGTGAAAATAATGATTAGTACGTTGATTGCAAATTCAGTGTTGACTTTTATCATTGGGAGAGTTGATAGCTATGTGGTTAGTATATGAGACAGCTATCAGCCATCAATACAATTTAAATAGAAGAGAGGAATTCTTTATGAAAACACGCAGTAAAATTACATGTGCAAGTCTAGCACTTTTAATAGGTGGAAGTTCCCTGTTATACATAACACCAACATTAATTGTAAAAGCAGAACCTACGCAAAATGTATCTAGTTCGTTACAAACAAGTACGCAAAGCGATCGTACTTCCGTTAAGAAAGCAATGCGAGATGAACTGCAACTTGGATACCCAGGAATACTCGCTAAAATTTCTAAGGGGGGTAAAACTTGGAGTTATACAGCTGGGGTAGCGGATCTGAAAACTAAGAAACCAATGAAAGCAGATTTTCGCTTTCGCATTGGCAGTGTGACGAAAACGTTCATTGCAACAGTTCTACTTCAATTATCTGGAGAGAACCGTTTGAATCTAGACGACTCCATTGAAAAATGGTTACCTGGTGTTATTCAAGGAAATGGATATGATGGTAACCAGATTACGATCCGGCAAATATTGAATCATACAAGTGGTATTGCTGACTATATAAATTCAAAAGACTTTGATATTACGGATATAAAAAAATCGTATACGGCTGAAGAATTTGTAAAGATGGGGATTTCACTTCCCCCAGACTTTGCCCCAGGAAAGGGTTGGTCTTATTCAAATACAGGATATGTAATACTAGGAATCCTTATTGAAAAAGTAACAGGAAACAGCTATGCGGAAGAGGTTGAAAATCGGATTATTGAACCGCTTGATTTGTCAAATACATTTCTACCTGGTAATTCAAGCGTGATTCCAGGCACCAAGCATGCCCGTGGCTATTTGCAACTAGACGGAGCGAGTGAGCTAAAAGATGTTACTTATATTAACCCAGGTAGCTCGGATGGAGATGTGATTTCTACTGCTGACGACTTAAACAAATTCTTCTCTTGCTTACTAGGTGGCAAATTACTGAAGGAACAGCAGTTAAAACAAATGCTTACTACAGTTCCTACAAATAGAGAGGGAACCGGATATGGTCTTGGAATACTTGAAATTAAGCTTCCGAACGGTGTCTCGGTATGGGGACACAGGGGGGCCGTTCCAGGGTTTTCCACTTTTGCTGGTGGAACACTTGGAGGTAAACATACACTCGCTATCAATTCGAACAGTTTAAACCTTAATAACCCAGAAGTTTTTAAAAACATTTTACTTGCTGAATTTAGCAAGTAGGAAAAACGGATAAATTTTGTCATTTGTAATTTCTATCGGAATGGATTACCGCTTGAAAGAGTATAGAGGGATTAAGTATCTATAATTGTGTAGGAGCAGCATTTGCAAAATTAGAAATTGAACTAGATTCAACCATCAAAGATAATATTAGCGGGAAAAAATTGAGGGACATTAAGGATTTTGTGAAGAAGACTTCAAAAATAAACTGAAATCTAATAAACAACGTAAAAGCTAAAAGATTTTCACTGTGAGAACATCTCAAAATATTAAATTGATGGTAACTTAGTTGTAGCTCTTTAAACATACCTATATCAAAACCCAAATTTCTCAATTTAATGCTGAGAAATTTGGGTTTTTCTAAAGGAATCAATTTTTTAAAAAATTTTTAGAAATTTAAAGATAAAGTATTGTATACATGTAAGTATGATTAAAAATGCAAAGTTGTAAATGCTAAATTTAATTAAATACGCCTTACTCTCTTTAACATTGGCCTGAATGAATAGTTTATAGGAGATTACACTGGCTAAAGATGCGATAATTGTTCCAAGCCCTCCAATATTTACTCCTAGTAATAAAGCTTTCCAATCAGAAGTAAAGTTTGATAGAAGAATTGAAGTAGGAAAATTGCTAATCAATTGACTCAAAAATATGGAACTAAAGAAGACTGAAGTATCTCCTCTTAAATTAGCGCGAGCAAATGTCCCCAGTGCATCGGAATGGGAAATGTTTCCGATAAAAATAAAAAAACAGACAAAGGTTATTAGAAGAAAGTAATCGATCTTAAATAGTAAGTTTCTATCTAACGTAAATGCTGCTATCAGTGTGACTATTAGCGCAATGTAATAATTAATAACACCAAAAATAGATGCAATGATAGTAATAAGTATCAAAATCCAGACGGTAGCTTTTTTTCGATTTTTCACGGTAATAACAGGTAGTTCTATTTTCAAATCTGTTTTTTGAAGTTTTTGAGTAAATATAAATAACAAACTAATTCCAAGTACAGCTAAAAGCAGGATTGAACCTAAAAATGGGATGAGCTTAATTCCATAGTAAGAATATAGGTATAAATTTTGTGGGTTTCCCATAGGCATCAAGCTACTACCGATGTTTGCCGCAATTGTCTGCAGGATGATTGTATCCATCATGTTCATTTGTGTTTTTTTACTAATGACAAGTGTTATTGGTACAAAAGTGAGGAGAGCAACATCATTTGTTACAAACATGGAGCAAATAAAGCATAACAAAATTAGAATAATAGATATTGACCTGCTGTTATTGCATTTATTTAAAATCGCAACGGCAAGTTTGTCTAATATCTTTAGCTGTTCCAAGGCCTTAATGGCCACCATTAGATTAAATAAGCTAATTAACACTTCAAAGTTAATATATTCGATCTTTGGCGAATGTATTAAGCAGCTTACAATTGCTAGTATCAGTGAAATGGTAAGTACTAAATCCTTTTTTAAAAATTCGAATTTCATAAGGAGTCTTTTTTTATTTTGAACAAATACTATTTCTTTCACAATACACCACCTGTAATCTATGTTAGTAAATATACGTTTTTGGGATAACTCGATATTGCTAGAAAAGAGGATGACATAAGGTCCTAAATAAGAGTTTTGTAATGTTTCATCCCTTCAACAAAATCTTTTTTTCTTAGTGTCTTTCATGTTGTAAATATGTGCAATATAGACGAATCCAACTAGGGGGATTAATTGAGAAAACAAATGTTTTTTGTATGATACCATAAATAAATTAAATGTTTTATTTTTTAAATATTCTTATAATATCCCGTTGATTCTTGATTTCAAATACTTTATATGAACTTCTAAAAGAGAAAAAATATGCATGTTTTTATGAAGAAAATAGAGGCTTGTCAAAGGATAGATAGAACAAAATCTGCGACGTTTGGATACTGTATAAAATTCACAAAATCTCACTGTTTTTTTAGATGAAAAATCTTAAAATATTTTTTATTTTTATAAAAACCTGTACTTTTTCGTAACATTCTGTACTTTTAATTATAAATTAAAGACAAGCTTCTCTTAGTTAAAGATTGAAAGCGCTTTATAGATTTTTTGTGAAATTTTTACCTAGCCTATTTTTGAGATTAGTAGTAAGAAAGGAGATATTTCCATGTTCTTAAGAAAATTAACAAAAAACCAGTTAATCACTATAGATTATTATGATTTAAATGTAAATCACCGGTAAACGAAACAAACATAATAGTACAACAACATTAGTGGATAAGAATATTAGTTTTGCAGAAGGGGATAGAGCATCGTGTGTATAAATGGTAAGTTTTTAGAAAATTCAGTTTTGTGGTTGCGTGTTGCGATGTTTGTTTAAACAGGCCAATTCTATTAATATAGAAAATTTTTATCCTTGTTGTATTTGAATATGAATGAGGTATTTATGCCAAGGAATATAGGTGATTTTATATAGATTATAATAGATAAATTTTTGGTATGGAGTGATAATATGGAAAGATTTTTTGTAGAGTTAGTCGGATCAACAAATGATTTTTTATGGTCTAAATTGTTAATTATTATGCTTGTTATTTGCGGAATTTATTTTACATTTAAATTGAATTTTGTACAGTTTCGAATGTTAAAAGAGATGGTCCGTGTATTAATGGAGGGGAAAAGTGGTTCTAAAGATCAAATCTCTCCTTTTCAAGCGTTTTGTATTGGTATGGCAGCCCGCGTTGGAACAGGGAATATCACAGGAATTGCGATTGCAATTGCATTAGGTGGTCCTGGAGCTGTATTTTGGATGTGGATTATTTCTATTATTAGCTCGGCCTCCAGTTTTGTCGAAAGCACATTAGCACAGATATATAAAGTAAAAGATAAAACTGGTTTCCGCGGTGGTCCATCCTATTATATGGAAAAAGGGTTGAATAAACGTTGGATGGGAGTATTATTCTCTATTTTAATCACAATTACTTTTGGTCTTGTATTCAATTCAGTACAATCAAATACAGTTACAATTGCTTTTCAAAACTCATTTGGTACAGATCGTCTAACAGTTGGGATAATCATGGCTATTGCTTTCGCTGCGATTATTTTTGGTGGTGTACAACGTATTGCAAAAATGGCTGAATACAAGGTGGTATTTTTAGCAGTATTATACATTGGAGTTGCATTATTTGTTGTAGTTACCAACATATCAAAAATGCCGGAAGTTCTTTCTCTTATTGTTCAAAACGCATTTGGTTTTCAACAAATAGCAGGCGGTTCAATTGGTGCAGCACTTATGAATGGAGTTAAACGTGGTTTATTTTCAAATGAAGCTGGTATGGGAAGTGCACCAAACGTTGCCGCAACAGCAACAACAAGTCATCCGGTGAAACAAGGACTGATTCAAGCATTTGGTGTATTAACGGATACACTGATCATTTGTACTAGCACTGCCTTTATTATTTTGCTGTCTGATGCATATAAACAACCGGGGTTAAATGGTATTGCACTTACACAAGCAGCATTAAGTGAACACATAGGTCCTTGGGCATCGGGTTGTCTTGCTATCTTTGTTTTTTTATTTGGATTTGGTGCGTTAATTGGCAACTATTATTATGGTGAAACAAATATTCGCTTCTTACATACAAGTAAAGTGTGGTTAATGATATACAGAATAAGTGTGTTGGCTATGATTGTATTTGGTTCTGTTGCAAAGATTCAAATTGTATGGGATTTAGCGGACTTATTTATGGGCTTTATGGTTATTATTAATTTAATTGCTATTACCTTACTTTCAAAAGTAGCATTTGCGGCGTTACAAGATTATATAAACCAGAAAAAAGCTGGTAAAGATCCTATTTTTTATAAAGAAAACATTAAAGGGCTTGAAAATATTGAATGTTGGGATAGTTATGAGAAAACTTCAAAAAAGAAAAGTGTGTAATAAGAAGGATATTCAGACTGCAATATGTCTGAATATTTTTCTTGGTTCTAGTGCAAATATTATTGATTATAGTAAAGAAAAAATCATTCTATATAAAGTTAATAGTACGGGGGAATATGATTAAATGATAAAGGATTCTAGCGTTCAAGTTGAGGGTCAAGAAAAAGTTTGCTTAGATCAATGGGTAGCTCATTATCGAGCGTATGCAGCTAAGGGACGAAGCGCCAGTTATATTCCCGCTCTGGGGGAAATAAATGTATCGCAGTTAGGTATTTGTATAGTAAAGCCAGATGGAACAATGATAAAATCAGGAGATTGGGAGATACCTTTCACATTACAAAGTATATCAAAAGTAATCGGTTTTATAGCCGCTTGTTTAAGTCGCGGTATTTCTTATGTATTAGAACGAGTTGACGTAGAGCCAACTGGAGATGCCTTTAATTCAATTATTCGTTTAGAGATACATAAACCAGGAAAACCTTTTAATCCTATGATCAATGCTGGAGCGATTACGATAGCTTCACTTTTGCCAGGGACATCGGTGCAAGAAAAATTAGAATCTCTATACGTATTAATTGAAAAAATGATAGAGAAGCGTCCCGCTATTAATGAAATAGTATTTCAATCAGAATGGGAAACGGCTCATCGTAATAGAGCATTAGCATACTATTTAAAGGAGAATGGTTTTCTAGAATCAGATGTGGAGGAGACACTAGAGGTTTACCTAAAACAATGTTCGATTGAAATAAATACAGAAGATATTGCCTTAATAGGGCTTATACTAGCACATGATGGATATCATCCTATTCGCAAAGAACAGGTGCTCCCTAAAGAAGTAGCTAGGTTAACAAAAGCTTTAATGCTAACTTGTGGAATGTACAATGCTTCTGGAAAATTTGCTGCTTTCATTGGATTACCAGCTAAGAGTGGGGTATCCGGCGGAATTATGACACTTGTTCCCTCAAAATCTAGGAAGGATTTATCGTTCCAAGATGGATGTGGTATTGGTATTTACGGACCAGCCATTGATGAATATGGGAATAGTTTACCAGGAATTATGTTGTTAGAACATATTGCAAAAGAATGGGATTTAAGTATATTTTAAAAAGGAGCACAGATATTTTGGTGTTAGAGCGAGTCCAAAAGTGTTCAGACCTTATATTGTGTCTGAACATTTTTGAGTTATAAAGTATCTTTCTAAAGTAGAAGGGTGTAATGAATACTCACAATCTATAATGCTTTCGTTTATATCTTATTTATCAGTTTTTGAAAAAAATAGAGTAAGTATTGTATTAATGCAAATAGGTTTGTATACTGACTGTTAGGCGAAAGTGAGAAGTGATTATTTTGAATCTTAGTAATTTAGTAAAAAAAGACATCTATATTCTCGTTTTAATGATACTTACAGTACCCTTAGTAGGTGAAATAAAGTCATTTCCTTTAAATGAAACATTTAGAATGAGCTTTGGCGCACCAACATTTTTCTTTTTTTTGTTATTGTTTCGACGAATTCCAGCATTTTTACCGGGTTTTTTAACAGCGATAGTCGTGGTAGTATTTCGTATCTCAATGGATGTCATTATAAAGGGAAATATGGATTGGCTAGCCGCTTTTCATACTCACTATCCTAGTTTTTTCTTTTATTTTACTTATTCGTATCTCTTTCATTTAGCAAAAATCAAACGTTTTTATCATCAACCACTAATGATTGGTTTTATTGGTTGCATGATTGAAATACTGTCAGACTGTGTGGAATTAATGATTCAATATTTCGTATTAAAAACATCAATCACATCCGAGGCAATAAATGAGATTATTGTTATCGCATGTTCCCATAGTTTTATAGTTCTAAGCTTTTTCAATATGATGAAATTGTATGAAGCGCAATCAAGGGAGAGACACATAAAGAAACAAAATGAACACATGCTCATGCTTATCTCTAATTTATATGAAGATGCTGTTCATTTAAAAAAAACATTACAAGATGCTGAGAATATAACAAAAAAATCCTATGATTTATATAAAACCTTAGACTCTTTTGAGCACAAACAGATGGATTTTCAGTTTGGGGATTTAAGGCAACAGGCATTACAAATTGCTGGTGAGGTCCATGACGTTAAAAAGGATAACCAACGTATTTTTGCGGGACTTTCAAAACTAATTTCCGATGAAAGTTTTACAGATTATATGTCTGTACATGAACTAGTAAATATCATTATACGGGCAAATACGAAATATGCACGCTTGCTAGAGAAAGACATCCAATTTTTGTATAAAATTGATGGTGTGCATCCTCATTATCATATTTACACAATCTTATCTATTATAAATAATATCGTTACAAACGCTGTAGAAGCTATCCAAGGTATGGGAACCATCACAATTGACATTAATAAAGACCACCATTTTGTTGAATTTCAAATAGGCGATAATGGTCCTGGTATTTCTTCAAAATATAAAGATTCAATTTTTGAGCCTGGGTTTACTTCTAAATATGATGATTTAGGCAACCCATCGACAGGTATCGGATTATCGTATGTTAAAGAAATGGTCGAACAACTTGAAGGTGATGTTACGCTTGAGGACAGAACCGAAGGAAAAGGATCAATTTTTATAATTAGATTAGGGATTGATCATATAATTTCGAAAGGGTGATTCTATGTATTTTTATATAGTAGATGATGAAAAAGCGGTTCGCTCAATGTTGGCTCAAATTATCGAGGATGAAGATCTTGGGGAGGTTATAGGAGAAGCTGAGGATGGTTTATCTTTAGAGCAACAAATGCTAATCCTTAAAAATATAGACATTTTATTTATCGATTTGTTAATGCCGATTCAAGATGGAATAAAAACAATCCGTCAAATAAAACCTTCGTTTAAAGGGAAAATCATCATGGTCTCTCAAGTAGAATCAAAAGAATTAATTGCTGAAGCTTATTCGCTTGGTGTTGAATACTATATTATTAAGCCAATTAACCGGATTGAAGTATTAACAGTTGTTCGGAAAGTCATTGAACGAATTCGTTTGGAAAAATCGATAAACAACATTCAAGAATCGCTTAATATGGTACTAAAATTGGATAGTAATTCAAGTGCACAAGAAAAATACCGTAATGAAAAACATTTAAATACTTTTAATCATTTTCAAAATTCCATTCATTTTCTTTTGTCTGAATTAGGAATAGCCAGTGAAAGTGGAAGTAAAGATTTAATGGATATGCTAGATTATTTATATAAATATGAACAAGATAACACGTTGGAACAAGGCTTTCCCTCACTAAAAGAGATTTTTATGAATTTGGCTCAAAAAAAACTTGGGGATTCAGCTGAAGATGCCGAATTAAAAAGGTTCATAGAAGCTTCCAAACAACGGATTCGGAGAGCAATTTATCAATCATTAAACCATTTAGCATCCCTTGGACTTACTGATTTTTTAAACCCGAAGTTCGAAAATTATGCTTCTAGATTTTTTGATTTTACTACCGTAAGGAGAAAGATGACAGAATTGAATAATGAACCAACATTACCTGCTCGTATTGATACGAAAAAATTTATTCAAGTTCTTTATTTTGAAGCAAAACGAATACACTTGGAGTTAAGATGATAAACTCTTGCTAAGTATTATTTTCAATTGATAGATTGATAATAGTTTTTCTTTTTATTCTCCTTTATTTCATATTAGTTTTAAAATCAGAAAATTCCGTATCGGTTTGGTAGAAGTGTATGAACTTAGAACAAAAGAATATGTATTTTTTACACATTAATATTCATTTAAAAACGAGTATTTCCAAAATAAAATATAACTACATAGTAAGTTGAATTTAAAAAAAAGATGCTATCTTCTAGCATCTTTTTTTCTTTAAGAGGAAATATCATTGATCCTTATATTATTTGAAATTCAAATGCGGGCATATAAATAAGGGAAAAGGAGATAATATTTAACAAATTATAATTGGAAATGGTATTTTAGGTCAGAAATGTTTTTATACTAATTAGGTTATTTGTACTAAATAAGCATAATGTCTCGCTTTTCTGCTCTTTAATCTTATAGTTATTTTTTATTAAGTACATATCGTTTTTTAGAAATCTCAATCCTAGCAGAGTATATAAATTGGGTGATAAAAATGTGGAACATAATTACTTCTTATCTTCCAGATTGGAAAGTCTTTGTACAAGCTTTTATCTTGTTTTTAATTCCGTATACTATCTCAAGATTTTTTCATTGGGTTCGTATGTCAGAGAAAGAGTGGGAAGAATGAGTTGGTGGAAGTCAAGAGACAAACAAGTGAAAAAAAATAATATTCAAAGTAAAACGAAACAAGAGCATAAACCATCTCAAAATGCAATCGTTCATTTCACAAATGATTTTGCCTCTAACTTAGAACTTATAAAGCAACAAATCGGACATAATTCTGATGTTCGCTTTCGGAAGTTTAATATTGGACGCACAGATATTCAGGCTGGGATCGTTTTTGTTGATGGCCTATCAGATAAAGAGATAATTGACAAACATATTATGAAATTACTAATGGATGATTTTTCTGATGAATATAAAAATGAATCTTCTTATGTGGAGGGGACTGTTTCAAAAGAATATATTAAAAATAAAGTTCTTACAATTAGTGAAGTAGCAGAAGTCCATTACATAAAAGATTTAATACCCAAAGTATTGATAGGTTCAACAGCTCTTTTAATTGATGGTTTAGCAGATGTGTTTATTCTTGGTACAACAAAAGCAAATAAACGAAATATTGAAGAACCAGTATCGGAGGCATTAGTCAGAGGGCCACGGGTCGGTTTTACTGAAGTATTGAGTGATAATACCTCACTTTTGCGACGACACTGTGCGGATGAGAACTTATCATTAGTAAAGCTACCAGTAGGAGAACGTGCAAAGAAAGAGTTAGTTGTCGCATTTATTAAAGATCTTGCTAGTACAGAATTGGTGGATGAAATAAAAAACAGAATTCAGAAAATTGACATAGACAGTGTACTCGAATCTGGTTATATAGAGCAACTTATTGAAGATAATTATCTCAGTCCTTTTCCGCAGATTCAAAATACAGAACGACCTGATCGTGTTATTAGTGCTTTAATGGAAGGTCGAGTAGCTATTTTGTTAGATGGAACACCATTTGTTTTAATTGCTCCAGTTACATTTAGTATGCTGCTGCAATCACCAGAAGATTATTATGAAAGGTGGCTTCCTGGTACGCTTCTCCGCTTATTACGCTTCATGACAGCTTTTGTTTCATTATTTGCTCCAGCACTGTATATTTCTTTTATTTCATTTCATCCAGGATTAATTCCCACTAAGCTCGCTATTTCTATTATCGGATCGCGAGAAGGAGTCCCTTTTCCCGCTTTAATAGAAGCGTTAATTATGGAAGTAGCTATCGAAGTTTTGCGAGAAGCAGGTTTACGTCTGCCTAAACCAATTGGACCTGCAATGGGAATTGTGGGCGGTTTAATAATTGGTCAGGCTGCCGTAGAAGCAGGAATTGTTAGTCCAATAATGGTTATCGTTGTTGCGGTAACAGCTATTTCTTCTTTTACTATTCCGCAATATAGTGTAGGAATTACGTTACGCATTCTTCGTTTTGTAGCTATGTTTTGTGCTGCGATATTTGGTTTGTATGGAGTTATTCTCTTCTTTCTTTTACTTTGCAGTCATTTAGTGAAACTGAAAAGTTTTGGCGTTCCTTATACCAGTCCTGCTGTTCCATATCAATTCAGTGACTGGAAAGATTTTATGGTTCGCATGCCATTAAAAATAATGAGACGTCGACCGAAAATAATGCATACCAAAAAAAATATCCGCAAAAGGTAGCTGATGACGAAAGGAAGTGGCCTTCAGTGATTACTAAACTTAAAGACCGAATAACAACTTCACAGGCAGTTGTTATTATTGTAAATTACATACTTGGGACAGGAATTCTCACTCTGCCCAGAGCATCTGTGGAAAAAGTGAAAACACCAGATGTATGGATAAGTGTGATATTAGGTGGAATACTGGCAATGGTTTCAGGAGTAATTATGGTCAAATTAAGTCAGCAGTTTCCAGAAAAAACATTTTACCAATACAGTCAAGATATTGTAGGGAAATGGATAGGCAGATTACTTAGTTTTCTTATTATAGGGTATTTTCTTACAACTTCAGCATTTCAAATTCGTTCAATGGCAGAAGTAATAAGCTTTTTTTTGCTCGAAGGAACCCCCACATGGGCTATTGTTATGCCTTTTATGTGGATAGGTCTCTATTTGATTATGAGTGGTATTAATTCAATTGCACGGATGTTTGAAATAATATTTCCTATTACTGTTTTTATTTTTTTAATCATTTCCTTTATGAGCATCGGAATATTCGAGATAGATAATCTCCGTCCCGTATTAGGTTTGGGAATTAAACCAGTATTAGATGGGATAAAAACAACGTCTCTCGCATATACAGGTCCTGAAATTATGTTAATTCTTTTGGTATTTATGGAACAACGAAATAAAGCAGTAAAAGCTATTTTAGTTGGAATTTCTATTCCGTTAATCTTTTATGTAATAACTGTTGTAATGGTCATTGGTGCATTATCAATTGATGGGGTTGTAACAAGAACATGGCCGACAATTGATCTTATGCGCAGTTTTGAAATTTCTGGATTGATATTTGAACGTTTTGAATCTTTATTGCTTGTAATATGGATTATGCAAATATTTGCTACCTATACGATTAGTTATTATGCAGCTGCATTAGGATTAGCACAACTCTTTAAAAAGAGAATTCATCCGTTTATTTTTGCTTTGATTCCAATCATTTACATCATTGCTATGACTTCGAAAAATATAAATGACTTGCTTAAATTGGGGGATATGCTCGGTAATGCTGCTTTATTTTTATTTGGTTTACTGCCACTGCTTCTTCTTATTATTACGCGATTAAAAGGAGGAGTAGTGTGAAAAATAAATTTAATTATATGCGGTTCTATTTGACTTTGTTATGGACGCTTTTGCTTCTATTTTTAACAGGATGTTGGAGCAGTAAAGAAGTAGAAGAGTTGAGTTTAACTGCAGGTATAGCACTAGATAAAGGGAAGGATTCAACAATTGAGAAAGAGGATGAGGAAGGAGGTTATCCTAAAAGAAATCTTATAACAGCTACTTATCAAATTGTTAGTTCGCAAGCACAAAGTAAAGGAAATGGACAACAAAAACGTTATATAAATGTTTCTGAGACCGGTGATTCCATTCATCAAATTGTTCGTGAGTTTTCATTGAAAAGAGAGAGCACAATGTTCAGCCCACATTTAAAAAACATTGTTATTAGTGATAGTCTTGTACGTACATTCAGTTTAGAACAATTACTTGAACAGTATCTCCGTGACAATGAAGTTCGGCTTAGCTGTATGCTCTTAATTAGCAAGGGTCTAGCGAAGGAGGTACTGGAATCAAACAAAAAAGGAGAAATCCCAGCATTTCGTTTGTCTGGAATTGCAGATAATAGAAATAGAACAACAAGGATTTTACCTCCTGTATCGCTCGCTAAATTGGAAGGAAAGATGCGGTCAGGGTCCAGTTTTCTTTTGCAAAATGTAATCTCGATAAAAGGGGAAACAAAATTTGCAGGAGCTGCTGTAATTAAAGGGAAGACAAAAAAGTTGATGGGCTTTTTAAATGAACAGGAATTGGAAGGAGTAGTATGGATAAATGGAAAAAGGAATGGTGGTGTGGTAAAAACTTTTGATAAAGAATCAAAGAAACTCATTATATACGAAATAAAGTCAATAAAAAGCAAAATCATACCACATGTTAATGGAAATAATATTTCCTTTGATGTAAACATTGAATCAGAAGGACGTTTGTCTGAAAATTGGATGCAATCAGGAAAAAAATTTAAAAATAAATTTTTAAAAAGGGAAGAAAAAGCTATTGAAAAAGAAGTAAAGCACTTAGTACATCATGTTACAAAAAAAATACAAAAAGAATATCAAGTCGATATTGCGGGTTTTGGCAACCAATTAAGAATTAAACACCCGAGAACATGGGAGAAAGTTAAAAAAGATTGGGATCAAACATTTAGTAAAGTACCGATTAAATATCATATAAATGTAACTATACAAGATTATGGAGCGTCAAGTTTAAAACGATGAGATACTTTAATTGAAATTATATTTACATCAAAACAAAAAGTTATAAAAGTTTTAATTTGAAAATTTTTGTAACTTTTTGTTTTTTTATGTCCTTCTTATTATAGATTAAAGAAATGATTTTATCCCGCTATTTGCCGGGCAGTAAGACCCACACCTCAAAATTCAGCGAAAGCAAAGAAGTTATTAGAGGTATATGTAAGCTCTATATAGGAAGGAGAATTTTGAAATTCTATTGATAAACCAAGTAATTGTAATAGCCCTTATTTAGAATAATAATTTCAAGATCAATAAAATTTAGAGTAGAAGGAGCAAGAGCAAATTATTATGAATAAACAAATAGGATTCATCGGATGTGGAAACATGGGTATTGCTATGATAGGTGGGATGATTAAAAAAAATATAGTTTCTCCAGATCAAATAATTTGTTCAGATTTAAATGTCATTAATTTAAAAAATGCTAGTAATGAATATGGCATAACTATAACTACTAACAACAATGAAGTCGCTAACAGCGCTGACATTTTAATTTTATCAATCAAACCAGATTTATACTCATCGGTAATTAACCAAATAAAAGATCAAATAAAAAATGATGTAATCGTTGTAACTATTGCTGCAGGGAAAAGTATTAAGAGCACTGAGAATGAATTTGGTAGAAAGTTAAAAGTTGTTAGAGTAATGCCTAATACACCGGCACTTGTTGGAGAAGGAATGTCTGCGTTATGTTTTAATGAAATGGTTACAGAAAAAGATATAAAAGAGGTACTGAACATATTTAATATTTTCGGCCAGACGGAGGTCATAAATGAAAAACTAATGGATGTTGTTACATCTATTAGTGGTTCTTCTCCAGCATATGTGTATATGTTTATAGAAGCCATGGCAGATGCTGCTGTACTTGGCGGTATGCCGAGAAAACAAGCTTATAAATTTGCGGCTCAGGCTGTATTA
Organism: Bacillus cereus group sp. MYBK15-3; assembly: GCF_051916765.1. Lineage (NCBI taxonomy): Bacteria > Bacillati > Bacillota > Bacilli > Caryophanales > Bacillaceae > Bacillus > Bacillus cereus group sp. MYBK15-3. Next base: position 612,943 of record NZ_JBQAHG010000003.1, read on the forward strand.
GGTTCTGCAAAAATGGTATTGGAAACAGGAATACATCCAGGTGAATTGAAGGATATGGTTTGTTCTCCAGGTGGAACGACGATAGAGGCTGTAGTAACGCTAGAAGAAAAAGGTTTAAGAACAGCTATCATTTCAGCTATGAAACGTTGTACGCAAAAATCTATGGAAATGTCTAGTTTAACTAGTAAGTGAGAAGCGAATTTATATAATATTTTAAATCTATTTAATGTAAAAGAAATATTATGAGGCTAGTTAATAACTAAGTAAATTTATATACAACACTAACGAGAAGAATAAACCTTATTTTAAAGGGGATACAGAAAATATGAGTAATTTACTAAAAAAGAAATCCGTTACACAATTGTTAGAGCATAATCAAAGCAAGACTTTAACGAAAACATTAGGAGCATTTGATTTAATTATGTTAGGGGTAGGCTCGATAGTTGGAACGGGCGTTCTTGTGTTAACTGGATTAGTAGCAGCAAGAAATGCTGGCCCAGCAGTTGTTTTTTCATTTATACTTGCAGCAATTATATGTGGATTTATAGCATTATGTTACGCGGAAATTGCTTCTACACTCCCGGCGTCTGGTAGTGTATATACATACTCATATGCAACAATTGGTGAGTTTGTTGCTCATCTAGTAGGTTGGTCATTGCTATTAATATATATCGTGGCAACAGCGGCTGTCGCTGCTGGATGGACAGGCTATTTCCACAATTTAATAAAGGGATTTGGATTAGAGATACCTAAAGCTCTAGTAACGATTCCTTCGCATGGTGGTATTGTGAATCTACCAGCAGTAATCATTACATTGATATTAGCATGGATGTTATCCCGTGGTACGAGAGAAAGTAAACGAATCAATAATACAATGGTATTGATTAAAATTGGAATGATTTTGTTGTTTATTACGGTTGGTATATTTTATGTAAAACCAATAAACTGGATACCAATTGCACCATACGGTTTAAGTGGAGTTTTTACGGGTGGAGCAGCTATTTTATTCGCTTTTACGGGTTTTGATATATTAGCAACTTCAGCAGAAGAAGTAAAAGATCCGAAACGTAATCTTCCGATCGGTATTATTGCATCATTAATCATATGTACAATTATTTATGTTATGGTATGTCTTGTTATGACAGGAATGGTTTCCTATAAAGAATTAAATGTTCCTGAGGCGATGGCTTATGTAATGGAAGTTGTAGGACAAGGAAAAGTCGCTGGTGCAATTGCTGCAGGTGCTGTAATTGGCCTTATGGCTGTTATTTTTTCCAATATGTATGCGGCAACACGAGTATTCTTTGCAATGAGTCGTGATGGATTGTTACCGAAATCATTTGCGAAAGTTAATAAGAAAACTGGAGCACCCACTTTTATAACTGGATTGGCAGGAATAGGGAGCTCTATAATAGCTGGGTTTATTGATTTGAAAGAATTAGTTAATTTAGTTAATATCGGTAGTTTGGTGACGTTTGCGTTAGTTTGTCTATCAGTTATTATTCTACGTAAATCACACCCAAATTTAAAACGTGGATTTATGGTACCTTTTGTACCTGTATTACCATGCGTTGCAATTGTATGCTGTGTGTTTTTAATGCTAAATTTACCGTTAAGGACATGGGTGTACTTTAGTATTTGGATTACTATTGGGGTAGTAATATATTTCCTTTATTCGATAAAACACAGTAATTTAAATGAGGAAACGATCTCGAAATTACATGATAAAATTGCGAGATAATAACGATAGAAAATTTTATTAATAATCATATTGATAGTTGAGGAACATAGAAACAGTTTTTTGACATTTAGCAAGAGATAAAATAAGAGATGCTAGGGCAGCTAAGTACTTTTTTAGAAACCTTGCTTGTTTTTTACGATTTAAAACTGCTAAGGAGAGAGAAGTATGAGTGAATTGCATTTTATGAGTATAGAAGAATTAGATAATAAATTGAAAAAATCTGACAGTGGTATTTATTTCATTAAAGATTATAATGACAATATTATTTATGTAGGCAAGGCTTTTAGTATAAAAAGTAGAGTATTAGCTCATTTTAATAGTTATTCCAATATTGAGGAATATGTCCATTTATTTAATAAAGTAGCGTATCTCATTGAAGATAGTTTGTTAAAACGCTCATTGTTACAAGTTACTTATATGATTAAATATAAACCAGTATTAAACAAAGAAGTACAAAAAGAATTCCCAGAGTTGTATACTCAATACATTAAGCAGACAAATAAAAAATCTATGTTGTTAGAAATTGATGAAGCTAAAGAAAAAGGGGATGAGTTAAAGAATAAATTAGTAAAATTAGTGGGTGGAAAAACTATGTTTTATGACATAATTTCTCTGTTAAACAATGGATATAACTATCATGTCCTCGCAAAAGTATTGAACATAGAACTTCAAACTTTAATTATAATAAAAGAACACCGAAATAAATTCCCGATACCACATAATTATAAAAGGACAATAAAACATCAAGATATAATGTATGCTTTATCTGGAAAAAAGAATTTAAGTACTTCAAGGTTAAACACTTAACTTTAAAATAGTAAATTCGTTGCTTTTGTAGCTTTTATTGTTATATTGAAATGCAATGTACATTTGTTTTTCAAATTTAATTGGTGGAATAAGGGGAAGGAAAGGGTTTCTATAAAAATACTGGAATAAATTAGGTTACTCATGCATAAATAGCATAATTAGGTACATGTTATTTATAAATATTCAAAGATGCGAAAGTAATACAAATGAAATTCTTATTTCTGCTACTACAAGTACTATTGAGCAAATGAAGTATAAAATTGCTTTTGAACTAGGAGTCACACTGGGACCTGATACATCACATCATCTGCAAATGGTTCGGATCGGTGGAGAGATTACAAAACGCTTAGTTCGAATGGCTGAAAAACAGTTAACAGGTCAATACAGAGTACACTAAGAAAATAATCCGTATATATGGATTATTTTTCCTTTAATTTACAAAAAAATAAATTTCGAAATTGAAAAAACCTCTCAGATTCCTTTGTAATAAACTTTTTTAGTTGTGTTAATGACATAGGTATCAAAAGATAATCAACCAGATACGAACGATGTGCGAGCTCTTAAAAGAGTTTTGGTGTTATTTGTAATTTTAATTTCATAATACTTAAGCCGATATAATAAAATGTTTTATGTCTAAATTGATATAAAGTAATAATTATTAAGTGATATTTCTTTTTTATAGAATAAGTAAAAACTGATATTGTAGTAATTACTGTTTTGAGGTCAATTTACTGTGCACCTTAATTATTGAAGTTTTTTTGTTGATTAACAACTATTGTATTTGGAAATTGATAATAAGTTTATCCCGCTATTTGCCGGGCAGTAAGACCTCCACCTCAAAATTCAGCCGAAGCCAAAGAAGTTAGGTGGGGGGCGGGCTGCCCGTAAAAGCCCGATTGGTGAGAGCTAATAATCAGTGGGGGATGAACAAAACCCCCACTGATTAAAGTTTCACTTTATGTGATGCGGTAATAAAACTATCTAGTTTGCTATTCTTAGTATTTGTAAAGTCTATATATTTTTCCTCTTTTGTGGAAAGTAAAACTATTGTTACGACCAGTAATATAGTGTCATGTTTTTGAATATTCCATTCGTTTTTTATTTTTAGTTGATGAAAAGACCTTTCTCTCAATTAAATATTTAATTGAGTACTTGAATTTCCTCCACCTTGTACTTTTCAAAGCATAGTGCTTCAAAAATAGCCGTATCGCTTTCATCTGTTTCCAATTTCACAACTTCTTTATTATCTTTTTCTAAAATTTGGAGCAAAATAGTTTTTCAGTTTCACATTTAAATTAGCAGTATTTATTTTTTGAATTCAATTTGTATAAATGAATGAATTGGAACTTTGACTGTTGTTTCTTGCGGTGGTACAGTATCTCCTGTTACTTTCGCTTTATTTTAAATCTTTTTCCAGCTTGGTCCTCGCATTGACTACCACTGTATTTTGAAGTACTTCACTGTTTTCTCAAATTCAATAATTATATTTTGTAGAATTAAGAAAAGAACTTAGTGTATTTCCTTTACGTATCTACTCTGATATTTAGATGCTAACTACAATTAAATAATATATGATTTTTATAAAAAAGATATAGTAATATTTTGTTGTGAATTGTACTAATTTGATATTTTATAGTATTATTTGTCGTGAATTATATATAACAAAATATATTTTATGGATCTATAAAGGAGAATGTAATGAATACTTCTATCGATATACAACACTTGTGTGATCTTGCACATAAAGCATTTAATGCTCCTGTACATATTTTATCTGCAGACAGAAAAATTTTATATCATTCTACATCTGATAATGTTTGTAGTCCTTTTTATTCTTCAAAAGAAGAACATCTTAGTGATATTTATCAAGAAAACGATCCCTGTAACTTGCCACTTTTTCGAAGCAACAACTATCTTGAAAATTTTGTTCTAATTCATATAGAAAATCATGATGATATTAAAGGGACTATTATAATCGGTCCTACTATACATTCAAAAGATTCAGATGATATGATCATAAAATTTCAGAAAGAATTTAAATCAAATGATAACATTCAAGAAAGACTTGCCTATTATCAGTGTTTATCTGAGATTAAAAAAACTACATTAATTGATATGGGAATTTTATTACATTACATGATTTTCAATGAAAAGTTAGATGTAGATATTGTCTTGGAAAAAAATAAAGTACTAGAGGAAACTCCTAATAAAAATGTGAAACCTGATTTATATATTTTAAAACGTCGACAAAACAAACCTAAAACGCACAATATGGCATTAGTAAATGATTTCTTTTCGACTATCAAAGAAGGAAATAAAAAAAAGTTAATACAGTATATGTATGCGGTTTCGCAAGAAGATGTTGAACTTATGCTAGTAGAGGATCCGCTCAGGAATCAAAAAAACCTTGGAATTATTGCGATTACCTTAGCCACTCGATATGCAATAGAAGGAAATCTGCCACCAGATATTGCTTTTGCCCATAGTATTTTATATATACAAACCCTAGAACAATTAGATAATGTAGAATCTGTAAAGCGATTATCAGGGGACGCTTTACGTACCTTTGCAGATCGTGTGAAAGAATACAATGCAAAAAAGTATTCTTACGCGGTTACTACATGTATAAAACATATTAATAAAAATGTTTACGATGGAATATCTCTGAATGAACTTGCTAATCATTTAGAAATTACGCCTACTTATCTGTCTAAACTATTTAAAAAAGAAATGGGAATTACTTTAAGTGAATATATTCAAAGGGAACGAGTGGAAGAAGCAAAGAAATTATTAACCCTCACTACTTATTCGTTATCAGATATCTGTGCTTGGCTTAACTTTAATGACCAAAGTTATTTTATAAGAGTTTTCAAAAAAATCACTAGCATGACTCCTAGGCAGTACCGTGAAAAATATACAATAATATAAGCTTGTTATTTGCTGTCTCCAATGTAAAGACTTAAACATGGGTGTAAGTATCCCAAAAGATGAAAATACTGGACTTATTACTCTAGAAAGAGTTTGTGATTTGTCTAGAAAAAGAACTTGTATTCAAATAGACGTATGAGATTAACCAGATATTATCTTGTTAGCGGAACAGTTTCAATTTTTAGGAGTTAGAAAAATAATGGAGAAACAAAGTATATCTATTTTTTTAATAACAATCATGTGCTGAATTTATCCAGCTATTTGCCGGGCAGTAAGACCTCCATCTAAAAATTCAGCGAAAGCAAAGAAGTTAGGTGGGGGGGCGGGCTGCCCGTAAAAGCCCGATTGGTGTGGGCTAATAATCAGTGGGGATGAACAAAACCCCCACTGATTAAAGTTGCACTTTATCGGTATAGTTCTGAATCAGATAAACTAGTCTGATGTCAGCTCAAACAAATAGCTCTTGAAGACTTTATAAACACATATGTGAGCAAAAGCTCAATGGAAATCTTTGTACCATATTGTTAATTTGAAAAAATACACTAACCGTTATTTTGCTAAAGGAAATAAAAAGACAGAAGGCTGCAAAGTGTTTCAAGGAAGCTTTGCAGCTTTTTTGTAATTTAAAACCTATGTTTATAACGAAGATAAGTTTATAGACTAATATCTTCATACTGGATATTTATTAATAATGATATTAGGATTTTTTTGTGAAAAATCAATAATATAACATATATTACTAAATATATCTACATTTTATGCAATTATACATAACTAAATAAAGGTAAAAAAGTATAAAAAAACCTATTATATTATTCTATAAGTATTTTTTCTAAAATAAAATTTCTTGGTTGAGCTAAAATAGTTATTTTTAACCGTATACACATTAATTTGTAATCATTCCAATTACAGAAATGAAATTTACGAATAACTATATTTATATAATTTTTTCCGGGACATATTTTTATTTAACAGTGAATTATCGAGCTTAATCGACAAAATCTTTCTATTTACGCATTAAAAATTTAATGTTTTAATGAACAACATAACTGGTATGACCAGACAGAAAGGAGAAGGTTACGCTAATAGGAATTATAGTGAAGTTGTAAGTAACATTATGTCTTTAATAATTTTCTAAATAGTCAATTTATTCACAAGAGGTCAAGAATCAAATTGGTAATAAACGTGTTCTAAGTTTCTGCATAACAAAAGTGAAGTTATTCCGCAATAAAAGTATAAGCAATGTACAGTATAATTTCATCTTTTGTTGTCTAGTAAGGAGTTTGCTGACAAAACTAAGAGGGATATTATCAAATTGAAATTAAACAATGTTATGACAAGATTAACTGTAAGCATTGGTTTATTGATCCTCACGATTCTGTAAGTTAAACCGCAACTTTAGGAAAGAATTAATAATTTACTACTCATAAGGTGCCTGATTCAAATATAGTTAATAAATTTTTGTTATTTATATTTTAAAAAATAGAGTATCGAAATGAGAGATAAATAAAATCCTTATATCCTATTAGAAGTAAAAAACAACGATATTAACGTATCTGAAAGATTTCTCCTTCTTATCCAGTTTACAAAGAGAGCGGTCGTACAAGTTATATGAATTAAGTTATAAAAACAATGGTAAAGGAGTGTACGGAATGAAAACTAAAATAATGACAGGATTTTTAATAACATCCATTGTAACTGGAGCAACTATTCCTATCAATACTCTCGCAACACCAATCGTTCAAGCAGAAACTCAACAAGAAAACATGGATATTTCTTCATCATTACGAAAATTAGGTGCGCATTCTAAATTAGTCCAAACGTATATTGATCAATCTTTAATGAGTCCTAATGTACAGCTAGAGGAAGTCCCAGCTTTAAATACCAATCAATTCCTAATCAAACAAGATATGAAGGAATGGTCATCGGAACTCTATCCACAGTTAATTCTATTAAATTCAAAAAGTAAAGGATTTGTAACAAAATTTAATAGTTATTACCCGACATTAAAATCGTTTGTAGACAATAAAGAAGATAGAGAAGGGTTTTCGGATAGACTTGAAGTACTTCAAGAAATGGCTATGACGAATCAAGAAAATGCGCAACGACAAATCAATGAATTAACAGATCTTAAATTACAGCTTGATAAAAAATTAAAAGATTTTGATACTAATGTGGCAACTGCGCAAGGCATACTAAGTACAGATGGAACAGGAAAAATAGATCAGTTAAAAAATGAAATATTAAATACCAAAAAAGCAATTCAAAATGATTTACAGCAAATTGCATTAATACCAGGGGCTTTAAATGAACAGGGATTTGCTATATTCAAAGAAGTTTATAGTCTTTCAAAAGAAATTATTGAACCGGCTGCTCAAGCAGGGGTGGCAGCGTATAACAAAGGAAAAGAAATTAACAACTCTATTTTAGAAGCGGAGAAAAAAGCGGCGCAAGAAGCGACAGAACAAGGTAAAACTGCTCTAGAGATTGAAGCAGCAAAAAAAGCAGCTCGTGAAGCAATTGAGAAAAGCAAACAAGGTGAAATAGCAGCCGCAGCCGCAGCAAAAACACAAGAGTATGACCTGATGAAGGTCATTGATACCGAAAAGATTAAGAAAACATTTGGCGTTTTTGCTGAAGTAAATAAATTAACAGCAGAACAGCGAGCATATTTAGATGATTTAGAGAAACAAAATCAAAAAATATATGATTTAACAACGAAATTATCAATAGCTGATTTACAAAAATCAATGCTTCTTCTTACACAAAATGATTTGCATACGTTTGCAAATCAAGTAGATGTAGAACTTGATCTACTAAAGCGCTATAAAGAAGATTTAAATCTAATAAAAAATAGCATTACAAAATTATCTACTAATGTTGATACAACTAACGAGCAGTCTCAAAAAGATACATTAAGACAATTAAAAAATGTAATAAGTTACCTTGAAGAACAAGTATATAAATTTTAATATTGCGTTTTTTGGGAATTCATAAAGATTATAAGCATTTAGCGAAAGAAGGAGAATAGTCATGAAAAAATTTCCATTCAAAGTACTAACTTTAGCTACATTAGCAACTGTTATAACTGCTACTACCGGTAACACTATTCATGCATTTGCACAAGAAACGACCGCTCAAGAACAAAAAGTAGGCAATTATGCATTGGGCCCCGAAGGACTGAAGAAAGCATTAGCTGAAACAGGGTCTCATATTCTAGTAATGGATTTATACGCAAAAACAATGATTAAGCAACCAAATGTAAATTTATCTAATATCGATTTAGGCTCAGAGGGGGGAGAGTTGCTCAAAAATATTCACCTTAATCAAGAGCTGTCACGAATCAATGCGAATTACTGGTTAGATACAGCGAAGCCACAGATTCAAAAAACTGCTCGTAATATTGTAAATTACGATGAACAATTTCAAAATTATTACGACACATTAGTAGAAACTGTACAAAAGAAAGATAAGGCAGGTCTAAAAGAGGGTATAAATGATTTAATTACTACAATCAATACAAATTCAAAAGAAGTTACAGATGTGATTAAGATGCTACAAGACTTCAAAGGGAAACTATATCAAAATTCTACAGATTTTAAAAATAATGTTGGTGGTCCAGATGGGAAAGGTGGATTAACTGCAATATTAGCAGGTCAACAGGCAACGATTCCACAACTTCAAGCTGAAATTGAGCAACTTCGTTCTACTCAGAAAAAACATTTTGATGATGTATTAGCATGGTCAATTGGTGGTGGATTGGGAGCAGCTATTTTAGTTATTGCAGCTATTGGAGGAGCGGTAGTTATTGTTGTAACTGGCGGTACAGCAACACCGGCTGTTGTTGGTGGACTCTCGGCTCTTGGCGCAGCTGGTATCGGTCTAGGAACTGCGGCTGGTGTCACAGCATCTAAGCATATGGACTCCTATAATGAAATTTCTAACAAAATCGGAGAATTAAGTATGAAAGCAGATCGTGCTAATCAAGCAGTTCTTTCGCTTACTAACGCGAAAGAAACATTGGCATATTTATACCAGACTGTAGATCAAGCGATATTGTCTCTAACAAATATTCAAAAGCAATGGAATACAATGGGCGCAAATTATACAGATTTATTGGATAATATCGATTCTATGCAAGACCACAAATTCTCTTTAATACCAGATGATTTAAAAGCCGCTAAAGAAAGTTGGAATGATATTCATAAAGATGCAGAATTCATTTCAAAAGATATTGCTTTTAAACAGGAGTAGAACTGAAATTTAAAACCTAAATTGGAGGAAAATGAAATGATAAAAAAAATCCCTTACAAATTACTCGCTGTATCGACGCTATTAACTATTACAACTGCTAATGTAGTTTCACCAGTAACAACTTTTGCAAGTGAAATTGAACAAACGAATAATGGAGATACGGCTCTTTCTGCAAATGAAGCGAGAATGAAAGAGACCTTGCAAAAGGCTGGATTATTTGCAAAATCTATGAATGCCTATTCTTATATGTTAATTAAGAATCCTGATGTGAATTTTGAGGGAATTACCATTAATGGGTATGTAGATTTACCTGGTAGAATCGTACAAGATCAAAAGAATGCAAGGGCACATGCTGTTACTTGGGATACGAAAGTAAAAAAACAGCTTTTAGATACATTGAATGGTATTGTTGAATACGATACAACATTTGATAATTATTATGAAACAATGGTAGAGGCGATTAATACAGGGGATGGAGAAACTTTAAAAGAAGGGATTACAGATTTACGAGGTGAAATTCAACAAAATCAAAAGTATGCACAACAACTAATAGAAGAATTAACTAAATTAAGAGACTCTATTGGACACGATGTTAGAGCATTTGGAAGTAATAAAGAGCTCTTGCAGTCAATTTTAAAAAATCAAGGTGCAGATGTTGATGCCGATCAAAAGCGTCTAGAAGAAGTATTAGGATCAGTAAACTATTATAAACAATTAGAATCTGATGGGTTTAATGTAATGAAGGGTGCTATTTTGGGTCTACCAATAATTGGCGGTATCATAGTGGGAGTAGCAAGGGATAATTTAGGTAAGTTAGAGCCTTTATTAGCAGAATTACGTCAGACCGTGGATTATAAAGTAACCTTAAATCGTGTAGTTGGAGTTGCTTACAGTAATATTAATGAAATGCACAAGGCGCTTGATGATGCTATTAACGCTCTTACTTATATGTCCACGCAGTGGCATGATTTAGATTCTCAATATTCGGGCGTTCTAGGGCATATTGAGAATGCAGCTCAAAAAGCCGATCAAAATAAATTTAAATTCTTAAAACCTAATTTAAATGCAGCGAAAGACAGTTGGAAAACATTACGAACAGATGCTGTTACATTAAAAGAAGGAATAAAGGAATTAAAAGTGGAAACTGTTACTCCACAAAAATAGGGAAATATTAATTCTGTTGTAAAGTGAACTAAAACATAGAAAGTCTATGATTACACTGTTAAACAGAAAAGTAATAATTAATAAATCCTTATATAACAGAAAGGCGGAGTCTCATTAAAGACTTCGCCTTTCAATTATATATAAGTATGATTCGAATAAAAAATAACCTTGTAGTTTAATTGCTTTTTTAAAATTTGCAACAGAATCGGTTAATTTGAAGCAGATTATATACATTTTCTTTAATAATTAATGATTTGAAGGCTGCTAAAGAAAGTTCAAACGATACTGATAAAAGATGTAGAACTCATTTTGAAAGACATCGCTTTTTAATAAGATTAGAACTTGAAACCATACCTTATATAGGAGGAATACGAAATGATGAAAAAAATCCCTCATAAACTACTCGCTGTATCAGCATTTTTAACTATAACAACTACTTATGCAGTCATACCACTAGAAACTTTTGCAATTGAAATTGAACAAACGAACACTGAAAATATGTCTCTTTCAGCAAATGAAGAACAGATGAAAAAAGCTTTGCAAGATGCTGGTTTATTTGCAAAAGCTATGAATGAATATTCTTATTTGCTAATTAATAATCCAGATGTGAGTTTTGAAGGAATAACTATTAATGGAAATGCAGATTTACCTAGTAAAATTGTACAAGATCAAAAGAATGCAAGAGCACATGCTGTTACATGGAATACACAAGTAAAAAAACAGCTTTTAGATACATTGACAGGCATTATAGAATACGATACAAAATTTGAAAATTATTATGAAACATTAGTAGAGGGGATCAATACTGGAAATGGAGATACTTTAAAAAAAGGGATTACAGATTTACAGGGAGGAATTCAACAAAATCAAAAGTCTGCAAAAGCATTAAAAGAAGAATTAATTCAATTAAAAAATGCTATTGGAGAAGATGTTAGAACATTTGGAAGTCATAAAGAGACATTGCAATCGATTTTAAAAAACCAAGGTGCTGATGTGGAGGCTGACCAAAAGCGTCTAGAGGACCTTTTAGGACAAGTAAAATATCAGAAAGACATAGAATCTAAGGGCTTAGACATGGTGAAAATCCCCTTTATTCCAACCTTGATTGCTGGTGGCATAATGATAGGTGATGCAAGAGGTAAGTTAGGTTGGCTAGAACCTGAATTAGCAAAATTGCGTCAGACTGTAGATTATAAAATAACATTGAATCGTGTAGTTGGAGTTGCATTTCATAATATTAGTGATATGCATAGTATGCTTGATAGTGCTATCACTGCTCTTACTTATATGTCTACGCAATGGGAGGATTTAGATTCTCAATATTCGGGTGTACTGGGACATATTGATAAAGCTGATCAAAAAGCTGATCAAAATAAATATAAATTCTTAACCCCTAGCTTGAATGCAGCGAAAAACAGTTGGAAAACATTAAAAACAGATGTTGTCACTTTGCAAGAAGGGATAAAAATTGCAGAGAAAAAAGAACAGGATTTTTTGAATCAGCTTCGTCCATCAAACGTTTTCTACTTTTATAAAAAAATTCATAACGCATACACTTTTGAAATAAAGACTGGAACAAATGCGCCAAATGCGTCTTATAAAGTTATGAATTTAACTAAAAACACTGTTCATAATATGTGGAGTGGAGGGGCTAATACTAACATGTGGGCTGATTGGCTTTCATTCAATCCAAATGATGAATTTGCGGTAGTAGCAGTAGTGGATGGTAAAGAATATGTTGTGTATAAAGACAAAGTACAAAATATAATGAACTGAATCTGAAAGTAACGAAGTAATTGGAGCTGGACAATAAACTAGACAACAAGTTAAATGAAAAATCTCCTTATATCCTAGAATATTTTGCTCAAGAAAAAGAATTTGTTCAGCTAAAAAGTAAATATTGAACCAAGGAGTTAGTTGTCTTATGTGTATGGTTTTACCGAAAGGTTTCAAGTACATTACTCATACAATTATGTAGTTATCCTGAAGCATCTACAGGTGTTCTTATCGACCTTGAAGAACTACTTAGCTTCCTAAGTGGAGTGATTTTATACAAAATTAAGTGAACGTTTTTGTACATAGATTAGTTGACATTTATATAGGTTTTTTCCATTTTCAAAGATAGTTTTGTTTTTTATGTTATTTTTCAAAAATTACTGCTGAAATTTCTATATTCATGACTTAGTATATAATCATTGTTTGATGAAATGACATACCACGTCCCTTAGAGTTTCAGACATATTACGATAACTTAAAGAAAAAAGATAATAGTAGTCAACGGTTACTATTATCTTTTTTGAACTATTTTTCATTAAAATATCTCATCTGCTGTGCTCCGTATTTACTTTTCTAGATTTTATCCTAGTTTAAAATTTATGCATTTGAACTGTTTATACAATTTGTAGGATTTTTAGTTTTTTTGTCGAATACACTTAATGCAAGGAGGGACATTACATGATTATTAAAGATTATTTCATCAACCTTTCTATTTTTTCTTTATTAGTTAGCGCAGCAATATTTATTCAAGTGTTTACAATTAATTCTAGTCGATATTTTGAAAAGCTCTATGGAGGGATTATTGCAGTTACGTTAATGTTCTTTTCTTTTCCATACATGGGATTTTCCTACGATCTTCGAGTTGTTCCTCTTATTCTATCTTTTATTTACTTTGGTCGTATTGCTGGTTGGATTACGTTAATTAGCATAATTGTAATGCGTATCTTTTACACAGGAGGGTACTGGGAACCTCCTGTGATTGCTTATTTAGGTATGGGGATTCTATTTTCTACCTTTAAAACTTATTTTAAAAAACTACATCCTTTTAAAAGTGCATCGTTATATTTTTCTGTTTTTATTGGAATAAAGTGGTTAGTTGGCGTATTATTTAATACTACATTACTTTACACAGGAGGCTTATTATATATAGCGTTAGGACTTTTAATTGGGCTATTTCTTATGGAAGCCTACCAGAGATTGTATTATTTAACACAGGACTTATCTAAAATGAATCGAGAATTAAAAAAATCGAAGCAAGAACTTGCAGATACCGTACATGAGCTTCAAGGAGGAATTTTTAAATTTAAAAAAGTGGGTAAGCACTTTATACACACTTTATGTGATGGACAGTTTTATTATCAAAACGGATTTTATTCTGAACAGGTGGTAGGAAAAAGCTTACGTACTATTGATGCTTCTATTGTTCCTCCACATTTAGTTCCACAATTGATGAAGTACTATCTTCAGGCATGGGAAGGAAAAGAAATTATATTTGAATTACCTTGGCCAAATGATAAAACTATTATTCTTATTGCGCTTAGGCCGATTAAACGAAATGGACAAGTTATTGAAGTTGTTGGTTCTACAGTTGATATAACCGAAAGGAAAAAGGTAGAATCAGAATTAAGCGCTACCAAAGAATTATTGGAATCATTTATAAAGCACAATCTAGATGCTATTACCATTTCTGATCGAGAAGGGCATATTTTACAAGCGAATAAAGCTTATGAAAAGATATTTGGGTGGTCATCACAAGAAATCATAGGTAAGAGATTACCTTGTGTACCAGATTTTTTAATGGAAGAATCGCTTAAAAATATTCAGAAAATTCTAACAGGTGAATCTGTGGTTACTAGATTAGAAACTGTTAGACAAAGGAGCGATGGGAGTCTTCTTGATGTCAGTCTGACAGTTTCTCCTATACTAGATGTAAGAGGAAATGTGATAGCTTTATCAGCAATATGTAGAGACATCTCTGAAAGAAAACAAGCAGAAAGAGAACGACATCGATTACACCAGCAATTAAGAGATAGTGAAATGAAGTACCGTGCACTAATTGAACAAGCAACTGATGCGGTATATGTAGTAGAGCTGAATGAAGATAATGCTCCAAGTCGATTTATTGAGGTAAACCCTGTTGGGTGTAGAAGATTTGGATATAGTAGAGAAGAGTTGCTCTCATTATCATTTTCAAATATAGTACCACAAGATTCTCAAATAATCGTAAGGTTATTAGAAAAAATTAAAAAGGGACAAACTTCCTTCACTTTGCAAGATGAATATGTTTTTCCAACAGGAAAAGTAATAACAACTGAGTTTAGTGTTCGTGTTTTTAACTTAAATGGTAAAAAAGTTTTCCTAAGTATTTCTCGTGATATCACTGAACGGCTAAAAACAGAAGAATTATTACGAAAATCTGAAAAACTTGCTGTTGTAGGACAATTAGCGACTGTAATGGCTCATGAGATTAATAATCCATTAACTGCAATGAAAGGGTTCATGCAATTACTAAAATCAACGGAAAATGAAAATAATCAAAGTTATATAAATATAGTATCATCAGAGATTGAGCGTATAGAGAGTATTACAACTGAATTTATGGCGGTAGCCAAACCACAGGTGGTAAAAATGCAACCTAATAACATTAGTGTACTAATGGATCAAGTTTTAATGCTACTACAACCTCAAGCAATGATGAATAATATAAAAATTAGAATCGATCTTAACCCTGGTATTCCATTGATTTCATGTGAAGGAAATCAATTAAAGCAAGTATTTGTTAATATATTAAAAAATGCAATTGAATCTATGCCGATGGGAGGAGAAATTCTCATTCAATTAAATATACTTGATAATAATCAATTAAGTATTCGTTTTATCGATCAAGGGTGTGGGATTCCAAAAGAACGTATACCATACCTCGGAGAACCTTTTTATAGTATTAAAGAAGAGGGGATTGGCTTAGGGTTAATGATCTGTTATAAAATCATTGAAACACATCAGGGAAAGGTATTTATTGAGAGTGAAGTGAATAAGGGAACTACAGTTGAAGTCACTCTCCCTATTTGTACACTTCAAAATTAATACACTCTTTTACTGAAATTTTATAAATTTGTGAGCAGTTAGCTTTGGCTAGCTGCTTTTTTGCATATATTGTAATGGATTCTTCATATTACGGCTTTTTGATGTTTCATATATGGATTTTGTAGCTTTTAAGAACTCTGTAAGTGTTTTGTAATATTTACGAGAGACTTTTTTAACAGTTATGAGAGAGAAAAGAAAGATTTGTTATATATGATGAAATTAATCTTACTAGTAGGTGTTCTAATTGACCTAGAAACCAAGGAGGAAAAATAACAATGAAACAATTGAAGCCAGCAATTAGTGTATTAGGTAGTGTATCGATGGCACTGACTCTAGTATCTCCTGCTTTAGCAGATGTAAAACAACCGAATCCAGGAGGTACAGTTGAAATATTTAAAGAAAATGCAAATGCAAAAAAAGAAGATAAGAATTTCACGCTCGGATCTGATGGGGAGATAGGTTCGCTCATTACACAAAACATTGAAATGGCAAACAATGATTGGGACAAAGATGGTATTTCTAACGACTTAGAGATTAATGGTTATAAAATTGAATTCAATTCACAAACTGGAAAAAATGAAGCGAAAGCATGGGATCCTGAGAAGGATAAAGGGAAACCAAAATTTATATCGAATCCTATGAATGCAAATACGGATGGTGATCCTTTTACTGATATGTATGAGGTTGAGAATTATAACAACGATTCTGATACTAATTTCAATCCGATAGTTGCCAACATACCGAATTTGCAAATTGGTGTCAAACGAATTGAGGTAATTCCTATTGCAACCATTACGGATAATAATGGCGGATCAGTTAGCAGAGGGTGGGAAAAAAGTGTATCTACACAACATTCATTTAATGTAGGTTTAAGTGGTTCAGGTGGTGTAGAAGGCTCAGCAGCCGGCCCTGTTCCTTCCGGAAGTGTTTCAGCAAATGTGGGATATGGATATTCAAAAACAACTACGGAAACGGAGAGTTATACAAATAATTTTGATTGGTCTACGGCAACAACTGTGGATACAGCGAACGCAGCAAAATTACGGGTACATTTGGAATATAAGAATGTAGGAACAGCATCCGCTGAAAATGTTTCGCCACATTTTAATATTCGTTTAGGAAACAAAATTATTAATACTGTAAAGGCAACACAAGATCGTTATAAAGCAAACTATTTAAGTACAGAAAAAGGTGGACGGAATAAAACAGAAGTAGTAATTGACAGTTTAGAAGGACAAGCAGATGCAAATATTGTCTTATCTTTGGATGAATTAAAAGCTGTTGAACAAGGGGAACTTCTTTCGATTGAAGTTTTACCTACAAGTACAATGGATTTATCTATTGAAAAAGGTGAAGAAATTATGCATTTGGGGGATTCAGGGAGATATGAGTCTAGAGTGAATGCAGCTACTGAACAATTAGAAACAGATATAGGAAATATACCAAATTTTAGGATATATACTCCTAAAGACAAATCCCTTGCTGATAAGCCAGTTTTATCCTATAACGAAGTTTTTCAACATGTAAATATAGATACGAAAAAAGTGAATCATATTGTAAACAAGGCTAAAAGTACTAATAACGTATCAGTGGTTTCAGCTAATAATGGAACTGATGCATTAAACGATTTAAAAGCGGGACAGGGAGATGGCGGTTATTTACATAAAGACTCTGTACACGGTGCTTTTGCAAAACTACAGCAACCAACATTAGTAGAAGGTAGTTATGATTCTGTGACGCAAAAGATTAGGGCAACAATTTTACCTGGTTTATTTGGAGTGAGTAAAGAGATTCCTACTACGTATAACAAGAAATGGAATGCTCCATCACAAACAGTAACACTAGTTAAACGTGAGAATGGATTTACATATGAGTCTAGAGAAAATATACACCCAATTAAATCTGAAATTGCTGCGCACAGAAAAGTTACATTTGAAATCAATGACGCACACAATTTAACGCCTATACAAAAGATTGATACTGAAATTAAAGCTAATAAAGAATTTGAAGATTATGTAGTAGATAATTCAGGTGAATTTGTTACAGAAGGAGTTCCTTATACTGTGGCCTCATATGGAAATACAGCTTATTGGGGAAGTCATCATGCCGGGAATAAATGGGAGTATCTTTGGTCTGAAAAATCTAGTGATGAAAAAGTGAATGTAATTATTGAAAGAGTAGGTCAACCTAAACCTGGAAAACCAATTAAAAAGGATGAAGAGGTATTAATTAAATTTCAAAATCCTATTTATTCAGATTATGCATATTTAAAACTTCAAGATAGTTATATCCATTTAGATCAAAAACAGAACGCAAGTACTTTTAAATTTAATCATGCATATCCAAAGAATTTCACTGGACACCATAAGCAATGGAACATACTATCTAATGGTAACAAGTTAAAGGTAGGATATTTAATCGATTATATGAAATATGGTAATGGAGAGAATGGGACTGATACTATAGCATGGAATCTATCAAGAGTTCAGTAATAGGTAATAGTTCTGTTGCTAAGTTTGGAAAGAGAAACGGAAATGAATTGAATCCGAAAAGTTAGATACGATAATTTAGGTTACTAATAAGGAATGAGTTCGATGTTAAATCGGACTCATTTCTTTTAATTTATATGATTTAGTAACTACTATTTTAAATACTTATCTAGTCATATAAGTAATCAAATGTTAAGATTACTATCTATATTACATAATTTATTTTTCGAATTTTCATTTGTTTTGAGGCTGAAATGTGGAATTCTGATTTATTTATGTGATTAGTTTCTATATCTTTACCTATAAAGATATTTTTATTGAATAATAGAAAAAAATTTTGTGTTATTGGTGAAAAAGAAGTGAGGATAGTATATGAAGAAAAGAATTTTAATCGTAGAAGATGAAGAAAATATTCGAGAAGTATGCAAACGATATTTAGAAAGAGAAGAATATGAAGTTTATACAGCTGTAAATGGTAAAGAAGGTTGGGATTTATTTCTTACACATCAACCAGATTTAATTATATTAGATTTGATGATGCCAAAAAAAGATGGATGGGAATTATGTGAGGAAATTCGTCAACAGTCAAATGTCCCTATTATTATGTTAACTGCTAAGGGAGAGGAAAGGGATCGGATTTTAGGCTTAACAATGGGGGCAGATGATTATTTAACAAAGCCATTTTCCCCTCGTGAATTAGTATTAAGGGTTCAAATTATACTAAGAAGAGGAAGTCATGTGCCAATACAAGCGAAAGAATCCCTGTTGGAAGTGATAGAGTTTCCAGATTTAAAAATATACCCAAAGACAAGATATGTACTTGTTTGTGATAAGGAAGTGGAGTTAACGGTGAAAGAGTTTGAAGTACTTTATCTCATGGCAAAGCATCCAAAACAAGTATTTTCTCGCTCGCAGCTTCTTGAATTAATTTGGGATTTTGGACATGAAGGGGCATCAAACACAGTTACCGTATTAGTGAGTCGTTTACGTGAAAAGCTCGAGAAGCATACGATAAAGAATCGTTGGATTCATACGGTCTGGGGTATAGGATATCGCTTTGAGCCAAATGGAGGAAATGAAACATGAGATTACGTATTCAATTGTTACTCATGAATCTATTAAGTACCAGTATTATGGTAATTGCTATATGGTATAGTGAGACCAAAATGTTACTTGAACAGGAACAAACGCGGTTATTAACAGTAATTGCATTTGTGGCATTCATTATTTCAACGTTTATTTATTGGTTAATGACACGTCCTATCATGAGATCTATACAAAATTTAATAAAATTGACGAAACAATTTAGTGATAGACACTTTGAAACAATGTATATAATTGGGCAAGAACCACGTGAGTTTAAAGAATTAGCAACAGCCTTTCAACAGATGGCAAAAAAATTAGAAGAAGGGTTTACTAAGTTAGAGGAACAGGAAAACTCTCGTAAGGAGCTAATTACCAATATCTCACATGACTTACGAACACCTATGGCTAGTATGCAAATGATGATAGAAGCATTACAAGATAACCTGATTGAAGATCCTGAAATGAAAAAGCAATACTTAGCAACGGTTTTAAAAGAAATAGAAAGATTAAATGGATTAATTAACGACTTATTTGATCTTTCAAAGTTAGAGTTTGAGCAAGTAGATTTTCACCCAAGTTTCACACATTTAGATAAAGTTCTATTAGATGTATTAGAGTCACATTCTGTCTTATTAGAGGACAAACAAATCCATGTGCAATTGGAGGTCCCTGATACATTACCTCAACTTTTGATTATGCCTTGTAAAATAGAAAGGGTCATAGGTAATTTATTACATAATGCAATTCGATATTCTCCTATCTCTGGAACAATCGAGTTGACTGTAGTGGAAAATAAACTAACTCAAAAGGTCCAATTCACTTTGCGGGATGAAGGAATAGGAATTTCTCCAAATGATCAATTACGTGTATTTGAACGCTTTTTTAGAACAGATCGATCAAGAAGTTCACAATCTGGAGGTTCCGGACTTGGATTAGCTATTGCAAAATCATTAATTGAAATGCACAAAGGGGAAATTGGTGTAAGGAATCGCGCAGATGGTAAGCAGGGAAGTGAATTTTGGTTCACTCTTCCCATCACATCAGTAAAAAAATAAGATGGCTGAAAGACTTTTGTAACATTTATGTTAGAAAAATGAAAGACCTTCTTGTTAACATACTACTACACAGTATGTTACAGGAGGTTTTTTACTTTATGAAAAGAAAATATGTATGGCTTATAGGTGGTTTGATAATTGTATTGGGGATTTTATGGTCATTGTTCCGACCAGAGAAATTATTTATTGATAAGCACGTAAATGAATCATTGCCACAAGCAGAGATACAATCAACTGAAATAAAGCAGCAAAGTGATCGAGTAATAAGGGAAGGTCAGTTTCAAAACGGTGTCCATGAAACAACCGGAACGGCAAAAATTCACCAATTAGCAGATGGAAAACGTGTTTTACGACTTTCTAATTTTGCAACATCTAATGGGCCAGATGTACGAGTTGTATTAGTTCCTACAAATCGTTTGAAAAATAATGAAGACGTGAAAAACTATCGGTATATTGAATTAGGAAAATTAAAGGGAAATAAAGGAGACCAAAACTACGAAATTCCTGAAGGGATAGATGTAAATGAATATGGTTCGGTTTCTGTTTGGTGTAAAAGATTTAATGAAAACTTTGGTGTGGTTTATTTTAATAATTTAATATGAACTTAAAATATCCTTTTACAGGAGGAATTCATATGGGTTATGGTAGTAGCTGCAGCGGACTTAGTTGCTAAGAAGGGCACTTATAAGAGTGTCTTTTTCATATTTCTCAATTTTGGTATATTTTAAGGCTATTGGACGTTTACGGAGAGATTTTATCATTTTAGCAAGAAGACTCCTTCTTACATAAATGGACTAAGCATTCGCTCATTTCCACACATTGGTTCGAGCACTTTCATCTTTTTATCTTTTACAAAAGAAAGGAAAAAATCTAGTTCCTTTCCTTTTACAATTGACTTATTTATTTCATACATTCTTGTACATAGTTCAATGTAATATTCAACCATTCCTTTTTGACCCTTTATCTTTACTTATAAATTGATCATTCTTAATAATCTTACCATTTAAGGGTGAAATTTCATATTTATTATTTTACTCTTAAAAACATATGTATAATGTATTCACAACTAGTCAACATAAGGCATCAGTATCGGTAGCAAGTGTAAAAGTAAATCACTACTATCACAAGGAATCAGCCTTTTTACTCTATTCATTTTTTTATACATTTCTATCCTGGCGCGCTTTTAAGGTTCTCGTTTGTTACTGGATTAGCCGAAAAACTGTATAAAATCTTGCATACCCTTAGTGTGCTTTTTTTCGAAGCGCTGGAAAGCCCCTTTTAAGAAAAAAGAAAAGATACCCTAAGATGCCTTTTCTAATAGTTTTTTAACAGAAGCAACTGCATCCGATAATGATTAATAGAATAAATAATACAACTAATAAAGCAAAACCGCAGCCTTCACCGCAAGTACCACCATATCCCATAATAATAGTTCCTCCTTTAGATAAGAGGGCAAAACTAGGGTTCATTCCATGTATTTTAACAGGTTCACTTTACCTTAAGTTTTTAGGGATTAATTGAGCAGGTGCTTTTGAAAAAAAGAAAAGACCCCAAGGGCGCCTTCCTCGGGCCTGAACAATTTTAATTTTAATAATATGTATTGGACTCCTATCCAAATATAATTTTACCATGTTAAGTTGTTTTGTTCTGGGGTATCATCATATCGCTATATACCTAAAAATACTTACTACCCATTCTTGTTATAAATATTGTTCTGCCAAGGTTAATAGGGGGAGTACCACATGCCCATCAAGCTAAAATTTTGAAGTAGACCCAAAATGAAATTTTCCTTTCTCTACAGCTAGTTATTTTGAGAAATGAGCTCATTTTTTTGTACGATACATTTTTTAACTAATTTTGGTTAAGTTATTTTCAAAGAGGTTATTGCTAATTCAATGGATATATCTATATAACACTATGCCTGATTTTTAAAATAGAAATTTCTTAAAAACTATATGTAACTTCTTTCTGAAAGGAAGGTATTATCAATTGAAACCGTATGGAAAAATACCTGATAACTCTATAAAATCTTTACAGGATTTAATGCAATTACTAAAAAAATCTAAAGATTTTATAACGTTGGAAATTGCTTCTAATAATTCCTCTATAGTCATTTCATATTTTAGAACATTAATCGATGTAAATATATTTCATGAAGAGGTTTTGACTTATATAAAAGAGAAGAGCTTCGATTCGTTACAAGATATTCACTCTGTCTTACCTTTTGAGAATTCAAAAATAACAAATCAAATGGAAGATATTCAGGATAGTATTTTAAATGGCTATATACTTATTCAGTTCGATACAGATAAATTAAATTGTTTGTTAGTAAATGTGTCAAAGAAAGAAAAAAGGGATATTACAAAAGCTGAAATTGAATATAATATTGTGGGTCCGCAAATCGCATTTGTCGAAGATTTAGATGTAAATTTAAATTTAGTACGTAGAAAGCTTCCAACACCTTATTTACAAATGAAAGAATTGAAAGTAGGATCTCTCTCTAACACAACTGTTGCGATTGTATTTATTGAGGGAATTGTAAATGATCAAAATCTACAAGAAATTATAAAAAGGGTAAGTCAAATAAAAACAGACCATGTTTTGGATAGTACTTATTTGATGCAGTTAATTGCAGACAACCCGAATTCTATATTCCCTCAATTTTTGAATACAGAACGTCCGGACCGTGTGGCAGCTGTATTAGCAGAAGGGAAAATTGCACTTTTTGTAGATGGCTCGCCTTATGCCATCACTCTTCCAACAACATTAATTGATTTTTTTTCTACGACAGAAGATTACACCATGCCTTGGATTATAGCCTCTTTTTTTCGTCTATTAAGGCTTTTTGCTTTTATATTTTCTGTCTTAACGACGCCATTATATGTCTCGATTTTAACATATCATTACGAGCTTATCCCAAAAGAACTTCTTGAAACGTTAATCATATCGAGAAGTAAAGTACCTTTTCCTCCATTAATTGAAGCACTTTTTTTAGAAATAACGATTGAATTACTGAGAGAAGCAGGGGCACGTTTACCAACTAAAGTGGGTCTAACTGTCGGTATCGTAGGTGGTATTGTAATTGGACAAGCATCGGTAGAAGCAAGTCTTACAAGTAACGTACTTATTATCATTGTTGCACTTTCAGCTCTTAGTTCATTTACAGCACCAATATATCGAATTGGTAATACAATTCGAGTAATTCGTTTTCCTTTTATAATATCTGCACACCTGCTGGGCTTATTAGGAATTGTTTTAACAAGTTCTTTCCTTTTAGCACGCTTATTACGTACAGAATCATTAAGACGTCCTTATTTGTTTCCTTTTTATCCTACACGCCCTACAGATTGGAAAGACAGCATTATCCGTTTGCCGATCTCAGCGATGTTTCGACGTCCTATTTTTTCAAGGTCTAAACAGCGTTTTCGCTTTAATCCAGAAGAGGTAGAGAAAAATAAAATCATATCACGAAATGATTTTGATGATTGAATTTAACAGGGAGGAGCATTATGAAACAGATCCCAATTGAGTATCAAGTCTCGCCATATATGGTATTTTTTTTAATTATTACTATACAGTTGGGAGTTGGTATGCTTGGTTTTGAAAGGATTAGTGCAAAATTAGTTGGAAATGATGCGTGGATTAGCACGCTACTTTTTGGAATATCTGTTAATGTTATGATTTGGATCATATATCAGATTTTAAATCAGGGTAATGGAGACATCATTGCAATCAATCAAAACGTACTTGGAAAATGGATTGGTGGATTGCTCAACTTCATTTTTTTATCCTATATTGTATTGTTAGGTGCAACAACACTACATACTTATATCGAAGTAGTACATGTTTGGATGTTTCCTTCAATTTCATCTTGGGTTATAGCAGGGGCTTTTTTGGGTCTATGTTATTACATTGTTACTGGAGGATTTCGTGTAGTTGCCGGAATCGGCTTCTTTGGAATCGTTATCCCAAGCATTCTAATCTTCACATTTTTTTATCCTTTGCAGTATGCAGATTTCCAGAATTTATTTCCAATTGCACAGCATTCATTCCTAGAAATTATGAAAGGAATGAAAGGAAATATGTTTAGTTTTTTTGGATTTGAAATGTTATTGCTGTACTACCCATTTATTAAAAAGGCAAAAACGTCTCAAAAATATGCGCACTATGCAAATTTAGTAACGACTATTGTCTACACATACCTTATGATTTTAACTCTTGCATTTTTTAGTGAAAAACAACTAGCGAGTGCGATATGGGCATATTTAAGCATGATTAAAATTATACAATTTCCCTTTATAGAGCGGTTTGAATACATTATTGTTTCTGTTTGGGCTTTTTTTATATTACCCAATGTTTCCTTTACATTATGGGGAGTAAGTCGTGGTATAAAAGAGGCACTGGGAATAAAGCAAAAATATGTTTTGCCAGTTATCATCCTATTCATCTTTGTTTTATCATTTTTCTTGAATAATCGTAATAAAATTAACTTATTAAATACTTGGACAGGTCAAATGGGCTTTGTATATATATATGTATACCTACCTGTACTATGGCTAATTCAAACGGCCAAAATAAAGTTAAGGAGATAAACATGAAGCGATGGATACTTTTCCTTATATTAAGTGTCTTCTTAATAGGTTGTGCTAAAACGAAAATTGTGGATGACATTGACTTAGTTCAAGTTGCGGCATATGATACCGAAGCAGAAGGTAAGCTAAAAGGAACCTTTGCGATTTCAGCTTATAAAGGAGGCGGGGAAGGTGAAACAAAAATCTATTCAGCATCAGGCCAGACTGGTAGAGAAGTTCTTGCAAGAGCATCCGAAAAATCTTCTGGACCTCTAGAGTTGGGGCAATTGCGTGTTATTATATTTAATGAAAAAATAATTGAAAAGGGAATGCAGGAAATTTTAGAGACTTTGAACCGAAATCCTAGTGTAGGAAATGCAATTTATTTAGCAATTACAAATGTAAAAGGGGAATCACTATTAAAGGGGAACTATTCTAAAGAAAAAGAAATTGCTTCCTATCTATCCTCTTTACTGGAGCAAAATATGGACAATGGAACGCAGCCCAAAACAAATTTTTTTATGTTTTTAAACCAACTTAATGATGATGCGAGAGATTCCTATTTACCGATAATATCTAAAAAAGGTAACGTGTTGGAGTTAGATGGAATAGCACTTTTTAAAAGATGTAAAATGGTTGATAAAGTGAACCCTAAAGATTTATTTGTATTTAAATTGTTGACAGATAATTTTAAACAAGGTACATACCAATTCAAACTACCTGGTTCTTCAAATACTTACGCTACGATAGAGAATATAAAAGCTAGAACAAAATATAAGATGGAGGGGAATAGTAAGCATCCATTCGTAAATGCTCATATTCAAGTTAAAGCTGAAATTCAAGAATTTACAAAAACAAAAAATCTAGATAATCCTAAAGAAATAAAAAAATTAGAAAAAATTATGGAAAAAGAAATAGAAAAAAAAGCAACTACATTGATAAAGAGATTTATTAAAAAAGACACAGATCCTATAGGACTTAGAAAGCTTGGTAGAACTCACGTAAGAAAATGGAACAGTCAAGAATGGGAAGAATCCTATAAAGATTTACGTTTTCGTGTAACAGCTGATGTAAAAGTAACCCAATCTGGTGTCACAGAATAAATCAAATAAGATATGGGAAATTTTAATAAAAAATATAGTCTCGCAGAAGATTAGGGAGAAGAGAAACGATTAACAAAGAATTTCATAAACATTAAGATGCTTTGTTAATCGTTTTTATACCTGTAGCTTTATCACTTATAGTAATCATAATTATAATAAAAGAACAACGAAACAAATTCCCGATACCACATAATTATAAGAGGACAATAAAGCATCAAGATATAATGTATGCTTTGTCTGGAAAAAAGAATTAAGTACTTCAAGGTTAAACACTTAACTTTAAAATAGTAAATTCGTTGCTTGTAGCACTTCAAATAGACTGTGTCCCCGAAAGTTAGAAAGGTCGGTTTGTTAAGTAGCCTCTAGGGAATGAGCCTAGTACAATACCGGATTCATTCCCTTTTATTTTTCCTTGATTCTTTCATGATTATAGTACTTGATATACTTTGCTAATTCTTGTTTGAATTCTGTTATACTTTCAAATTCTCTCGATACAGAAATAGACATACAAAAACGCCATTCTTTCTTATAAATCTACAGAAAGAATGGCGTATTCTTCAAAAGTGAGTTCCTTTATTGAAAAGCTTTAGTTCTATATGACAGATAAAAGGGCAAGCAACGCTAAAATAGCGAGAAGTCCTTGTTTCATGATAATTGATTTATTGGATGTGAGACCTCCGAAAATAGCTGCTACCCCACACAAATGATGAAAAATAATTGAATCATATAACCAATGGGATTGTTTCCAAGTATAAGTCCCCAAATGAGGCCAGCTGCTAAGAATCCATTATATAAACCGTTTACAAATTAATTGTCTAAGTATTTCTAAGTTTAAAGAGTGCAGTGTCTTCGTTTTTTATTGAATTAACTTTTACATGTTGGTTCAATATTTTCTATTCTCTTGGAACTTAGTTCTCGTTTACTTCTCACAAAAGCAATAAAATCTATTATCTCTTCTGTTGACAGTGCTTCTCCATCTACTAAAAGTGTTGCATCTGGATCGTTTAGGAGTCTTGTAATATCAATTACATCTTTGTTTTGATGTGAATGTTCAATTCGACCTAATATATAATCTACAGATGTATCAAATAAATCGGCTATTTTAGATAAAGATTGTAATGAAGGTAATCTATAACCATTTTCATAACCAGCATAGGTGCTTTTCGCAATCCCAAGTCGATCTGCTGTCTCTTGTAAGGACCATTTTTGATTTTTTCTTAATTTAGATAAACGTTCCAGCATTCGTCTCATACCCCATCTAATTTTATTAAATTAATTATAGCATAGAAAAAGAATCAAGAATAGAAAAAAAGTACGCGTATTGAATACAAAATCTTGATTAATTCAAATTAAGTTCTATAATGATAAATATAAATACGCATTATGCGAACGATATATCGTTGTTTATTTTATGGAGGGGTTGTGTATGAAGAAAATTTTATTACTTGCAACTGGTGGGACAATTGCATCTGTGGAGGGGAATGAGGGGCTTGTTCCAGGATTGTCTGCTGAGGAATTATTGAATTATTTTTCGAAGTCTTCTCGAAACTTAGAAATAGATTGCAAAATCTTAATGAATATTGATAGTACCAATATGCAACCTGAGCACTGGAAAGAAATAGCTAATGCTGTTTTTAATCACTATGATGACTATGACGGGTTTGTGATTACACATGGAACGGATACGTTAGCTTATACATCTTCCGCGTTATCTTATATGCTGCAAGGTTTAAGAAAACCAGTTGTTTTAACAGGTTCACAAGTACCTATTAGTTTTAAAAAGACAGATGCAAAGAAAAATGTAGCTGATGCTCTTAGATTTGCCTGTGAGGATGTTGGCGGTGTGTTTATTGTTTTTGATAGTAGGGTGATTATTGGGACGAGAGCAGTTAAAATGCGAACAAAAAGTTATGATGCATTTGAAAGTGTGAATTATCCATATGTTGCTGAGGTAAATGAAAATGAAGTGAAATATCATTGGAAGCCAACGTCCCCCCATAATGAACTTTCAATAAATACTAATTTATGTACGGATGTTTTTCTTATGAAATTGTATCCAGGTACAAAGCCAGAGATATTTGATTGCTTAAAAGATTTGTATAAAGGAATTATTATTGAAAGTTTTGGAAACGGTGGATTACCTTTTGAAGGAAGGAACTTGCTTTCGAAAATTCAAGAGTTGACTGAAATGGGGATTGCTGTAGTGATTACTACTCAATGCCTGGAAGAAGGAGAAGACATACTTCTCTATGAAGTAGGACGGAAAGTGGCACAACATCAAGTAATATTGTCTGGAGATATGAATACGGAAGCCATCATAGCAAAATTGATGTGGGCGCTTGGGAAAACTAATAAATTAGAAGAGATTAAAAAAATTATTGAAGAGCCTTTAGTCTACGATTTAACAATAAAATCTGATAAGGATTGGTAATGACTTCATATGATTTATTTAGGTTTTACATTTAATATGGGGGAGAAATTAAAATGGCAATGACAAACAAGAACGTGCGAGTGGAGAATGATTTTTTGGGAGGAAAGGAATTACCTATTGAGGCATATTACGGAATTCAGACTTTACGCGCTGTTGAAAATTTCCCGATTACAGGGTATAAAATTCATGAAAGTTTAATTAGAGCGTTCGCAATTGTAAAAAAAGCAGCAGCGCTTGCTAATACAGATGTAGGAAGATTGGAATTGAACAAGGGTGGCGCGATCGCAGAAGCTGCTCAAGAAATTCTTGATGGAAAATGGCACGATCATTTCATCGTCGATCCAATTCAGGGTGGAGCAGGTACTTCAATGAACATGAATGCAAATGAAGTCATTGCCAATCGTGCTCTTGAATTATTAGGAATGGAAAAGGGAGACTATCATTATATTAGTCCAAATAGCCATGTAAATATGGCCCAATCAACAAATGATGCATTCCCAACGGCGATTCATATCGCGACGTTAAATGCATTAGAAGGCTTATTACAAACGATGGGTTATATGCATGATGTATTTGAATTAAAAGCAGAACAGTTTGACCATGTTATTAAAATGGGGCGTACACATTTACAAGATGCGGTGCCAATTCGTCTTGGACAAGAGTTTAAAGCATACTCTCGCGTACTTGAACGTGATATGAAACGAATTCAACAATCGCGTCAACATTTATATGAAGTAAATATGGGGGCAACTGCAGTTGGTACAGGCTTAAATGCAGATCCAGAATATATT